>DASQPD010000062.1:0-197021 GCA_035644135.1 Pyrinomonadaceae bacterium
GCGAGTTGCTCTCCAGCAGAGCTCGCCTCCGCTTCGCCAACCAGACTGATTGTCAGCAACGGTCCAGTCGAAGGCAACAACTTTTTTCGATTGGCCGAGGGAGTGTCTTAACTTTTTGTCTCACGAAAGGGGTGCATCCCATTGATGATCTACGGCTTTGCGGGATAGTTAGTGTTTGTGCGGCGTTGGAGCAGTTAATCCATTTCTAGAGGTTCGTCGAATTCTAGAATATGTGGAAAGTATTTAGCGTGTATCTCGGGTAGATAAAGACTAGCCGCAACAACTTCATCAACCGGAATGGCTATTACAAAAGACCCTATTATGTTGTCTGCGTCTTCTTCCTGTTCCTTGATTTTAACTGTAGCATCGTCGTAATCAGTCGTTATGGTTAGGCGTTGGCGTTTGTCGCGATACCCGCTTTTGGAGGGTAACAAATGAATCGCGGTATGCTCGCCCGGAACAAAGCCTGAACCAATATCGCCGATATACACTTTACCGCCCCTTAAAGTTAGCATCACCGATTTTTCTTCCTGCATAGAGCGAAGCAGTAGTTGCTCAAGTGGACCCCCGTAGTTAGAGACTACTCTGACAAATTCGCGTCGTTTACTTCCTCGCTGTTCATTATCTGCCCAGTCTTTATAGTATCGATCAGCAATTCGGTTTAGAGGCCACCAGCCCAATGCCGCTAGAATGAACGCAAATGTTGCCACTCCGGAATGAGGAAATCCGATGTATTTGTCCCACCACTCTGGCGGACAGGGCATCTGATAGCAGACACCCAAATCACAAAACTTACATGGAACAAAGGGCGGAATCGACCGAATTAGATAGGCGAGACCGAGGAACGCTAAACCTGCTAATGCGGCAAATATAAGTAAACGGTCCTTCTCTGCTCTGTGAGCGTGCCAACGGGTGCGGTCCCAAAAAGTGACGAATAGGAACCCCCCTAGTAACGGGAGGAGTAGTACGTTATAGGGCATTGGAGGCTGCCTTTTAACTTACCGCTTAGACCAATCTGTTTTATCTTTCGCGGGAGCTAGAATTATCGCTGACGTTTGAGGTATTGCCCGTACTATTGCCGTTGCGATTCCCCGGTCCTTGCTCGGCTTGTCGCGCCTTTTCAATACGCGCAAGCCTAGCCTTGACCAGGTCTGCCACGTCAACATAAGGGCGTCCCGTCTTGCTAATCTTAATACGAGGATTGAGAACTGCTTTTGAACTCATGGCGCGCCTTCCTTAGAGAGAATAATACGTATTTTAACGAGTTAACGTTGCGCGACTATTTCAGATGCGTGTTTCGTCTATGCGGATTGCTGACACTAACCCCACGCAATAAAGAAATGAGAAAAGGGCATTGATTTTGAGTTTTTGCAGCGAAAAAGGGCAAATCAGCCCTTTCCGTAGCCCTTACCCTAGCAGGATTACCGGGTTGGCGCAATGAGAAAGGGGCGCAGCCGCGCCCCTTTTTCCTTGCCTTGCCCTGCCCTGATTCCAAGGCGAAGACTAGCGTTATACCGTTTCTTGACCCCAAAACTCCGGCTTGATATTTAGCTCAAACATGTTCTGAATCGGGCAACAGAGGTTATGCGCCAACACCTTGCACAAAGCCTCATTGATTTGCGCCGTCTTACTCTTACTCCGCAAAGCAACTCCGAATTTGGACTTGAGCATGTGGAAAGTTGTTTCGACGTTTGAGCGTTTGTGATAGTGCGCCATGAATCGCTCGGTCTTGCCCTGACTTTGAGTGTCGGCAGCTTCGTTGCAAGCACATCTTCGCTGTAGAGTACACCATTCAACGGGAATACGTTGACGACGGTCAGTCTCAAACTATCACCGAGACCGTTATAGTCAGGAAAACCTAAAAGCAAGAGTGGCCTGCTTATAACGCCGCACAGGTAAACGAAAAAGATCAGTTTCAAAAGCTACTGTTTGAACTATGCAAGGGTGTTGGCGAGCCTTCACAGAAAATGGGACGCCCGCGCTTACCGTTTGAAGATATGATCTTTAGCGCGTGTTTCAAGGTTTACTCGACTGTTTCGGGACGTCGATTTATGAGTGACTTGCGTGATGCACACGGCAAGGGCTTTATCTCAAAGCTGCCCTGCTACAACTCAATTTTCAACTACTTTGAGAATGAGGCGCTAACCCCTTATCTAAAGATGCTCATTGAGGAAAGCAGCTTGCCCCTTCAAGCCGTTGAGTCTGACTTTGCGGTGGATTCGTCCGGCTTTTCTACTTCGCGCTTTGTTCAGTGGATGCACGCTAAATACACGAATCCGCACCTGATTCAAAAGAAGCAGTTTATCAAGTGCCATATCATGTGCGGCGTGAAAACGAATGTGATCACGGCTGTTGAAATCACAGAGGGTTACGCGGGGGACAGCCCGCAATTCAAGCCGCTGGTTGAGGCGACGGCAAAGAATTTCACAATGCAGGAAGTTAGCGCAGATAAAGCCTACTTTCAAACGCGAACCTGAAAACAGTGTAGACAACCATGCGCAACCCTACATTCCGTTTAAGAGCAACAGCCCGAAGATTAGTCGAAGTCCGGGTACAACTTAGCTCTGGAGGCAGATGTATCACCTATACAGTTACAACACCGAACGATTCATGGCGCACTATCACAAACGCTCAAACGTCGAAACAACCTTCCACATGCTCAAGTCCAAATTCGGAGTTGCTTTGCGGAGTAAGAGCAAAACGGCGCAGATCAACGAGGCTTTATGCAAAGTATTGGCCCATAACATCTGTTGTCTGATTCAGAGTATGTATGAGTTGAATATCAAGCCGGAGTTTTGGAACGAAGCTGCGTAAAAACATTCACCTTGACTGAACCGCGAACGGTTCTATAATGAAGCCGCCACAATTCCATATACTTATCTTGTGGCTCGGCACTTTTGAAATACTACAGATTGAAATCTCTTGTGGTCGGAGATTTTTGGGGAATCAAATCTGAGGGGCCACAAACGAAAAACGCGGGTTGCCGCCCGCGCCTCGTTTAGTGATGCCAATGTTGGGATTAGGTTTTAGGCCGTTTGGCGGTCGGCTGTAAGCGCATCTTACCAGCCTCGTCTCACGTGTCAAGTAAAAATTTTAGTACGTCTTAGATTCTGCCACCAGCAGAGCAGACGGGCAAACAGACCTAACTCCACTGGTATTTTCATTTGCAGGACACCTAAGTAGTTGGCATCTTGCAGTTGTCTTATCCGGTCCTTGGCATCGTGCTCATTCGGAGCTTTGATTTCTATGCTCCAAGTCGAACCATGATGGGAGTATTCAAAAAGATGGGTAGGCCATTTTTCGTTCATGCTTTTACATCTCTGAAGAAAGGAGGAAAGGTTGTGAAATACTTTATCTACAAAGACAATCAAGGGCTTTGGAGATGGTATCTAGCTGCTGCAAACAATAAAACGATTGCAGTATCTAGCGAGTCCTACAACAACAAACAGGACTGTTTACATTCCATCGACTTAGTCAAGACTGCTTACAACGCGCCTGTTTACGAGGTCTAACCCGCTTAGATCAGCCTCGTAAACAGGCCTTTCCGGACGGCGAACGAAAATTCGCCGTCCTTAGCTTGGTGCCTCCGTAGCTCAGTGGATAGAGCGCCTGGCCGCTGACCGGGAGGTCACTCGTTCGAGCCGAGTCGGGGGCACCAATCCTTTTAAGATGGCAATATCTAGGGAGTTCTTACTAAGTATGGTATCAGCGATCCGTTTATGCAACTTTCGCCACCAGTCGGAAGACATCGCACTGAAAGCACTGACAACAAAAGCCGCCCCGTGCCAAAGGCACGAGCGGCCCTAACATCTTAATGACGGAACCAAGCAAAGAAGGGCAAGCAGGCGACAGCCAAACGCAATAATCATCCTACGATCTCTACCTGTCAAGGAAAATCTCGACCTTTACTCAGTTTCTCGTTGTTTCTGCTACATGTCGCGCATAATTTTATTGTACACTCCCATTAGTTGTGGTACTTTCTCGCTTGCATCGCTGTATCACCGACGACACAAGCGGGGAGCTAAACTTCCTGACCAAGTAAAGGAGTTCCCTGATCGTGGCAGTGATGATAACCGGCGATGAGCTGAGGAAAATGGTAGAAGAAGGAAAGTTAATAAGTAGCGGCGAGTTATCATGCGCGGAAGGGGTAAAGTACGATTTTCGGTTAAGCCAGCGAATCCTCAAGGCAAAATTTCGTCGCCCGGTGAATGCAAACGAATTAACCCTCGCAGAGCGTCGCGAATTAGTAATCGAACCTGGAGAGGTAGTTTTTGTGCTTAGCGAGGAGCGGTTGTCACTCCCGTCGGACATGATTGCTCAGCTAAGCCCAAAACGAAAACTTAGCCATGCTGGGATACTAACCTTAGGTGGATTCACGGTTGATCCCGGTTACGAGGGTCGATTGTTGGTTGGGCTCTTCAATTTATCGGCGAGTCCGTTCGATTTGATCCCAGGAAAGAAGCTAATAGCTGCCACGTTTCACAAACTGACTGAGACGGAAGTCGGGGAGTTTCCGCCTGTAGGCGAGCCATTAGACGATTTTCCAGAAGAGCTTATCCAGGTGATGCAGAAGTACCAGCCAATGGCTTCTCAGGCCGTCATGGATCTGGTTAAACGACTTCAGGGAGACCTGGAGAGGCTTCAAACCGAAATCCGCTCCCACGATGAATGGTACAGGAAATTCGAGGGGCTGTTAGAAGGACACGATAGACAGATCGCCGACCTACTTAGGGGATTAAAAGCCGAGGTCGAAACAAGGGCAAAGGGCGAAGACAAGCTCAGCGGTCTTATTAGCAAGATTGACAACAAGCTGTGGTACGTTCAAGGGGCTGCTTATGCGATCCTAACAATCGTCGCGCTTGTTGGGGTTCCTGTCCTCGTTGCTTGGATTCTAAAACTGCTGAAACTTACCTAACTGCCCAAAAAGTTCTAACTCGAATCAAAAAGTCGCCCTCGAACCCGACTATTTAGGCAAAGCCGCCTGTCTGAATACCTACTAAACAGCTGTATACCTCGTTACCGATGGCCTCATATCTTAAATGCGGCCAAATATCACGAAACCTTCATAAATACTCGGGACTGGATAAACGGTATCCAGCCCGGCTGCTTCCTAAATAGCGCAGAACTTCAACCGGGCCGAGCCGCTAAGTGATTGGTGAGGCTGGTCTTATGGTGACTGCCGCGATTCTTGCCATTGTGGCACGATCTTTGACATAAGCAATTGCGAAATTTACACAGAATTTTGTCGACCGGCGGCGGTCATCCTCAAATCAACTAGCAAACACTTCGGAGCAAAGGTCATGATTAACCTATTATCGGCAGCCACCTCAACGCCGCAACATGCATTCAAGACTACCGAACTCGTAGGCTCGCTCATGCACAAGCTGTCCCCGGAACTCATCAACACCATAAACGCACTGGGCGTGGACCAGCGCTACTCCACCCTGGAAAACTATCCGGAATTCCTGGCCGGGGGAAAGGCAAAGGCCACCAGCTCGACCACCAGGCTGGGAGTGGACGCAACTAAGAAATGCATCGAAGAGTGGCAAGGCGATCCCTCGCGTATCGGCCTTTTGATCGCCGCCACCAACACGCCAGACCAAATGTTGCCTTGTCTCGCCTCTGAAGTAATGGGCCAAACCCACGGGCTGCTGTCCCGCTCGCTGAGAACTGTCAGCATGCAGGCCCAGGGCTGTTCAGTGCTGCTGAAATCCATCGAGGTCGCCCAATGGTACCTGGCCGCCAACCCCGGCCGGTTGGCTATGGTGTTGATGGCCGAAGCACATACTCCTTACGTGGCGCCGCTGCTGCGCGAGGACTATCACGGCTTCCGCGAAATCATACGACTCAGGAAGGAGCAGAGAGTAGATGAAGCCCAGTTTGAGCAGAAAAGGTTGGATACCACCTTCGTAGTCCAGTCGATGCTCTTTGGAGATGGGGCGGTCGCACTACTTATCGGCTGTGAAGAAGGAAAGCCCGCGTTTGGACCAATCTCCCACTTGACCAACGACGAACCAGAAGATGTGAACCTCCTGACCATGATCAGTAATAGTTCTCACCCTTTCTTGAAAGGACGACCGCAATACTTCATGCAGCCGAGTGTTCCCAACCGTGGCGCGCATTACGCGGTCACCACCGTCAGGAACGTCCTGCAAGATCCACAATCACCCGTTTCAGATCTGGCCCAGGTTGATGATTGCCTGATTCATACCGGCAGCAAGAAGATTCTGGATGGTGTATGTTCCCAATTAGAGCTGGCCCCAGATTCATCTAAGGTCCACGGCTCGTATGAGGTATTGAAGAATTACGGAAATCTCTCCAGTGCTTCCACTGGATTCATGCTGGCTGGGAAGCAGGATTCCTGGCATGGTCCGACGATAGTAGTTGGCTTTGGTGTCGGCTTCACCGCCAGTGCGGGAATCATGAGCTACAACTAGAACAGAGAACCTCAGGCGCCGACATTCTCAAGGACTGTGCGGTTCCCGATGACTTGTTTGATCGTCTGAGTGACCTGGGCAAAGTCAAAGGGCTTGCCGATGATTGCATCCACCAGGTCGTCCTCACCGTCGGGCGGAAGAGTCCCGGGACCATAACCTGTAACCAGCACGATCTTCGCATCCGGCTGGCGTTTACGTATGGCCCTGGCGGTTTCCCAACCGTCCATTTCCGGCATAGCCAAATCGCTGAAGACGAGATCAAAATTTTCGAGGGCGATCTTCTTCAATGCCGCCTGACCGCCTTCGGCCAGCACGACCCGGTGATGCAGTGCCTCGAGCATGTCCGCCAGCGTCTCTCTTACCGGCGGCTCGTCGTCAATAACCAGGATGGAGATCGAAGCTGTGGCTTCGGCATTGACCGGCTCATCAGCACTGCTCGTTCCCGCCTCTACTGCCGGCAAGTCGATCGTGAACACCGTGCCCCGACCTGGCTCCGAACTCACGCTGATGGCACCTTCATGACGCTCAATGATGCTGTAGCTGACAGAAAGGCCAAGGCCGGTGCCATGGGCGCCTTTGGTCGAGAAAAACGGCTCGAAGATTTTCTGTTGCACATCATCCGGCATTCCCGCTCCACTGTCTGCAAACCGAAGTTGCAGCCGGCCATTAACGCGGACACAACTCAAAGACAGCCGGCCGCCGCGTGGCATTGCATCAACGGCGTTTACGATCAAGTTGACAAACACTTCCCGTAATTCCGACGCGCTCCCATACGTGAAGAGACCGCTATCAGCATTAAGCATCACTTTGTAGTCCAGCCCGCGCAGCCGAGCCTCGTTTTCCCAACGCGTGCGAGTGATCTCGATGGCGTCATTAAGCAGACTGCGAACGTCGAGCATCTCAAATTCTTTGACTTGCGACTTGCGCGCAAAAGTTTGAATCCGGCGCACGGTGGCCGCCGCATCCTCAGCAGCCGTCTGGATAATGTCCAGATTTCTCACCAGCGCATCATCTCTCGTCTGGCGCCGCAACAACTGAGCGCGGCCAAGGATAGCCGCCAGCGAATTGTTGAAATCGTGAGCAACGCCGGAAGCCAACTGGCCCAGGGCGCGTAGTTTGTCAGCTCGCGCGGCACGTTCCCGTTCTTCCTTCTGTTCGGTTATATCCCGGGCAATGCCGAGGACGCCGGTAGTTTTTCCTTCAACCACCAGTGGCGAGTTGTCCACCCGCGCGTAGCGCAACCGGCCGTCGCTCGCGAAATAGCGCATTTCATAAGTCTGCGGTTGGCCTTGCAGTGCGGCCGCAACCTTATTGCTCACCAGTTGTCGATCTCCTTCATAAACCATCTCGAGCAAATGGCGGCCAATGAATTCGTCACGCCGATAACCCAGACCGGCAACTGTTGCCGTGTTGACCCATTTGAAGCGACCTTCAGTGTCGACAGCGTAAATTGATTCGCGTGCGCTCTCGAGAATGTTTGTCAACAACGATTGATGTTCACGAGCCACGGCCTGAACATTGCGAAGTTCCGAAAGGTCCCGGGCCGTGGAAACGACGGCCACCGGTTTGTTTGCACTGTCGACGATTGGCTCGACAGACACCAGCAAGGGCCGGTTTAAGCGCTCGGGAGTAATCTCGATTGTCACACCGCGATTTTCTGCGATAGCCCTTTCGACGATACAGGTCTGATCTTCGGAGCTGGTGCGCAGGATTTCGCAGCACTTCTTCCCTAACAACGCGCGGGGGTGAACGGCCTCGAGCGCGGCGCCGGCACGGTTAACTCGTTTCAAGACACCACTGCTGTCAAAAATAAAGATACCGTCAGACATGGCATCAAACGTCGTTTCCCATTCCTGCTTCCCTCGGGCCACCATCCCAAAGAGCTCTGCCTGCGCAATGCCGACCGTTAATCGCTCCGCCACCGCTTCGACCAGGGCCAATTCATCTTCCGACCAGCGGCGCACCCGATCTGTCTGTTGAATGCACAAGACGCCACGGAACAGGCCCTTTACAACAAGTGGATAATCGATCTGAGAACGAAGCGTAACGTTCTCCGAGTAGGATCGAACGTAGGCACTGAATTCCGGCGAGCCCTCGTAATAGTTCAGGCCATCCTCAATGATTATCGGCTTCTGCGCTTTCAACAAATATTGGCCCACGGGATCGTCATAACTGACAGTATGGCCACTAATACTCGGTATCCCAGCCGCAACATACTCATGTTCCACCGGTGAAATCGGGTGTTCCGGATCGTAAAGGTGTAAGAGCACCCGGGAAGCAGACAGTGCTCGACCGAGCTCCCTCGTTGACGTGCTTAATACTTCCGACAAACTCAATGAGGCTCGTATGGCCATTGTCAGACGATTAACCAGAGCTTCGCGCGTTGAGGTAGCTTCAGACTTCTGGTAAAGATCGGCCTGGCGAATGGCAATTCCGGTCTGATCAGCGACCGCCTTCGCGAGATCAATGTCTGCCTGGCTCCAGTTGCGTAACTCTTTGGTAGTGGAGAGCGCAAAAGCGGCCGTCACTTCATCGCCAACCCGGATGGCCACGTACATTATGGATCGCACGTGGGCCTTTGCCAGAATTCGCTCGTAAACGTCGGCAATCTGTCGATCGTGCGCCGCATCATTGAATGCCAATATGCCTTTCTCATCAAGCGCGTCGATCAATGCCGTCAGATCCGACAAGGGAAAGTCGGCCGCAGCGGGCATCACGCCATCGGCGTGATACTCCGCGACATTTGTGGCACACATTGCCCGATCGTTGCGCATGAAAAGTGAGCAGCGGTCGACATTCAAGTATGAACCTAACTCACGCACCGCAGTGCGGAAAATCTCAGCACTGTCCAGTGAGCATCGAATGGCTTGCGAGATCCGGTGGGTCATCGCCTCGCGCTGGGCCTGCTGCGCCAGTGCTTCCTCGGCGCGACGACGCTCGGTAATGTCCACCCCAACCCCAGCCACGAACCTTTGTCCTGAAGTATCGGGCATCGGAAACTTGAACACGAGCCAATGATGAGGATCGCCATCCTGGGTTGGTACGGTCTCCATAATCTCCTGCGGCGTACCCGTTGCAAGCACTTGCAGGTCGTGTTCATGAGTCGCGCGGGCTGTTTCTTTCGGCAGCCAGTCAAAACTGGTGCGACCCTCTAGAAATGCTAGGGTCTGACCGAAATTACGTTCGAATGGCTTATTGACGTAAACGTAACGCCCCTCGGCGTCCTTCATGAAAGCCACGGCCGGGCTGTTGTCCATAAAACTATGGAAGAATGCTCGCGTCTCCCGCAGTTCTTCCTCGGAACGTTTGCGTTCAGTGAGGTCGCGGCCAATACCCTGCACTCCAACAGGATTTCCTTCGCGAACAATCAACTGAGTGCTTACTTCGAGCCGAACTCTACGGCCGTCTTTCGATACAATTTCCAATTCATACTCTGTGGGCGCATTGCCGGCCGCTTTTTGAGCAGTCATTCGGCGCGCCAAATTAAGATATTCCGGAGCGATCACATCGGCCACATTCATCCTGCATGCTTCTTCCCTGGCATAGCCGGTTAGTCTTTCTCCACTGCGATTCAGTGAAGTAAAGTTGCCCGCAAGGTCGTGCGTGTAAATGATGTCCGTAGCATTCTCAAATAGTTCACGATAGCGCTCTTCACTCTCACGAATCGATTTTTCAGCTTTGCGGTTCTCGGTAACGTCGGTTGCCACCCCAATAACCCCGGCGATCTGATTGTGCTCGTCGAAGAGCGGCGAAAAGCGAGTGTCAAAGAACAAATCGCCCACTGCGACGGCGCTCGAGAAGGTTTCGCCCGCGAGCGCGCGTTTGACGTCATCCAGCACGTCCGGCATCTCACGATAAAGCTCAAAGACAGACTGGCCGACCACTTCCCCGGGCTTCAGATTCAGTACTTTCAAACCTTCGCCTTCCGAGAGCGTGATCACGCCATCCTTATCGATGGCGAATAGAATCAGGGAAGCACTGCTGACCACGGTTCGCAGGCGTCGTTCTGTTTCTTTCAGAGCATCTTCCGCCAGTCGCTGTTCGGTGATGTCTCGGACGACGCCACGAACACCGCTTGCTTTGCCCGACCGATCGCGTTCGACGGTGATGACGCCTTCCAGGTATCTGGATCGGCCCGTGGCATCTTTGAGACAATAAACCGATCGCAGGTGAACCCCCGCCTCGGCCCTCTTTGTTTCCGCAATATCACTTGCCGCAGACTCAGCACCAATCAACTGGCTCAGATGAGTACCCACCAACTCGCTGGCGGAGCGGCCAAAGAAGCGAGCGCCCGCAGCGTTGATGCTGGCGAGGTAGCCTTCCATATCCCTCGCGTAGATTATGTCGGCAGCTCGCTCAACAATGTCGCGGTAGTGTCGTTCGACCCGGTGCCGCTCGACCAGGCGAGCCACCTTCACAAAAAGCTCTTCGTTACGAAAAGGAAGGTCCAGGTAATCGTCAGCTCCAGCGGTCAAGCCTTCAATGCTGTCGTCCGCGGTATTGCGAATGCCGCTGATTAGCAGAACGGGAATGGAAGCTGTTAGAGGGTTGTGCTTGAGATTGCGGCACAAAGTAAACCCATCAACCACCGGCATTACGACGTCGCTAATCACCAGGTCGGGCTCAAATGAGGTCGCCAGCTCAAAACCGACGCCCCCGTCGGGCGCGTAAGCGACCTCGTAGCCTTCCTGCTCAAGCAGTTCGACCAGCAGATCTCGAACTTTCTGATCGTCGTCGACAATCAGGATGCGACCACGATCTGAGGCATGTGGATTCATCGTTTCGGCGTAAAGTGGACGGTCGTAGGAGAGAGGATTTGGTTCGGTACCCAGTTATCGGGCGCCAACTCCAACCACTGTCGTGGCTCCCTGATGTCTCCAATAAGTGGGACGGCGCATCAGGGGGCGTGCAGGCTACCACCAAGCCGGAGTATAACAAACTTGGCTAATGTTTGTCACCCTTTTGTTTTCTAGAGTTTACGGGCGAAAACGGGGCTCGGAAAGCGGCTTGTAGTGATTGTTACTCAGGCTTTTCCGTTCGGCGTCGGACGGGCGCAGACCCGGCGTTTTTGGCGAAGTAACCAGGCCGGTAATTCAATTTCAGGTTTTGCTTGCGGAGTTCCGGGTTAACAATCTCGATTTCGATACGCCGATACGAGCCGTCACGGGATTTGTTGGATGGTGAGTAAGCCACCAGATACTGCTCGCGCAGATCTCTTTGGATTTGGTCAAAAGCGTCTCGCAGTTCACGCTCATTGCGAGGGAAATACGCCCGCCCGCCGGTCTGTTCACTAATCTTCCTCAAGGAACCTTCGTCCACTCCGCCACGGTACATATCGCCGATGCCGATCGCGTAGATGAACGCATCCGCCTTTTGCGCCCGGATGATGGCCTCATGCATTTTCACCTGGCTGATCGTGTCTTCGCCGTCCGTCAGAAGAATGATTGCCCGGCGGGTGTTTTCAGCCGACTCGGCCAACAGCTCGTTGGAAGTGGCCCAGACCGCATCCCAAATTGCTGTGGATCCCGCGAGCATTTGATTCGTACCCGAAATGGGCGGAGTACTGCCAACAACTACGCCGCCACCGATGTAACCGGCCGGAGGAACAAACTCCACGCGGTCTATAGCATGACGTATTCGCTCGAGGTTGCCGGTGAATCCCTGTTCCAGCGTAACCTCACCGGTGAAAGAAACCACCGCCGCCTCGTCTTTATTCGGTCTGACCACAGATTCGATGAA
This sequence comes from Pyrinomonadaceae bacterium, assembly GCA_035644135.1. Lineage (GTDB taxonomy): Bacteria > Acidobacteriota > Blastocatellia > Pyrinomonadales > Pyrinomonadaceae > PSRF01. Next base: position 12,177 of record DASQPD010000062.1, read on the forward strand.
GGAACGAGCAGCTGCTTTCTCATCCGGCAAAGTGCGCTCCTCCGACCCGCTGGTATCGATCAGAATCGCCAGCGACAACGGAAGGTCAATGTTCTGCTGAAACGTAAATATGTCCTGGGGCTGGCCATCCTCAAGGATGCGAATGTCCTCGCGCTTGACAGTGTTTAGAAATCGTTTGTTTTTGTCTGCCGCCGTAAAAAATATGTTGGTGAGATTCGTCTCGACTCGCACTACTTCGTCCGAATCCTGAGGCACCTCCTCTTTTGGCGGAGTTGGCGAAGCTTGTGCCTCGGGTTGTCGGGGTTTTTTCTGAAGAGCCTCGCCGGTTGGATTCTGATTGGAGCTAAAAAAGTGGAGGGCTAGGCCAGGCATTAGAGCCAAGAACAGCAACAGAGCTAGACTTGCACGTAAGAACATTTTACTTCCTTGTCAGTGCGATCTAAGGTCGGACACTGTCTGCAATCGCCTTATAACCACGCTTGGTTCTTATCTTCAGATCACCGCGGCCTTCAAGCAGCTTAACCTCGATTTTTCTGAAGCTACCGTCGTAACGATCGTTGCTCGGTTTATACGTAACCAGATACTGGGCTCGAAGCTCTTTCGAGATCTTTGAGAAGGACCGCTCGAGCGAAAGCATGTCGCCGGAAAAGAACGCTACGCCGCCGGTTTCTTCCGCGAGGGTTTCCAGATCCCTGTCCTTTCTTTCTTTCACAGTGCCTGCCTCAACTCCGGGAACTGTCGCCAGGAATCCCGCTTTGGTTGAGATAGCGAAAATGGTTGTTTCAGTGCGTTGCGCAATATCAATTGCATCGCGCAGGTCAGCCCGGCTGTAGGTGTCTTCGCCGTCGGTGATCACGACCAACACTCGCCGGCCGGCAGCCGATCTCATTTTCTCGTCGCAGAACTGCCAGATCGCATCGAACAAAGCTGTCTGTGTTCCGGTCTGCTTCACGCTGAAGACCGCCTTGTCGAGAAGATCCAGTTTGTCGGTGAAGTCCTGGCGCAATCTTATCTCGTTGTCGAAGGTTGCGAATAACACTCGATCGCGACGCGGGCGGATCACAGTCTGAATAAAGTTCATGGCCGACTCCTGCTCAAACTTAAGCTTGCCGGCAGTCGAAGGGGAAGTGTCCATTAGCACGGCCACGTAGAGCGGAAACGCCTGGCCCAAATCATCAGAGAACGTTTCTACTTGCTGCGGTACCTTGTCTTCGAGCACCAGGAAATCGCTCTTCGTCAGACCCGGCACAAACTGTCCCTTCTTATCCACAACCGTGATTGGCAGTCGAACGCGACGAATGAAGACTCGTTCGGATTGATCCGGAGCTTCAGTACCTGTTGGCGGAGTCGGCTGAGGTCTCGCCTGTTGTGCCGTTGTGATCTGCGGTGCTGAGGTAGCACAGACTGCGAACGCAAGATTCAACAATATTTTTGAGATGCGTGAAATCATGATGTCTGGGAGACTATTCGGAGTGGTGGATTACCCCCACGTCGTTTTCGATGCCTCCGAAAGCGAGCTTGTTGCCTCTCCGGCCAACCGGGTATCTTACGAAACCGTACACAAGCTGACAAATACGAGCAACCAGCGGTCCGACAATTTTCGCGTTTGCGGCTTTGCGAGAAGGTGCTTAACCTCAACCTAACGCGAAGTCGCAAAGAAAAAACTTAAGCCACAAAACAAAATCCAATTCTTCAGTTTAATTGTTTCCCGGTGTAGAAGGGGATTCAAGCATCTCGAGAAGCTCTGAAAGCTCTCCAGGAAGCGACGCGGAAAAGCGCATTGGTTGCTGGGTGTTTGGATGAACGAAGCCGAGCTGTTCAGCGTGCAGAAACTGGCGATCAAGATTGCGAATCTGAGCACGCAATCGCTGATTCTGCAAGCTGTTGTCGCGCCCGCCGCCATAAACCGGATCCCCTACAACAGGATGCTTCAACCACGCGAGATGTACGCGAATCTGATGCGTTCTACCGGTTTTCAGTTCCACATCCAGGAGGGTAAACCGCTGGTAACGCCTACGCACGCGGTAAAGCGACAAAGCGCTGCGTCCTGTGCGAGCTACAGCCATTCGCACGCGATTACCGGGATCACGAGCGATTGGCTGCTCAATGCGGCCCGCATCGCGCTCGACAATTCCGTGAACGAGAGCGACATAGGACTTGAAGACCGTGCGCAAACGAAACTGTTCCGCCAGATTCTCGTGCGCTGCTTCAGTTTTCGCAACGACGAGCAATCCCGAAGTTCCCTTGTCCAGCCGGTGCACGATTCCGGGACGAGAACTACCTGCTCGCGTAGAGAGTTGAGCGAAATGAAAAGCCAGCGCATTCGCCAATGTCCCGGAACCAACGCCGGCCCCGGGATGCACAATCAGACCAGCAGATTTGTTGATGATCAGCAAAGACTCATCTTCAAAGACAATGTCCAACGGAATATTTTCCGGGGTGAAAACTGATGCCGGTGCAGAAACCAGATCGACCTCAATCTCATCTTCGTTACGAAGTTTGTACGAGGCTTTCACTGTTTGCCCGTTGACTAAAACATCCTCATCTTCAATTAAGCGTTGCAGACGCGCTCGACTCCAATCGGAGATTTGTGAGGCCAGGTAGGCATCCAGCCTTTTGCCTGCGTCGTTTTCGTTGGCCCTGAGCATGACAGCGGTCTCGCCCTCGGCCTTTTGATCGCCTGAATCCATGAAGCAGGTTTTGAATGTACTACAGATGATCGGAAACGTCGCAGGCTGAAAGAATTCAGCCGCAGATTAACGCCGATGACGCGGATCAGAAATAGTCACAAAGTGTCTTCTGCGCAGGTCTGATCTGTGTCCCGCTCTGATCCGCGTCATCAGCGTTAATCTGCGGCCAAACTTTCTTTATCGGCGGCACCGTCCGCTCTCTGACCGCTTACCCGTTTGCCTGTTCGAAATCTTTCATGAAAGACACCAACGCCACAACACCGTCTCGTGGGAATGCGTTGTAGATCGAGGCCCGTATGCCCCCGACAGAGCGATGCCCTTTCAAACCATCCAATCCTTTGGCCGTGGCTTCGGAAACAAACTTTTTCTCCAGTTCTTCTGACGGCAGGCGGAACGACACATTCATGAGAGAGCGGCAATCAACCTCAGCATGACCACGATAAAAGTCGGTCGCGTCAATGGCGTCATAAAGAAGCTTTGCCTTGTCTTCATTCTCACGCAGCATGCCGCGCAGCCCGCCTTTTTCTTTCAACCAGTCGCAGACCAGGCTGATGATGTAGATGCCCCACGTGTTGGGAGTATTGTAAAGAGATTTGTTTTCCACATGCGTGCGATAGTCGAGCATCGTATGAAGGCCCTCAGGAATTCGCCGAACAAGGTCGTCCCGGATAATCACGAGCGTGACGCCGCTTGGTCCCATATTCTTCTGCGCACCACCATAGATGAGTCCATACTTCTCGACCGGTATCGGACGAGACAGGATGTCTGACGAGGCGTCAGCGACGAGAGGCACCTTACCCACATTTGGCTCGCGTTTCCATTCGACGCCCTCAATCGTCTCGTTGGTAGTGATGTGCACGTAGGCTGCGTTGGGATCGAGCTTGATTTCGTCGGCATCGGGAATTCGCGTAAAGCCACCATCGGCCATGTTCGCGGCAATGTTCACGGCGCCGCAGCGTTTGGCTTCCTTTACAGCTTTCTTTCCCCAACTGCCGGTGACGATATAGTCGGCGCCGGCGCCCGAGGGCAGAAGGTTCATCGCCACCATGGAAAACTGCAGGCTGGCTCCACCCTGAAGAAACAGAATGTGATAGTCATCGGGGACTCCAAGCAGCTCGCGCAGTCCCATCTCCGCCTTGCCGATGATTTGTTCGAATGTTTTCGAGCGATGGCTGATTTCCATGACCGACATGCCAACGCCCGGCAGGCTTAGCAACTCGCGCTGCGCCTGCTCCAATACTTCAACCGGCAACACAGCCGGGCCGGCACTAAAGTTATAGATCCGATCAGTCATTTTGGTCTCCAGGCTTTAATTAATCACGAAAGGGTCAAGCCACTTCGGTATTTCCGCTACTGCCCGGGTTTTGGTCGCAGGGCCCGCCCGGCCACCCTGGCAATAAGTGAACGCGGAACCAGACGCTCGGCCTCAATCATAATAAAATTGGCCAACCCGGAAATCACCAGACTCTTTTTTCGAGTAAGCCCGCGCAAGGCTGCATCAACTACGTCCTCAGGTGTTTGCGCGACGCGCATTGGCGGATGCTCCATTTGCGACGCTTCAAAAAAATTCGTTTCGGTTACGCCGGGGCACAGGGCCATGACGTGCACACCGTAGCGGCGATTCTCCTCCCAAAGCGCCTGTGAGTAATTCAGTACGAACGCTTTGGTGGCGCCATAGACTGCCATGTAAGGCACGGGTTGGAATCCGGCAGTGGAAGCAACATTGATTATTGCGCCTTGTTTTTTCTGTCGCATTGGCTGCAAGAAGCGATGGGTCAGATCGACCAGGGCCTTCACGTTGAGATCGATCATGTTGAGTTGACGATCAAGATCCAGTTTCGCAAAATCGCCCATCGCTCCAAAGCCGGCATTGTTTATCAGCAAATCAACGTTGAGGCCGCGCTTTTCGGATTCGGCAAACAACTGGGCTGGCGCTTCAGGCTTTGAAAGATCGAGAGCAAAATACTGAGCGCGAATGCTGTTTGTACGACCCAGTTCGTTGCACAGGGCGATCAACTTGTCTTCGGAACGCGCAACGAGGAATACATTCCGCCCCAACGCCGCTAATTTGCGCGCAAAGGCCTCGCCGATGCCGGACGAGGCGCCTGTGATCAGGGTCGTATTCATTTGCTACTGAGCGGTATTAAGTCAAGTTCGATAATGTTAGGATTCTCGCTCCGCACTTTGTCGAGCAGGTTTCCCGAGGGTGCATTATCGAGATTGATACGTGCCACCGCAGCCTCCGCCCCTTCGAAAACAACGTTCTCCATCTCCTGGACATTGATATGCTCGGTTTTGATTGCTTCGAGCACGCCTGCCAGCACGCCAGGACGATCCACATGACGAACTACGAGCAAGTGAGTCGCGGGTGTTCTGCGCGCGAGGTTCACAACATTCGGTACTTTGCCGGTCTCGCGAAACTCTCGAATGATGCGCACAGTCTCGGCAGCAATCGCTTCCTGGGCTTGATCAGTCGAGGCGCCGATATGGTGAGATCCATAAACATTCGGCTCTTTACCAATGTCGTCGGTAAAGTCGCCAGTGTTGGAAGTCGGTTCATTTGCAAAAACATCCAGACCCGCACGCAGGTCGCGATGTTTCAACGCCTGGACCAGGGCAGCCTGATCGATCACTTCGCCACGTGCCGTGTTGATAAAGTACGCCCCTTCACGAAGCGAGTTGAAAAAGTCGGTGCCAAGCAGTGAACGGGTCTCCGGATTCAAGGCCAGGTGGACGCTGATTATATCGGCAGCTCGGGCAACTTCCTGCGGGGACACTTTAAATTCCACCCCCAACGCTTCTGCCCGTTGCGGCGTCAGGCTTCGACTCCAGGCAACCACGGGCATACCAAAAGCGCGTGCGCGCGGAATCATTTCCTGACCGATTTTTCCGAGACCAACCAATCCCAGCGTGCGACCAAACAAGCCGCGTGCTTTCGAAAACTCCTTTTTGTTCCACTCTCCGCTGCGCAGAGTGATTACATTGTCGGCAATCCGTCGATCGAGTGCGAGGATTAAGGCGAAGGCGAGTTCGGCAACAGCTATCGAGTTTTTTCCTGGACAATTAGAAACATAGATCCCGCGCTTTGATGCCGCTGAAACATCAATCGTGTTGTACCCGGCCCCGGCCCGAATGACCAGCTTGACGGGTCCGGCCTCCAGCATCGCCTCAGTTACTTTCGTTCCCCGCACCACCAGAATGTCAGGACTTTGCGCACGAATGGCTGCGATCAGGGCGTCGTCCTTCAGGTCGGGCTCGTAGGAGATGTCACAGCCCAAGGCCTCCAGTTCGCTCCGTCCGGATTGTTCAAACTTGTCTGCGATTAAAATGAGCATGGCCTTAGACATTGCCGATTGCCTCTCCATTGCCAATTGCCGATTGCCGATTGCCATCACAAGTTCAAGTGCGAGCGCCTCTCCAATCGGCAATTGGCAATTGGCAATCGGCAATGGAATCAATCGGCATTTCGGCAATGTCTTCAGATAGTGTGAATCAACAATCCATCCCGCAACTTGGGCTCAAACCAGGTTGACTTCGGCGGCATAATTTCACCAGCGTCTGAAACAACCAGCAGTTCTTCGATCGTCGTCGGATAAAGGGAGAAGGCTACGGCTGCTTTTCCTTGATCGACGAGCCGCTTCAACTCAGCAGTGCCTCGCATTCCACCTACAAAGTCGATTCGTTTGTCCGTTCGTACATCTTTGATCCCCAGAATCGGATCGAGCAACCGCTCTTGCAGAACACTAACATCCAGAGAAGCTACAGCGCCGTCCGGGCTGGTGGTGCCTTGCGGAAGTCGCAGGCCATACCATTGCCCATCCAAATACATACTCCAGTTTGCCCGTTGGGAGGGTTGCGGATCACCGCCTTCCCTGACTTCGAAGTTTTCCCTAACACGCTGGAGGAACCGGTCCTTGGTCATCCCATTCAGATCGCGCACCACACGGTTGTAGGCCAGGATCTGCAACTGTTCATTGGGAAAGATAACGGCGAGAAAGAAGTTGTACTCTTCGTCTCCCGAATGACCAAAGCTCTGTTCTTTTAATTCCGCCCGAGCGCGGCTGGCGCTGGCGGCCCGATGATGCCCATCAGCAATATAAAGAAGCGGAACGTCACGAAACGCGTTAACGTAGCGCACCGCGTCAGGCACATGCCAGATCGTATGTTGTATTCCGTCATCAGCCGTAAAATCATAGAGCGCGTGCCCGACTATTGTCTCCATAACCATGGAATCGATGTCACTCCGGCATCGATACGTCAGAAACACAGGCCCTGTCTGTGCTTTCAGCACCAGCATGTGACGAGTGCGATCGTCTTCCTTGTCCCGACGCGTACGTTCATGCTTGCGAATGAGACCGGTATCGTACTCATCTATCGAGCAACAAGCGACCAGCCCGATCTGTTCATGCTCGCCCATTATCAACCGGTACAGATACAGGCTGGGTGTAGTTTCTGTCTCGAGCGGACAAGCTTTGATTAATTCCTCCAGATTGGAAGCTGCCTTGCGATATACGGCGTCGCTGTATATATCGGTCCCCTCCGGCAGATCGATCTCGGGCCGCGATACATGCAAAAAGCTCAGCGGATTTCCAGCAGCCAGCGCCCTGGCTTCCTCGGTATTGACAACATCGTAGGGAACGCTGGCCACCTCCCGGGCACGGCCAACTGGCGGTCGCAGCGCACGAAAAGGATGAATGACTGCCACTAAAACCCCTCCTTCGAGCAGGTGACAAACTGCCGACAGCACGATTGACATCGTTTGCTTGCTGACTTTTCCGTGATTGCTGAAGGCTTGCAGCTAAGACTATCTGCTCACGTGCGATCTTCGCAAGTGCAGAAAATCGGATTTGTTTGTGGTTACATCCCCGCACATGTCAACTGCAAACGTTTCGTTTCCGACGAATAGGGAAGAAAACAAACAGAGTGTAAAATTCTAAAGATGGCGAGAGATGGTACATCTCGAGTGGGAGAGCTTTACAACCGCTTGCGTGAAGTCGAGTTAAAGCTGCAACGCGAGTTGCGCGCGCGGGGATTTGAACCCGGCCAACTGGAAACAACCGCTTTGCCGGGAGCGCTAGCCCTGTTATCCGCTGAACGAAACGAAATCCAAAGAGAATTGGAAGAGATTGAAGCTGAAGAACGAAACCAGGAGCAGAGGGTGTCAAATGAGCGAACTGAAGAGAATTGAAAATCAATTGAAGCGGGCCTTTGAAGGCGGCGCCTGGCACGGACCGGCTGTACTTGAACTTCTCGACGGCGTGGAAGCAACACAGGCTGCGGCTCATCCAATACCTGGTGCACATTCCATTTGGGAGATCGTCCTGCACATTGGTGCCTGGGAAAGGGCATGTCTACGACGCCTCGATGGTGATCGGGCCCAGTTGCGCGACGAAGAAGATTGGCCGCCGGTGAACGACGTGAGCGACAAAGGCTGGCAAGCAGCAAAAGAAATGCTGGTGCAAGGACACGGCAAATTGCGTAGCAGAATTCCCTCGCTGGACGAGACCACATTGGACCAACCCATTCTCGAGGGCCTGTCTTCTTTCTATGAGACCATTCAGGGAGTCGTACAACATGATCTCTATCATGCCGGGCAAATTGCTTTATTGAAGCGGGCGATCTAGAAGGAGAAAACTAGAAGGAGAAAAACTCGATGGCTGATCTGGCAAGTCGTGAATGCGTTCCTTGTCGCGGCGGTGTGCCGCCGCTTAAGGGTGAGGAGATCACAAAACTCTTGACCCAGGTTGATGATTGGGAAGTTGTCAACGAACACCACCTTAAGAAGGAGTTCAGGTTCTCGAATTTTCGCGAGTCGCAAGATTTTGTGAATCGCGTTGGCGACCTGGCCGAAGAGCAGGGTCATCATCCGGATATCTGTTTTGGTTGGGGTCGCGCGGAAATCACTATTTGGACTCACAAGATTGACGGCTTGACTGAGAGCGACTTCATTCTGGCCGCGAAGATCGACAAGGTTGCTCAGATTTGAGTATCCGCAGATTACGCCGATTACATAGATTCGAAAGTCAGAGAGCTGAAGGCAGCAACCGCGGGAAAGCAGCAGGGGGATGCAGGCAGCGTGGACACGTGCCCGCTCTTTTCTGTTAGGTTTATTCTGCCGAATCTGCGAAGCAAAACAGACAACTTCTTGTTTTCTTGAGCAGGTTTTTTTGCGAGTAAACAAATCGATCCACGAAAATACACGAACCGAAAAACAACTTTCACTAAAGCTCCTCTATTTATTTTCGTGTAATTTCGTGGATCATGTCTTAGGTTTTTCGTTTTGGCTCTGCTGCGCTGTGTATCTGTGGATGATTCTATGGACACTATCGCTATTCAGAGAGACTCGTCCGGTAAATTGTCTCGATCGCATCGACCATTCGCTGCAAATCAAAATGCTCGCGTGCCCGAAACTGGCCACGATTACCCATCTGCGTTCGCCGTTGCGCATCCGCAAGCAACTTGATGATCGCTGTTGCTAAGAATCGATGGTCGCCAATTGGGACGATAAGTCCGGTGTGATCAGGCTCAACCACTTCGCGCGCTCCATCGGTGCTAGTAGCAATCACCGGAAGTCCGGAGGCCATTGCCTCAACAATGGCCAATCCAAACGACTCGGTCCGCGAAGAGGAAACAAAAACATCGAGGGCGGCCAGCACGGATTTTACGTTTTCGACTTCGCCCAAAAGGCGAACATGGTTTTGCAGTTGCAGCTCGACAATGAGCTTTCTTAGTAAGCCCAGGGTTTCGGCGTTGGGCGACACATCTCCCCCGGCAACGACAAACCTCGCCTGCGGAATGCTTTCAATTACCAGGGCCGCCGCGCGAAGAAATAGATCATGACCTTTCAATGGATTAAGCTGTCCTACTGTTCCCACCAGTAAAGAGTCTTCCGGCAAATCCCAGTCGCGACAAAACTGATCGCGGTCACTATTCCGGCGATTTTTCGCCAGCGCTTCGACATCGACCCCGTTTTGCACGATGCTGATTCGTGAAACCGGCAAAAGATTTTGAGCGCCTAATTTCGCAGCAACCGCCTCTGAAACTGCAATCACTCGAGTTGCGCGAGCCATGATGTGTCGGTGCAAACGATTCAGGCGAAAGAGAACATGACGCGTAATAATAAACTTTGTCGTCGCGCTGCGTCGTGCCGCATAAGCGGCAAGCGAGTAATCGCGCGCCATGTGAGCGTGAATGATTTCCACCTGATGTTGCTTTACAAATCTGGCCAGTTCGTACGCGCTCTGCACATCGAGCGCGTTGCGCAGCGGCAACATCTTTATCCGCTCATCGGGAAGCTCAGTGAGTCGCAAGGTCAAAGGCGAATGGGGCCGAACAACTGCGTAAACCTCATGGCCCCTTCGAGCCAATTCGTTAGTCAGGTCGGAGAGATGTTGCTCACCGCCACCGAAAGCCTGGGCCGAGCTGATTTGAAGAATCTTCAAGAGGACCGCTCAAGTTGCGTTTGGAGATAGCGCTATAGACTACCGGAAGTCCTTTCGGAACACGAAATGATTCAACTTTCGGTAGCGTCATATTTTCGGTTGTTGCGGCCTTCTCTGTGTGCTCCGTGTCTCCGTGGTGAGTGGTTTCCCTTCATGTTCCACCACGGAGACACGGAGCACACAGAGCACCGGCGAAAACCCAAAACATGACACTACCCCACCTTTCACTGGTCTCTTTGTCGATGTTTTTGGGGACTGTGGCGACCAGTCGAGCGTATTGAAGCGGGACAGGGAAACAATCATGTGTTCCGGTTCCGCCTACGATTGACACGACGATCACCGACCATGAAGAGCTACTTTGGCTGAGAAAAAGTCATCTTCCGACTCGGCACGTTTGTTGCCCTTCATGAGAACAAGCAAGATCTTGTTAGGAAAGGTAGGGGTCTTATGGCAAGAGCAAAACTAGTCACAGGTCTGTTTAAAAACAAGGTGGCGGCTGAAGCTGCAGTCGACGCGCTTCTGAAGCGCGGCTACAGTCGCGACGATATTAGTGTGTTGATGTCTGACGCGACCCGAAGTAAAGAGTTTGCGTTGCAAACCAGATCACATGCCGCCGACGGGGCCGGCATCGGTGGTGCTGTCGGTGGGGCTGTCGGAGCAGTGTTGGCCGCGATCGCCGCAATTGGCAGCACAATCTTTCTCCCAGGCATAAATCTAGTCATAGCCGGTCCAATCGCAGCCGCCCTGGCCGGGGCTGGTGCCGGTGGCGCCACGGGCGGGCTCATTGGCGGATTGATCGGCGCCGGCATTCCTGAGTATCGCGCCAAAGTCTACGATGCCGGGCTTCGCAGTGGTGGAATTCTGCTCGGCGTTGAAGCAAGCTCCGATGAAGAGATTGAAAAACTGGAAGAGTTACTGGAGGCGATCGGCGCTGAACATGTTCGAGCCGAATAAGTTCCCTCATTCCATGCACAATCAAGAGGGCCTGCCGAACAAACTATTGGTTGGCAGGCCCTCATAATTGGTTAAGCTTTGGAAAACTCTTATCGACCTATCTTATCACCAATGTCTTCGACAGCTTCGCCGATTTTACGACGCGCTTTTCCGAATTTTTCCTGAACATGTCCACCGGTTCGCTCGGCTTCTCCTTCATCCTGAAGGTTTGGATCGTCGAGAGCCCGTCCGACACCTTTCTTAACAGCGCCTTTCGCCTGATCGAATTTGCCTTCCATCTCGTCCTTATTTGGTAAACCCATAAGCTACCTCCTCCAAACCGAAAGAATGCCTACTTGATAAGAGAGGGGGCAACTGCCGTTCCATCCTGGAGTTCTATCAGATACTGGGAATCTTCACTTCAAGTGTATGTTTCGGGAACTGTTGTGTGCGTGATCTCGGAACGGATTGAAAAGGATAGGGTATACACTTATTTCGTGGCTAAATAATTCCTACGCCAACTCAGGTTCGGCACAAAAAATTCGGGTGTGCCCTTGCGAGCACACCCGATCATGCTTTTCGATTCAGCGAACGCGATTAGAACTCGAAGCGAACGGCAAATTGCAATTGGCGCTCGCGGAACAAGGTCGCGCCGGCCTCATTTACGGTCCCAAACGACGGCGTGAAGGTCAGAATAGCCGTCTGATTTGGCGCCGTGCCGGAAACAGAAGCTGCATAGATGCTGGTATTGACGCCGCTGACCTGGGTGCGATTGAACAGATTAAAGGCTTCGCCCAACAGCTCGAGATTCACGCTTTCCTTCAGATTGAAACGACGCGAGATGCGTAGGTCAGTATTTATGATTCTTGGCTGCGTGAACGCGTTTCGTGGCAGCAGTGCAAAGCGAGTCGACCCATTAGAGCCGTTGATACCACCGGCTTGGTTAGGTCCGAACAGGGTATTGGCATTGCTGGAAACTGTGCCGGTATATCTTGCGCCAGAGAGGGCGTTGAAAATCGGTGCGATGGTCCACCCGTCAAGCAGGGCATGAGCTGCGCCGTTGGTGCCGTCAGCGTAGAAGTTTGTGTTGTAAACAACGCTGGCTACAAACTTATGTCGCCGATCGAAGTTCGAGAGCCCGTTCTCAAACTGCTGATCGAAAGCGTTAAACGGCAGATTGTTTGCGGTGAACGTGGTAGAACTCTGTCCGGTGTCGGCAGATCTTGAAAGTGTGTAGCTGGTCTGGAATTGCAGGCCATTGGTCAGACGACGATTCGCCTGCAGCACGAGGGCATTGTACTTGGAGGTTACATCACTTCGGATTTCGGTGATGGCCCCAAATGCGGGCATCGGCCTGGCGCCGGAGAAATAAGGTATGCGCCAAACCTGGCCGGCGAATGGTCCACCGACTATCGTGAATGACCTTCCGGATGTCGGCGGATTCAAGTTTGTGTCAACGAAGTTCGGCAAGTACTTGCCGTAGCTGAATAGATAGGACGCCGACACCACCGTGTTACGGGCAACTTCACGTTCAACCACAAGATCCATCTGATGGATTTGCGGTTGCGCGAAATTGCGCGCGAAGTATTGGACTGCGACGGATCCCGGCGGAGGGGTCGCCAGGATATTCGGGAAAATCGGCGACCCGGTGGCTGTTCCGGCCAGCGAAACTTGCACCTGGCCAGCGGGATTACCAGTATTCGTCAACGCATTCAGAATCGTTGAATTAATTATGCGCCCGTAGTAGATCCCGTAGCCGCCGCGTACGCTCGTTTTGCCGTCGCCGTTAACATCGTAGGCGAATCCCACGCGCGGCCCAAAATTGTTTCGATCATCGGGCATAAACTGCGTTTTCGGCAGTGCCGCGAAAGCCAGGAATGGTTTCGGCATCTTTTCGTATTCCCAACGCAGCCCCAGGTTCAGAGTCAGCCTTGGTGAGAAGCGCCAGTCATCCTGAAGGAAGAGCGCGACGTCCGAGGTTTTGAAATCGAAACGAGTGGGACCAAATCCCTGGTTGAAGGGACTGGTGTAGCATTTACCAGCGAGCCGTGTGGGTCCAGGATTTGTGGCGCACTGACGACCGGCAGTTCGCAGCGCTCCACTTGAGGTCCAATTCACGTAGTCAACGATGAAGTCGTTGATATTGCCGTAACTATAAGCACCAGCCTCGTTCCTCAGATTGTTCTGCAGGTCATCAACGCGATTGACGTCTCCGCCCCATTTTAGGGTGTGATTGCCAACCGACAGCGTGACCGTGTCAGCAAACTGCAGCCGCTTCTCGTCGGGGAATGCTACTCGTTCCAGGAATGTGGGTTTCCCAAACTCAATGCCACTGGTAAGAAACACATCGGGAGATCTGCCATTGGCGGTTGTTGGTTCACCCGGCAGCGGTGGCTGACTAAACTCAAATTCATTATCGCGCGACCACTGAAAACGAAACTCATTAACCAGAATCGGCGAGAGTGTTGACGCCAGGCGAAGATTGAGAGAATCAATATTCACAAAGTCGTCGCCAAAGCTGGCACGGCCTCGCGTGTTGGTTGCTTGCGTCTGAATACCGGCCGGAGAAGCCCAGCGTACACGATTATAGGTCGCGGTAAACGTGTGGTCCTGGGTTATGTGCCAGTCGACTTTCGGAAAGAAGATTTTTTGATCGCCGCGGCGAGGCACCGGGCCCGTAAGGCTGGTCAGAAAAGCCAAACCGGAATCGATCTGCGCATCTGTCAGTCCACGGGTAATAAGCGTGGGTCTCGTGACCGTTGAAAGGTAGTTCGGCACACTGAAAACTCCCAGACCGGGGAAGTTTCGTTTCTGCTGGTCGTAGTTAAAGAAGAAGAAGGCTTTGTCCTTGACTATAGGCCCACCGATGTTGCCTCCGAATTGGTGGCGCACGTCCTTAGGCTTAATTCCGGTGATAGTGGTTTGACCATTGGCAAAGGTGCTCAACGTAGCAAACGGATTGCGAGCGCCCCACTTGTTGTTTCTTTGATAGTAAAACGCCTGGCCGTGAAACTCGTTCGTTCCGCTTTTGGTGACCGTGTTCACCACGCCACCGGCCGCCCGGCCGTATTCGGCTGAATAGTTGGAGGTATTGACTTGAAACTCGCGCACCGCAGACTGGCTGGTTGAATAACTCAATCGGGTGCGGCCACGCTCTTCAGCGAAGAACGCCTGATTGTTGTCGCCGCCGTCAACCGTGCTGTTATTCAAGAGTCCCGATACGCCTCGGAAACTGATCAAGCCGAAGTTTCCGTCTGGAACGGTTCCCGGCGCCAACAAGGCAAAGTTAGACCAACGACGACCGTTGATAGGCAGTTCGTTAATCGAGGTTTGATTGACGTTGGTTGAGAAGTCTTGCTGCGAGGTGTTGATGACCGGCGCCTCGCTGGTAACTTCCACAGTGCCTGAAACTGCGCCGATTGAAAGCGGCACGTCCAGCGAGGTCACGCGACCGACTTCGACCACTACGCTATCCTGCGTGAAAGGAGTGAAACCCGTCGCATTCACGGTGACTTTGTAAGTGCCAGGCTGAAGATTGACGACTCGGAACCGTCCTTCTCCATCAGTGGTAGCAGCGTCTTCTTTGTTGGTGGCTGCGCTAACCACCGTTACCGAAGCTCCGGGCACCACCTCCTTGTTTGGGTTGCTTACGACACCGCCGATGGCTCCTGAAGTTGTTGACTGGGCCATGGCTACCGCACTTAGCGCGACAGCGATTAGGACTGCAAAAGTAAGCCTTAAACTTTTCGACATCAGGGGAACTCCTTACGCAATTGGTTTGACGTTTTTCACGCGCGGCTGCCCAGACGGGCAGCGCAGCCGGTTACTTTAAGATTTCGAGAGCAAATGGAAACTCGGGAACTAAAGGAAAAGTGACAAGCGAAACCGCACTGTAGAAGCGTTTTTCTACCACGCCCACAGTCGTTTTTGCAAGTCTTCTTTCGAGAAATGCTAATTAAATCTTCCTTAATCAACTCGCCGCCAAACATGTGGCGTGTGCGATTGAAAATCAAAAACGTTTTTCGCAAGACTTGTGCCGTTTAAATGGCTGCGGGAGGGTTGCTGGTAAGCGCGATATATTTCAATATTTACCTTTTGAGTTCACTTGATACTGCGCCGACCGAAAACAAGAATTTGGATTTCAATTGGAAAATCCGGAGACTTTCGTCTGAGTCTCCTGGCTGGCAGCCTTTGCTCAACCAGATACCACCCACGAAACAACACAAAGGTTCGTGTGGCTTCGTGTATTGGATGCGAACTTCAGACCCGTTCTACAATCATCGCGATGCCCTGACCGCCGCCGATGCAGGCTGTTGCGAGACCGTAGCGCTTGCCCCGGCGACCCAGTTCGTGGAGAACCGTAAGCACCAGTCGCGTGCCGGTTGCGCCAAGTGGATGGCCGAGGGCTATCGCCCCTCCGTTCACGTTGGTTCGCGAACGATCCAGGCCTAGCTCCTTTTCCACAGCAAGATACTGAGCCGCAAATGCCTCGTTGACTTCAACCAGGTCGATGTCGGAGAGTTTCAGGTTCGCTTTCTGAAGCGCAAGACGCGTTGCCGGAACAGGGCCAATTCCCATTATCTCAGGTTCGACTCCGGCGTAGGCCCAACTAACTATTCTGCCCATCGGTGTGAGATCGCGTCTCTTTACATACTCCTCGCCGGCGATCACCAGGGCGGCAGCGCCATCCACGATCCCGGAAGCATTTCCCGCCGTGACAAAACCATCCTTTGTGAAGGCAGGCTTGAGTTTTGCCAGAACCTCGAGCGTGGTTTCCGGGCGCATATGGTCGTCGTGACTGAATTGAACGGTGCCCTTGCGTGTCTTCACCTCCACCGGAACCATCTCCTCTGCAAAGAATCCGGCGTCGCTGGCTCTCTTTGCTTCGTGCTGCGAACGCAAGGCATAGGCATCCTGATCTTCACGACTAATCTCAAACTTGCGCGCCAGATTCTCGGCAGTCCCGGCCATGGGAGTGTTGCAGTAAGTATCCAGAAGCGCGACCATCAGACTGTCTTCGAGGGCGCCCTGACCTAACGCAAACCCCGAGCGTGCCCCGCGGATCACATGCGGCGCCTGGGACATTGATTCCATTCCACCTACCAGACAAGTTCCCGCTTCCCCGAGTTGAATCATCTGCGCGCCAGAGATGATCGATTGAATTCCGCTGCCGCAGAGGCGGTTAACAGTCAGGGCTGGGCGATCAAAGGGCACGCCGGCTTTCAGAGCAACGTGGCGCGCGCCGTAAATGGCGTCACCGGAGGTTTGCAGCGCGTTGCCGATGATCGAGTGATCGATCTCGCCGGCAGCGACACCGGTCGACTCGAGAGCACCCTTCGCGGCAATGGCCCCCAAATCAATAGCGGAGATATCTTTCAGCGCTCCGACATACTCACCCATTGGCGTCCGCTTGCCGCCCAATATGAAAACGTCCTTGTTCATCTATTTCACCTTCCCATAGCCATCAATTCTGTCTACTACCAAACAGATGAGCGTAGCAAAGCAGAATAAGCTCGGTCAATTGACGCTTTTGAACGACTCTTATTTCATAGGAGTTATTCGATAAAGCGATGAGTTGCGCGATAGCGATGTAAAAGCTCTTCCAGAAAGCCCTCATAGGTAAAGCTCGCCAACTCGTAATCCGGCCGGATCTTGAACATGATCGGTATTGCCACTCTCCAGGCCATCCATTGTCTGGGCCCATCTGCGAGGTCCCAACGCCGTCGCAGGAATGTTTCGACTACTTCAATTTCTGATTCAGTCAAAGCGTTCAGGTTCGCGGTAAAGTTGACAGGCTGAAACGATCGACGCAGTGCGGCATCAGTAACCGAGGCGCCAAACACTTGAGCGAACGCCGGGGCCTCGGCCTCGCGCTCGCGAACAACAACAGTTCCCGCAACCATGTCTCCGACGCGCTGGTCGCGCGCGCTGATGAAAACTGAGATCAGGCCAATCGAATAGAATGGCCAGGGCATAACGTCGAAACTGCGAAGCAGGTTCCGGACAGCGGCTTCCCAAAACGTGACCGGCCGGCCGTCTTCGCGTATCACGCGCAGCTTCAGCCACCGTTTTCCCGGAGTTTGACCACTCCACACCCATTCAAAGAATGCGAAGTAGCCTGAGAGGATGAAAAACCCGATTATGATGAAAAGTGCCCATACCCACTTTGGCGCGCTGGAAAGCATGCTTTCGATGCCGGAATAATCTGCGATGACCAGTGAAGCGATACCCATCAGGACGAGGACCAGCAGTTGCAGGGAGTGATCGATAGCGCAGGCCAGAAACCTGTTACCGATCGAAGCAAGCGCAAAATGCAGCGGCACGCGCTCGGGCGTTTCGATAACGAGAGTTTCTTCGCTGGGGATTACTGCGGACATTCTTTCCGTCACGTTTTAGTGAGATTTCGTATTCTAGATTCGTGTGATTTCGTGGATTCTAGAGTTTGGCAAAAGCGCAATGATCCACGAAATTACACGAAACAGGTTGAAAGTCATTTGAAGTTAGTGCGAGATTCGTGGATCGAATTTCAAACCGAAATTCCTTCGGCGCAAATGTGCCGGCGTTTTCCGACTTGAATAATCATTTTCTGATCGACTCTTAATTCAACCTCTGCATCCGATTGAGAAATGCGCTCGCCATCCACCCTTACCCCACCCTGCTCAATTAATCTTCGTGCTTCGGCCATTGAAGGCGCGAGGCCCATTTCGACAAGCAACCGCGGAAGTTTCCATAGTTTCGCCGCAGTAGGTCGTACTGCAATCGCGTCGGGAAGCTGTTTCAACTTGAACACTCGATCGAATTCTTCTTCCGCAGCTTCGGCAGCAGTTTTTGAATAGAAATCAGTGATGATCCTTTTGGCGAGATCCACCTTTGCCGCCCGAGGGTTAAGTGCGAGAGCGCCCACATCTAATCGCATACGATTAATTGCCGCTGGCGTTAGGTCCGTCAAGAGTTCGTAATATCGCCACATCAACTCGTCCGATATCGACATAACCTTGCCAAAAATTTCCTGCGCTGGTTCGTTGATGCCGATGTAATTGCCCAGGCTCTTGGACATCTTCTGAACGCCGTCGGTCCCTTCCAACAAAGGCGTGATCACGGCTATCTGCGACTCCTGCCCGTACTCGCGCTGCAAGCCTCGACCCATTAGCAGGTTGAATTTTTGATCCGTCCCTCCCAACTCGACATCCGCTTCCAGCGCGACCGAGTCGTAGGCCTGGGTGAGGGGGTAAAGCAACTCGTGCAAGGCAATAGGACGCTCCTGCTCGAGGCGTTTGGCAAAGTCGTCTCGTTCCAGAATCTGCTTGACGGTGATGTGCGAAGCCAGCCGGACGAAACCATCCGAGCCAAGTTTGTTCATCCACTCCGAGTTAAACCTTATCTCAGTTTTGTCCGCATCTAGTAACTTGAAGATCTGGGCCTTATAGGTTTCCGCATTCGCCTCGATCTCTTCACGGGTCAATTGAGGCCGGGTTGCCGACTTTCCGGAAGGATCTCCAATCAGTCCGGTAAAGTCGCCTATCAGGAAAATCACCGTGTGGCCCAGTTCCTGGAAAGCACGAAGCTTGCGGATAACAACAGTGTGGCCGAGATGAATGTCAGGCGCAGTGGGGTCCGCTCCGAGTTTTACGCGCAAAGGCTTGCCGGTGCTGGCCGAATTCTCGAGCTTTGTCCTCAACTCGGCTTCACGAATAATCTCGGTGGTGCCTTTGCGCAGAAACTCGAGTTGTTCGTCGATAGTCATGACTAATTCTTGCGTAAAACCCTCCGGCCGACAACCTGATAGTTCCCGCTGACAATCAGCGACAGCGCCTCGGGATACAGTAAGTGTTCTTCAGCGAGCAATCGCTTTGACAGAGTGGCCTCGGTGTCGTCGTCAAGCACCGCGACGGCTCTCTGCGCAATGATCGGACCACCATCCAGCGTGGTATCCACCAGATGTACGGTACAGCCGGTCCACTTTACGCCATGTTCGATGGCCTGCCTTTGCGCATCAAGACCGGGAAAAGACGGCAACAGACTCGGATGAATGTTAAGAATTCGCTGCGGGTAAGCCTGAACAAAGCAGGAAGAAAGCAAACGCATGTATCCGGCGAGGCAAATCAGATCAACATTATACTTTTGAAGTGTAGCGATGATCTCGCGTTCATGTTCGGCGCGACTTCGACCGCTGCGCTCGATTATAGCCGTGGCAATTTCCCGCTCACGTGCGAGTTGAAGACCCGCCGCCGTCGCTTGGTCACTGACTACAAGTACAACTTGCGCGTTGGGAACTGCGCCATTCTGAATCGCGTCGGCCAAGGCTGCCATGTTCGAGCCGCGGCCGGAAATAAGAATGGCGATTCTTTTCCGTGTGATTTCCTGGTTCCTCCCTTCGCGTGATTCGTGATCTCGTTGTGTCGAAGAATAAACCCGATCCACGAAACGACACGAAAACAAGAGCCTAAATAGCGACTGTCTTGTCGCCTGCGATCACTTCACCAATCTCGTAACACTGCCCGCCATTCTGCCTGATGTGTTCACGGATGCGCGGAACTTCAGGCCGAGCGCAGACAATCACCATGCCCACGCCCATATTGAACGTGCGATACATTTCCGGCTCGGACACGTTTCCGATTTTCTGAAGCAGATTGAATATTGGCAATACCGGCCAGGAGCCCTTCTTGATTTTGACCGCAGTACCTTCCGGCAAAATTCGAGGAATGTTATCTGTCAGTCCTCCGCCAGTGATGTGCGCTAGACCCTTGATAATCCGGGCATCAATCAAAGGCGATAAGATCTCGAGGTAGCTAAGGTGAGGCTGTAATAAAGCCTCGGCGACGGTTGAACCCAATTCTGGAATCCTGGTGTCGATGTCGTAACCGGCAACTTCAAAAAAAAGTTTGCGGGCCAGTGAGTAGCCATTCGTGTGAAGACCCGCCGAAGGGAGCGCGAGCAAAATATCGCCCGGGGATATCTGTTTGCCATCAACCACTTTCTCACGCTCAACGACTCCGACAATAAAACCGGCAACGTCGTACTCGCCCCCGGCGTAGAAGCCGGGCATTTCGGCGGTCTCGCCTCCAAGCAGGACGCAGCCGTTTTCGCGACAGCCGTTTGCGATTCCTTCAATGACACTGGCAACAACCTCAGGAGCCAGCTTGCCTGTGGCGATGTAATCCAGAAAAAAAAGCGGTCGCGCACCCTGGACCAGGATGTCATTCACGCAATGATTAACAAGATCTCGTCCAACTGTGTTGTGAATACCGGCAAGGAATGCAATCTTCAGTTTCGTTCCGACACCATCAGCCGAAGCCACCAGCACCGGTTGGCGCACCTCCGGAAACGAGCCATCGTACATGCCGCCGAAACTGCCGATCTCAGATAGCGTGCGTTCATTGAATGTGCGGCGCGCCAGCTCTTTGATCTTGTCGGTCGTGCGGGTTGCGGCATCAATGTCCACGCCCGCATCGCTATAAGCAATCTGTTCTTTCATCGATATTGAATTAACGCCGCGGAGTCTTCTCTGGACGTGGCTTGGGTGGCGGTCCAAAGTCACCGTAAGCGATAAATCCTGAACGCGTCGAGTCGTCCTTCTGCGCGAGGCGACCTGTCCAAAGATCGCTGCTCGAGGTCTTGCTCGTCTTGATGGCGTAATCGTTCTCTCTCCCACGTGTGGTGATAGTAATCTCGCCTTGTAAATCGGTTCGATAAAGTTTGACATTGGCAGCCTTCAGCCGATCGAGGACTGCCTGCGAGGGATGGCCATAGTGATTCCATTCACCGCATGAAATGATCGCCACCTCGGGTTTGACGCGGCCGAGAAAGTCGTCAGAGCTTGCATACTTGGATCCGTGATGCGCAATCTTCAGTATTTTTGCCCTGAGGTTTAGATCCTTGCTCACCATTCGGTGCTCTGTCTGCTCTTCGGCATCACCGGGCAACAGCATGGAAAACTCTCCGTAGTCCAGGCGGACCACAACTGAGTTTGCATTTGGCACGTTGCCGCCACTCTTCATTTGCTCTCTGGCAAAGAAAGGTTCCGTGGGTCCCAGGATGGTGATGAAAGCGCCCGAGCCCAGATCGAGCTTCGTCCCCGGTTGTACTTGCGAGTAATTGGCGCCGCTCTTCGTCACCGCGTCTTTGTAATCGTCGTAAAATTTGGTGATCGTCTGTGACTTGCCACGCTTTGGTGGTGCTGGTTTCGACCGCAACAACGTGTTGGTCGGTTTGGGTGAAGGCTTTAGGTCGGCTGGCACGCTTGGTTCGGCGTTGTTGTCGATGACGTTCAGAACTTTTGTCGTCTTGAAGACCTCGGCAGCTCCCCCAATATGGTCCGGATGGGGGTGCGTGGCAATAAAGTAGTCAAGCTGTTGTACATTGTTCCGCTTCAGTGCCTCGAGCACAACTTTGCCCTTGCTCGTATCGCCGGCATCGATTAGCACCGTTTTCCCTTCAGGGGAAATGATCAGGATTGAGTCACCGTTGATGGGTCCTACGTCCAGGACATGGACCTGCAGCTCCCCACCCGAAGCGGGGGGTGGTTTGGCTTTCCACCACGGGTAAACGAATCTGTAGCCGAGATAACCGGCTCCCCCGAGCAGCACCAGGATCACGGCCACTGCGCATCCACATCCGCGTCTGCTTCGCGCCACTGAAAATAGGATCCTTCCCTAGTTAATAAATTTGAGAGCGCGGAGGCGCATCGACATGATTGGGGACGCGCAGTACGCTGGGCGTCAAAGAATAGTCGCCTGCGGCATAAGCCTCAAGTGTCTGCCGGGCTTTTAGCACCTGCCAGATCGACTGGACGCCTAGCACCTGTTCCAACATCAACTCCAGCCGGGCGCCCCTTTCGACCTTTAGTCTTAGCGGTGTGCGAAATGTAATGGTCCGGGTCTCGTAAGCAGCAAGCTTACAACTTTCAGTGCGGATGAGCGCAGACTGTACCTTATTATTCGAATCAACCAGCACCAGCATGTAGCTAAGACCGGCGATCTGCTGATCTGAATTGTTCGAGAAGTCGCCCTTCAAGAAGAATCCCTTGTCCGTCTTCCTCAGTACAGTGTGACTGACGTTCAGCGGCAGGTCAGGCACATCAAAGGATTCAATGGCGATCTCGGATTGCTCGGACAAGGTCTCTGAGAGCGCGGTTGAAGTGCTGAAGCGCTGAGGTACTTGAGCAGACATTACCACCAGCACCACGGCTGCTAATCCCGGTGTATGCATGCGCATATGAGTCTTCTGGGTTTTACTAAATCTCAGTGATTGATGCCGCTTCGTGGTCGCGCTCCCACATCGTCTCTGCTTGCGGAGTAATTCGCGTCGGATAGTCTTCGTTCCAGCAAGCCACGCAAACTGAATTTGGCGCTAGCCCGGATGCTTCAATCATGCCTTCCAGCGACAGGTAACCGAGGGAATCGGCGCCAATGAACTGGCAAATCTCATCGACTGACATTTGCGCGGCAATCAATTCAGCTTTGTCGGGCGTATCGACACCGTAATAGCAGGGACTGATGGTAGGCGGACAACTAATGCGCACGTGGATCTCTGTCGCCCCTGCCTCGCGAACCATCTGAACAATCTTTTTGGACGTGGTGCCTCGCACAATCGAGTCGTCAATCAGCACTACGCGTCTGCCCACGATCAAATCGCGAACAGGATTAAGCTTTATGCGCACGCCAAAGGAGCGAATTGCCTGTTTGGGCTCGATAAAGGTCCGGCCGACGTAATGATTTCGCACCAGCCCGAAACGAAAACTGATCCCGCTCTCTGCGGCGTAACCGATTGCCGCGGCGGTGCCCGAATCGGGAACCGGAACAACGATGTCCGCATTCGCCGGCCTTTCTTTAGCCAGGCGTCTTCCCATCTTATGTCGTGACTCATTGATCGAGCGCCCATATATCAAAGAATCCGGACGGGCGAAATAAACATGCTCGAACATGCACATTGAGTGTTTGCGTTCCGGCAGCGGGTGCGACGATCTCAGACCATCCGCATCGATGACGATCATCTCACCCGGCTCAACGTCGCGAATGTACTGTGCATCGATAAGATCAAAGGCGCAGGTCTCGGAGGCAATCACCCAGGCATCACCCAATCTTCCCAGGGCGAGCGGTCGAAAGCCCCGGCTGTCGCGAATCGCTATCATTTCGGAGGGTGTCAGAAAGAGCATGGAGAATGCACCCTCGGTTTGGCGCAGCACTTCGGGAATTGCCTCGCGCACTGAGGACGCTCGGGAACGGGCGACTCCATGCAAGACAACTTCAGTATCCGAAGTGGAAGAAAAGATCGCGCCTTCCCGTTCGAGTTTTGTTTTTTCTTCGCGCGCGAACGGCAGATTTCCGTTGTGACAAACGGCAATCTGACCGTGCTGGCAGGTAACGAGAAAAGGCTGCGCCTCGCGAATCGACACTTCGCCGGCCGTTGAATACCTTACGTGCCCGATGGCGCTGGTACCTGGCAAACGATCGAGTCTGGACTGATCGAATGCTTCTGAAACGTGTCCCATGGCGCGTTCCAGACGAAGGTCCGGGCCATTGGCCGCTACAATGCCGCACGACTCCTGACCTCGATGCTGAAGCGCGTAGAGACCCAGGTAAGTCAGCCGCGCGGCCTCCGCATGGCCGTAGATTCCAAACACGCCACACTCTTCGTGCAGTTTGTCGAGTACGATGTCAGTCAAATTCGTTCCCTTTGTTCCGCACGTTCTCCGAGATCACAGCTTACTTCCCTCTTGGAAACCTTTCAACTGCTTTCAGCTGAGTTAAGAACATCTCAGCACGGTCTCGTAATTGTCTGGAAAAAACATCTCCAAGTGCCGTGGCAAGCGACGCATCGGACCAGGGCACAGCGTTAAAAAGAATACGCAAGAGGTTGGTGTCCCCTCGATCTATTAACCGACCCAACAAGACCGCAGATTGGTCAGCATAATTTTGATCCTTTAAACCAGTAGGTAGGCCGGAGACGATGATCTGCACGTTTTTCTGGTATTCATAATCCATGTTGCATAAGACGAAGGCTATGGAGCTCTGAATCGAAGGCGCTGTGTTCCGCATTTTACGAACACGCAATAAGGTGTGGATGAGGTCACTGCGCGGATACGACCCTAACTTTCGCCACGCTTCTTGACCGTTTTCGCCCAAATCTTCAGAGAATGTTTTTACCAGTGCCATCAATTCGTTATCCGCAATATTTGTCATCTGCTTCACACCGTTGCCTTGAAAAGCTGACAGATCGGACTCAGCTGTCAGGAACGCGGCTCCAGTAAAGAAAAATACTATCAAGACGGTGGATAAGGCGGCTTTCTTCATAGTGCACATCGCTACGAACCTCGCTTGTAATTTGATTTAATAATCATCTTGCTGGTACGTCTATTCCAAAATCGTCTTTAACACAGTGTTGACAGTGAGAGTGACTGTCGAGTTCGTGATAACCGGTCGTGCTGTGGTTATCATCCCAGCCGTAGATGTAGCCTTCCGTGTAGACTCCGTTCAGCGCCCGGCTGGTCGAGATTTCTGACCAAACCTTTATGTGATTGATGGGAATTCTTTGTTACTTTATACAAAAGCTGTTTGCTTGGGTATGATTGGAAGTCCAAGATGATCCGAGCGCAAGAGAGTTCCTCAAGCTTGTTTGAGCGGAGAATTGACGCGAATGAAGATTCTGTTATTCCTGCTGCCAGTGGCGCTGCTGTCCGGGAATTTGCAATTCACTTACCTTTCGGCGGCTAGATCGCCCCCGGCGGTTGCGAGAAGTGCTGCTGAGGTGTACAGAAAGTACTGTAGCTCATGCCACGGACTTGATGGACAGGCAAAAACACTGAAGGCGAAGTTTAATCATGCGCGAAACATTGCCGATCCGGCGTGGCAGAACGAGGTAGGCGATGAGCGTATCTTCAATTCGATCATGAACGGTCGCAACGTCCGAGGCAACATGCCGGCATTCAGCAAAAAGATTTCCGAAGAGGAAGCTGATGCGCTGGTCACCTATGTTCGCGGTCTTAAGAAATGAACTTTTACTTCTGTTTTTAACCCCATGACGCTCAGGAAACTAACATATGGATTGATTGTGTTGGCGCTGCGCGTCGGACTGGTGGCTGTGATCTTCGCGGCTGGTTGGTTGGTTTATAGAGAGCTGCCGCCCCCAACGGCTACAGGCGATGCCGGGACCTCGCAAGCTACGAGAGTGCAGATCGTTTTGCGCCGCGATCAAAAAGTTTCCACGTCGACCGTGGATGTGCCGGTCGAGCTCTATCCCGTCGATATCGTTGCTGTACGTCACGAGTTTTTTGCCGAGCGCCGGGCAGGCGAACGCTTTGATGATTTTCTCAAACAGCGAATGAAGGGGCGCGCGCCGATCACGGCAAAGTTTGATGCGAAGGGTGAGACGACGCTGACGGTCCCCCCTGGCAACTGGTGGATTCACGCAACGCTTCCGGGCGATGAAGACCTTGAATGGCGTCTACCCATCAGCGTCGGCGGTCGCACTCAGATTGTCGAACTCACGCCGCAGAATGCTTATACCAGAACAAAAACTTTTTAGAGTCTTGAAGTCCTGAAGTCTGGGAGTCTTGGAGTCAACCCTGGGAGCGCGGGCGTCTCGCCCGCAATCTGATCGATTCTCCCGTGCGATGCGGGCGAGACGCCCGCGCTCCCAGGGCTGACTCCAAGACCATTTTTATGAAAGCTCTGCGAGTTGAAAAGAAACGCCTGGCCGTTCGAGATGTCGATAAGCCAGCGGCGGGCGACGAAGCGCTCGTAAGAGTGCTGCTTTCCGGCATCTGTAATACTGATCTGGAAATCGCCCGAGGCTACGCAGGTTTCAAAGGAACCATCGGCCACGAATTCGTCGGCGTCGTCGAAGAAGCTCCCGACCCATCGCTCGTGGGTCAAAGAGTCGTGGGAGAGATCAACGCGGGATGCGGAAAATGTGAACTCTGCCGTGCCGGCGATCCGCGACACTGTAGCAAGCGGACCGTTTTGGGAATCGCCGGTCGAGACGGCGCCCATGCTGAGTTTCTGCGGTTACCCTTAACCAATCTCGTTTCAGTTCCAGAGAGAATCCCTGACGAACACGCCGTATTTGTCGAGCCGCTCGCTGCGGCTTGTGGAATAACCGAACGGGTTTCAGTGACGGCAACAGATCGGGTAGCAGTAATTGGTGACGGAAAACTCGGCTTGCTCTGCGCGCAGACTCTTGCGCTGACCGGGGCCCAGGTAGTGTCTGTGGGCAAGCATGCGCAGAAGCAGCGCATTGTCGAGAGGCGGGGTGTGGAAGTGACTTCGCCCAAGCAGGCGGCCAAACGGACGCGGGAGTTTGACGTCGTGGTTGAGGCGTCGGGCTCGCCTTCCGGTTTCGACCTGGCGGTCAGCCTTCTTCGCCCTCTCGGCACACTGGTACTAAAGTCGACCTTTCACGGCCGCGGCGAGGTGGACACTGCACGCATCGTGGTGGACGAGTTGAGCATTGTGGGCTCGCGTTGTGGTCGTTTTGGGCCGGCGATTGATCTGCTCAGAAAAGGCGCGCTGGATGTTGATAGTCTAATAAGCGAGGAGTATCCGCTCTCTGCCGGTGTACACGCCATGCAACGGGCAGCAGTAAAAGGTGTTCTAAAGGTTCTGCTCCGACCGTGACTCAACGGTATCTTTTGCCCCAAACCAATCGTTTGGCTATACTCTAAGCCTTTCCATTCGTGCTCTTTGGTCGCTGTAAGCAGACAGAGACCGGAAGCACATGGCTTCAGTTTTACGAAGGTGGTTTCAATGAACGAATTTCCCGAACAAACCGCGAGAGTTCAAGAACAAACGATTCTGCGCAAATTGCGCATTTGGATTGCAGCTCTGGCGGTGGCCTGCCTGGTTGCCGGAATCGGCATCGGCGCAATTCTGTCCGGCCGGCCAACCGTCGCGCAGAATCAGGTGCCAATCGCCCGCGCACCCGAAGCTTTGTCAGCCTCTTTCGCTGAGATAGCGAGACGAGTCGAGCCGGCTGTGGTCAACATCGACACGGTCACAGCAGCGCCGGACATCGCTGAAAAGGACGAAGACGGCAAGGATGACGCTCCCTCGAGCAATCCTTTGCTGGATATGTTTCGAAGACAGCCGCGGCGCCCCGCTCGAGGCGTGGGTAGCGGCTTCATCGTCAGCGCTAAAGGTTACATTCTGACAAACGAACATGTTGTCGAGGGCGCCACTCGCATTACCGTCGGGCTACAGTCCGGAGAAAAATTCCGCGGCCGAGTTGTTGGCGTGGACGATGAAACGGACGTCGCCGTCATCAAGATTGACGCCCCGAGAGATTTACCGACGGTGACTTTGGGAGATTCGAACTCAGCGCAGGTCGGCGATTGGGTGCTGGCCATTGGCTCACCTTTCGGATTGGATCAGACTGTAACTGCCGGAATCATCTCGAAGAAAGAGCGAGAGACTTCGCCGGGCAATAGTTTCCAACGCTTCCTCCAAACCGACGCGGCAATCAATCGCGGTAACAGCGGTGGGCCGCTGGTGAACATGCGAGGAGAAGTGATCGGGGTCAATTCCCAAATCGCCACCTCAACGGGTGATTACAACGGTATTGGATTTGCGCTGCCCGCCAACGAGGCAGATTTTGTTTACCGGCAGATTGCTACACAGGGTCGAGTGCGTCGCGGCTTCCTCGGGATCACATTGGATTCGGTAAAGGAAGAGTTTGCGAGAGTCTATGGCTTGCCCGAGGCAAAGGGCGCCATAGTTAACGGGGTTCCACCATCGAGCGACGGACAACCCACACCTGCACAAAAGGCCGGCATTCAGCCAAACGACGTTATCATCGAATTCAACAGCGAATCCGTAGCCAATGCTCAGGATCTGATTCAGAAAGTTGCGGGCACGCCCGTCGGGCAATCCGCCACGCTAACTTTCCTGCGCGATGTTGATGGCAAACTCGAAAAGCGTACTGTCAACGTCGTGTTGGCCGAACGCCCCTTGTTGCCAACTTTGAAGGATAGCGGTGACACGGCAAAGCCCAGCAAAGACGTTGAGCCAAAAGGTAACGGTCTTCACCTCGGAGTTACATTAGGTGAATTGACCCAACAGATGATTACTGAGAAGCATTTGACCGGAGTGCGCGGGCTATATGTAAAGGACGTGGATCCTAATGGTCTGATCGCGGAGGTGCGCAACAGTGCCGGACAGCCGTCGCTCACCGAAGGCGATGTCATTACGCGAATCAATCGTATCCCCGTGGCGACGCTGGCCGATTTTGACCGAGTGCTGAAAAGCCTGAAGGCCGGAGATCCGATTGTGCTCCACGTATCTACTTACAGCCGCGCTATTGACAGCATTGTTCAAAGAGTTGTCCAGTTCACTTATCAGTAAAAGGTTTCAGGTTTGGTGATATCAGTCTCAGTCGTACGCTTGGGCGCGTTTTGTGTCCGAGGAGGGCACAGCAACATCCTCAGCAGCTGACCTGTAACCAAAATCAACCGAATGAAACTTGGAACTTGAAACCTAACTTCTATGGCCCAGGCAAAAAAGAGTCTTACAAAAACAACCAGGAAACAAAACCCACGGAACTCGCCGCGCACCTCCGCTAAGACCTACAGCAACTACATCGGTGGACAGTGGGTGCAAAGCGAATCCGGGGAAATGTTTGAGAACATCAACCCGGCCGACACTCGCGACGTAATTGGCCGATTTCCCTTGTCTACCGGCGAAGACGTAAATGCCGCAGTCAACGCCGCTCAGGAAGCCTTTGACCGGTGGCGTCACACACCAGCCCCAAGAAGAGCGGAAATCCTTTTCCGTCTGGGCGAGATCCTGATCCGCAACAAAGACAAGTTTTCGGCCGACATGACGCGCGAAATGGGTAAGGTTCCCGCGGAAGCCGGCGGCGACGTTCAGGAAGCTATCGACTGCACCTACTACACTGCCGGCGAGGGACGTCGGTTGCACGGGTACACAACCCCGGCAGAGATGCCGGATAAATTCGCCATGTGCGTGCGGCAACCGGTAGGGCTTTGTGGGTTAATCACTCCGTGGAACTTTCCGATGGCTATTCCGTCCTGGAAACTGATTCCCGCGCTGGTCTGTGGCAACACTGTTGTCATCAAACCCGCGGAGGACACTCCACTCTCGACTTATAATCTCGTCAAAGCGTGTGAAGAAGCCGGCATCCCGCCGGGAGTCGTAAATCTGGTTACAGGTTATGGTGAAACCGTCGGCGCACCGATGACCAATCACCCGGCGTTGCGTCTGATCTCATTCACTGGCTCCACCGAAACCGGCAGGTTGGTAGCGTCAGCCTGCGCCGAACGGAACGCGATCTGCTCGCTGGAAATGGGCGGCAAGAACGTCCTGATGGTGATGGACGACGCGGATATCGATCTGGCTATTGAAGGAGCAATCTGGGGCGCATTTGGCACCTCGGGACAGCGCTGCACCGCGGCCTCCAGGCTGGTGGTGCATAAGAAAATCTACAAGAGATTTGTCAATCAGCTTGTAGAGCACACCAAGGCACTGCGCGTCGGAAATGGCGCCGATCCGAAGACTGACGTCGGTCCGGTTATTAATTCTGCTGCGGTCGAGAAGATCCTCGGTTACATCGACATCGGCCAAAATGAAGATGGTGCCACGCTGGCCTGCGGCGGGAAACGCATCACCAGAGGAGAATATGCCCACGGTTATTTCATCGAGCCTGCAGTTTTCACCGATGCGACCGCGGATATGCGTATCTCGCAGGAGGAAATCTTTGGTCCCGTGACGACCGTGATTCCAGCAAATTCGCTTGAAGAGGCCATTGAAATCGGCAACGGAGTCAGATATGGCTTATCGGCATCGATCTACACGAGCGACGTCAACCGCGCGTTCCGCGCCATGAATGAACTTTATAGCGGGATCTTCTACGTCAACGCCTCGACGATTGGGGCTGAAGTGCACCTGCCCTTTGGCGGCACGAAGGCTACCGGAAATGGCCATCGCGAAGCCGGCACCCAGGTACTTGATATTTTTTCAGAATGGAAATCTATCTACGTCGACTACAGCGGTAAACTGCAACGAGCGCAGATCGATTCGGTTAATCTCTAGATCCACCAAATCACCCACAATCAATCAGGAGGAGCAAAAAGTGATCGTCGGTCTGCCGAAGGAGATCAAAGACAATGAATATCGCGTTGGCTTGACTCCGGCCGGCGTTCGCGCGCTTACCGACGGCGGCCACACTGTCCTGGTCGAACGCAGCGCCGGTGAAGGTTCCGGTTTCGAAGACAGTCTCTATCAGCGCGCGGGTGGGAACATCATCGAGTCGGCTGCCGAAGTGTGGGCCAAGGCAGATATGATCGTGAAGGTGAAGGAGCCGATTGAACCTGAGTATTCGCAGATGCGCGAGGGCCAACTGCTTTTCACTTATCTGCACCTGGCTCCTGATCGGGAACTAACCAAACAACTGCTCGAACGGAAGGTTACCGGAATCGCATACGAAACCATCACCGATCGCCACGGCAGCCTGCCATTGCTGACGCCGATGTCGGAAGTTGCGGGCAGAATGGCGATCCAGGTTGGAGCTCACTACTTGGAAAAGATGAGCGGGGGACGGGGAATTCTGTTGGGTGGAGTGCCCGGTGTTCCCGCCGCCCGAGTGGTCATTATCGGCGGTGGCGTGGTCGGCACAAATGCGGCCAAGATTGCTGTTGGGATGGGGGCTCACGTCACAATCATCGACAGTAATCTCGACCGTCTTCGTGAGCTCGATGACATTTTCCTGTCCAAGATCTCAACCCTCGCCTCGAGCGCCTACATGATTCACGACGCGATCTCACAGGCCGACCTAATTATCGGCGCCGTGCTCGTGCCCGGGGCGTCCGCGCCAAAGCTGGTAACACGCAATATGTTGAAGGATGTGCCGAATGGCGCAGTGATTGTGGACGTCGCGGTGGACCAGGGTGGATGTATTGAGACAACTCATCCTACCACTCACTCGAACCCCACTTATTACGTTGAAGGGGTATTGCACTACTGCGTCGCGAACATGCCGGGCGCTGTGCCCCGCACGTCTACCTTTGCGCTCACTAATTCCACTCTGCCTTTCGCGGTGAAGCTCGCCAACAAGGGCTTTTGTGAAGCGATTACTTCGGATGCCCATCTCAAAGCCGGCGTAAATACTTATAAGGGCTACTGCACTTACGAGGCGGTGGCAGTCTCACAGGGTTTGGAATACACACCCATCGACAAACTCACGTAAAGCAACGCTTAGTGTTGGTTTGTTAGTGTGATTTAGTGGATCAATTGTTATCCACTAAAAGGACACGAAAGAGAGCTAGACTCTGCTCTTGACAGGCTGCGAAAGCAGGCTATCCAAACAACCGAGCAACTCTTCGTTTGCGACCGGCTTCACCAGAAATGCATCCGCATAGCGGGTTTCATATTGCGTGTCCTGAGGTTCCAGGGCGCTCAGGAGGACCACCGGCAGGTGAGACAACTGCGGAGTTTCTTTCAAAAAACGGCACAATTGGTAACCGTTGAGATTCGGCATGATTGCATCCGTAACCACAATGTCAACGTTAGTTTCGCCGAGCAGAAGATCGATGGCTGCCTGGCCGTCGGCAGCCAACAATACCTCGTACCCTGCGCGTTTAAGGAATATTTCGAGATAGCGTCTGAACGAGCGGTCATCTTCAGCGAGCAGAATTCGCCAAGTGTTGCCCTGTTGGGCGCTCTGAGCGGTGTGTCGTCCTGTAAATAGTGCTTCTTCCCTACTTATCATTTTATTGGTCTTTTCGGGGTGATGAGGTTTAGGAGTGGGACCTGGCTGCGTTTGCCAGGCACCAACAGATTAAGATCCCTTGGTGGTCCTTGTCAATCTGTTCTCACCGTTGCTTGGCCAACTTAATTGTCCATGAACTGGCGCTGCCAAAGCTCTAAAACCAGGAGTTGAAAGACTTGTAAGTTGTAATCCTCATGGCCCGAGAGATTCTCGTCAATAACACGGCGGACCTCCGCGGGCTTAAACAACCCCCGGCGCTTCACAGTTTCCTCGGACAGCAGCTCGTCCACCATTGGCCGCAGCGGCCCGCGCAGCCAGGATCGAATGGGCGCCCCGAATCCAGCTTTCTTGCGCCAAACCAACTCCTTCGGGAGCAACCTTTCCAGAGCTCGCTTTAAGATGTACTTCCTCTTTAAGCCTCGCAGTTTCAGATTGGGCGGCATGCGAGCTGCCAATTTGAGGATCTCGATATTAAGGAAAGGCACCCTGACCTCGAGGTTCGCCGCCATCGATGTCTTATCCGTGTAGGTCAGATTAAGACAGGGAAGGAATGTTTTGAGGTCCAAATAAAGAAGGCGATTCAAAGGGGCTGCCTGTCTCTGGCGAGCCAAATACCGCCGGTGTTCCGCATAAGCATCAAGGTCACGCGTTGCTTCATTAAGTTCGGGGGTGTAGAGACTCGTCTTGTCTGCATCTGTGAAATACGTTCCATACCCGAGATAGCGATCTTCAAAATCAAGTGCCCCGCTTCGGGCAAATTTTTTGGCATTTCTTAATGGCCCGGTGAATCTTCCCGGACGACCACCCGGCAATAATTCGGCAACTAGTTTGAATGCAGGTTGACGCAGAGAACCGAGTAACGGCTCGAGCGCTCCTGCGAGCTTCATGGCCAGAAGTCGCGGATAGCCGGCAAACACCTCGTCTCCACCGACACCAGAGAGCAATACGGTTAGCGTCTCGCGCGCTGCTTTGCAAACAAGATAACTGGCAATTATCGCCGGATCAGCGACGGGTTCATCCATATGATAGATAAGTTTCGGCAAGAGCTTCGCGACATCCGGTTCGAGCATGATCTCGTGATTGTTGGTCCCGAGGGTGTCGTTTGCCAGCCGCGCCCAGCGAACATCATCCGCAATGATGTCGTAACGCAAATCCTCGGCTTTGATTCCGATGGTATAGGTACTGATGTTCCGCCCGTTGCGATGATTCTTCATCATTGAAACTATGCCGGAAGAATCAATGCCTCCGGAAAGAAACGAACCAAGAGGTACATCAGCGATCATCTCCATCTTGACCACTCGGTCCAGCGTTTCAAGCAGTTGCCCCTGCCACCAGCTTTCGCTTTTGCCTTCCTGAATGTTGTCGTAGGAGATGTCCCACCACTCTCGAATGCTTTGTTGTCCGGCGCTCACAGTCAACACGTGGGCTGGGGGCAGTTTGTGAATGCCGCTGAAAAGAGTGTGTGGGTCGGGAGTCCAGAGAAAGGTAAGAAACTGATTCAGACCCTCGAGATTGAGCGCCCGATCGACCAGGCCGGTGGCGAGGATTGCTTTGATTTCCGAAGCGAAAATGAAGAATTCGCCTCGTCCTTCTCGCGATGGGACATTAGCGTAGTAAAGCGGTTTGATGCCGGTATGGTCGCGCGCCAGGGTCAAGCTGCGCTCGTGCCTGTCCCAGACTGCAAACGCGAACATTCCGTTGAGATGCGCTAACGATTCGGCGCCCCATTCGGAAAACGCGACAAGCAGAACTTCTGTATCGGTATCGGTGCGAAACTGGCGCCCTTTAGACTTTAGCTTTTCGCGTAGTTCGCGGTAATTGTAGATCTCTCCGTTGAAGGTAATGACAAAGCGGCCGTCCGCGGACTCCATCGGTTGATGACCGGCACTACTCGTGTCGATGATCGCCAGCCGCCGATGGCCCAGGGCGACCTGCCGCTCCTCTTCATCAAGCGGATCAGATGTCCATGTACCTTCGTCATCGCGACCACGATGCTCGATGCTTGCGAGCATCGGTTTGAGGTACTTGTCAGACTGATAACCAATTATTCCGGCGATTCCACACATGAAAAAGTGTAACGCAACCTGTTAGCTTGCGTACGGTTCCTCGCACTCCACTTCGGCTGTAACGCAAGCTGTTAGCTTGCGGTCCACTCGAGTTACTCAACCCCGGACGCAAGCTAACAGCTTGCGTTACCACTCGAGTTACTCAACCCCGCAAGCAAGCTAACAGCTTGCGTTACCACTCTATCGGCCTAAATGAACTTGATGCGGCGCGCGGCAAACACCACCATGCGCAGAAGTAACCACCCGTGTTTCCAGCGCTGAATGTTTGTTTCGCCATACTTGCGATCACGATAACGGATCGGCACGTCGATGATTTTCATGCTCAGCTTGGATGCTCCGAAAAGGAGATCGAAATCGCCGAAGGGGTCAAAGTCCCCGAAGTAGGATCGGTTTGCGGCGATCGCTTCATAGTCGCGACGCCACAAAGCTTTTGTTCCGCATAGCGTATCTTTGATGGGTTGCCCGAGCAACCATGAGAATGCCAGACTGAACGACTTGTTGCCGACCAGATTAAAGAATCGCATTGCTTCCCGCTCCATTGGATAGACCAGCCGGGATCCATTGGCAAAGTCGGCTTTGCCCGAGGTCAGGACCTCGATAAAGCGCGGCAGATCTTCCGGAGGCACCGTCAGATCCGAATCAAGAATAATGAGTACATCGCCTTCTGCGTGTTCGAACCCAAACCTGACGGCGTCGCCTTTTCCGCGGCCCGTTTGCCTCAATAACTGACAGTCACGTTCCGGCTGAGCGGCGATTGCCTGGTTAATCGCCTCGAACGTGTTGTCCCGTGAGCCGCCCTCCACGAAAATCAGTTCAGTATGCCGGCCAAGCTCGGGAAGACGCTCAAATATTGCGGGTATGTTCCCTGCTTCATTTCGCGCCGGAACGATCACAGACACAGTCGGCTTAGCTTCTTGCGCCGGCTGTATGGGACGGGCAACGAGAAAATGAGTAAGGGCCGCAAGTTTAAAAGGCCAAAGCTTAGCGAGAAAGACATTGGCGAATGTCGAAAGAGGGGGAAGCGGTAACGGAAGCAGAACCTCCTCTCGATCACGTATTACCTCGAAGTTTGCCAGGCCGAGCAGTCCGCTAATATCTTCAACCGTAAACCAATTCTGATCTAGATTCGGTCGCGCATAACCCAGCCTGCGCGCAATTGAAAGCGGGAGTTCCCAAAGGCGATTGTAAAAATTGAGGATGACTCGCGTCTCGGGTGAGGCAATGCGAGCGAGTTGCTCAAAAACCTTCTGAACATCCCACAGATCGTTAACCAGGTCTGAAAGGATGATAAAGTCGAACGATTCCTGTATCTGGAGTTCGTGTGCGTCGCAGGTTATGAAATGCAGGTCGGGATATCTGTCCTGAGCACGCTGAACCATCTCAGTCGAGAAGTCAACGCCGACTCCGCGTTCCGGGCGCAACGCGGCAAGCAAGTCTCCCCGCGCGCAACCAATTTCCAGCACGCTCGATTGCGGTGGTACAAAAAAGCTGTAAATCCCGGCCAGGCGGCGATGATATGCACTGCCAAGGCCTCGGTGAGAATCCATCCAGACCGCGACACTGTCCCAGTGCGCAGTTCGCTCGGCACGGTAACGCAACTCAGCTACAGCGTCACCGGAGACGGCGGAAATCAAGCTGTTGCGAGCAGGCTGCACGATTCCGTTGACTTCTTCAACCTTCATTGTTAATCATCCGTCCCGATCGCCGGAAAAACCACATGTCTTCGTCAGAAACTCTGCCGCTGGAGATTACTGTAAACAAATTATGAAGGGCAACTCGCTCGTTTCGCACGGGGGCAGCTTGTTTGGCCCCTTAGCACAAAGCAGGGTTTCAAGTTACGTCCGGTCCGGCATAGTCTTTTCCATTTTTTTCTTTGCCGTCATTATTCGAGTCTTTCACTGGCAGGACAACCCCACCCCACCCTTCCACGGCATGACGGGGGAATACAAAGCCCACGCCATGGTTCTGGTCCAGGGCGACGTAAGGGGTTTCTTGCGCGGGCCCAATCCGCCCAGTAATGCACATGTCATCAAACATCCTCCCGGGTATCCTTTGCTGATGGCTGCCGTCTATAAACTATTCGGCGATGCCGATGGAGTGCTGCGATTGATACATATCCTGGTGGACGCGGGTGGAGTCGTGCTCGTGTTCCTAATCGCCTACGAGTTCTTCTCAATTCCGATTGCGGTTTTGTCAGGATTTCTGGCTGCGCTCTCGCCCCAGCTCGCTTATCACTCGGTCGCCCTCTTGCCGGATCCGCTGGCCGCGCCGCCGCTGCTCCTGGCCATCTACCTGCTGATCCGCGCGTACAAACGTCCTCGGCTTATCGTGGTTTTTGCAGCAGGGGTCGCGATCGGCGTCTCGTGCTGGTTCAGGTCGAACACGTTGCTGCTCCCGCTTTTTGTCTGCGCTGCACTGCCATTAATGTTCGAGCTGGGCCGGCGCCTGCGCTCCGCCGCCGCACTGCTTGCGGGGTTTCTGCTGCTGGTAGTTCCGGTAACAATTCGCAATGCTGTCTTTTTCCGCTCCTTTGTGCCACTGTCGCTGAGCGCGGGCATAACTCTGGTCGAAGGAATTGGCGCCTATGATAAGGATAAGAAGTTTGGACTTCCCGACAGCGACTACCTCGTAAGCAAGTGGGAAGCTCAGGAATTCCGACGTCCTGACTACCTTGGCGATCGCTTCGGTGTTGATGGAGTAATGCGTGAGCGCTATCGAATTAGCCGTGGTCTGGCGGTGATCAAAAGCCATCCGCTCTGGTTCGCGGGAGTGATGGTCCAACGAGCTGCGACTATGCTGCGTTTGGCAAGAGTGGAGCTGGTGCGGTCACAACCTCCGGTGCGGCATTCGCTCTCAATCTCTGCGGGCGCGGCGCCTTCATTCACGGTCTCTCCCCGCGAAGCGGCTAATCTATCAACGCCTGGTAAAGTGAAACTCACAATTACAGCTGAAGGATCGCTTCGCCTCGAAGGCCGCGACTCTGAGTTGTTTGTCTTTGGTCCCCTGCCCGTTCAACCCCGGAGCGATTATCTGATTAAGCTACCGTTGAAGATAAAACAAGGCCCGGTTGTGATTGAAGTCATCGATGCGGGGCGAAATGTCATCCTGGCTTCCAGCGCGGTGCTCCATCCGGTCAACTGGCTCGATCTGACTCCGGAAGAACAACCGGCTTCGATAGTTGAAGTTCCTTTCGTCAGCGGCGAAGCGACAAACGTGAAGATCGAGCTTGCGATGAAAGGAAAGACTGAGCCAGTCACGCTCGAGCTGGGTACAGTCGAGGCTTTCGAATTAGGGTCTGCTTCACAAACCTGGACCCGGTATCCGCGGATCGTCGTTGGTTTTTTGCAAAGGTTATTTAGAACGGCGGTCTTTCTGCCCTTCATTTTCCTCGCCGTCATTGTACTTATAAGGCAACGCCGCTGGCAGGAACTTGCCCTGCTGCTGGTTGTTCCGGTGTACTACATGTGTTTGCAGTCTGCCTTATGGACGGAGTTTCGCTACATCCTCTCCATGCATTACTTTCTTTTGATTTTGGCTGCGGTCGGAATCGTTTGGACGTATGAACAGCTTGCGTGGGTCGGGAAAAAATTACAGCTCGGCACGGGTCGCCACCAACCTAAGACTTGATCCACGAATCTACACGAAATAGACCAGGAGATTTCCCGGTTGCTTAGCCGCTATTGAGCAACAACGTCCCGGTAAACCTGCAAATATTTCTGCGTTACGACTTCCGCTGTGAATTGGCGCGCCAACTGCTTATTTGCATTGCTCATTCGATTTCTTGCTTCGGCATTCCTCAACAGTGCCGCAATTTTCTCGGCGAGCATGACCGGATCTCTTGGCTCAACCCAAAAACAGTTGTCGGGCTCTGCCAAATAATCTGCTGCCGCACGAATTCGCGTGGTGATTATTGGCAATCCCGCGGCGACCGCGTAGAAGATCGACATCGGAAAGCCTTCGTAATGGTAGGTGGGGAAAACCAGCATCGTGCAATTCTCATAGAATTGAGCCGTCTTCTCTTCGGGCACCAGACCCAGAAAATGAACGTGCTCTCTGAGGCCGAGCTTGTCTGTCTCAACCTCACCCGCAGCTCTCGCCGGACCGTCCCCAACACAGAGCAGTGCACATTCGACTCCCTGCCGGCGTAATAATCCGCATGCGCGGATAACTTCCAGAAGTCCTTTGGCGGGAATGAAACGTGCGATAAAAAGCAAGGTGGGAAGACGATCGGGCAAATGATACTGCGAGTTGAAGTCGCCGTTCGTTTGCACTGGATTGGGTTCTACGACATTCGGCACAACGAAGATCTTCCGATTGTCCCAACCGGCCCTGATAAAATTCTCCTTTTCCTCAGTTGAAAGCAGTCCTATCCCATCCGCGCGGCTCAGCACCCCTCGGACCAGCGCACGCAGGATCCGATTACGGGCGCCAAGCAGCTCGGCATTCGAGCCGTGGAACTTCATGAATACTTTTGTGCGTGTTCGGCCGAGAATCTTGAGAACTATGAAATCCCGCAGCAGGGCCCGGCTGTCGAATGAGCTATTCAAGTGCAGGAGATCGAATGAACCGGATTTCAATTTACGCCTGAGACGAAACGCTATGCGCAGCACACGCTTGACGCGGCGATTAATACCAGTTGGCTTGAGCTTCTCGCCATACACGTAGATTTCTTCTGAGACGCTGAGACCGAGCCGGCGTAGTTCAGCGACGAAGGGCGGTTCACAAGCAGCAGGCCCTCCCAGCGAATCCGGATCTGGCATTCCTATCAGCAGGCGCATGCGTTTAGCGGACGCTCAAAAAGATCAATACTCCACTCCAAAGAGGCTTCACTTCATGTCAATAGCACTTTGTTGTAAAGCGCAAGCAGTGCAGAAATATGCTTTTCAATAGTGAACTCTTGCAACGCAAAGTTCTTACCTTTATACGCCAGCTCAGTGCGCCGAGGCTCGTCTCGCGCGAGTTCAATGAGTTTGCTAGCGAGGTCAGCCGCGTCACCAGTGCGAAATGCCACTCCAACTTCGCCATTTGCGGTCACTTCCAAAAGAGCTCCGATGTCCGATACCACCACCGGCCGGCCAACCAACATCGCCTCGACTACAGCAATTCCCAGCGACTCGTTGACTGACGAGTGCACATAAATATCCAATGAGTGAAGTACGTCGGGAATGTCCGTCCGCTTACCCAGAAAGTGAACGCGGTCGGTGATGTTCAACTCCCGGCAAACTGCAATGCTCTTCTGCATTTCCAAAGAATCTGCAATGTCCCCTCCCACAAAAAGGACGTGTGCCCCCGGTACCTCCCTAAGAACACCAGGCAACGAGCGGCAGATCGTCAACTGGTCTTTGCGACGGTCGGGATAGAAATTTCCGACCATGCCCACCAAAAAAGCACTGGCGGGCAATTCCAATTTGTTTCGCAGATCAATGCCCTTAGCTTGTAGCCGGTGCTGGTCCACTCCGTTATGGATTACGTGAAAGCGCTCCGCGGTATCAAACCCGGCCTCGGCTTTCAAACATTTACGCAACTCATGACTGACCGCGACATTGGCATGCATCCGCGAAACCAACAGATTCAAAGCCAATCTGTTTTTTGTGTCCGAAGTGCATAGGTGAAACGTCATGATGCGCTTAACGTTTCGGTTCCGTCTGGTAGCCAAATATCCATGCAGCGCCTCTACCGCCTGGTGGGTATGAACAATATCAATTTGATCTTCCTCGACGATTGCGCGAATCCTCCGGGCCAGAGTCAGGTCCACCGGCCGGCGCCGCTCGAGGCGATGGAAGGCAACTCCGGAATTACGAAAGTCGGATTCAAGTTCGCCACCCCCGGTCGCGACCAAAGTCAAATCCAGATTGTTCGCCTGAGCGTTTCGGCATACATCCAGGACGAGCATTTCGGCGCCGCCGCGATTCAAAGAATCGAGTATATGCATTACCTTCATCGGAAATTTTACCGGTTCATATAATATACACGGTCGCTGAAGTTTGATGGGCCTCAAACATGATCCACGAAATCACACGAAATGTTCGTTACCTATTTCGTGTGATCTCGTGGACAGACTTGGGTGCTCCAAAAAGCTCGAGAACCGAGACAAAGAAACGGCTGAATAGAGATTCCCAAAGAAAATCATGAGCGAAACGAGCCACGGTTCTAACCAGGCAAGACGTGCTTTTGTGGTCGTGCCTTCCCACAATCATGCGCACTTTTTGGAGATCTGTCTGCGCTCGATCATCAAACAGAGTCTGGCGCCCTGGGAACTGCTGGTGATTGATGACGGCTCCAGCGATGAATCTCCCAGAATCGCCGAGCGCACTCTAATAAACTGCCCGTTCGCCTGCGAACTAATCGTGAGACCGAATCGCGGCTTGCCGGCAACGCTGAACGAGGCACTCAAACGCAGCCGCGGAGACTATTTCGCTTATCTTGGATCCGACGACCTCTGGCTCCCATCATTTCTCGAGGTTCGCACCGCCACGCTCGAGCGCCGCCCCGACTCGGTACTGACTTACGGTAATGCTTTTAGCATTGACGAGTCAGACGGCATTATCGACTGCACAACCGATTGGGCAGCTTACATTGATGGCGATGTGCGACGCATGCTGATGACTACGCTGGCGCCTCTTAGCCCGGCAGTGGTTTATCGTCGCCAGGCCCTGGAACTCCACTGCTGGAACGAAAAAGCTAACCTAGAAGATTACGAACTGTACTTGCGTTTGAGCGCTGACGGAGAGTTTGCCTTCGAGCCCCAAGTGTTATCGGCCTGGCGCGTTCACGGGCAAAATGCGAGTTTAAATATCCCGATGATGATGCGCGAAAAAATTGAAGCCCAACGGCGAGTCGGAACGAGCCTCGGTTTTACCAAAGCCCAGGTCCAAAGATTTCAGGCCCTTACAATGTTTCGCGCCGCTCAGGAACATATGCGCCGCAACGAAAAGGGAAGGGCAATTCGTCTCATGTTCAAAGACCTGCGTGGCGTGCCTTCGCTGGGCGAGGCCGCAAGAATGCTGGCCGGCCTTGCGACACCCGGAACAGTGCTGCGCTGGCGCAAGTCGCGGAGGCAAGCCAATGCGGCCAGGCAGTATGGATCAGTCGTGATTTGAATCAACAAAAAAAATGGACGCCGCAAAAAGGCGCAAGAGACACAAAAGAGTAAGACTACTGAGGGAAATCTTCTTCGGAGAGATTGCGGCTGTCGCCCCTTCTGATTTTGTGAGGCTTGGTTTCGAAGCTACTTCTTTTAGTTTTTGTGTCTCTTGTGCCTTCTCGCGGCAAACCTCAATAATGATTCGCCGCTGACTAATACTTCTGATCCGGTTTTATCCGTCTTCATCTGTGGCCGATTTGCATTTGAGCATTATCGTTCCCTTACAAAACCATAAACATCCTGATGGTTATCCCAGGCATGAGGTTGAAAAAATACTTCCGTTAGCCCGCCAACCTGACGCACTTGTCCCCTGATCCAGTCTGGTGAGGCCAACGAGATTCCGTAACCGGTCATGTAAGGATAGTCAGTATAGCCGTAACCGCTTTTCTCATAGTCAGCGCAAATCAGCGGTATCTTTTCCTCGGCGATTCCATAGTCAAAAGCTCGATTGCACATCCGTTCCACGACGCGATTGCCGGCGGCAGTGAAAACCACGAGTCCGCGACGCGAAAGATGCCGCGAAAAGAACCTCAACAAAGCGGGGATCTTGGCGTGATCCAGATGGGTAATCAGCGAGCCACACCAGATTAGATCAAACTGGCTCGGGAGTGACAACTGGTCGAAATCCGGAAGCGAATAGGCCGCTTCTGAACCGAAAGTGCTCGCACAATAATTCACTCCATAACGATCGAGATCGCACGCAATAAATTTCGTCTGTGGAAAACGATGGACCAGGAATCGCAATACACGCCCGTATCCGCACGGCATGTCCAGCGCAGTCTTGATGCCGGTCAGGTTTGCGGCAGCCAAAGCCTGGTCGAGACAGCCAATTGCGGAAAGTCCGACCGAAAAGTAATGCCGGCCATCTCCCTGATACATGCCGTCATTGTGGTGAATCTCGCTACGGACTTTTTTCAACAGCCGTCGATTGCTTTCAGTCAGTGAGCTGTCCGATTCGAGCTCTTGCTTCTGTCGTTGCGTCCTGGCGGGAATAGACCGCAACCGCCGGCGTATCCGGCCCAGACAGGGCCACAACGCAGGTGGCACGACGCGCTTAAGTGTTTGCACGTAACTCATGAGTCAGTTCCGTTGACGGACCTTGAAGATCCACGCGAATGCATCGCCCTTCATTTTTCAGCAACTGCTCATGCCTTGACGATGAAAACCTGGCCCGGGAGGATACGCATCTCCTTGAACTTCGATGGCCGGTAGGGAGGTGTGCCTCTGTCGGCGCGCGTGATATCCGCCATCCCGCATTCGTCGACGAGCTCTTTGATGAAGCCTACCAGCCCATACGAATGACTGCGAAACTGGTTTCTATTGACGATCTGTTTCGCTGCTCTAAACAACGAATTTAGGAAAGGTATTCGCCTCTGAGCCTGGGCCAGCGCGGACCTCATTCGAAAGAGCAGCAGGTTAAACTTCGCGCCGCGCCGCGATCGAAAGGCCACGCCATCAAACCAACTATCCCAGTAGCTGGCGCTCCAGTCTTCAATCACGTAAATACCTCCTGGCTTGAGGTGGTTGTCGAACAGGTGCCAGAAGCTAATGCGCGTTAGCTCACCGATGTGAGAACAATCGTCAATGATTACGTCAAATCCCTCGG
This sequence comes from Pyrinomonadaceae bacterium, assembly GCA_035644135.1. GTDB lineage: Bacteria > Acidobacteriota > Blastocatellia > Pyrinomonadales > Pyrinomonadaceae > PSRF01. The sequence goes on from DASQPD010000062.1 coordinate 54,776, forward strand.
GAGCTGTCTCGCGTGCAATTTGACCCAGAAGGTTTTTGTCTTGCTGTCTCCCTTGATAAGTTCGTATCCGTCCAGTCGTATCTTCAATCGCAGCAGGCTGCAGGTCCAATCCGACGATTAGACCTTTATCGAAGTAGTCTCGCCACAAAAGCAATGAACCGCCTTTGTAAATACCCAACTCGAGCAACCTAATATCTTTCTCCAACAAGGGTTGAAAATAAGCCTCATAATTGCGCAGGTAATGGGCGTGCTCGGCCTTGTCAGTGTCGTAGTACTTTGCGTCGAGCACCTTTGTGGTCATATTGATAGAAGGTACCACGTGTTTCGTGTGTTTTAGTGGATCATTTAAGCTGTCTTGCTTGACTCGAATCGAGTGCGCTGGCTAGACTGCCTGCTTTCCGTAAGGCCGTCTCGCATATCTTGCGCTGCATCTTAATGTGTAACAAGACCGCTTACCCCGATCGCGTTTTCTGGATTCCCAAGCCATGAACGTTAACGCCGGCAAGACCGGCGAAAAAATTAAGGCGGAGGTGAGCCCGTCACATGAGCTGGTTGAAAGTGTTTCGTCCGGCCAAAATGTTGAGGCCTCCCTGGCGCCGGAAATTCTTATTGAGTCAAAACAATCGGGCTTTGAGCTTGGCCTCCCTGAAATTTGGCGCTATCGCGAACTCCTCTACTTTCTCACCTGGCGCGACGTCAAACTTCGCTATAAGCAAACCGCGCTGGGCGTAGCCTGGGCGATTATTCAACCGTTGTTTGCGATGCTTTTGTTCACCATGGTTTTTGGACGCATCGCGAGGGTTCCTTCTGACAATATTCCCTATCCGTTCTTTGCTTATGCCGGTCTGGTTCCCTGGACGTTTTTTGCCAACACGATCACAAACAGCTCCAACAGTCTCGTAGGCAGCGCCAGTTTGGTTACAAAGGTTTACTTTCCACGCATGATTATTCCTGCCGCACCAGTCCTGGCAGGATTGGTGGATCTCGCGATCGCCTTAATTCTGTTGGTTCCTCTTTTCTTTTATTATGGTATCTGGCCCAGTTGGCATCTCTTTCTCCTTCCGGTGTTCGTATGCCTGGCGACTCTGTTGTCAGTCGGCGTGGGAATGTTGATGGCGGCCTTAAACGTAAAGTACCGGGACGTGCGCTACGCCCTTCCATTCCTGGTCCAACTATGGCTTTTTGCCTCTCCGGTAATCTACCCTTTGAGCATCGTGCCCCGTAAGTGGAAGTGGCTGCTGGCACTCAATCCTATGTCCGGAATAATCGAAGGCTTTCGTTCCTCGTTAGTGCCGCGGCCTTTCAACTGGTCCATAATCGCAGTTTCGGTGGTGGTAACCCTTTTCGTGCTCGGGGCGTCCGCATATCTATTTCGCAGAGCCGAAGACAGTTTTGCGGATGTGATCTAAGTCATGATGAAGCCCGTTATCAAGGTCGAGCAGTTAGGCAAACGATATCGCATCGGCACCCGCGAAACTTACACCAGTTTGCGAGATGTTATCGCCGCTCGATTCCACGCCCCGTTCGGACATCCTGACCACGGCGGCGCACAAGAAACCATCTGGGCTCTCAGGGATGTGAGCTTTGAAGTGGCAGCCGGCGAGGTTATCGGCATCATCGGCCGGAACGGTGCGGGAAAGTCGACCCTGCTGAAAATACTTTCGCGCATAACCAGGCCCACGACGGGCCGTGTGACTTTGAATGGACGCGTTGGCAGCTTGTTGGAAGTAGGTACTGGGTTTCATTCGGAGCTCACAGGGCGTGAAAATATTTTTCTCAATGGCGCGATCCTGGGTATGAGCAAACACGAAATTGAAGAGAAGTTTGATGAGATCGTCGCTTTTGCTGAGACCGAACAGTTTCTTGATACGCCTTTGAAGCACTATTCCTCGGGCATGGCGGTGCGGTTGGCTTTCGCCGTTGCAGCCCATCTTGAACCGGAAATATTGATCATCGATGAGGTATTGGCAGTCGGTGATCTGGCTTTTCAGAAGAAATGCCTTGGCAAGATGGGTGAAGTAGCAAGGGCGGGAAGAACAATCCTCTTTGTCAGTCATGACCTAAGCGCGGTTAATGCGCTTTGCGAAAGATCCATACTGCTTCACGAGGGAGCAATCGTCCGGCGCGGACCAACGCCTGAAGTAACCGCTTTCTACCTCGACACGGCTAACAAGCTCTATTCATCAATCACCTGGAGTGGAGTTCCGCATGGGGAGAGTGATGAGATCGTCTTCAGAAAATCCACTGTGAGCCAAAGAGGTGAGACCACCAGCGCTATCGATTGTCGCGAACAGTTTAGAATATCTTTCGAATACGAAAACCTGAAGCCAATCCCCAACTCGCGGTTCTTTATGCTTATTCGAAACGCCCGAGGCGAAGTGGTCTTTACAACTTCGGATTACGATGCCTTAACGGCGGATGCCATTGCCAGACGACCCGGCAGATTTCTGAGCGAGGTCTTTGTGCCGGCCGAACTCTTGAAGACCGGATCGTACTACGCGACTATTGGCGCTGACATAAAGAATCAAAGAATCATTTTCGCCGAGAACGATGTCGTTCAGTTCGAGGTCTACGAATCGGGAGATGACACTCTGGCTGAAAGACATAAGCGTCCCGGACTGATCGCGCCCGTGCTGGAATGGCACATCTCACAGGCAGATTAGCAGCAGGACTTCTGATGACTGCCTTGCCCCGCTTAAAGAAAAAACTCCAGGACAACTTGTCGCTCTCTTCAAAACTTTTTTTGAAAGAACTGTTTTCGACGTCGCGACGGGCCATGAAGACAGCCGCGGTGCTTTCTGTTGGTCTGACAGATAGAGTTGCGGGAGTAGCCAATCGTCTGGGCTTAAACCTCCGGCGCGAGGGTTATTCCTTAGAACCTCCTGCCTTGAAAGAGGCTGATTTCGTTTTTCTGCCAGATGTTCTGGGGCGGCAAACGTCTCGCAATCATGGCACAGTTCTCACGTCGATCATTATCCCGGTATTTAACAAGGCCGCCTTTACCTTTCAGTGCCTTGTCTCTTTGTTTCAGGAAGTTGATTTGGACACGACTGAAATCATCATTGTCAATAATGCGTCGACAGATGAAACCGATCAGATCCTCTCGCAGTTGACACATCTGATTCGGGTCCTCAACAACAGTGAGAACAAGGGGTTTGTCGACGCCTGTAACCAGGGTGCGGCCATCGCGGGTGGGAAGTACCTCGTGTTTTTGAATAACGACACCACCGTTTTACCAGGATGGCTCAAGTATTTACTGGAGACTATCGAAGGTAATGCTGCAATAGGCGCGGTCGGTTCAATGTTTCTTTATCCGGACGGCTTGCTCCAGGAAGCTGGGGCAATTGTCTGGCAAAACGGTGAAGCTCATCACTATGGCTGGGGCGGTTCACCCGACGACCGGCGGTTCAACTTTGCGCGCGAGGTTGATTACTGTTCGGCGGCTTCGCTGCTTATCCGAAAGGAGATTTTCGATCGGGTCGGGGGTTTCGATCGGCGCTTTGCTCCGGCCTATTACGAAGATATCGATTTATGTTTTGCCGTCAGGTCAAGCGGGTATGAGGTGATCTACCAGCCCTTGTCCCGGCTGGTGCATTACGAAGGCGCCACTGCTGGTCGCGACACCGCGAAAGGTGTCAAACATTTCCAAATTCTGAATCGGGAAAAGTTTGTCGACAAATGGCGGCATGTGCTGGAGCAACGACATCTCGAGAAGAATCTGAAGAGACTCGAGGATGCTGCGAATCGAAAGCGCGAGCGTCCGCGCATAATTGTGTTCGACGAACGAGTTCCGAGCCCGGATCGAGATGCCGGCAGTGCCAGAATGGTCATGATCCTGAAAGCGTTGCTCGAGTGGAGCCATGTCGTTTTCGTGCCGTTTAATCGAGCTGAAGCAGTCGATTATGAAGCGGCCCTCTGGAAGATCGGAATCGAGACCGCTGATGCCGCCGACTATCGACGTCTGCTCAAGAATCCAAAAGTGCAGGCAGCTATCGCCAGTCGCCCCAGCGTTGCCGAAGCACTAATTCCCCGCATCCGGCGAATCAGTAAACAGATCACGATTGTGTTTGACATGGTCGATGCCCACTTCATCCGTCTTGAACGCGAGCATGAAGTGGGCGGTGACCTGGAGGCAGCCAGGCAGGCCAGGCGTTACCGGATTCTCGAGTCGCGGCTGGCAAAGGAAAGTGACCTGGTTTGGTGCAACTCGTCGGAAGATAAGAAAGTCATGGAGCGCGAAGTACCTGGCATACCCATTGAGGTCGTTCCCACGATTCACGAATTACACGGCAGCGGTAAACCTTTCGAACAAAGAGATGGTTTGCTCTTTGTTGGGAACCTGGCGCACAGACCAAACGAAGATGCGGTCCACTTCTTAATGCGCGAGATCTATCCGTTGCTTCGGCGGGCGCTGCCGAAAGTCAGACTGTCCATCGTCGGCGACAATGTTTCCGAGCAAGTCTCTCTCTACGGCTCAGAGCGGGTGCTGATAAGCGGGTATGTACCTGACATCGAGCCGTTGTTCCAAAACTCGCGAGTATTTGTAGCGCCATTGCGTTTTGGCGCCGGTGTGAAAGGAAAAATCGGAGAAGCGATGTCCTACGGATTGCCTGTAGTCACTACTACCATCGGCGCCGAGGGGTTTGGCTTGAGGACTGGTATTGATGTGCTGATCGCCGACGACCCGCTGATGTTTGCCGAAGCGGTAACGCGACTCTACTCGCAAAAGCAATTGTGGCAAAGGCTGGCACAAAACAGCCGTGGCCACATTCAAAAACACTTTACTCCCGAAGTAATCGCTGAGACCATAAATAACTCTATTTTAGAGGTCCGCAAGGCTGCGCGATAGAAATAAAGATCCGATGAAGATCCTCATTACCGGTAGCCGGGGTTTTCTGGGTGGAACGATTGGCCGCTTTGCAGCCCGTCTGGGCCACGAAATGCTGGGGACAGGTCGCGCGACACAACCAGATCCTCGCTGGCCAGGGGAGTACTTTGCGACCGACGTACAGAGTGCAGATCTTTCGGCGTTAATACATGAGTTCACGCCGGCAGCAATCATCCATGCGGCCGGCACTGCCTCGGTCGGTGCTTCATTCGCGTCCCCGCTCGATGATCTTCGTGCCTCGCTTTTAAGTTGGGCTAATGTGCTCGAGAGCGTGCGTCGCTCGGGAACTTCTCCGCTGCTTCTTTATCCGTCAAGTGCTGCCGTATATGGACAACTTAAGGAGTTACCAGTTAATGAGAATGCTCCATTAACGCCGATCTCCCCTTATGGATTTCACAAAGCCGCCTGCGAACTACTCGGCCGGGAATTTGCGGTCTGTTTTGGACAACGGCTCATTGTGCTCCGCCTGTTCTCAGTTTTCGGTGAGGCGCAAAGACGATTGCTTATTTGGGAGTTGTTTCACCGGTTTACCGGATCCGAAGAAAGCGTCTGGCTGGAAGGCACCGGCAAAGAGACCCGCGACTATTTATATGCAGATGACATGGCCGACGCGATCATACGGTTGCTCGAACGTAAGCTCGACGTAACGGAGGGAAGTTATCAGGTAATTAATCTGGCAAGCGGGAGAGAGCAAAATGTGCTTCAGGTGGCAGAGCAGATGAAGACTCTACTGGAGTCAAAGAAGAAGATTTACTGCCACGGCACACAACGCTCAGGCGATCCCGAGCGGTGGCAGGCTGACATTTCTCATCTTAAGCAGGTGCTGGGAGATTGGAAGCCGGGACCATTCGAAGCCGGGTTGGCTCGGTGTCTTCGAGCCTGGCAAAGTCAGCGTCCTAGCGACTATGACAATCAAGCCAAAATTTAGCCGCAGATTAACGGGGATAACGCAGATCAAACAAAAAATCCAAGCAGGAGAATTTGGATGCGGTTGTAATGGAACCTGATAAATGGAAAATGACGAATGGAAAATGATCTCTCTTCCCGTTTTGCTCCACTCAGTAAAGAGCCGCGAGGATCCTGGAGGCAGTTTGTCCGTCCCAAAACTGAGGTGTGCGGCCACTTTTGCGGGTTCCGTTCAGTGAGGCTATCGCCTCGGTCGTTATTTTCTGCGGATCAGTGCCGACAACGACGTTCGTTCCGATCTCCACGGTCACGGGGCGCTCAGTGTTTTCGCGCAGCGTCAAACACGGTATACCCAGCACCGTAGTCTCTTCCTGAATGCCGCCGGAATCTGTCAGCACAAGTTTGGCATTACTGTAGAGCCCCAGAAAGTCCAGGTATCCAAGCGGCTCAATGAGTCTAAGGCCCCTGGCCCTTTCGATGCGTTCCGCAAAACCAAACTCCTGGATCATTTTTCTGGTGCGAGGATGAACGGGGAAGATCACCGGAACCCTTGCCACAATCGTTTCCAACGCTTGCAGGATTCGCTCAAAGACCTGACGATCGTCGACGTTCGAGGGCCGATGCAATGTGATCACAGCGTAGTCTTTGTTTCCCAAATCCAGTTGCTCGCGAATGGGTGATTGCTTCGCGCGCTCAAGGTGCTTGAAAAGCGAGTCAATCATGATGTTCCCGACAAAGCAAATTCGCTTTTCCGGGATTCCCTCGGCGCGCAAGTTTGCATCGGCATCGATTGAGGGCGTAAACAACAGATCCGAGATCTGGTCCGTAAGCAGGCGATTAATTTCCTCCGGCATAGTGCGATCGCGACTACGCAGGCCGGCCTCGACATGCGCCACCTTGACGCCGAGCTTCACACAGACAAGGGCGCAAGCGAGCGTGGAGTTCACGTCTCCGACCACCAGTACCCAGTCTGGTTTTTCGCGCAGCACCACCGGTTCAAACCGCTCCATAACCGCTGCCGTTTGCGCGGCATGCGATGCCGATCCGACTCCCAGATGAACATCGGGGGCAGGCAGCTCGAGGTCGCGGAAGAACAGATCCGACATCAACGAGTCGTAGTGCTGGCCGGTATGAACGACCAGCGGACTGAACTTGCCGGCTTGTCGCTTCATTGCGTCCACGAGCGGCGCAACCTTCATGAAATTGGGGCGCGCACCGACGACGTTGATTACTTTAAGCATTTAAGCTGGAGTGACGTGTCTACAGTCTGATTATCTTCGCCCGGCTTTCTCGACGTACATCGCCATTTAGCGCATTGCGAGTATCGACGATCAATGAACTAAGCCGGCACACGCGCTGGTAATCGACGTTGCTGTGGTTGGTTACGATAACAACACAGTCGGAGGCGCTCAGTTCATCATCGCTCAACGGCACCGACTCGAGTGGTTCGCCACTGCTTTCGGTGTGGGCATCGTCAAACCGCAACTTGTCCACGAAAGGATCGTGGTAGTGAACTTCGGCTCCTTTTGCTCTTAGCCGATCGATGATCGACAGGGCCGGGCTTTCGCGCACATCGTCGATGTCTTTTTTATACGCTACGCCCAGCAGAAGGACACGCGAACCTTTCATTGGCTTGCGATTGTCGTTTAGGCCGTCAGAAATCAGTTGGACCACGTGTTCAGGCATGCGGGAATTCACTTCTTCCGCCAGGCCTATGAACCGCGAGTCGAACCCATGTTGACGCGCTTTCCAGGACAGATAATGAGGATCGAGCGGAATACAGTGCCCGCCAATGCCCGGCCCCGGATAGAAGGCCATGAAGCCGAACGGCTTGGTTGCCGCCGCCCGAATTACTTCCCAGGTGTCGATGTTCAAGGCATAGCAAAGCCGGGCCATCTCGTTGGCCATGCCGATGTTGACTGCGCGGAACGTGTTTTCCAAAAGTTTTGCAGCTTCCGCCACGCGGGCCGCGCTGACGGAATGGACGTCGTTAACTATCTGCGAATAGAGATGAGCTGCAACTGCCGTTGAAGCTTCAGTCACGCCGCCCACTACCTTGGGAATATTGTGAGTCTGAAACTGAGGGTTTCCCGGGTCCACCCGCTCGGGTGAGAAAGCCAGCAGGAAATCGTCGTCGAGCTTTAGACCTGTTTCCTCAAACATCGGTAAAAGCACTTCATCGGTTGTTCCCGGGTAGGTAGTCGATTCCAGGATGATTAGCTGGCCACGATGGAGGCGCTGCTTGATCTCTTCCGCTGCCGCAAGAATGTACGAAACGTCCGGCTCTTTGGTCTTACGCAGCGGCGTCGGCACACAGATAATGATTGCGTCGCAGTCGGTCAGCTCGGCAAAGTTGACCGTGGCTTTAAGGCGTTTCTTTTCCACCAGGCTCTTGAGCACCGAGGCGTCAACATCGCTGATATACGAGTCACCAGTATTTATTCGAGCCGCCTTGTCAGCATCGACTTCAAAGCCGGTAGCCATGAAACCGCTGCGCGCAAACTCGACCAGCAAAGGCAATCCGACGTAGCCAAGGCCGACGACACCGATGCGCGCGCGTTTTTCGGTTATGAGAGATATTAGGGGTTCCTTAATCATGCAGTTCTTAAAACTTTCTTTGATTGGTTAGGTGGTCGATCTTTCTGACAATACTTGCGGCGGGCATTGCTTGAGTGGTCAACATTACCAAGCCAAGACTATTTTAGCGTCGCGTCTAGTGTCAAGCATCTCTTTTCCGGCCTTTGGGTCAGCTTGTATTTGAGATAGCTGGAATCGCATGGATTAAAGGCTGGGCAAGTGTAATTAAGACAACCGGTACCAACACGCCCCGAATCACTTGAACCGAAGGTTCTCACTTGGTTTGTGCCACAACTGCTCGCCAACGAGCACCGCTAACCAGGCTGGAAGCCCACCAACTCTCTGTCCAATTTCAGACATAAGTCACACTCAATGAAGTGGTTGGGACAATTTTGGATTCATCTTCCGGTGCGTGGCCCGTCGGTTGCTCTGTATGCCGCACACTAATGTGCGTTCGCGGCCTGAGTGCTTTCTCGGGACGCGATGAATTCTGGAATTGGTGTAACCGGCTTACAACTCAACGAACCAAGGGGCCGGGCCGGTCCCAGGTCACTGATAGGGCCAGCATCCGGCGAAAGCAGAAGCTCAGAAACGTAATTTCCTTTCGCGCGTGCGGGAATCGTACTCCCAAGCCGACATTACGATTCCGCGAAGGCAATCACAAAAAACCAGCAGCCTCGTTAACGCTTCATGCCGAATCCATGAAGCTTCACATTCAAATCTCTTGCGGCGGGCTTTAGCCGCAGGATGCGAGTGGCCCCCAGGCCAGGCCGCTAACGACACTTTTATTTCAGGAAGCTTCCATGAGAATACCCCCCCAAACTAGTTCGACCTCTATCTACCGCTCCGCCACCGCCAAAAGAAAAAACCTCCTACGCCTTCTGGCACTGCTCTGTGTGGTGTCAGTCGTCGCTGCGGTTGTTGGATCGAGTTCGTCAGCAGCCGGTTCTCTGGGCCAACTGTTGAATCGCGCGTCGATTATCTTTAGCGTCAACAAGACCAGGACAGCGAGCGTGAAGGCCGCGCGCGTAAGTGCGGCACTGAATTCGGCGGCGCCGGACCCACAAAGTCCCAGCGCGACGATGACGACAGAGCGTCGCCTCCACACGGCTACGCGATTGGCTGACGGACGGGTATTGATTGCGGGTGGCGAGAATACAAATGGAGTGCTGAACCAGACCGAGATCTACGATCCGGCGGGGAATACATTTTCCGTGGCCGCAAATATGGGTGCGGCGCGCGCAGATCATTCGGCAACATTACTCAGCGATGGACGTGTTTTGTTGGCAGGGGGGCGCAATGCTTCGGGCGCGCTGGCAACCACAGAGTTTTTCGACCCGACGACCGGCACGTTTACATCCGGTCCGGCACTAAGCGTCGCGCGTACAGGCCACAGCGCGACGCTTTTTGCTGATGGGCGCATTCTGTTTGCGGGGGGCGATGGAGGTGGCAGTGCGGAAATCCTGGACTTAACGTTGAGCAATTCCAGTGCTGCTGGATCACTGAACACCGCGCGGTCGACGCACTCGGCTGCGCTGTTGCAGGATGGTCGTGTGTTAATTGTCGGCGGACGTGACGCTGGCGGGAATGAACTGTCGTCGGGTGAGATCTTCGACGGCTCGAGTTTCACAGCTGTTAGTGGCGCGTTAACCGTCGCGCGCGTGCACGCGCTGTTGCGTGTTTTGTTTGACGGCAAGGTGCAGGTCATTGGTGGCAGCAACGATGGCTCGATGGAGATCTACGATCCACAGATCCAGACGTTTGGCGCTTACGCCCACGTACTGCCTGAGAGCGACACGTGCGTGGGTCTACCGGCTCAGGTGCAGGCATCGCAAACGCGCGCGGCGCTTTTTCACAATGGCCAAGCAGACGCAGTATTCGATCGCACCAGCCATTCGATTACAGAGTTGGCCGGCCAGGCGATTGCGGTTGGTGGTGTCAACAGCGGTGGCGCCGTGCTTGGTTCGACTCCGCTGTTTACGAGCTCGGCGGCAGCGATTTCAACAGACAAACTTGACTATGCGCCCGGGGAAACGGCTTACATTCACGGTCGCGGCTTCCAGGCTGGCGAAACTGTCAGGTTGAAGATTCACGAAGACCCACACACGCCGCAAGAGCGAGGGCTCGATGTCGTCGCCGACGCAGATGGCAATTTTAGCGGAGAGTATTTGGTCCAAGATTACGATCTGGCTATGAAGTTTATCGTTGGCGCAAGGGGGCTATCTTCCGGTCGGAGCGCGCAGACAACGTTCACTGACAACAAGGGTCTCACGGTTACAAAAGCTGGCACTGGTACGGGAACAGTTACGGGAACGGGTAACATCACGAGCGGCACTTTTATCAATTGCGGCGCTGATTGTTTTGAATCTGTCAACAACAACGAGATTGTTACGCTGACTCAATCGGCCAATGCTGGATCTATCTTTACCGGATGGAACGTTGCGGGCGGAGCCACATCACTTTCTGGCGGTTGCACGACTGCCGGGCCCACATGCTCATTCAACATGAACAATCTCGCCATCACGGTGACGGCGACCTTCACCCCGAATGACTCAGTAGACTCAGTTGCTGTCGGGTCGCAAAGTGGAGCCGTCACCTATGGTACTGGCGGAAGCGTCACTTTTCCGATCACAGTAAATCGAGGAATCACTACCGGAGCATTCAGTGCGAATCTAACTATTGGAGCACTTCCAGTCGGAGCGACTGCATTGTTTTCTCCTAATCCTGTCGCGTTTGCAGCTGGTGATAACTCCAAGACTTCGACCTTGACAATAACCACTGCTAACACAACACCAGCCGTCACAGCAACATCCTTTACTGTAACAGCTACGAACACGACGTTGGCATCTGACAATGCCTCAAGCAACGGCTCGTTGACGGTCAGCAAAGCGCATCTATCTGTGACGGCCGATAACAAGAGCCGTTTGTACGGAGATTCCAATCCCACATTCACCGCCACCTTGGCAGGATTCAAGAACGGGGAGACGCTTGCAACATCGGGAGTTACAGGCTCGCCGACCTTCAGCGGCACAGGACCGTCATCCATCGGAACAACTTCTTCGGGGCCTTATACGATCACGCCAGCGCAGGGCACACTGGCGGCAAACAACTACGACTTCACGCCCTTCAATAACGGCACGCTCACAATTGACAAGGCCCATCTATCGGTGACCGCTGATGATAAGAACCGGTTCTACGGTGATGCGAATCCGACCTTCACTGCCACACTCACTGGATTCAGGAACGGGGAGACGCTTGCAACATCGGGAGTGACAGGCTCGCCGACCTTCAGCGGCACGGGACCGTCATCCATCGGAACAACTGCTCCGGGGCCTTATACGATCATACCAGCGCAGGGCACACTGGCGGCAAACAACTATGACTTCACGCCCTTCAATAACGGCACCCTTACAATCAACAAAGCGACCCTGACTGTTACGGCCGATAATACTTCGCGTGATTATGGCGATGCTAATCCGACATTTACGGCTAGCTACTCTGGTTTCAAGAATGGCGAGGTTTTGGCGACCAGCGGAGTGACCGGCAGCCCAAGCTTGACCACCACCGCCACGGCAACGAGCGCTGTGGCTGGCAGTCCGTACACCATCACGGCGACGCTTGGCACACTAGCGGCTGGAAACTACCAGTTCACATTCGTTAACGGCCAGCTGACAATTACGCCGCGTGCGCTAGATGTCACAGCCAAAAATCAATCGAAGAGCTATGGCGACACGTTTACGTTCACTGGCACCGAGTTCATCTCTGGTACTGGTCAGCTTGTAAATAGCGACTCAGTAACGAGCGTGACGCTGACCAGTACGGGTGCGGTAGCTACTGCGACAGTTGCTGGCTCATCCTATTCGATCGTCCCGAGTGCGGCTGTTGGTTCTGGTCTGGTTAACTATGCTATCAATTATCACAATGGTGCGCTGACGGTTGATAAGCGGCTGGCCACCTGGACTACCAACGCCAACAGCAAGACCTATGGCGACATGGATCCCGCTCCCCTGACTACCGGCAGTGGCAGCAACTTCGTGGCCGGCGACAGTGTGACGGCGACCTATAGCCGTGTGGCGGGTGAGAATGCCAGCCCGCCCACTTATCACATCAGTGCGACTCTCAGCGCGACGCCGCTGACGGCCCTGGATAACTACATCATCACCAATGCCGGCGCGGAGTTCACCATCAACAAGCGCCTGGCTACCTGGACTACGAATGCCAACAGCAAGACCTATGGCGACATGGATCCTGCGCCGCTGACAACGGGCAGCGGCAGCAACTTCGTAAGCGGCGACAGTGTGACGGCCACCTACAGCCGTGTAGCGGGTGAGAATGCCAGCCCGCCTACCTATCACATCAGCGCCACGCTCAGCGCGACGCCGCTGACGGCGCTGGACAACTACATCATCACCAATGCCGGCGCGGAGTTCACCATCAACAAGCGGCCTCTTACTATCAAGGCTGACAATAAGATCAAGTCGTTCGGCGGTGGACCCATCGCGTTCACCGTGTCGTACTTAACATTGGTCAACGGGGATACCCCGGCAAGCCTTGGTGGCACTCTTGCATTCAATTTTGTCGATACTCTGACCACACCAGGTGGCGTTCATACAATCACACCGAGTGGACTTACGTCATCGAATTACATAATTACTTTCATGAACGGTTCTTTGTACGTTCTACAAGCGCCGTCAAACATTACGGTAAACGCCGATGCCGGGTTGTGTTCAGCTGCGTTGACCGATACACCGGTCGCCATGCTGGGAACTCCTACACCGCTCACGCCGCTGGTTATTGGGCGCGCTGGTGTGCCAGCCGGCAATATCTTTCCCGTCGGCGCCACCGTTCTCACGTATTCGGCGACCTTGGGCATTACAACAGTAACGGCAATGCAGACAGTGACCGTCGACGATAACCAATTGCCCGTCATCAATCTCAAGGCCCCGATTGAACTGTGGCCACCCGATCACAAATACGTGACGATCAGAATGGCGGACTTGGTGCTCTCTGTCACTGATAACTGCAACACGACTATCCCTATAACCAACGTCCTCATTACACGCGTGACGAGCGACGAGCCGGAGAATATTAATTCCGGAGATGGCAATACACTAAACGACGCGGTCATTGCGTCCGACGCTAAATCTGTTCAAGTAAGAGCAGAACGCGACGGAAACAAGAATGGAAGGGTCTACTGGATTTACTTAAAGGCAACAGACGCTGCGGGAAACATGGGCACAATCAGGGCCAGAGTAAACGTGGCGAAAAGCCAGGGTAATGGTGGTGCGGCTATTGACAGTGGGCCGGCTTATCAGGTTTGCGTCGGTACGTGCCCTCCCCTGGCCCCTTAAACCTAACCGCCTTTTGCGCTGAGTGAATAACGACCTTCATCGCGCGCAGAGGACGAGGCGACGATTATTAGAAGGAGATTGGTAATGAACCGCTCAATCGATACGACGCGTGTCAAGAATGGCAGCGCGCTGCTGATCCTGGTTGCTTTTATTTGTATTCTCAGTGGAGGCTCGGCGTCCGGCAGCGCAGCAACCAAAGATCTATCGAATGTTCTGCCAATGTTGGGAATATCAGTGATTAATAATTCCAACAGGGAGATACGCCACCTTTATCTTTCACCAGTAGATCAAAACAACTGGGGACCAGATCTGCTGGGTGGCCAAGTTGTTCGGACTGGCGAATCGTTCACGATCACCGACGCGGTTTGCAGCGGCAATGAAATTAAGGTCATCGCCGAGGACCAGCAGGGTTGTTTTCTCTACGGGGTTGTCTCGTGCGCGCAATCAACAACATCGTGGACTATTACTAACGAAACGCCTGTCGACTGTGGAAGCTGAGGTCAAATACCCCACCGCCTGGCCCAATTAGCTTTGCCTCAAAAGTCTACTTCGGCTTTGCAAGGCCGCAAAGAAGCACAAAAAACGCAAACGATTTATGGAAGACCTTTGTGCCTCTTTGTGGCTTTTGAGGCAAAGCTGGCCCAATTGGCGGCCAAACAGCAGAAGAGGGGCTGATTCCGGATCAGCACCTCTCTTTGTTTACGAGAATCTTCGGACTCAAATAAAGAGTCGCACCACGGCCCATCCGATCACTACACTTACGAAGCCGCCGGAAAACGTGAACGCCCATTCAACGGAGCGACTCTGTCGCCGTAGCAGGGCGCGCATGAGCACCACCCCACATTTCCAACCATCATGTTGATAGAGCGGCAGCACGTTGCCGCCGGCAACGAGAAGGTTGATCCATCCCAGCATTGTGCCGTAGGTCGCCAGGCCTAAAGCCAGGTTTACTGCCACGCCTGCCAGATGCACAAATAGCTGTTTTTCTACAGACAGCTGCTTCAGCGCCGTCCCATCGAGCCGGACAAACGAACCGAGCGGTACTAAACGAAGACTGAAAGCAATACTCTTCACACGAAACCCGCAAAGACGTCTTCCCAATCCCAACCCCAGTTCCGAGGCGGCTACGTTACAGCTGCGGGCAGCAATCAGGTGTCCTAACTCATGAAGAAGCATGGTCACGATAGTGCAAACCGTGAGTGATAATAGCGTCATCATTGACTTGTTTTGGGGACCGGCGATGAAGTTTGTTCTTAGTTGAGCGGGGACAGGCGGGTCAGGCCGGTTCTTTGAGATCAATGGCCGTGCCGTTGAACTGAAGGACGATACTGAAGCAAAACCCTCGGCTTCTCTCGAATTCAGAGAACACCAATTGATCAGGTGACGAAAAGTGTGAGTGCGAAAGCGACAAAATTTGATCGCGCCCAAGGAAGAAGTTACGAAAAAGTCGAAAACGCCTGGCAGTTGCCATTCGACCTACGGAAAGTCGCAAGTTGGGAAGGGCGGTTTACCCCCGCTTGTGTTCCTAGTTCTGAGCCGGAATGAAAAAACAAAGATTGCAGCTTGAGCTTAGCCAATCAGCGGGGGTAAACCGCCCTTCCCAACTTGCGACTGGAGTATCTTGAGTGACCTCTGGCTAAACTTCCTTTTCAAAACGTCACTCGGCTTTCCTTGACATGGCTTACCTGCGGCAACTATAGGGTGACGCTGATGAGCGCGAAACTTGAAAGTCAACCAAAGCTGGTCCGCAGCCTCGGGCCACTAGACGCCACCATGATTGTGGTTGGCTCGATGATCGGTTCGGGGATATTCATTACCTCGGCCGAGTCGGCACGGCTGGTGGGCTCGCCCGGCTGGTTGTTAGGCGCCTGGGCTCTGGCGGGCGTACTGACAATCACTGGCGCGCTGTGCTGTGCCGAGCTGGCAGCAATGTGGCCGCGCGCCGGTGGCCAATACGTCTTTCTCCGGGAAGCCTATGGACCGTCACTCGGGTTTCTTTTCGGCTGGTCGCTTTTCCTTGTCATTCAGACCGGCACCATCGCTGCCGTTGCGGTTGCCTTTGCGAACTTCCTCGGAGTTCTGACCAGTAGTGTAGCAGCCGACAAATATATCGTTGCTCCCAGGGGATTCGGTGGTTACGCCATCAGTCTTTCAACGCAACAACTGGTTGCGGTCGTGATGATTCTGTTCTTGACCCTGACCAATACGAGCGGACTGAGGACGGGAAAGGTCATTCAAAACACTTTCACTTTTACGAAAACGGCAGCGCTATTGGGACTGATCGTGATTGGTTTGTTTCTTGGATGGAATCATTCCAGCGCCGCATATACGTCTTCGTGGTGGACGCCATGGTCTAACGGCTGGCAGGTACAGTCAGGTCAGGTCGGGTTTCAAGCCGCCGGTCTCGGAACTCTAGTGCTCGCGCTGGCAATGTTGGTTGGGCGGGCGATGGTGGGTCCACTCTTCGCGCAATCAGCCTGGAACAACGTAACGTTTACAGGAGGCGAAGTGCGCGACCCCGGTAGAAATCTGCCGCGTGCTTTATTGATTGGCTGCGCGTTAGTCGTAGGTCTGTACCTGCTGGCAAATCTCGCCTACGTCGTAACGCTGCCACTCGCGTCAATCCAGAATGCTCCTCAGAATCGAGTCGCCACCGCCACAATGCAAGCCATCCTTGGACCAACCGGAACGATTGTTATGGCTGTGGCCATTATGATCTCAACTTTTGGCTGCAACAACGGATTAATTTTGGCGGGAGCGCGAGTCTACTACGCGATGTCGCGCGATAATCTTTTCTTTAAACGGGTCGGTCTGCTCAATGGGCGCCATGTGCCCGCCGTCGCGCTAATTGCGCAGGGGCTTTGGGCCGCCTTCCTCACTTTGCCCAGAACTGTTACGACCGACCCGCGGACGGGCGCCCTGACATACGGAAATGTCTACACCCAATTGCTCGAATACATTGTTTCCGCGGATCTGATTTTCTATGCGTTGATGGTAGGAGCGGTTATCGCGATGCGTCGCAAAGCACCGGATTTGGAACGACCTTACCGCACGATTGGCTATCCGGTTGTCCCGCTGGTCTACATCGCTATTGCCGCAGTGTTGATTATCGATCTCGCCTGGCTCGCTCCCTCGACATCGGGAATTGGGTACCTGCTGGTTCTAACGGGCATTCCTATCTATCTATTTTGGCGGAAAAACGCTGTGGCGGTCCGGTCGCAACCATTAGCTGATGAGGCTGTTCCGGCACAGGAGTGACATGAAATTTCGTGTTGTTTCGTAGATCGATTGCCCGGGTTGCTGCGGTCAATCTACTAAGACACGCGTATTTAACGCTTCCGCACGTTCAATGGCCGTTAACAAGCGCAGGAATTGCAGATAGTTTTTACTGCGCGTTTTCAGGCGCTCGATCTCAGAGTGCGATAACTCATTCCGCAAAATCAGATCGAGAAAGTCGTAGTAATCGGGCGTCGCCTGGAAGGGAAATTCACGAGTGTAGGTCGTCGTTGCGAAATCCTCAGAACGAAAGCCCGCCAGAAGATCAAATACATTATCGGTCGTCAAACGCGCAGCGTCACGAGTTAGGCCGATGGGGATCCGCAATTCGAAGAACCGCAGTCCCTGCTCAGTCGTGATTCGCCTCAACTCCTTTGTGGCTTCGCCGTCGAACGGAGATTCGGAATCGATGAAAATTCTGAGCAGTCGCGGCTGATCCTCCTTGTCGAGCGTATCCAGCGCCAGTTGTACGCGGTCTGCCAGGAACTTCTCAAACTCCGCTTCAATCGGATAGCTGATCCGGCCCAGACACCCGACAGCTTCTCCTTCGCCGGCGGCTTCCAATGGCAGACAGGCAGGACAACTCGCACAAATCGCCGTCTCCGTCTGCAAAAGATCAATTTCTCGGCGAGCACTTTCGACCCACTGCACCTTCTCTTCCGAAGGAACGCTGGAATCGCTGGTAGTCAAACGAGTATGCAAACTGCTCAAGCGCCCCCAGGCGCGCAAGTGATGTTCGGCATACCGCGCCCGCAATGTGCATGCGTATTCAACTGCAAATTCAACAGACATCTCTGGTTGACCTGAATCCTGGTTTCGCTTCAAATCACTAACACAGCATTCTCAGGGAAGCAACCGCCACAATCCACGAAACCCGCATCAGCGAAACGAAAAAAGACGATCGTTTCCCGTGATTTCCTGGATCGCCTTGCGTTCTTAAAGCGCAGCTCGGCGCCGCGGTTAAAGCTGCCGCCCGCCCGCGTCTTATGCTAAGCTCTGGTCTTCCCGAAAGCTTCTTGTGCACTCCTGTGCCAACCTACTGACGAAATTTTGAAAGGTTACGTCCAATGGCAATTAGTGAGGACCTACTGGAGATACTTGCCTGCCCGGCCTGCAAAGCTAAAGTCGAGTTAAAACCGGACGGCAGCGGCCTTAAGTGCGTGGAGTGTAAACGTGTCTATCCGATCCGAGATGATATTCCAGTAATGCTGATCGACGAGGCCACCGTCGAGGACAAACAGTCACAGCAAGGATGAACAGCCTGCGCGAAATTGTTGAGCAGTCGCCGCGTATGAGGGGATTGGCAATGCAGGTCTTGCGCGAAGAAGATTCGCCGCAAGCTCTTGGCCCCAACCTATGGGATTGGTCAGCCGTCACCCGGGTCTTGCTGGTGCGTTTGCGATCAATCGGCGATACCGTACTCGCAACGCCATCACTTATCGCCCTCAAGAGGTTTTTGCCTCACGCCCAGATCGATATTCTGTTGGAAGACTGGGTAGCGCCGCTGCTTTCTGGATTCGAGCAGGTTAATAATGTCATTACCCTTCATAGAGGCAGCGTCATCTCGCGGGCCAAGGTGGCGCGAGAACTTCGTCGCAACCGTTACGACGTTGTATATAACCTTCACGGCGGGACTACTGCGACATTATTGACGCGCGCTACCGGCGCAAAACATCGGGTCGGTTACGCCAGTTATCAGTACGCCGGTTTGCATAACCACCGCTCTCCGTCACCCATGATGCTATGGGGGCAACAGAAGACGCATTCAGTTGAACAGCAACTGGCTTTGTTAGGTTGGACGGGAGTTCCGGTTACCGACCGGCCCGCCACGCAGCTCGGGGTGGCGCCGGAAGCCACTGCAAGTATTGCTGCGCGATTGGCTGCCGCCGGGCTGGACGATAACCAGCCGTACGCGGTGATCCATCCGGTAGCTGCTTTCGCTACTAAGCAGTGGGCCACAGAAAAGTTTGCCGCCGCCATTGAAGAGTTGGCGCTCCGAAAAATTCCGTCCATTGTGCTTGTCGCTCCGCACGAAGCAGAGACTGCCACTGAACTGGAGCAAACCTGCCCTTCTCGAGTCATTACCTTTAATGATTTGTCACTGCCCGAGGTCGTCTCGCTGGCTTCCGCGGCCCGGCTGTTCCTGGGAAACGATAGCGGCATCGCTCATATCGCGGCCGCCGTCGGTGTGCCTACGGTGGTGATCTTCGGCTCGTCAAACCGCGCTCATTGGCAACCGTGGGCCAAAGCTCCTGCGGAAGTCGTCTTTGAAGAAATGCCCTGCCAGCCGTGTCATGGCTACTTTTGCGAGAAATTCGAACGGCCCGAGTGCATCATCAGGGTGCCAGTTGAACGCGTAGTCGCCGCGGTGGACCGGGTTCTCAGCAATGCTGCGTAAGAAAGAGTCACCTCTTTGGAGTGCGCTGACTTGTCAGCGCTTTCGTGGTGCGGCTGATTCAACTCCCGGGGCACATCCGGCGCTTGTTCACCCTGTGGCGACTTGAAAAAGCGGCGACGAGCCGCCGCACTCCAAGGAGTTGATCATTGTGACTCAACTTAATAAACAACGAGCAAGCGAGATTCTTCAAGCGATCAGAAAACGTCGCGTCGTTGTGGTCGGTGACGTGATGCTTGACGAGTTCGTTTGGGGGGAAGTCACGCGCATCTCTCCCGAGGCGCCTGTCCCCGTAGTTGATATCCGGCGCGAATCTGTACATCTGGGCGGCGCCGCAAATGTGCTCGCGAATCTTGTCGCCCTGGGCGCGCAAGCGACAGTGATTGGCGTAACCGGAAACGACATTGGCGGTGAACGACTGCGCTCAGCCTTGCTGCGAGAAAGCCGGCTGCAATCAGACGACTTGATAGTTGTCGATAGTGCGCGTCCCTCGACAATCAAGACCCGCATCATTGCGCACAGCCAGTTGGTCGTTCGCGCCGACAGAGAGCTGCGAACCCCTGTAAACGGCGAAACAGAACAAAAGATTATCTCGAAATTAAGAGAGAAGCTTAGTCAGGCGGACGCACTTGTAGTATCTGATTATGACAAGGGAGTTGTGACGTCATCCATTCTCGCGGCAGTTTTGCCGCTCGCTTACGAACGGATACCCGTCCTGATTGATCCCAAGCTGCGCAATTTCGATTCATACCGGCCCGCGACTTTGATAACTCCGAATCATCACGAGGCCCTGAGAATGGCGAATCTCGAAGAGGATTCTGATGCGAACCTGCACCAGGCAGCAAAAACAATCCGCGATAGACTGGGTTGTGACGCTGTGCTTATCACTCGTGGCGATCGTGGCATGATGTTGCTCGAAGGAGATCATGCGCCCGTCTTTGTAGAAACAGCGGCGAGAGAGGTTTACGATGTCACCGGCGCAGGCGATACGGTGATTGCCACCCTGGGAGCCGCGCTCGCCACGGGCGCCACAATGCTTGAGGCAGCAACGCTCGCTAATCATGCGGCGGGCATAGTTGTCGGGAAGATCGGCACTGCCACCGCCAATGCTGATGAAGTTCTGGCCTCGTTCATATGATTGGCAAAACCCTGCGCAATTATCGAATTACTGACAAGATCGGAGCCGGCGGTCAGGGCGCAGTCTATAAGGCCACCGATGTGAAGTTGGGCCGGGCAGTGGTCATTAAAGTTTTGCCGCCTGAACTCACCGCAAAACAGGCCAACTTAAAACGATTTGAGCGCGAAGCACGACTGGCATCTTCTCTGGACCATCCAAACATTTGCACCATCTTTGATCTTGATGAAGTGGAAGGGATTCACTTCATCGCCATGCAACATGTGGAAGGGCGGAACGTGCGGCAGTTGGTGGCCGGACGTCCGCTCGAGCTGAAAAGCGCATTGTTGATTGCGATCCAGGTAACCGACGCGCTCGCAGTGGCCCACTCGCGTGGGATTATTCACCGCGATATCAAGTCCGGTAACGTCATGGTTACACCCTCGGGTCAAGTCAAGGTGCTTGATTTTGGTTTGGCCAAGCTTCTTGATGAAGCTGCGGCGGCCACCAGCGGTATTCACCGCACCGAGTTGACCGAGGTGGGGGTGCCGTATGGAACCGCCACCTATGCAGCGCCCGAACAAGCTCGTGGCGATCGCGTCGACAAGCGAGCAGATATCTTCTCCGCAGGCGTTTTGCTATACGAGATGTTGACTGGCACCTGGCCATTTCGCGGCAAAACGACTATCGACGTCCGGCACGCGGTGCTTCATGGTGTGCCAAAGACTCTGTCAGAACTGCGTCCCGGTCCGCTTCACCCGCGCTTGCAGCCGATACTGGATCGAGCGCTGGCCAAAGAGCCGCGCGATCGATATCAAAAGATGGAAGAGCTGCGCGATGACTTGCGCAGCGTGCTTCAGGACGTTACCACGGCCGAGACTACGGGAGTGCCCATGGCAAGTGTCACTCCCGAGCCGCCGCGGCACCTCTCCGGCGCAAATCCCGTTTCGCGGGCCATGCGCTGGCTGAAAGCAATTACCAAGAGCGAGTCGCCGACCTCCTCGCCTACCCTGATAACTCCGACAAAACAAGGGGTCCACGAAACACCTTTCACCACAATCGCTGATCAGGAGAAGAAGAGCCTCGCCATTCTCCCTTTCCGCAACCTGTCGAACGATCCGGCTTCGAGCTTTTACGAGTTTTCTCTGGCCGATGCCGTCATTACCGAACTGGCTCGCGTGCGTTCGCTCATGGTGCGCCCCTCCTCGGTCATAGCCAAGTACCAGGGGCAGCAGGTCGATCCTCGAGACGTCGGCCACGAGCTAAACGTGAATGCCGTGCTGGCCGCCGGGTTTATTCACGCCGGCGAACGATTTCGGGTAACCGCACAACTCCTGGACGTTTCCTCCGGTGAGATTCTCTGGAGTGACCGCATCGATACAGCCGCCGCCGATATCATTGCCGTGCAAGACACCATCGCGCAGCGAATCGTGGAAGGGCTCAGACTGGAATTGAGTCCCGCGGAACAAGTCGGCATCGCGAAACCAGCCACCCAAAACGCGGCTGCATATGAACAATATCTGCGCGGGCGAGACCTGTTTGCACGATTCATTTTCCGTAGTGTGGCGGAGGAGGATTGCGCCGCCGCAATTAACCACTTTCAAAGCGCCATTCAGCTCGATCCAAATTTCGCTCTAGCCTATGACGGCTTGGGGGCTTCCTACGTCAATCGCGTTTTTAAGGGCTTCGGTGGGGTTGAGGACTTTCAGCGTGCCGAAGTTGCTTTCAAGAAGGCGCTCGAACTCGATCCGAACCTGGTCGAAGCGACGATGTTGATGATCTTTGTATACCTGTGGAGGGGCGAAAAACAGAAGGCCCGCGACGAAGTTTCGCGTATGCGCAAGGAGGCTCCCAACGAGGCCGTGGTGCACTTTGTTAAGGCCACTTTGCATCGACTGGACGGTGAGTATGCCCGCGCTTTGCGCAGCTTGGATCGATTGGTGCGCCTCGATCCGGCTGCCCACGTAGTGGCCAGCTACAATCGGGCTCTCGTCTATCTCTATCTCGGACAGTTTGAAGAAGCGCAACGACAATTGGACAATGCCGGCGAACCTGAGAATCCTCTGGTGCGGACTTTTCGGGCCCTCTCTACTTACTACAGCGGACAAACGGACCTGGCTGCTGAGCAGATGGAGCAAGTAGTTAAGAAACACCCGCACATGCATGGCATCCGACCATTTCTCGCGATGATGCTAAGCGCGCAGGGTCACCACGAACGTGCGCTCGGACAGTTAAATGAGTATGTGATACGAAACGGCGAAGTGGATCCTGATATCGCTTACTCAATCGCCTCAGTTTACGCGCTCGAGGGCATGCGCGACGAAGCATTCGATTGGCTGGATAGAGCAATTTCGCTGGGCAACGAAAACCGCCCGTGCTTTGAGCACGATCCAAACCTGGCTTCGCTGCGCAGCGATCCGCAATTCGGTGAATTGATGAAAAGGGTTCGTCCATCTCACAAAACGCAGCAATCCAAAGCTGATGCGTAGTAAAAACATTTACCATACATCCCTTCTAAAACCGGTATTTCGATCTATCACCTTTCTTCTGGTGCTTGCGGTTCTATGCAGTGCTGTTCCCGTCACCGTCTGGCAACCGGCGAAGGCCCAACCACCTCAGGCCAGTGAAAGACCACGCCTGGCTCAAACGCCAACGCCCAGCCCTTCACCTGCGGCTACACCAACGCCCCCGGCCTTACCGTCACCAGTTCCCGCAGCTGCTCTCCAGACAAAAACTGCTGCAACCACCAGGTCATTAGCTGAGCTGCAAAATCGCATCTCTGAGATTCTGCGCAAGCCGGAGCTGACACAGGCGATCGTCGGTCTTAAAGTCGCATCACTCGACACAGGACGGGTGTTGTTCGCAGAGAATGCGATGAAGCTCGTGCGGCCCGCGTCAAACATGAAGCTTTATACGGTGGCCACAGCGCTTGACCGGCTCACCCCGGATTATCGGTATGTGACATCGGTTTACGCAGCCGCGAAACCCGATGCCGCGGGCGCCATCCACGGCGACCTCACTATTTATGGTCGAGGCGATCCCTCGTTTGCAGCTCGCTTCAACAACGGAGACTATTTCAGAGCGATTGACGATCTGGCGACACGCATTATTGCCGCTGGTGTTAAGCGAGTTGAAGGTGATTTGGTCGGCGATGAAAGCTATTTTACAGGGCCGCCATACGGTTCAGGCTGGGAGTGGGAGGATCTGACCTGGTACTACGGAGCCGGGGTCAGCGCCCTCACGATTAATGATAATGCCCTTGACCTGTTCGTAAAGCCCGGGGCGGAACCCGGCAGCAGAGCCTTAATTACCACGGGACCTCCCGATCCGCTACTGACTATCGTTAATCAGGTGACCACAGGTGCGAAGGGCAGTCGCAGAGATCTGACGATCTACCGCGACCTCGGAAAAGACACCCTGACCGTCAGCGGCAACATCGCAGTGGATGATCGAGGCTACACCGGCGCCGTGGCCATCTCACATGCGGCTTTACTTTTTATCTACCTGCTGCGTTCTTCGCTGGCGCAAAAAGGCGTATTAATAGCGGGAAAGTCTCGTGTGGTGGGAGCGGAATATCAAACGCTGCTCACCCCAGGCACAATTGTGATCAGTGCGGGTGATGGCTCGTCAGCAAGGCCTCAGGATGCGCCGAGGACGGAACTGGCAAGCGTTCAATCGCTGCCGTTGAACATCATTGCAGCGCAAACTCTCAAGCCAAGTCAAAACCTTTACACAGAATTGATCCTGAGAACGCTCGGTAAAGCAGTTCCTCCGCCCACCACATCGTCAAATCCGGCCAGGACAAGCGAAGATGCAGGTCTCAGTGTCGTAAAGATATTTCTGCGCGATGCCGGGCTGGTGCCGGAATCGCTTTCACTGACTGATGGATCCGGTCTCTCACGAAACGACATGGTGACCGCCGAAGCGACTGTCCAGTTGCTGATCTTCATGAGTAAACATCGCTATGCGGATGCGTTTCGAGCCGCGCTTCCGATTGCTGGAGTTGACGGAACGCTGCGAAATCGAATGCGCGGAACGGCGGCAGAAAACAACCTTCGCGCAAAAACGGGATCGCTTAGCTCGGCTGCCAGTCTTTCCGGTTACGTCACAAGTGCCGCCGGAGAAAACCTCGTGTTTTCGATCATCGTAAACAATTATCCGGACGACATTGAGCCGCGGACGGCCTGCATTGACCCGATTGCGGTCCTGCTTGCATCTTTCGCGGCCAAATCGCAATAACCACGTGAAGGGAAGGTCTATGATTTAATCCAATTGTTCGTAGAAAGGATCTGAAGAATCCACCCACTCCCCGTGGGTGGAATTTGAAATCTGAGCATGCCTCCGCGATTCACAAAGTTTCACGGTTTCGGCAACGATTATATCGTTATCCGATCTGATGATCTGGCCAACGCCGGCGACGCAGGGGCATTTGCGAAGCGGATCTGTGATCGCCACTACGGCGCGGGTGCGGACGGAATCGCCGTGGTCTCTCCTTCGGAAGGGAGCGATGCCGATTTTCATGTCCGCATATTCAACCCAGACGGCAGCGAGGCGGGACTCTCCGGCAATGGCACCCGTTGTGCAGCGGCTTATCTTCACTACGCGGGTCTTTGGACAGCGAAGGAACTTCGCCTAAGCACCAGGACAGGCGTCAAACGATACTTTCTTCGCGAGCAATTCAGCGACGGCAAGTATCTCTTTGACTCCGAATTGGGCCATCCTCTCTTTGAACCCGCATCGATTCCAATGATCAGCAGTGAACCTATCCAGCACGTGCTGGATTACCCTTTGATGGTCAACGACAAAACCTTCAAGGTCACCGCACTGCAAATGGGCAATCCAAACTGCTGCCTTTTCGTGGAAGATTTTGAGGCACTAAATTGGAGAAGCATTGGAAAAGCAATTGAGACTCATCCACAGTTTCCGGATCGCACAAATGTTGTTTTTGTAAAGCCTCTTGATCGAGAGACGATCGAATTGCGCATCTGGGAGAGAGGTGTCGGCGAAACCACTGCGTCCGGTACCTGCTCCTGCGCCGCAGCAGTCGCCTCGATGGTCAAAGGGCTAACGGAGAGACTCGTTCGTGTCATCACTCCGGGAGGCGAGGTAAAGGTCCACTGGAGGGTCGATGATGAGGTTGTGATCACCGGCATTGCTGAAGTAGTCTATAGCGCAGATTGGCTGGCGCCCACCTGATCCGATTTGAGTGTTTTCAGCCGTTCCCAGCAACCCGACAATCCGATGAATCCTCCTCCTAAATCTCCTGTGTTTCCCGCAGCTCGAAATCTAATCGCACTTTTGACTCTTCTGTCCTCAGTGTGCTTGTCGGCGTGCGAGGGAAAGATAGTCAGACAAACGGAGGCCAAACCGGTTCCCAAACCAGCCGAAAAACCCATAGGTTCACCGATGTGGCTGGGGAATTCATCCAGAAATTTTTACGGAACCGGGCCATGGTCGAGTAAAGACCTGGAAGTGGTTTGGGATTTCGAGACCAAACTCACAACGGGACGTCTCCATAAGGATCCCTGGGGCGGATCGAGTTGGCCGGGGCAACCGTCAGTTGACTTGAAGAATGTTTACTTTGGATCAGCGGATGGTTATCTGTACTGCCTTAACAAGCAAGACGGCACTCTGGTGTGGAGTTTCAAAACCGAAGACAGCCTCAAGGCAACCCCTACAATTGCAGGTGATCGGCTGATCGCGAGCGGCCTCGATCACTTCGTTTACTGTGTCAAAATCAGCGATGGCAGCCTTCTCTGGAAATTCAAGACCGGCTTCGAAGTTGACTGTTCGTCAACCATCGTCGATGAACGGGTCTATATTGGCGGCGAAGACGGTTTTTTCTATTGCCTGAATCTTGAGGACGGCTCGTTGATATATAAGACTGAGCAACTGGGCTCGATGGAAGGCAGCTTCTCTCTGGTCGATGGCCGCATTTACATTGGCACCGAACAGGGCGATTTGTACTGCCTCAAAGCTTCCGATGGGTCGACCATTTGGAAAGCCCGCATTGGCGCTGATTCAGATTCGACGCCGGCTGTCGCAAATGGGCTTGTCTATACAGCGGCTGAAAACGGCTTTGTTTACTGCTTCAGACAAACTGACGGCGAGCTGGTGTGGAAGTTTAAGGCTGAGGGAGGCTTTAATTACCCCAAGATTGGCCGGGGATTCTGGGCTAGTCCCGTTGTCGGCAATGGACGCGTTTTCATCGGATCGAGCAACGGTAAAATGTACAGTTTGAGCGCCCACACCGGGCAGGTTGTCTGGGAGCATGTAGTCCGCGGTCCGATTTGGGGTTCGGCACCCCTGGTTGAGGATCGTCTCGTGTTTGGTGACAAAGCCGGGTGGATTTACTCCCTATCGGCGGACGATGGTAAGCGCATCAGCGAACTCAAGATTGGTGATAACATAAATGCTACGCCGGCCGTGGTGGATGGCCGCATTTATATTGGCGCTTTCAACGGGAAGCTTTACTGTCTGAAATAGAATTGCTCGTTTATCTTATCGACAACACAATCGACGGTCAGGGGGCCAGCCCGCGGGAATTGCGCTCTACGCTGGGGCGGATGCGCACCGGTCTGGAAATCCTAATAGAGCCGTTCCATCTCGTTTCCCCCGCAAGGATTAGCGAACTCGGGCCTACGCACATCATCCTGAGTGGCCAGAGCCATCCCTGGGACAATTACTCTCCAGAATCACTCAACGGAGTTAACGAAGCCATCAAAAGCGCGTCTCAACCGATTTTGGGTGTCTGCGGCGGACACCAGCAGATCGCGCTGGCTTACGGAGCTTGTGTTGACTTAATGGCCCGCTTGCAGCCTGGTGAGGGTTACGAGGGCGCAAAAAGGGAACGGGGATATTTCACCATTCAAACGGATCGGAGAGGCCTTTTCAGCGGGTTGCCATCGGAGATGACGGTTTGGCACTCGCACTTCGACGAAGTCAAAGAACTTCCCAGGGGCTTCTATCGCACTGCCTGGAACGAAACCTGTCCGATCCAGGCAATGCAACACGAAAGTCGACCCGTTTTTGGTGTGCAATTTCACCCGGAATTGTTCGACGAGCAACATCCCGATGGCCGCCTTATCCTCGAAGCCTTCCTCAGTAACGCACGCTGTTAGCTTGCGTCGGCAGCCAGACCGGAATTTATCGTGGCGTTCTTCGGCCCCGAGGGCGCTTGGTGGGGGAGGGCCTTTTCACCCCGCTCCGTCCGGCCTTCGGGCGTTTAAACTCCCCAACGGGTAGTTTTTCTGGCCCGTACAACCCCTGCTATTTCAGAATTTAGGCGCAAAACGGGAAAACCGCGCGGGTTGGGTGTCTCCTGATAGGTAGACACTCTCGGAGACCGTATGCTAGCCTCCTTATGAAAAGGCGAGCATTATGCTCGTCTTTTTGTTTAGGCAAGATTTCCAAGGGTGGCTTTCAGCGCACTGCATCAAGGATGCAAGCCCCCAACTCCGGCTGACGTTGTCTCACTCCTTTGAGCCGGGGGTCGAGTCATAGGAAAGAACGGACTCGCGCGGACGCTGAAAGCTAAAACAAAAACTTCGGACAGGAGACCCGAACTGATGAAATCCTTCTTTAGCGGAAGTGCGATCATCGCTTCAGCACTTCTTGTGGGTTCTTTGACTTTTTCCGCCCAACCGTTAGCGGCGGAGACTCCCTTCCACCAGCAAGCCCAAAATCCCAAACAAGACGTGACCACGACCGAACTCGGAGGAGTGATCGGTAAATCATCGAGCGCTCTTACAGGGGCGGTTGTGGAGAGTACCGTGGCGTCTGAGCAGTTTGTAGCAGCCGCAGCACCATACGTGGCGACTGCCTATACTCTGCGAGGCAGGACTGCCAGCGGCCGGCTGGTCGGCCGGGGCTTGATTGCTGCGGATCCTCGGGTGCTACCCCTGGGTTCGCGGGTGCGGCTCGAGGCAGGCACTTTCAGTGGAGAGTACCTGGTAGCCGATACGGGCGGGGCAGTTCGCGGGAAAAGAATTGACATCTGGACACCCAGCAATCGCGAAGCGTTTCGCTTTGGCCGGCGGACGGTGAAGCTCACCGTGCTTAGTTATGGTCCGAAGCGCATCGCGAGAAAAGCTAAGCGTTAAAAGTACCTATTCGACTAATCGAAATCTTGAGGCAAAGGTCAATGACCCTTGCCTCTTTTTCTTAGCGGAAGAGTACAAACATCATTTTCCATTTGCTTTCACCTAATGCGGTCTGCGCGGTACCGTTTGTTGAACCATTCAGGTCCCATGTAACGCAAGCTGTTAGTTTGCGTCTGAAGTTGAGCGCCTCGGTGTCGCCCGCAAACTAACAGTTTGCGTTACATCGTCAGCGAAACAACAGCAGTTTCGTGTAAGTTCGTGGATTCTCTTCTGTAAGTTCGTGGATTCTATTCTTAGCTACAAGGTCACGAAGCATGAGTGCTGTCGACCGAAAATGGAAAATGGAAAATGGAAAATGATGAATGGAAAATGATCTTTTTTACCCACGCTGCCCTCGTGTGACCATTCAAGCCTGCATGGTAAGATGACTCCTTCCCCAAACTATGACGGATTTCCGTAAAATGGTTTCCAATCAGACACTGGAAGAGCAAACAGGACTGTTCACTCGAGCAGCTCCACTCGTGGAGGTAACCCGAGGCAACCTGGTCGAGTCGCGCCACCGTGGACACATCGTTGCTATCGAGCCCAACGGCAAAGTGGTTGCCTTGGCGGGCACACCGGAAACCGTTACCTACCTGCGCTCTTCCGCCAAACCCCATCAGGCCATCCCTCTGGTCGCCTCGGGCGCGGCGGATCACTTCGGCTTCACTGAAACTGAAGTTGCCCTGGCCTGCGCTTCACACAGTGGTGAGCCAATTCATACTGAGACGGCAGCGTCGATGCTGCGTAAGATTCAGCTGGAGCCTTCGGCGCTCAAGTGTGGTACGCACGAACCATACAGCGCCAAGGTCGCACAACAACTGCGTGAACGCGGCGAACAACCGAACGTTCTGCAAAATAACTGCTCGGGAAAACATGCCGGGATGCTCGCGTTGGCGCGCTATTTGAAGGCTCCCACGGAAACTTACGACCATCCTGACAATCCCGTTCAGGTGGCAATCAAGGCTTGTGTGTCGCGGTTTTCCGGGGTACCGCTCGAGGAGATTGCCATCGCCATCGACGGCTGCGGTGTTCCAGTCTTTGGCATTAGCGTGACCGCCATGGCTTTGATGTGCGCCCGACTTGTCGTACCTCCCGGGGATGTTGATGATCGGACTCGGGATGCTTGCCGAAGAATCGTCAAAGCGATGGTGACCTACCCGGAGTTGATCGGTGGAACTGTCGACCGGCTCGATACCGAATTGATGCGCGCCGCCAGCGGCCGATTGATTTCAAAAGTGGGAGCGGAAGGCGTTTATACAGTCGGGATCTTGCCCTGCGAGGAGTGGCCGAGAGGACTGGGCCTGGCCCTGAAGATCGAGGACGGCGATGACCATCGCGCGCGACCCACAGTTGTGATCGAGGCTCTGCGGCAGCTACGCGTATTACGCGACGATTCCCTCGCTGCGGTTGCGCGTTACAGCTCATTTGCCGTGCGAAACCGGCGCGGAGATATCGTCGGCGAGGTCACTCCCCATTTTCAGCTGACCTTTCCCTCCTGATAGTTTTGGTGTCATCGATGACAACTCCAGCCGACACAGTTGAAGAGAATGGCGAGGCGAGACCACCTCTCAGGCGAGATTCATATGGCCAGGTCGATGTCGACTCGGTGCCGGATGTAATCCAATGGTTTCTCGACTATGACCAGCGTGTGGCGGTCATCCGGCATCCGCGCGTCGAAGAGATTTTCCAGTGGAAACAGCGACGGAGTAAGAATGAAGGCGAGGAAGTCTTTATCTTCAACCGCGCTGAAGACCGCCTGGCTATCGGAATCATCCAGGCGCTGGCCGAGAACAGTACCAGACGCGATCTACACTCCTGGATTGGTCAGCTTCTTAATGCACTCGATACAGCTTCGAAGGCAAATGAAACGACGGCCGAAACCTACAAGCTAAACTTGCGTGAGGCCAGCTCAACCGTCACCGAAGCAGCGAAAATTCCGTTTCAACGAGGCCGAGACGAGTTTTTGCTCAACTGCTGGATCGAAAGTCTGTGCACAGCCGAGGCGCGGGTCCTCGGTTGGCTCTACAAAGAGTTCTATGGCCAGCCATTTACTCCCTAGTAGTGCAGAAACACTAAGCCCCTCCTATAACCATGAATGACGAGTTGCGCGCCCAGTTTCCGGTTACCCGGCAAGCAGTCTATTTGAATCATGCCGCGGTTTCGCCGCCTCCCACTCCAACCATTCGGGCCATTGAATCGCAGCTGCTGGACGTCTCTGAGAATGGCTCGCTTAACTATCGCAGCTGGCTGGCAGTCAAGCAGCAGGCTCGGATGGCGCTGTCCTCGATGTTAGAAGCTCGGCCGGAACAGGTCGCTTTTGTGCGAAATACCTCGGATGGCCTTTCTACAGTTGCCAATGGATTGGCCTGGCGCCCAGGCGACAACATCGTGACTTTTCGTAACGAGTTTCCTTCGAATGTTTATGCGTGGATCCGAGTGCGTGATAAGTTCGGAGTCGAACTACGAGTGTGCGAAGAAACCAATGGACGGATCGATCTCGCTGAACTTATCAGCCTTATTGATCGCCATACCCGAATTGTGGCCATCAGCCACGTTCAGTATTCCTCCGGATTCCGAGCTGACCTGGAACGACTTGGCAAAGCTGCGCGCCGGCATGATGCCTTGCTTGTCGTGGATGTAATCCAATCATTGGGAGTCATTCCCATCGATGTCGAAGCAGAACTGATTGATGTTGCCGCTGGAGCCGGGCACAAGTGGCTGCTTACACCTGAAGGGATTGGCTTCTTGTACCTTTCTGGGCGCGCGCGCGAGCGCGTAGAGCCGACGCTGGTTGGTTGGACTAGTGTGCCGGATCCGGATGATTACAATAATTTTTCACAAGGCTGGAATGAAGGAACCCTGGCCTGGGAAACTGGTACCGCGCCTACGTCGCTGTTCTACGGTCTTAAGGCCAGTTTGGATCTTTTGAACGGGATTGGAATCAAACGCATCTTAGAGTACCTCGAGAAGCTGACCGACCACCTTTGCCTGAAACTCGAAGGATCGAATTACGAGGTTGTCAGTTCTCGCGAGAGGTCCGAAAAATCTCAAATAGTGTGCATTCGAAACACCGAGGGCTTAACACCGATATCGCTCTATTCACTCCTTCGCGAACAACACATCATAACGGCTCCACGCGGAGGCCGCTTGCGCATTGCTCCTCACATTTACAACACTTTCGAAGAGATAGACCACCTCGTCGCTACCCTTCCGTCGAGTATCTGAGCGAGCGATTATAGTTCGATTGTACTCGCGAATTTGTATCGAACAGGTACGGTTCGCCGGATAGACAAGGTCGCCACTTTTAGGCGGCATACAAGTAGGAAAGGTGATTTTCGGCCTTTTTGCTGCGCTGAGGCCAAAGGGACCTTCTAGACAATGATTGGCACGGTCATTGCCAAACAGGAAATCCAGACAAGAAGGGTAGATAAAGGGTAAATCGGGTCAGGCTCGGAAATTGCGGTGAGTGGAGGCTTTGGGGGAGGCATTCTCTCACAGGTTTTTGAAAAAGCGGATGACAATTCTTTCGGGGGAACGGAGTTGTTATTTGCACGCAGTTACTGGGCATCATAGCGGTGCTGCTGATTGTCGTCCTGATCGGGGCTTGGGGGAGCCTCCCAGGAAAGATCAGCAGCCCGCAGTATTTTTGGGGCTTGCGCCACTTGTGGAGTTAGCTTCAATAAAAGAAGCGCGTTGGGTAACACCAGCGCGCTTCTTGTCTTTGGAGGCAGCTTTGATTTAAGACGCAGTTCGCGAAGAACCCACTAAAGAGGCTGTTTAGCTTTGCTCCAAAGCCACAAAGAGGCACAAAAGCACAAAGGTCTTCCATAAATCGTTTGCGCTTTTTGTGCTTCTTTGCGGCCTTGCAAAGCCGAAGTAGACGTTTGAGGCAAAGCTAGGCTGCTTCGAAGGTCACTGACGCCCGGGTAAGAGTCGGGCAGGATCAGTCTGGGCAGTCATTTCGTCAAGGTTCAATCGCAGCATACCGCCAGCATCTGAAAATGCTTCAGTTGTGGCCTGTCTCGCACGCCTGCGGGCGAACAAGACCCCACCCAAAAGGCCTCCGAGGCCAAAACATCCGATGAGCGTGAGTCCCGAAGCTTTGACGACCGCTACCAATACTCCCAGCGTAGTTTCGGTATAGCGCCTTTGGGCTTCCTTAAACCAATAAGGATTATCACCCAACCACTGAACGACCTGTTCGTACTGAATCTTGTCAATCAACGCGTTAGCTATCTGGTCACTTGGCGCGTTGAAGACGAACACAGTGTAGTTTCCGACGCGACGATATGCGGAGGGCACCGGCTGGTTCTGAGTCCGCAACTCCTGGAGCTTCGCAGAGATCACCCGGTCATTATCGGCCGCTAGCTGAGGTGTGTTGAACTCAACAATCGTCACTCTGGCCGCACCGTAACTTGCCACCACCGCATCTGCGTCACCCACCGAATCCAGCACGGATAGCACCGTTTGCTCCGGGGCAATAGCCTGCAGCGATTTGAATCCAGCAAAATAGAGGGCTCTCTTTTGTGCTTCTTCCCAATCAGGTAGATGCTTCACAAGTACTGGAATTTCCCCTTCACTCTTGTCTAATTGGTCGGACAACAGACGCGCAAATTCGAGCGCTTCACCGCCTTCATTGTTGTTCGAGGCGGGACCTGTTATGCGGACGAATGTCCTTCCTTTATAAAAAACCAGACGGCCATTACCAATCGCGCCTGCCGTGCCGATGCGGCCATCAATAAGGGCGTTTTCCTGTCCGGCGTCAACCCGCATTCCCTCGGCAGCAATTGTCAGAAGGGAGTATGCATCGGCGTCTCTGGAAAACTGCACCAGCTCAACAAAAAGTGGTTTTCCATTTTGGATTCGGTATTCAGCTTCGGCGCCATTCACACGTGTGGGTGCAGACGAGTTTAAAATGTCGGGGTTCAGCAGACCTTGTTTCACCAGAGTTTCAAGCGGTCGAATCGATCTGATCTGCCGAAACCCTCCGATTTTTGTCGGCAAGAGTATCTGTAGTTCGGCCGAGACCGGCTTAGCCAGGCAAGAGCCGCCTGCCAGCGCAAAACTAAAACTCAAAACTAGAAGGTTAAACACAGATTTCATGCGTTCAAATCATCCCGCTCAGCCTTAGAACCCGGATACATTTGGATGTTCCGCAAACAAGCAGGGTTTGCACGAGGATGACACCCGGATGCAGTTTAATGCCAGCGACGCAACTGGCGCAAAAGGAGGTCCGCGTAGTGGCGGGGATTGCTGATGTTGTGAAGGATCGTTGTGCCCCCAGCCTCGCTGGCATTGTCGACGATCACATCGCCGAACCCCATGATTCGTTGTGGAATCGATGCGGAAACGGTGACGTCCTGAATTTTGCTGAGGGGAATATTGCGCGTGGTTCTGGCGATTAGGCCAGTGTCGATCTCGAGCGTTGAATCCGTTACGGTGTAGCGAATCATATTGCGTCTGAGATGGTAATAAGCGGGAATCAACAGCACTGAGAGGGCAATTGGAATAGTGATGTATGCCGGAATATCGACCAGCGCTAGCAGAAAAACAAGAGCAATCGCTCCGAGAATAGCGAGTGCGTAACCAAGCTTAATGAAAATTAGCGTAGGGCGAACGGTGAATACTGTGTGTTGCAGGTTCTCGTCGGCTTCCAGCGTTGCGGGAAGACCGGTCTGCGAGCGAACAATACGAGTAGCTTCAGGATCACCAGCCGGCGAGCCGCAGTTAGAGCAGAAACGCACACCGGGAGGAACGTAGGATCCACAATTTGAGCAGTGCATTTGTTAACCTCGAAATAAGCTGGCAAACCCAGAATACCCCGATTTGCGAGCTACGACGCTACTATACCGAATCAAGCGCGGTAGGCTAAACGTAAAACGAGGCGGAACCCCTTGAAGGTTCCGCCTTACTGGATAAGTCGCACTTAGGATTTGGAGATTTGAGATCTGAAGCCGGCAACCTGGATTGGGTCTGTGGTCTTGGGACGCCGGCAACCTGGATGGCGTACGGAGTCTTGGAGTGCCGGCAACCTGGATGGGGTACGGATTATTGGGGGTTGGAGATAGGAAATCTTAGATCTCAAATTTGAGATCTGCCATTCGCTCACTGACTGACCAGTTGCAGCCGCCCGTCTGGGAGCCTCACAGCAAACACGCTGCGCTCGTAAACCCTTAAAGGCTCTTTCTGCTGCACGGTTGCTATTTGCTCCCGCGTTAGTCGATTCGCACTTTGTACTGCAAGCGGATCACGAATCAAAGCATAACGTCTACTGATCCTTCGGACGTATTCCTGAGTTTCGGCGTAGGGCGGTATGTTGTAGCCATACTTCATTACTGCCCCTTCGCCGGCATTGTATCCGGCCAACGCAAGTGGGACATCGCCATTAAACTGGCCCAAAAGGAACCGCATGTATCTCGCCCCGCCTTCTATGTTCTGGCGCGGGTCGAAAATATTGGTGACGCCAAAACGCAAAGCTGTTCCGGGCATCAACTGCATCAGGCCCCTGGCGCCCTTCGGAGAAATCGCCTGCCGCTTGAACGTCGATTCCTGGTGCATGATTGCGTACAACAAAAGAGGATCTACTGAATTGCGGCGGCCTGATTCCACGATGAAGCCGTCAACGGTTGTGTCGCCCGTGGTGAATCCGTCGAGCGAGCCGCTAACATTCAGGCTGGTGAGTTGAGTAAGTGGGGCATCCGAGGGGGTATAAACAAGATTACCGGTTGAAGTGAGTTTCCGGGCTCGTGAAGATCTCTTGCTTGCCTGGGCAGGGGGAGGTGGTAGCTGGACCTTGACCCCGGCTGCAAAGTCGAAGTTATCGACCTGGTAGTTTGCGGGAGTTTGGGCCATGCCGGTAGCAGCGCCGGTCAACAATAGGGCGATTATCAGGAGGGGGGTTTTCATAGTTTGTTGTTCGGTTCTGGGCTTCCGCGGTGCTTGCCGGCAGGTGAAGCAGATTGGGATGGGGTTCGTCCCACCTGTAAGCCGGAAAGATAGTAACACAGTGAGTTCAAACTGTGCCAACAGTGTTGGGCGCTAGCGCGTAAGTTCTTTGTTTCCTAGGGAGTCAGGAGTCGGGAGTCGGGAGTCGGGAGTCTGGAGTCGGGAGTCTGGAGTTGCGAGTCGGGGTTGCGGAATCAGGAGTCGGCGTCCCAGCGTCTGGAGTTGGAAAACGAGTCACTGCTCCCGACTCCGGACTCCAGACTCCAGACTCGCGACTCCCGACTCGCGACTCGCGACTCCAGACTCCAAGACTCTTGACAGCGGTAGTATGATACCCGCGCTTTTGGTAATGCCTCACACTACGGATTAACCCGCGCGCACCTGCGCGCCTCACAAAAGGAAAATAAAAAATGAAGAAAGTATTGACCCTCACGCTCTCACTGCTTCTTCTTTGCTCAGCAGAAGCATTTGCCCGCAACACTCAAACAGCCAGCTCAAGCAAGTCAAACGCTGGCGCGAACTCCAATCGAAAACGCGGTCCGGTCTTTCGCGCAACGAAGGATCAAATTAATCAAGCGCAGGCGATTCTGAAGGAACGCGGCTTTTATGCCGGCGAACAAACAGGAAAACTTGACGATGCCACACGGGATGGCTTGAGGAAGTATCAACAAGCCGAAGGACTGAAATCGACTGGGACTCTCAACAAGGTCACGCTCGAGAAGATGGGTGTCCCCCTAACAGACCGACAAAAGGCCATGTAGTCACGGTCTCGGGCGGCGAAGATTTGCCAAGGGCCAACACCCGAGGCAAAAGAGCGCGAGCGCGCGTTTTGGGGGGCATTGCGTGCGCTCGCGTTTCATATCCACAGATTTCGCAGGCATCTCATCCGCAGATTACGCAGATTACACAAATTAAGAAGACAAGCAGGTGGCAGTTGGAGAAGGCATCTTCAGCTTTTCTGCTTTCTGCTTTTCGCCCTCTGCTTTTTGTCTTTTAATCTGTGTAACAAACCGCAATTTCTTGTTTTCTTGAGCAGGTTTTTTGGCAAGTAAACAAACCGATCCACGAAATTACACGAACCGAAAAACAACTGACACGAAAGCTCCTCGATTTATTTCGTGTAATTTCGTGGATCATGTCTCAGGTTTTTTGGTTGCGGCTCTGCTGCGCTGCGTAATCTGTGTAATCTGCGGATGAGATGCCTGCGTAATCTGCGGACCCTACACTGCGCCCAGGAGCCTTTCTACAACACCATAACTAGCTTGCAGGGCCTCGCCTAATTTCTCTGTCTGATTGCCACCGCCCTCGGCCATGTCAGCCTTACCGCCGCCGCGACCTCCCACGATTGGCGCCAGCTCTTTTATTACTTGACCTGCCGGTACCCTCTTCGCCAAGTCGGCTGACGTGCGAACAATCAATGACACTTTTCCTTCGCCGCTGCGACCGAGAACAACTACACCGGATTTGATGCGCGCCAGTAGAGTATCGGAAAGCTGTCGCATCGCCGCAGCGTCGAGGCCCCTTGCCTCGCGTGCGAGCACACGCACTCCGGCGACATCTCGCGTTTCGTCGCCATTAGATGACGCAGTCCCGCCGGCGCCGCTGGCGATCTTTAAACGCAGCTCATCCGCCTCGCGTCTCGCTTTTTTGAGCTCATCCTGTAACTTTGCTACGGTTGCAGGCAGTTCGGCCCGCGAGGTTCGCAAACCGCTGGTCACCTGATCCACCAGCAACTCGTCTTCCCGGAAACGCTCATAGGCATCGAAGCCAGTAATTGCGCGGATGCGGCGCACGCCAGACGCGATCGACTCGTCACTTGTAATCTTGAATACTCCGATGTCGCCGGTGGCCCGTACGTGTGTGCCGCCACAGAGTTCTTTCGAGAAACCCGGCACAGTCAACACACGCATCATCCCGGCATACTTTTCGCCGAACAGGGCCATCGCGCCTGAGCGGATTGCGTCTTCCACCGGCATGACATCCGTTTGCACGGTTACGTTTCTCAACACCTGAGCGTTGACGAGGCGCTCAATCTCGGCGATCTCTTCGGCGGTCAGCGCCTGGTAATGCGTAAAGTCAAAGCGCAAATAATTGGGCGCTACAATCGAGCCTGCCTGTTTGACGTGGCCGCCCAGAACCTCGCGCAAGGCGGCGTGCAACAAGTGCGTCGCCGTATGGTTTCGTCGGGTAGCATCGCGTCTTTCGGCGTCTACCTGGGCAACCACCACCTCACCCACGCGCAGCGAACCTTGCTCAACCTTGACTCGATGAACTATCAAGCCGCTGACCGGGGATTGTGTGTCGCTGACAATTGCGTGTGCGTTGCCGGTGGCCAGCGTGCCCGTATCGCCGACCTGACCTCCCGACTCTGCATAGAAAGGAGTCCGATCAAGAACGACCTCGCCTTCTTCACCCGCGTTCAACTCTGCTACTTCGCTCTCCGCTTTGATGAGGCCAACGATCTTTGCCTCGTCAATCCGCGTTCCGTCATAGCCGGTAAACTCGTTCTGTCCGCGTGCGGCTGTTGCGCCATAAGCCGGTCTGACTCTCGTTGAGGTGTCCGCGGCCTCGCGTTCCCCTTTGCGCTGTATTTCCTTCAGCGCCGACTCGAAAGAGTGGCCAAACTCTTCCTCGTCCAATGGGAAGCCACGTTCCTCGAGTCCCACCCGGATCAAATCCCGAGGGGTTCCGTAAGTGTCGTAGAGGCGAGCCAGACCGCTGAATTCCGGCCAGGAGCCTTTCGGAGTTTTGCTCAACAACTCTTCAAGCTTTTGCAAGCCCACGGTCAATGTCGCGCCAAACCGCTCTTCCTCCAATTTCACCATTCGCTCAATGAAATCGCGCGAGGCTTCTAATTCGGGATAAGCCTGGTGCATCTGATCAACTACGAAGTTTGTCACTTTATGGAAGAACGCTTCTTCGAAACCCAGGGCATGTCGGCCGTGATAGATCGCCCGCCGCATGATTTTTCGCAGTACATAATTGCGGCCCTCGTTGCCAGGTAAAATACTGTCGGCGATGGAAAAGGCAGTGGTCCGCGCGTGATCGGCGATCACCCGCATGGCAAACCCTTCCGCCGTTTCACTCTCGTAGTGGCGGTCTGACAACTTCGCCGTAAAATCGATAATCGGCCTGATCAGATCGGTGTCGTAATTTGAAGTGACTCCCTGCATGATCGCGGCAATTCGCTCCAACCCGGCGCCCGTGTCTACAGATGGCTTTGGCAAGGGTGTCTGCACGATCTCGCCGGATTCATTTTTGGTGCGCTCGTACTGCATGAACACAAGGTTCCAAAATTCCAGAAAGCGCCCGCCGTCTCCACCCTCGACAAACGCCTCAAGCGAAAAATCCTCGCGATCGAGTTCCGTCCAGTCGCCCCTTGCTCCTTCAGGAAAGCGAAAATCGCGAGTGACATGAGCCAGATCGATGAAGATCTCAGAGCATGGACCACAGGGACCGGTGTCGGCCATCTGCCAGAAATTATCTTTTTCGCCGAGTCCATAAATACGTGAATCCGGAAGACCCGCAACCTCTTTCCACAACGCCCTGGCCTCATCGTCGTCTCGAAACACAGAGACACGCAGGTGCTCGGCGGGCATCTTCAAGACCTGGGTCACAAACTCCCAGGCAAGCTGAATTGCCTCGCGCTTGAAGTAATCGCCGAACGAAAAGTTTCCCAGCATCTCAAAGAACGTATGATGGCGGGCGGTCTTACCGACTTCATCAAGATCATTGTGCTTTCCGCCCGCCCGGACGCATTTTTGCGACGAAGTGGCACGGACATAGTCGCGCTTTTCCAGGCCCAGGAAGACGTCTTTAAACTGATTCATGCCCGCGTTGGTGAAAAGCAGCGTCGGGTCGTTGGCGGGCAAAAGGGGGCTCGAGCGCACCCGGGTATGGCCGTGCTCTTCAAAGTACTTAAGAAAGGTTTCGCGAATCTCGTTGCCGGTCATTGATGCTTCCGTCAGTAGTTAATAGTTCGTTGTTCAGGGGCGATTATCGCGTCCCAAATCTTGAGTTTAGCACGCGCGTCTTGAGCGCGCGAAACAGTGCGCTTCTTTTCTCAATAGCTGTCCTCATCAATGTCACCGCGCGTAACCGCTCTGACTCGTTCACTAACGAGTTCAAAGGCAAAGCCCTGGCGCAGCAGGTGATCAAAAAGCTTTCTGGCGTCCTCGCGCGACTGCGGCCGGCCTCGCAGGCGCACCCGTTTCTCGATGGCCCGGTCGATTAATTCCTCTTCCGACGTCTCCTTGAAAACGAGATCCAGAGCCTCGCCGGCAACTTTCCCCGCAATCTTCTTCAACATGAGATCGCGCTCGAGCCTTTTTCTGCCGAGCGGCTTTTGCTTGACTCGCAAAGAGGCGTATCCAAAAGCAAATCGTTCGTCATCAAGATAGCCATATTCACGCAAACGAGCGATCACTTCTTCAACGACCGTGTTGGTTGCACCTCGCCCTTCGAGCAGGCGTTCGCGCAGCTCCGCTACAGAGCGGGGTTTGGCTGCGAGCAGTTTTACGGCCCGCTGAAAAGCACGACGGCGTTTCTCTTCAGGCGAAAGACTAGTATTCGCCGGAGCTTCCTTTCTCAGGGAACTTCGCTTTCGCATGCCAGATATTCTCCTGCAAGGCTGCACGAAAAAGGTTTCAGCACAGATTAACGCAGATAAAGCGGATTCGATCAGCTTCCTAAACAAAGAGTAGTGCTCTATTAGGAAATAGAGCACTACCGAACATTTACTCAATTATGGGACAGAACTCAGAACCGAGGAGCGTTAGCCACCGTTCAGTTGCTCAATCACGGCTTTGGCACAAAAAGTCGAAATCCCACAGACGGAAGTGTGTGGATTACTTCAGATCCTTTCTACAACCAATTAATCTCAAGTATGGCGCGTGTAGCGCGTTGGCTGTTTAAGACTCGCGTTTTAGACAGGATCTGAACAATCCACACACTTCCGTGTGTGGGATTCAACTCTTCTACAAATCTTTAAGCGCCGAGGTTTCGAATACAAACAATTGATCCTGTTCCATTACGTTGGGACAGGAGCAACCGGCAATTTACAATAGCCTTATGGACGGACTGTTAGTCATCGACAAACCGGCGGGTCTGACTTCTCACGACGTGGTTGAGCAGGCGCGCAGGATTTTGCGCGTGCGGCGGATCGGCCACACAGGTACGCTCGATCCTTTTGCAACCGGCGTTTTGATTTTGCTTGTAGGACACGCCACCAGACTTGCCCAGTTTTTGAACAACCACGAAAAAGAGTATGAAGCGGTAATCAGACTTGGTTTCGCGACGAACACGAGCGACCTAACTGGCACACCTTTGGAAGAGACGAGGCAGCCCGTGCACTTGCGCGAAACTG
This sequence comes from Pyrinomonadaceae bacterium, assembly GCA_035644135.1. Taxonomy (GTDB): domain Bacteria; phylum Acidobacteriota; class Blastocatellia; order Pyrinomonadales; family Pyrinomonadaceae; genus PSRF01. The sequence goes on from DASQPD010000062.1 coordinate 95,737, forward strand.
AGATTGAACCGGCGCTCGAGAGCTTTCGCGGCAACATCCAACAGGTGCCGCCGATGTACTCAGCTAAAAAGAGAGATGGCCGAAAGCTCTACGAACTCGCTCGACGAGGAATGGAAGTTGAGCGAGTCCCCGTGGTGGTCTGCATACACGAGTTGGAACCCATCAAACGCGATGGCGCTTTTCTAAAAGACAATCTTGATGGCACTGCTGATTTGAAGGTTCGCGTAGTCTGTTCCGCAGGCACTTACATCCGCACGCTTGCTGAAGACTTCGGCAGACGACTGGGCACGGCGGCGCATTTGGCAGAACTGCGTCGTACCCGGGCCGGAGATTTTGCTGAATCGGCGGCGGCCACGCTGGAACAACTCAGGGAGAGCGTAGTCGAGGGATCGCTGGGAACAATTCTCCGGCCTCCAGGCCCAGCGCTCTCACGACTGCCTTTTGTGCATCTAAGCCCTGAGGATGTGAGCCGGGCGAGGCACGGCATGGGAGTTCGGAGGCTTGAAGAAGCATGGCCAGATGGAGGTCGGATAAGAATGCTGGACGAGCAAGGTAATCTAATCGCGGTGGGCGATTTTGATGAGCAAACCAGGCTCTTGCATCCGCGCGTTGTTCTGGCCGAGCAAAAATAGAGATTGACTTGCTCCCTTGGACCCTGTGCTATACTGGTCGCAACTAAGGAAGCGCGCCCGTGCGGGCGCTTCCCCAAAGTCCTCCCGAGTTCCCAATTGAAAAGATCATTGAGAATTCGTGCTTCGAAGATGCGGCGCACGCTACGCGCGCGTGCCTGCATATCGAGGGACGCTCATGACAGGCGTGGTCTATCCCTACACGCTATCCACGCGCGAAGGCCGATGAGGTTTGTAACAAGGCTATGGAAGAGCAGGATGGCAACAATAAGTTCAATATCAGCGAACGTCTGGAAGATCTGCGCCGCCAGCACGAAGCCCTGCGCTGGGAAGGCTCATTTCGCGACTACTTCGAACTAGTCACACAGAATCCGCGTATCGCTCAACTGTCACATGCCCGGGTCAATGACATGGTCCATGCGGCAGGTATCGAGAGGCTCAACGAAGGTACTCACCACGAAATCATTTCGTACAACTTTTTTGCGCCCGAACTGTTCGGCATCGAAGAGCCGATCGCCAGGCTGGTGGAGTATTTCAAGTCGGCGGCCCAGAGGCTCGAGGTGCGCAAACGCATTCTGCTGTTGATGGGTCCAGTCGGTGGTGGCAAGTCAACCATCGTGAACATGTTGAAGCGCGGCATGGAGGATTGGACCAAGACCGAAGTCGGCGCCGTGTACGCGATCAAAGATTGCCCGATGCACGAAGAGCCGCTGCATCTGATTCCGCACCAATTGCGAGCGGAGATCGAAAAGCATTACGGCATTTACATTGAAGGCGACCTGTGTCCCCAGTGTCGTTATGCCCTGGATCACACCTACAACGGGCGCCACGAAGACGTTCAGGTTCATCGCGTGATCTTCTCGGAAAAGGAAAGAGTAGGTATCGGCACCTTCTCGCCAAGCGATCCAAAATCACAGGACATCACAGAGCTGACCGGCTCAATCGACTTGGCCACCATCGGCGAAGTCGGCGTCGAGTCTGACCCGCGCGCTTATCGCTTCGACGGCGAGCTCAATATTGCCAATCGTGGGCTAATGGAATTCGTGGAAATGCTGAAGGTTGATGAGAAGTTTCTCTACAGTCTTCTCACCCTGTCGCAGGAACAAAGCATAAAAACCGGCCGCTTTGCGATGATTTATGCGGACGAGGTGATCCTCTCTCATTCGAACGAAGCCGAGTACATTGCCTTTGCCGGGAACCGCAAATCCGAAGCGCTTCAGGACCGCATCATCCTCGTGCGCGTCCCTTACAACCTGCGCGTTTCCCAGGAAGAACGAATTTACGACAAGTTGCTGCGTCAGTCCGAAGTGCTTCGGAATGTCCACCTTGCTCCCAACACGCTCAAAGTGGCTGCCATGTTTGCGGTGATGACCCGTTTAGAAGAACCAAAGCGTCAAAATGTCGACCTCGTCAAGAAGATGAAGCTCTACGACGGCGAGGATGTCGAAGGATACAAGACAAAGGACGTACGCGAGCTGAAAGAAGAGACGGTGCGCGAGGGCCTGGACGGCATCAGTCCCCGCTACATCATCAACCGGCTCTCGAGCGCGCTGGTGAGGGATGGCGTCACCTGCATCAACCCGATCGACTCGCTACGGGCGATCAAGGACGGATTCGAGCAGCATACCGGCATCAGCCCGGACCAGCGGGAGCGATATTTGAATCTCATTTCGCTGGCGCGCAAAGAATATGACGAACTGGCCAAGATCGAGGTCCAGCGGGCGTTTGTCTACTCGTTCGAGGAGATGGCGCGCACCATGTGCAATAACTATCTGGACAACGTCGAAGCCTACTGCAATAAAGAACGCATCAAGGACCCAATTACTGAAGAAGAAATGGATCCGGACGAGCAGTTGATGCGCTCGATTGAAGAGCAGATCGGCGTTACGGAAAACGCGAAGAACACTTTCCGCCAGGAGATCCTGATTCGCATTTCTTCCTACGCGCGCAAAGGAAAGCCTTTTGAATACAACTCGCACGAACGACTTAAGGAAGCAATCGAGAAAAAGATCTTCGCCGATCTAAAGGATGTCGTGAAGATTACAACCTCGGCCAAAACTCCTGATCCGGATCAGTTGCGCAAGATCAACGACGTGGTTGATCGCCTGGTGAAGGAGCATGGCTACTGTCCGGTCTGCGCGAACGAGTTGCTAACTTACGTGGGTACCTTGCTGTCCCGCTAAGTTGGCGAGGACCGCCCTATATCCTGTCCGCCGTGGCCAGCCGGATTGGTAAACAAGACGCCCGCGCTCTCAAGATTCCAGAGTGCGGGCGTTATGATAATCAGTATGAAGAAACGCTATTGGCTAGCGGGAGCAGCAACCGCGGCAGTCGCCGCCAAGCTTCTCCTGCGCCCACGGGACGTCGATTGGCAGACCAACCGCGATCTGATTTTTCACTCTGAGTACTCGCGCTTTGCCAGGGTCAACGGAAAACGGGTGCATTTTCAGGATGCCGGCAATCTCGATGGAGTGCCGCTGATCCTGATTCACGGCTTTGCCTCTTCAACTCTGGTCTGGAGCAAGGTTTTCCTGCGACTGGCCGATGCCGGGTTCCGCGTTATCGTGCCGGATCTGCTCGGGTATGGTTATTCAGATAAACCCCGTCGAGCTGAATACACGATTGAGGCGCAGGCAGAGACGATCATCGGTCTGATGAATTATCTCGAGCTGCCGGACGCAGTTGTTGTGGGCAGTTCCTACGGCGGCGCTGTGGCTGCGACCTGCGCGCTCGACTACCCGGATCGCGTGAACAAACTGGTGCTGGTCGGGGCCGTGAACAACAACGAGCCCCGTAAGTTTGCGCTGCTGCGTTTGTTTGGGTCGCCGCTGGTGGGTGATGTGGTTGGACCTCTGCTGATCGGCTCGCGCCGCTTGCTGCGAATGCGAATGAAGAGAGTTTATGACCGGCATTCCTGGGTCCTTGACGAAAAGCGCGTCGAAGCGAGGCACCAACCGCTGAAAACCCGAGCTACCCATCGGGCCATTATTCGCACCGTGCGAAGCTGGGACGCTGAACGGGTGTCGCTTGACGCGCATCTAATCGCACAGCGAACGCTGCTGCTGTGGGGTGAGACTGATCAGGAAGTGCCGCTCGCTGATGGCGAACGCCTGCATCAGAAAATCGAGGGCTCGCGATTGATCGTTTTTCGCGAGTGCGGCCATCTGCCGCACGAGGAGTATCCCTCGGCATTTGTCGAAGTAATCGCTCACTTTTGCTCAGACGAGCTTGAATTAACGCAACCGGAAGCAGTCACCGGCTAGGCATCACGACTCAGGATTTTAACCAGTCATGGCAATTCAACGTAACGATTGGTCGTTGCAGCGCAAGGGCGTTATAGATCAGGACCGCCATAAAGAGCGGGTCAAAGAGGCGATCCGTAAGAACCTTGGATCGATCGTTTCCAGCGAATCAATCATTCTTTCCGACGGCAAGCGCACGGTCAAAGTTCCCATTCGTGCCCTGGATGAATACAAGTTTCGCTTCGATCGAAAACGAAAACATGTAGGGCAGGGGGACGGCAAGACGCGCGTCGGCGATGTGATTGGCCGCGAGACCCAACCCGGGAGCGGCGCCGGTTCCGGCCAGGCAGGTCAGGAAGCCGGCGCGGACTACTACGAGGCCGAAGTCAATATCGATGAGATTGCAGCCCTGATTTTTGAAGATCTGCATCTCCCTTTTCTGGAAGAAAAAGCGAAAAAAGCCGTCCAGTCGCGCAAGACCCAATTCAACGAAATAAGACGCACGGGAGTAATCGCCAACCTCGACAAACGCCGGATGATTCTGGAAAACATTAAGCGCAATGCCCGCGAAGGCAATCCGGCGCGGTTCGGTGATATCAGGAAAGAGGATCTGCGGTTTAAAACGTGGGAAGAAGCGATGCGCTATGAGTCGAATGCGGTGGTCATCGCGATGATTGACGTCTCGGGCTCGATGGGTGAATTCAAGAAGTATGTGGCACGCTCGTTTTACTTCTGGATGGTCCGGTTTCTGCGCACAAAGTATGACAACGTGGATATCGTCTTCATTTCGCATCATACCGAAGCAAAAGAGGTCACCGAAGAACAGTTCTTTACGCAGGGGGAATCTGGCGGCACCGTGGTTTCATCGGCTTATCAACTGGCACTCGACATTATTCAGCAACGCTATCGACCGCAGGACTGGAACATCTATCCGTTCCACTTCTCTGATGGAGACAACTACTACTCGGACAACGACGAAGCCGTGCGCCTGGCCGGTGAGCTAATTAATACGTGCAATCTCTTCGGATATGGCGAGATCGGCGAAGAGGGTTCGGCAAGTTATCGCCGCGCTTCGGGCGCGCTGCTGTCGATATTCAATGATCGTCTAAAGGACCGGGAGCGATTTGTCGGCGTGCGCATTGACGACAAGGAAGATGTCTATCCAGCGCTCAAGCAGTTCTTCGGCAAGCGAGGGGTCGAGACTCCGAATTAGCCGACCAGTCCGGCTGACAACTATTATGGAAGATCGCGAAATAAGAGCGCTGGAGAAATCGCTCGAGCAGATCTGGGATGTTGCTCGCAAATTCGGGCTCGATCCGTTTGCCACCAATTTCGAGATTGTTCCCGCAACGGTGATGTATGAAGTCAGCTCGTATGCCCTGCCGGGCCGCTATTCACACTGGACCTTCGGCAAGGCCTATCATCGGATGAAGACCATGTACGACTTCGGCCTTTCGCGGATCTACGAAGTCGTAATTAACACCAACCCCGCCTATGGTTTTCTGCTGGAAACCAACAGTCCGGTGCAAAACAAGATGGTGATAGCTCATGTGCTGGGCCATGTGGATTTCTTCAAGAACAATGCCTACTTCTCAAAAACAAATCGAAGAATGGTGGAAAGCGTATCCACTCACGCCCACCGTTTGATGGGATATGAATTCAAGTACGGCCGCAAGAATGTCGAGAAGTTCCTCGACGCCGTATTGGCGATTGAAGAGCACGTCGATCCCAACTTCTTCATCAAGCGCGAAATCTCTGCCGAGGAGGAACAGCGGCGCCTCGGCCAGCGCCCGCCGGAGGGTCGATACGATGACCTTTGGCATCTGGACGATCCGAGTTTTGGGCGCATTGCCAGGGCCACTGAAAGTATCGAACACACGAGCGATAAGCCGCGTGAGCGCCTTCCCGAGAAAGACATTGTCTTCTACCTGATGAAAAATTCACCGAGCCTGGCTGCCTGGCAACGTGACGTGATGGCCATGGTGCATGAAGAGATGGAGTATTTTGTGCCCCAGATGCAAACCAAGATCATGAACGAGGGTTGGGCCAGCATTTGGCACGCGCGCATCATGCGCGAGCTTGACCTTTCCGACAATGAGCACATTGAATTTGCGGGGCTGCATTCCGGCGTAGTATCGCCGCAGAAGGGCCAGATCAATCCTTACTACCTTGGCTATAAGATTTGGGAGGACATTGAGAAGCGCTGGGACAATCCGACCGCTGAAGAGCGCGAGCAGTTTCAACGGCCTGGTGGAGAAGGGCGCGAAAAGATCTTTGAGGTGCGAGAAATGGAGAACGACGTTTCGTTCCTCCGTAACTATCTCACCGAAGAGCTTTGCGAAGACCTGGATCTATTTGTTTACGAACTGGTGGAAGAAGAAGAGTGGACCATCACGGAAAAGAAATGGAAACGGGTTCGTGATCAGCTGGTTGTCAACATGACCAATTTCGGCTTTCCCTATCTTCAGGTCGAAGACGGCGATTACAACGGCAATCGCGAGCTGTACCTGAAACATTGTTACGAAGGCACTGAACTAGACATGCGCTACGCCCGCAAAGCACTCGAGCATGTGCACACGTTGTGGGGGCGCTCCGTACACTTAGAAACCGTTGTTGATGAGGAAAAAACTGTGCTGCACTACAACGGTGAAGAACATCAGGAAGATTGATTGCCCAACAGCCTCACGCCCAAACGCTTAGCCAACCCTGCGCCACCCCAGCCCATAACCACGTCGTGATTCCAACTAAAGACCGGCCGAGCTATCGGCGCCAGATAGTTCATCCAGGCTTTTGTGGTCTGGACCTTCCAATCGTAGCGGGCAGAGGTTACCTGACCATCGTTTGAGAACTGCCAGCGACCGGTTCCCTGCAATTCACCTATAGCCCTGCCTTCGATGACGTTAATCGGTTCAACGCGCGTTGTTTCCATCTCGAATATCAGGCGATACGGTAACTTGCTCTTCCAGGTGTAACGATGAATGGCGCCGACATAATTCGCCTCGCCATCTTTAACACGCTCCACCTTTTCAACGCCCCGCCACCACGCCGGCCAGTCCTCAGAGTGGAAGATGAGATCCCAGACTTGCGCTTGCGGAGCTTCCAAACGCCAGATAGTTATGAATTTATACTCGGCCATGGCCTTAGACAAAAAGTCCGTCAACCAGTCCGTGCAGCGGACGATCGAGAATAGCCCAGCGATTTATCGCTGGGATTACAGCTCTCCCAGCAGTGTGGCTGGTTTACATATTAAGCGCTTTGCCCACGGAAGGATCTCGCCGGATGCGCCAAATCTTCGAATCAAGGTAGTAATGGATCAAAGCGTAACCCCAAAGGAAGGCCACGCCCAGTTGAACTGGCAACGACTGCTCTGTTACCAGACCGTTGCCACTCTTGAGGCTTAGATAACCCAAAATCTGACGCGGACCCTGGTACAGCAGGCCAAACAAAATACCAAAACCCACGTAGTAGAGTAGCCGCCGGCTGATTAGCTCGGCAGCGCCATACTGTCCGCGAGCGGTGCTGACACCGGTTTCACCGATCGAATTCTGTGACCTCGAGCGGTACTTTTTGTTGTGAAACCAAATCAGACGATGATATTGCAGATTGTGATAGATCGTCAGAATGGCCACGATGGCCAGCGGCTTGTGCGGCATTGGCGTCAACAGCACAACCCAATGCAACGGAATCGCCGCGGCCAATAGCAGGTACTTGGGAGCGTTCAGAGGTTCTCCGCCAATTAGCCTCTGTAACTGTCGCCCCAGCCAAATTATCCCGATCACAATGGTTCCGGCGAGCAAGAGCAGAGCCAGCATGTTGACTCCCTGCAAGAGCACGCTCGGGACGCGAGCCATAGCCTCGCGGTCGCTGGCGATAAAAGCTACAAAAGGATAGTTGAAAGCAAAGAACAACAGCAGGCGATCAAGCGTATTGTCGACCGTTGCCAGATCGTTGTTTTTCTTCTTATATAGAACCATGAAGCCGTAATGCTGCTTTACGAGGTGGTAATAGGCCCACAGCGCCGCAATGAAGAAGAAGAAAAAGCCTGCGCCCAGCAAGACCAGGAGCGGCCCCACCAAAAAGAAGAGCAGCGAACCCCAAAGCAGTCTGGCCCGACTACGCCGTTCGGCTCGATCGAAGTAGGTACGCGAAAAGGTGCCAAAAACGTGCGGTGCGTCTATGAGAATGGCCCACAGCGCCACCATGGGCAGCAACGGCATAAAACCACTGACATAGAGTATAAAGAGCGCATAGCTGGAAACCACGGAACCAATGAACCAGAAAAGATCGTCACGGCCGCTAATGATCCAACGCATCGAGACCGGGCGTGATGCAGATTGGGATGTTACTGTTTCCGCTGTTGCAGCCATCGTCCTCATCCTGGGCTGTTGTTGGAAAAATGAAGAGCAGCGCTCGAGAGCCTAAAGCAATGACGAAATCACATCAACCGGTGCGAGTTCCGCCTCGGATCATTCCTGGATCCTGCCTACTAGAAGTACGACACGCCTCATTGAAAAGAACTCATTGGGAGTCTAGGATTTTAGCACTGTCAGAATTCCCATGAAATAAGGGAGCCAAGCTATGCCCGAAACAAAAGTGCCGCCACCAGACTTATTTAAACTGATGTTTCAGGCCCATCCCTGGCACGGAGTGTCTTCTGGGTCCGATGTTCCCCAAGTCGTCAATGCCTACATCGAGATCGTGCCTACCGATGCGGTGAAATATGAACTGGACAAATTATCTGGCCACCTGCACGTTGATCGACCGCAAAGATTCTCATCAATGTGCCCTTCGCTCTATGGTTTTATCCCGCAAACATTTTGTGGCGATGAAACTGCCAGGCGATCGGCTGACAAAGCCGGACTTGGCAGCATTCGCGGCGACGGCGACCCAATGGATATCTGTGTCCTGTCAGAGAAAGCATTCGCGCACGGTGGGTTCTTCGTGCGCGCTCGGCCAATTGGGGGGCTGCGCATGATCGACGGAGATCAGGCGGATGACAAAATCCTGGCGGTTTTGGAACAAGACCTCGCTTACGGGTATATGCAGGATCTCGAGGATTGCCCAAAGGGACTGGTCGATAGATTGAAACACTACTTCCTAAGCTACAAGCAGTTTCCGGGTGAAGCGCCGCGCCGAGTAGAGATCGTGGAGGTATATGACAGGGCAGAGGCAATGGAGGTAATCAGGCGCAGCTGTCGAGATTATCAGGCCCGTTTTGGAAATCCGGAGGAAAGGTTTCGTCGCTTATAAAGAGCTACTTAACGCAAAGGACGCTAAGGTGCTCGCAAAGATCGAAAGAGAGACTTAATTCTCTGCGGCACTTTGCGTCTTATCTTTGCTTACTTTGCGGTGAATTTTTCCTCAGCATTAAAGTCTCTGCGAATCCTTAATCTGCTCTTGCACGCCGCAGCGCGGACAATTCAATGACTGCCGACCCGGATCTGTCCACTGAGCAAGCGCGAGAGTAGAGGAGAGCGGTTGCCTTTCAGCAGGGTGGTGCTGACGGCGCTCGGCGTCTTCAGCACTGCAGTGTTTGCAGAGCCAACCGTAGCCAAGGTTGAAGAAGTGGTTCGTCTGGTTCACCGAGACGCACCTCTGACTGGTAGGTTGTAATGGCTGTTTTTAAGAAAACGTCCGCCCGCGGATCGATCCAAAGCAATCCGCGAGCGAATTCATTCCCGGATCATCTAGCCTGACCTTAACTTCTTCGCCGGGTGTCAGGCAGTTCGGAAAGACGTACCGGTACGCTCATCCGCCTGCCGTTGCGGACAATTTGCACGTTGACGGAGTCGCCAACCTGGTGTTTATCCAATAGGCGAGCCAGATCATCTGAGTTAGCAACCTTCTCCGAGTCGATACCAACGATGATGTCTCCTAACTCAACGTCTCCGTCCTCCGTCTGTTGCAGGCCGCGTAAACCCGCGCTCGCGGCCGCGCCGCCGGGGGCGACTTGCCAGACTAAGACACCATCGGGAACAGGGAGTTCCACCTGATTTTTCAAGGCTTCAACATTGCGAGTGCTGATCCCCAACTTCGCCCTGCGCACTTCTCCCGAGCGCAGTAACTGCGGCACGATGCGCTTGGCAATGTTTACCGGCACCGCAAAGCCGACGCCCGCCGACGTTCCCGACGGTGACAGTATCTGCGAGTTGATTCCGATCATGCGGCCATGCGAATCAAGCAATGGACCACCGGAATTTCCCGGATTGATCGAGGCATCAGTTTGAATTGCTCCTTCAATCAGACGGCCATTGCGCGCCCGGATGGGACGTTGCAAACCACTGATAACTCCGGTTGTCAGAGTTCGATCCAGACCGAACGGATTACCAATCGCCAGGACCTTCTGACCCACGGAAAGTCTTTCAGAATCTCCCATCGCTACGGTAGTCAGCGGCTCGCGCGGCAACTCAATCAGTTTGATGACCGCCAAATCGGTATCCGGGTCACCCCCGACAACTTTAGCGGCGTAGTTCTTTTGACCACCGAAACTGACCGACAGTTTTTGCGCTCCTTCGATCACGTGGTAGTTCGTAAGAATGTTACCTTGCTGATCGATAATGGAACCCGATCCGGATCCTTCCTGCGGTTCCACGAAGCCGAAAAAGTCACGCGCGTACGAGGTGGAATGAATATTGACGACTCCCGGCGCCAGAGCCCGGTAGATTTCAATGTTGTTTTGTTCGTCTGTCGCCTCGGTGGGATCGGTGATGTTCGGAGGCGCGTTTTCCGATAGCGCCGAACTCGACGGCTGGAAGCGACTGGCCAGACGGTCCATCACTGCGACAGTTCCAGCCGCAAAAATTCCCGAAATGAGGGCAATCACTAAGATTTGACGTGCAGATAATTTATACATGGTTTTCTTTCTAACGGCTTTCGCCAGGTAGTAAATCCTCCAAAATTCTCGCTACTATGAGCCGTGGTTAAGATGCCAGCTCGCGGCTCGTCGGTTGCGCCGTCATGACTGGAGGTCTCGGGCCGACCTATGTAATTTAGGCTTTTCATCAATCCGCCTGCAAGTCCAAAGACACAAATAGTTGACGGAATCGCAGGAAAGTACGAGAGATAATTCGCGATGGTTTCAGCAGGTAGGGAAATTCAGGACAGCGAGGCAAGAAATGCGTGAGGCAAACCTACAAAATACGCAAAGACGGTTGCCGGTGCGTCCCAGCCAAGCGCGAAAAACCCGGTAGCGACGTGGACAAACATGAGGCCCAAATAGATCGCCAGCACCAAGCGCATTCCTCGTTGAGCGAGAGGAAGATGAGCAGCCCGATACAAAACATAGGCAGCAAATGCACCCACGACGAGTTTTACGAGAAGAAACTGAGTTTCACCAAGATTCAAAAGACTGGCCATCAGACCGTTGCCTTCGCTGGCAACATTCAAGCGCACCCAAAGAATGGTCAACTGTGCGTCCAGCCAATTGAGACTAAACAACAGAAAGCTTTTTAGAAGCGCATTCACAGCGCGATCCCTTCTGCGTCAAACCTTGTTAAACTCCGGTCCCTTTACGCTAGAACCTCCGGAACCGAATGGTGCCGGAGGTTCTTGACGTACACGGGAGGAACGAGACTCGTACCGTTGTACCAAATAGAAATGCGCAATCACACCTCGCTTCCGCAAACAGAAAACTTGTCTCGCCCGGAAAAAGTGTTACAGCAACGGCCCTAAATTTGAGGGCGTATTATATGAGAGGTGGGAGCGCAACGGGAAAGCTAACTGACCAACCGGTATGGATGAAAACAAGCGTTTAGAGGAGATTGCTTCGATCGGAGAATCAATTTCCTGGGGTGCCAGGATCTTGTCGCAGGCGGGTGTGCCCGAAGCGCGCCGCGAGGCAAGCTCTATATTGGCCCACGTTCTGAAAAGCGGACGCACGCACCTGATCAGTCACTCAGATGAGTTTATCGATCACGAGAAGCTGGAAAAGTTCAAAGAGTATTTGCAACGACGAGCGGCAGGGGAACCGCTCCAATACATCACCGGCATTCAGGATTTCTTCGGCCTTGAATTCATAGTAACTCCAGCCGTTCTTATTCCCAGGCCGGAAACAGAATTGCTGGTTCAGGTCGCTCTCGATCTGCTCGACCGCGAGCAGCATGGCTCGTCGATGGTCTGCGATGTAGGAACGGGGTCGGGTTGCATTGTGATTTCTTTACTCAAGGCGCTGCCGAACACCCGGGCGATGGCAATAGACATTTCAGCGGCCGCAATCGAGGTCGCAGATATAAATGCCGTTCGCCATCAGGTGCGCGCGCGAGTCTCGTTTGCAGTCTCCGACTGTTTCAGCGCGTTGAACAATTCGACTCCCCCCTTTGACATGATAGTTTCTAATCCTCCGTACGTAGCCGCTGCCTCAATGCCAGGACTACAACGGGAGGTTAGAGATCACGAACCGCGCGTGGCTCTCAGCCCCGGCGGGGACGGGTTGTCGGTTATTCGTCGACTGCTCGAACAAAGTCCCAGATACTTGAAAGCACAAGGCCACCTGCTCTTCGAAATCGGTTTTGACCAGGGCGAGGCTGTTCGGGAACTCATTCGAGGCGACGTTTGGGAAGTTTTGGATATTCACCCGGATTTACAGGGGATTCCGCGAATCGTGGCGCTGCAAAAGCGAGCAGCATGACTTTGATTCAAGTACTCGGCGAAAGTTCACGTCACAACTCTGCCGCTTGTGGTGTTTACGAGTCAGAACCACGAAGACCTGCTACGCGGGAACCCAAACACCTGAGGAGATACCACCATGAAAACAATCTTAGGGCGCCTAACGTTCACACTTATACTGGTCGCCCTGACGTCCGTCATGGCGACGGCACAGGTTGAAAAGGACAAGAAGGGATCGCTCGCCTGTCGCGACAACTGGTATAGCGACCGGCTGGTTGGCCACTGCGAGATACGTGAACAACAGTTGGCTGCCTCCGGAGCAATCGGGGTGGATGGGCGACAAAACGGCGGCATATCGGTTAAAGGATGGGATCGTGGAGATGTTCTTATCCGCGCCCGAATTCAAACGGCGGGAACGACGCAGAATGAAGCGGACGAACTGGCAAAACAAATTCGAATCGAAACCAGTGGGTCAAAAGTCTTTGCCGATGGGCCGGCGCGCCGCAAGGATTATCAATGGGATGTCAGTTATGAAATCTTTGTTCCCAAACGTTCGGACCTTTCCCTGGAAACGCACAACGGAGGGATTTCCATCAGCGAAGTCCGGGGTCGAATTGATTTCAGTGCTTTAAACGGCGGAGTGGTGCTGCGAAAAGTCGGAGGCACCGTTCACGGCAGTACTACCAATGGCGGACTGGTAATCGAGCTTGACGGGGATCATTGGGATGGCGAAGAGATGGACGTCAGCACGACCAATGGCGGCATTATTATGAACGTGCCGGAAAACTACTCGGCGCACCTCGTGACTGGCACTGTGAATGGCGGGCTCAACATCGAGTTTCCCGTGACGGTCCAGGGCAGGATCAGCAGGGAACTTGCGGTCAATCTTGGTTCCGGCGGTGCTACAGTACGAGCCATGACGACTAACGGCGGCGTGAAGATCAAGCGACAAACTACAAACGAGTAGCTGCAAAAGCCAAGTACCTGGGAACGCGGGTCTCCGGTCCGATAGGGCGCACGGACTGACGTCAGACGGACCATTGTTCGACCGGCAAAAAATGGGACCCGCGTCCCAGAGGTTCATCTGAATTATCAATTCAAGCCATTGGGCGCGAGAATTAGGTCGCGCCCTATTTGTGACTGGAAACATGATCGCTCTTTATAGGCGGGCGTTTTTATCTTAAGCTGTCTGCCGTGGGTGAAAAGTTTCGGATTTCCGGCGGACATGCCCTAAAAGGACGCGTGACCATCAGCGGGGCGAAGAATTCGGCCTTGCCTTGTATGGCCGCAGCCCTGCTGACGCCGGAAAACGTAATTCTGCATAATCTTCCTTACGTTCGCGACATCATAACTCAACGTCGTTTGCTCGAAGACCTGGGCGCAACAGTACTCACACCGGAACTCAGAACCCACAAAATCAACGCGGCCAATGTCGAGCTCTTCGAAGCACCATACGAACTGGTAAAGACCATGCGTGCTTCGGTGCTCGTGCTTGGTCCATTGCTGGCCCGCTTTGGTAAGGCCAAGGTGTCTCTTCCAGGTGGGTGTGCGATTGGAACCCGTCCCATCGATCTTCATCTTGCCGGATTTGAGAAATTCGGTGCGCAGGTGATGCTCGAGGCGGGTAATGTCGTGGCCCGCGCGCCCAAAGGCGGCAGGCTGCGTGGCGCCGAAGTTCATTTCGGCAAAGTAACCGTTACGGGAACGGAAAACCTGATGTTGGCTGCCAGTTTGGCAAAGGGTCGCAGCATACTTTACAACGCCGCCCGTGAGCCCGAAGTTGTCGATCTGGCTGAGCTGCTGAACAAAATGGGCGCGCGGGTGCTCGGCGCGGGAACGTCCACAATCCAGATCCAGGGAGTGGAAGGTCTCGGCGCGGCTGAGCACACAATCATCCCTGACCGGGTGGAAACAGGCACCTTCATCGCCGCCGCTGCCTTAACCGGAGGCGAGTTGGAGATCAAAGACTGCCTGCCCGAGCACCTCTCAACAGTGATCAGCAAGCTGCGCGAAGTTGGCGTTGAAATCAACGAGCTAAACCCCAGCTCACTCGAAGTGCGTTGTCGCGAGGGACTTAAAGCGAGTGAGGTTACAACCGAGCCCTATCCAGGCTTTCCCACGGACATGCAGGCGCAATACATGGTCCTGATGACCCAGGCGGCTGGCCGATGCGTAATTGATGAAACCATTTTTGAGAATCGGTACATGCACGCGTCGGAACTGCAGCGGATGGGTGCGCGCATTCAGGTTGAGGGCCGAAAAGCGACGGTCGACGGGCCAACCCCCCTTACGGGTGCCCCTGTTCAGGCATCGGATCTCAGGGCCTCAGCCTCACTCGTGCTTGCCGGGCTGGTTGCCAAAGGCGAGACGGTGATCGACCGCGTTTACCACATCGATCGCGGCTACGAAAAGATCGAAGCGAAACTCCGCGAAGTGGGCGCAGATATTGAACGCATAAGGGAACACGTAACCGAGCCGTTAGCAGTCTCATGAGAAATCTAGAAATTATAGAATTTATAGAAATTATAGAATTTAGAATTTTGCCTAAAGATACTAAGCGGTGACTAGTCAGGATAAGCCATGCGAAATTCTAAATTCTAATTACCCTGTGCTAACATTCACGATGTTCTAAACAATATGTTCATAAGAAGTCGAAATCATGTCTGCGAATGAGTGTCTTTTTTGCAAGATAATCGCCGGAGATATTCCGGCCGAAGTGATCCATCAGGATGAACGCTGTGTGGCTATCAGAGATGCCCGTCCCCAGGCGCCCACGCACATCCTCGTAATTCCGCGGGAACATATTGAATCTCTGGATGAAGCTTCTCAGCGGGACGAGGCGCTGCTGGGACACCTGCTAAGAATGAGCGCGCGAATGGCGAACCAGGAAGGCCTTTCGGAAAGTGGGTATCGGACCGTAATCAACACCGGCGCCGGAGCCGGACAAACCGTTTTTCATCTTCACGTCCACATTCTTGGCGGTCGCCCATTCAACTGGCCGCCGGGTTGAGTGAAAACAAACGACCTCGGACGCAAGGTTTTTCTGACCCCCGGATAGTCCTTGTTCCCCGCTATGCCTTCGGAGCAACTGCCCGTACCGCCTCAGAAACCCCGCTTTCGTACTTCTTGAAATTCTCATTAAAACGGCGGGCCAAATCCCTCGCCTGGCGATCATACCCATCCTTGTCGGCCCAGGTATTGCGAGGTTGCAAAACCTCCGGCGGCACCTCAGGACATGAAACCGGCACCTGCACACCAAAGATAGGATCAGCAGTGGTGGCAACACCAGCCAGGGTACCGTTCAGAATCGCCCGAATCATGGCTCGGGTATGCCCGATCTTCATTCGCGAGCCGATACCATATGGTCCGCCACTCCACCCGGTATTCACCAGCCAGCAGGCCGCGCTGTGTTGCGCCATCTTCTTACCCAACAGGTCTGCATACACTCCCGGGTGGAGGACCATGAAGGGGGCGCCGAAGCAGGTTGAGAAGGTTGCTTCCGGCTCTTTGACTCCCTTTTCCGTGCCAGCAACTTTTGCGGTATAGCCGGAGAGGAAATGATACATCGCCTGCGCGGAGGACAAACGCGCAACCGGCGGCAGTACGCCGAACGCATCAGCCGTAAGCATGATGATGTTCTGTGGGTGACCGGCGTGACCCGAAGGCACGATGTTGGGAATGCTTGTGAGCGGATACGACGCCCGGGTGTTTTCAGTCTTCGTAGCATCGTCGAGATTGATCGCCCGCGTGTCCGAATCGAACACAACATTTTCCAGAATGGTGCCAAACATTCGGGTGGTGCGGTAGATGTCCGGCTCAGCTTCTGCCGATAGCTTGATCACTTTTGCGTAGCACCCACCCTCGAAGTTAAAAACGCCATCATCGGACCAGCCGTGTTCGTCGTCACCCACCAGGCGTCTTTCCGGATCCGCGGAAAGCGTCGTTTTCCCGGTACCCGAAAGACCAAAAAAGATTGCGACATCGCCCTCAACTCCAACATTGGCTGAGCAATGCATGCTCATCACGCCCTGCTGCGGCAGAAGATAATTCATCAGCGTGAAGACGCTCTTCTTGGTTTCCCCCGCATACGAGGTACCGCCAATCAGAACCAAGCGCTGGCTGAAATCCATCAGGATGAAGGTGCGCGAGCGAGTGCCGTCCCGCTCGGGATCCGCCTGAAAACTCGGAAAATTGATGACGGTGAATTGAGGGTGATGGGGCGTAGTGACTGTAGGGTCGTTAA
This sequence comes from Pyrinomonadaceae bacterium, assembly GCA_035644135.1. Classification (GTDB taxonomy): domain Bacteria; phylum Acidobacteriota; class Blastocatellia; order Pyrinomonadales; family Pyrinomonadaceae; genus PSRF01. The sequence goes on from DASQPD010000062.1 coordinate 112,455, forward strand.
TAAACATTGTGCGGGCAAACAGGGAATGCCAGGCTAATTCTGTAATGATGCGGACGGGCAGCCGATACTTTGCATCAGCGCCTACATAGGTGTCCTGTACAAAGAGCTCTCGGCCGCGCCCATGGGCCATCATGCGGTCCTTCAGAGCCTTAAACTTGTCCTGCGGAAAGTCTTTGTTTACATCTCCCCAAAAAACCTTATCCTCACTTTGGGGCTCCCGCACGATCGCTTTGTCCTTGGCCGCTCGCCCAGTGTGTTCCCCTGTATCGACAATCATCGCTCCATGGTTGGAAAGAAGGCCTTCGCCACGCCTGGCAATCTCTTCATAGAGCTCGGGCGTGTTCAGATTCCAGGAAACGGACGCCGGCGCCATGAGACCGTAGTTGTCCAGTTCATAATCAGTATTCCTACGGCCCAGATGCTGAGTTTCTCTTTCCCGGCGAATCGAAGTCATTAGTTCCTCCAATAGCTTTCTTGATTATAGTTGTAATGATGGGGAAAGCACTGATGCGCTACCTCTCTCCAGCCGCAGACCGCCGCTCGCGAGAGAGCTCTCTTAAGGCGTCTGTTAGGTCGCGCGCTGCGCGCTCGATGCGATCTGCCGCAACCTCCAAAGAATCACCCTCATTACTCGAACGAACCGCAACTATTGCAAGAGCAGTTTCGACCTGTTCAATCAAACGGTTACCTTCGTTTTCAGTCTCCTGTTCGGAGCGTGTCAATTGCGGACTTGAAAGATCATGTTTCATACCTTGGGCCCACCTGCTTGAATGTATTTAGATTACCTCGGTCCTCTTGGAAAGACCCTATTTATGGTTCGCGGGAATCGGATCATGATGTTGTGGTTTTTGCCATAAGGACTAATCTCTTACAACAGCGAGCCTCTGGAAGCAAGGCCCGGAGCGATGTTTGACAGATCGGCCAAACAACCAGGTAAATCCTGCTCTATGGTCACCCCTCGTTGCCTTTTAGCCGATACCTCTGCTATTGCTTTTCGCCGGATGGCGGCACAACCCGGCAAACAATCCTTCACCCGACACGAATGGAACTTGATCCAATCCCTTCGCACCCCCGCCAGGGTTCAACGCTTTCTCACTTCCATGCCCTACAATTGGGAGCTTGACGGCGGAACGATGCGTTCTTTTCGCGAAGTGCTGAAAAAGAACGAGGCTCACTGCCTGGAAGCAGCCATCGCGGCAGCAGTGATTCTTGAGCAACATGGTTATCCCCCGCTGGTATTGGATCTCGAATCCAAAGACCTGCTGGACCATGTGATCTTTGTTTACAAGCAGAACGGCCTGTGGGGTTCTATCGGCCGCTCCCGAGATATTGGACTCCACGGGCGGCGTCCGATATTCCGCAGCCTGAGGGACCTTACCTGGAGCTATTTCGACACCTATGTCGATTTTACCGGCCGAATAATTGGTTACGGTCGAGGCAACCTGTGCGATTTAGGAAACTACGATTGGCGGTTTTCTTCTCGAAACATGCATCGGATCGAAGACTACCTCAGGGCATTGCCGCACAAGCGGCTGTATTCGTCGGACAAACGGTACGAACAGCTTTTGACACGTTACACGAAATACAAGCAACGCTACCCTGAGGGCTCACCCTCATACTACGACACCCGGCCTCAGTGGATGCTTTAAGCTGAACGTTAAGAGCCATTTAGCAAAAGCGGAAAGTACCATTTATCATTGGTCATTGGACATTTTTCATAATTTTTCATTTGTCATTCCAAAGCCTTCAAGATCTTTTAGTGCCTGTTTAGTGATTTCGTGGATGCCTAATTTCACGCAGAAACCACAACTCAGCTTGTCACACATCTTTGAGAGTCAATCTGCGCTGGTTGGCATCGATCAACATGTGAACGATCACGGCCAGGATGATGATCGAGCCTCCTCCTAAAGCCCAGTTCGAAGGGCGCTCCCCGATGGCCAGAAAAACCCAAATCGGATTGAGCACCGGCTCGATATAACCGATGATGCCCGCATCAAGCGAGCGCACGCCACGCGCCATGGCCACAGTGAACAGCGTGTACGCTACCCCTATCTGCACCACCCCCAGATAAACGACGCTCAGGGCATCATGAGTGGTCATCTGTGGTAAGGCTGCTATTCCGGTCGGAGCCGCAATCAACACGACCAATAGATTTCCGTAGATCACGGACGAAGCGCGATTGACTGCACGCGATTTCGAATGGCGCAGGAGCAAAACGTACAACGCGAAGCATAACCCTGAGGCGAGCGCCAGCAGATTGCCGGTTACATCCTGAGGTCGAAGTTTACCGACGAAGAACAGAGACATGCCGATAATGCAGGCCGCCACTGTGATCAGATCGCGAAAGCGGAACTTCTCCTTATAGAAAATGGGCTCGAGCAGGAGGAGATAAACGGGCGCCGTGTACTGGAGGAAGATCGCGTTGGCCGCAGTCGTTTGCTTGGTGGCGAGAACAAAAAGGATTAGCAGCGCTGCATAAAGCGCCGACGAGACTACGGTGACGCGATTAACGCCGAAGCCTTCGCGCCGAGTAAAGAGCGCTACAGTGAGAGCGGCTGTCAACGAGCGACCGAATGATAGCGCCAGACCGGAAATGCTGGTCCACTTGATAAACAACCCGCCCGTGCTCCACAGGATCGCAGCCGCGAGTACGAACAGCAATGGCGAGTAGGAAGGCTGGTTCTTGGCGGACGACAAGGGATTTTCAGACGGGGCCAAAGGTTCGAGGCACTATACCGGCGGCTCCTTCGCAATCGTTTCCTTCTGAGCTTTCAGGTACTTCCCGAATACACCGTTCCAGGGCGGTATGACGATTGACACAGCGCCGTACGCCTGGGCCTGGCATGCCAGCCGAATCACGGGTTGCGCTTCAGGAGTATCGATGTAGCCAAACTCTTTGATCTTCTTGCCTTCACGAGCGGCAACATTGGAAAGCTTTTGCGCGCCCCCTAGAACCCCGACCCAGCAAGTGCCGCATGAAGCCGAGCGACATTCAACTGGGATCGGCCCTTCAACGCGACGCGGGTCAATCTCCCGCCAGTTGCGAGTTTGATCGTCCGCCGCCCCCCAGGCGAGATCCTGGAGGTTGTTCAGCTTGTACCTTGCGCTGTCGTCGTTTTCGTCGTAGGTCACGGTCCAACGCTTATTCACGGTTTTGAGGAATCCGAGCAATCCCTGGCCATCGTCCTTTTCCCGCTCTCGCAGAATCTGCTCCGGAGACTTCTTAAAATGCCTGGCATCAATCAAAACTTCAGCCGGCGCAGCCTTGAAAGCCGCCAGGCCTACCTGCGTGATGGTCATGAAGGCAACGGCCGTGATACCGACTACAAGTGATTCCTGAATCTTAGCGCGTTCCGCGACGCTACGGGCGACTGTGACAATCTGACCTTCGAGAGAATTGGCAGCTTCCGTGTTGAACGAGGCCGCATACTCGGCAACTGCCTTGGCAACTTCGGGCCAGTAACGATGACCGTAGAAAAACGTGTGCGAGGACCCGATCTGGTCTCGGAGGTAAAACTTGCCCTGAAGCAGAAGCCTATGCTCAAGCTGTTCTCGATCCTCAGCTTTCTCTAAAGCATGAAAGAGGGAGAGCGGGTAAAAAGAGAACCAAATCTGGACAGCCGCCTTGTCCACCTGATGAACATGGCGCAGAAGGCTTGTAATAGCGGCTGCCCACGCTTCGTCGTCTCGGCTTTCGAGAAAGGATTCGAACGCCGTCTTCGCAGTTGTTGTTGCTGTAGCACTCATAGAACTTCCTGGTTGGTTGTTTCAAAACCGATTACTCTAGCAGTATCCCTCGTCATGCTCAAATCCGTACCGATGCAGTTTGAAACAATACCACCAACCGCACTACTTCCGAATGTAGTTCCGGTGGATCCAACCATCCTTCTGTTTTCGGTCTCGTGTCTCGAAAAAGATGCTCTTTTCGTTTTCGCGACTTGCCACGATGACGCGCTGCGTTACTTCCTTTTCCTCGAGCGCTCCCTTCTCTGACTCTGAAAGGAAGAGATTGACCCTTTCGGCTGTTGCCGGCTCAAACTTCTTGTCGCGTTGCAGGTTCGCGATTGCTTCGATCGCGGTTGCTTTCAACAGCTTGGGCCATAGTTTCCGGAACAAGGTATTGGAGGCGTAAACATCTGCGCTGTTGATCTCCCCGTTGATGGCGAAGACATAACCAATCACATCATCCTTGCTGATAATGCCGGCCAGCGCGCTGATATAGCTCTGAGCAGTCTCCTGCACCTTGCGATTCTCAACGGCCAGTTGCAAGCTTGACTCTGAAACTGGCGAATTGACTCGGCTGCCGACATTTTCGCTCAGCTTGTCCTGCGCCACCTTTACGTTTTCCCAGACTGCTCCCTGAGAACTTGAACGCTTTGCCGCCAATTTGATCTCTTTCGTCGCAGCGGAGTCGGCCGAGCTGCTGAAGACACCAGCCGATTCATTACCGCGTCCGCTCCACCTCCCATGTTCCACGCAGAAAGCGGCGATTGGCATTCTGCCAGACTTCGGCGGCACGATCAGATCGACCCCAATCATTCGGTCCTGCTGGCCGCCCTTTACGATGTCTCCTGATTGCACATACACGTCCTGGTTCGAGAGGTTCTCGATAGCCAGCTCGTTTACATCCTGTGTTTCATAGACGACCACCTTCTTCTGCTCGAGCGCTTCCTGGAGCGTAAGGAAGTTGTTGCCTTCGATCACGTTCTTTCCGCGGACGAGAAAAATCGAGAGGTTGTTGTGGGTGTACGGGCCGGAGAGAGTGTAATTTGCGTTCGAGGCCTGCGTGCGCGGGCCCGCGTCGTATCCTGGGTTGCGTACCCGACCATTGGTAACAAACGCTGCCAGAATTTGAATCGAAAGCAATGCGAGTGTTAACGCGAGAGATAGTTTCTTCATGTTTGTTGACTCCTTTAAAGACAGTCATTGCTATGGAGCGAGCCTGGAGTTTTCATCTCGAGGTTTCGTGCAGGGGAGACTAAGGCTGAGAACCGCGAAAGTTTCGCTCGCGGGAATACGACGTTGTGACAGACAGCACCTGGCCGCTGGCTCTAGAACGTGATTGGGAGACGATCTTGCAATGAAAGATGGTTAAATCCACTTCCACCGTTGGCGCGAGGTTAAGTGTTGTAACTTCTGAGTCACTAAGCCTTGGTGACGGGCCTGTTCGACCGACTGCATATCTAAGCTCAAAGAGAGAATTAGCAGAAAGAAATGTTTTGCCGGAATTTGTCATTTCTGTCAGAGACACCGAGGGGACGCCGCTAGTTTGAGGACGCGCTGGGAAGTACTTGAAAGTGGCTGTTGACACAAGGTTGTTTTTCGGAATAGTCTGGCGCCGCTTGTAGGGATGATTCGCAAAACGCCACCTTATCAGTGGGCTTCGCCCGGCCCGAAGATAATTTAAATTCGAACTGTCCGGCACCAAAGTATTAGTCAATGGTGGGTCTTTGATTTACCGAAGATCCACAGTCGATTTTGCGAGCTTTTTGAACGCTTTAGAGTTCGAATTGACTCGTGCTTAGCAGACAATCTTAAAGACAAAAGAGGAATGACATGACTGAAACTCTAACCACAACTTCAAGCTCTGAAAGTGCCACAGTGCCCGATCTGGTCTCCGCCCAGGATGCGCCGAAACCACAGGCTGATTGGACGATCATGATTTACATGTCGGGCGATAACGAGTTAGCTAACGATTGCATTCGCTCGTTGACCGAGATCAAGGGCACGCTTCTCGCGGATCCAGATCGGGTTCGGGTGATTGCGCAGATCGATCCCGAAGATCCTCGAATGGAAACTCGCAGGCTCGTATTAAACAAGAACAAAGGCAAGAGCAAAGGCAAAGCCACGACCAACACCGGGAAGCCCAACGAAAATGTCGCTCGTGCTGCGACACCACCCGATTCGCCAACTGACCTGAACGGAGGTAGTGGTCCCGGACGGCTGGACGATGACAAGATTGACTTGGAGCCCGGTAAAGTCAGGTTTCACGGTCGGAGAATGCAGGTGTATCCTCCGCGACCTTCCACCAACCCGGGCGATACTAATATGGCGGATCCTGAGACACTCTTCGATTTCATCAGCCGAAGCAAAGACGAGTGTCCCGCAGCCCACTATATGCTGGTTCTCGATGGACATTCCGCCGGTGTAGAAGAGGGATTCTTACTCAAAGACCAGAATCCTCCGGGCTCGATGAGCCTGAGTGATCTCAAAGACGTGCTCGAGGCGGTCAGGGACGACCTGGAAATCAAACTCGATGTCCTCGGTATGGACTCATGCCTCATGAACATGCTTGAAATCTGTTATGAGTTTAAAGATGTGGCGAAGATTCTTGTGGGCTCCCAAGGACTGGTGCCAGGTCACGGATGGCCTTTTGCGAATATAGCTGCGAGCCTTGCGCGCTCTGCGGTGCTGGGAGACGTCACGGCTGAGGATCTTGGCAAGACGATTGTCACATCATTCATCAACTCTTATCTGGAGAATTCAATCGTCGGTGGGCTGTCGGTTGATGCCGCAGCTCTTCGCCTGGGTAGCTCATCAGACGTTGCGAAAGCGGTTCACAAGCTGGCTACACTGCTCGCAGACAGTCTGCTCGCAGCTGATGATAGGGCCAAGCTCGTTAAAGGAGCATTGCCAGACTCCGACAACAACATTGTCGACAGCAAAGTTATGGACCAAATCATCCTTTCTCACTGGAGGGCGCAATCCTTCAATGGCGAATTGTACGTTGACTTGTGGGATTTTTGTGAACTGTTGAAGAGATACTTCGATGACAAGGCGGCGGCCATTCCCACGCAATGTCAGGAAGTCCAGGACGCAGTGGAAGCGATGAGAGTCATGTCCTGCTTCAGCGGGATCGAATACCAGCACGCTCACGGCGTTTCCATCTATTTTCCCTGGGCGGAAATGATGGCCGGATACAAAGATCTGGATTTCGCCAAGCAATTTTCGGGCTCGGATAACGGCAGGATCGCCGGGTGGTGCGAGTTTCTGATCGCTTACCTTCATGCTACGCGACGAGAAACCCAGGGCGGCGGCGGGGTAACAATGCGGCTTGATTTCCGGCACGACCCACCCTGGAAGAAAGATCCACCTTATCAGGGTCCGGACGAGGCCGCGCATAGCATGAGAAACCCACCTCGCGAATACCCGAGGATCAGCAATTGCTTGCTTCCAGGTAACGAAAATAAGCTCAACGATTTCTTGGCAGCCTTTGGTTCCAAATAGGCACTCTAGTTAGCTATCGCTAAACCCCGTCGAATTAGTAGTATGTTTTAGGGTTCAGGGTTCAGCTTCGGATAATTAGGCCTACAAATTTCAAGCTCTCGAGTGCGTCCGACAAACTTCTCAGTTTGTCGGACGCATCGAACCTATTGCTAGCCTCTTTCGCTTACGATTTGAACGCCACGACTAAAATATATGTATCAGCGTTTCCCGCACAGAGACAGATTGTCGTCGCTGATACAGAATGCCTTCGTATTCTGCGCCGCCATAGTTTGCTTCTGGGGGATGAATACGGAACTATTCTCCCAATTACCAGCCGAAGATAGCACTAGCAACGAGTTAACTGACTCGGCGACGCGCACTCTGTCGACGCATCAGACTCACTACTACCGCATCAATGCCACTCCGAACACATACATAAGTTTGCGTCTTATTCCCTCAGGGATCCGACTGCTGGCGTCAGTGTCAGAATATGATGGCAAGATTCTGGCCAAGAGGGGGTGCAGCGACAGAGAGGGGACGGAGATCTCCTGGATTTCGGAACGGCTGGATTGGTACCGGATCGAAATCAGGGCCTGCGAAGATGAAGAGATAAACGGTCGCTATCAATTGCAAATCGCGAATAGACGATTGGCGAGTCCTCGCGATCTTAAGCGTGTCGCCGCGAACAATGTGACTCTGAGAGCGGACGAACTCGCCGCCGGCAATTGGGAATCGAGGGAAGGCGCTTTGCGGGAATACGAAACGGCCATTGATGCCTGGGGCCTCGCCGCCGATCCGGCCCAAGAGGCCGCAGTCTGGCGCAAAATGGGTGAGGTGTTACAGGCGCTCGGACAAAGATCCATGGCATTGAACAAATTCGAGCGGGCTTTAACTCTTATTCCCAAGCAAGGCGCTGAACAGGAGCGGATCAAGATTCTCAATAGCGTTTGCTCGATTCAAACCAGCGTTGGCCAATACAAGAAGGCGCTACCTGCATGTTCACTCGCACTGCGTTTGAGCCGGGCGAACAATTATCCTTCCGGTGAAGCTCAAGCTTTCAGCAACATTGGCATGACTTATTACGAGCTAGGGGACCTGAGTCGGGCCCTTGAACATCAGGAGTCAGCCTTGCGCCGGTGGGAGGATTTGGCGGACAGGAAAGGTCAGGCCCAGTCGCTCCTCAGGATGGGCTATGCAGCTGTGGTAGTAGGCGATATTCAAAAGGCGCTGGAGTCTTACCAGCGCGGGCTGGTTCTTAGTCGCTCGGCTGGTGATGCTTCAACCGAGGCTTTCATTCTTACTGCCTTGGGAAACCTCCACGCAGTTAGTGGTGGTCGACAGCAAGCTCTGGACTATTACGGCAAGGCCTTGCCATTGGCGGAGCAATTAGGACAATCCGAAGTAAGGGCTGAAGTATTTAGCGCGATGGGCTACGTCTATTACCAATTGGGCGATTTGGAGAATGCCCTCAGGTACAGAGAGCAGGCGCTGGCGCTGTACCGGTCAATGCCCGATTTATGGGGTGAGTGTTCATTACATTTATCACTTGGGCGGGTTTATCGAGCGCTCGGGGCACAACAGGAAGCACTTGATCACTTCAACCCGGGATTAGCCATCGCCCGGTCCCTGCCAAACGCTCACCTCGAGTCGTCCATCCTAAAAGAAATTGGGGGCGTATACGACACGCTCGGCGAAACTGAGAAAGCCCTGGACCATTATAAACAGTCGTTGGCGCTCAGCCACCGAAGCGGAGACCCTCGTGACGAGGCAGACGCGCTCAATCAAATCGGCAACACCTTTAAGAAACTGGCTCGCGCTCAGGAAGCATTGGCATGCTTCAAGAACGCTCTGACACTGGCCCGCTCGGTGGGCGATCTATTCACCGAGGCGGTCACGCTGTCCAACCTGGCGCAGGCCCAGCGCGACCTGGGTCAACTGGACGCGGCAAAAGCTCAGATCGAGGAAGCACTCAAGATCATCGAGTCGCTTCGCACGAACGTCGCCAGTCACAATTTGCGCTCATCATACTTCGCAACCGTCCGTCATCACTATGAACTATACATCGACGTGCTGATGCGATTGGACCAACAACGGCCAGGTCAGGGATTCGCCGCAGCGGGTTTTGAGGCGAGCGAACGAGCTCGCGCTCGCACTCTGCTCGAGACGCTAAAAGAATCAAGTGCAAACATCCGTGAAGGAGCAGATTCGGCACTTATAGATCGCGAGCGTACGATCCAGCAGACGCTCAATGCAAAAGCAGAACGAAGAATGCAATTGCTCGCCGCTGGACAAAAGGAGCAGGCGGCTGCGGTCGCGAAAGAGCTCGATGATCTTGCCATTCAATACGATGAGGTCACAGCGCAGATCCGTACCAGCAGCCCGAGGTATGCCGCCCTGACGCAGCCTCGCACATTGAACGTTAGCGAGACACAGGAGATCCTCGATGACGATACATTGTTAATCGAATATGCGCTGGGAGATGAACGAAGCTATGTTTGGACGGTGAGTCGTACTGAATTACACAGTTACGAGTTGCCAGGACGCGCGATTATTGAGGAAGGAGCAAGCCGTTTCTACAGTTTGCTGACGGCAAGTAATCGAGAGCCAGGCGAGACGTTTGCACAACATCAGGAACGCGTCGCAAAAGCCGATACGGAACTCCCCAGCGCAAGCAGGTCATTAGGGGCATTGTTGCTGCAACCCCTCATTAGCGAACTTGGATCAAGACGACTATTGATAGTTGCCGATGGTGCACTGCAATACATCCCATTCCAGGCATTAACTGCGCCCTCTGGTACTGATCGTCATGATGGGTTAGCGGAATCCGAAGCAGACCAACTGCCGCCGTTAATCTTCCAGCATGAGATTGTGAACGAGTCTTCAGCCTCGACCTTGGCGCTGGTATTGGACGAGAGAGCAAAACGTCCGCAAGCGCCAAGTGGGGTTGCGGTGTTGGCTGATCCGGTTTTTGATGCGGATGATTCTCGGGTGAGACCCCAAAAATCACCACCAGGATCGCGAAACTCAGTAGCAGACGACATGAGGTCAAGGGATCTCCAGCGCGCCTTGAGAGATGTCACCCAAACAGACGGAACAGCACCCATTCCGAGGCTCTTGGCCTCCCGGGTTGAGGCTAATGCCATCATGAGTTTTGTACCGTGGGGCAGTGGGTTCGTAGCTATAGGTTTTGACGCCAGCCGACAGACGGTAACGCAGACGGACTTCAGGAAATACCGCATCGTGCATTTTGCTACCCACGGTGTTATCGATAGTAAACACCCGGAGTTATCCGGGATCGTGTTGTCACTGGTTGACCAGGCAGGTCGGCCCCAGGATGGATTTCTCCGTCTTCACGATATCTACAATCTGAATTTACCCGCGGACCTGGTGGTCCTGAGCGCTTGCAATACCGGCCTCGGCAAGGACGTGCGAGGCGAAGGACTGATCGGCCTCACGCGTGGTTTTATGTATGCAGGTGCTTCGGGCGTGGTGGCTTCGTTGTGGAAGGTGGACGACGAAGCGACCGCCGAGTTGATGAAGCAGTTTTACCAGGGAATGTTTGAAAGCCAAATGACGCCTGCCGCCGCGCTCAGACAGGCTCAGATTGCCATGTGGAACCAAAAGCGGTGGAAGACACCGTATTACTGGGCTGCATTTGTTCTGCAGGGTCAGTTTAATGAAAAAATCCACATAGACCGCAAACCGGGCCTGATCGTGTTTGCTATTGTTGTGGGAGGTGTGGTTCTGGCAAGCTCGGCTCTTTTCTTCTTTGGACGAAGACGACGAAGAACTCTTTAGGTACAATGGCCCACCAGAAGAAGGCGGTCGCGTCAGGACTTATCGGCCCGTCTTCAACATCCCATGAGAAAAGACTGGGTTCTTACGCCGGAATCCTTTGAAAAACTTCTTGCCTGGCTCGACAAGGATCGCGAGCAGGCTGGGCAGAAGTATGAGGACATTCGGCGGCGCTTGATAAAGATCTTTACCTGCCGCGGTTGTTATGAAGCCGAGGATCGAACCGACGAGACTATCGATCGCGTTAGCAAGAAACTGGATGAAATCCGGGACACTTATACCGGTGAGCCGGCCCGGTATTTCTTTGGGGTGGCGAACAAAGTACATCTGGAGTACTTGAGGCGGAAGCCTGTGCCACCTCCCCAACCCCCAAGGGAAGATACGGAACAAATAGAACGCGAATATCAGTGTCTGGAGCGTTGCATGGATAGGCTGACTCCGGACAACCGCATCCTGGTATTGCAATATTATGAAGAAGAAAAACGAGCCAAAATCGACCATCGCAAAAGGCTGGCCGACCAGCTCGGAATTGCCCTTAATGCCTTAAGAATACGCGCGCATCGCATTCGCACCTCGCTCGAGCAATGTGTACAAAAGTGTGTTCATGAGGCTGCCGCATGAAATGGACTGCGCTAAATTGACATCATGATTAGAGGGGGTGGTTTCGGGCGAAACCTGAGCTGTTGAAAGTAGACGCTACAGATGAGGAGAGAATCAGACAGTATCTCCTCGGGCTAATTGCGCCCGGCGAGGGCTCGCAGCTCGAGGAGCGTCTTCTAACCGATGCCGTTTTATATGAGGAGTTGCTGATTGTAGAAGACGAATTGATCGATCAGCACCTGGCCGGCCGGCTCTCAGCCGCGGAACAAAAGAGTTTTGAGTCCCACTTCCTAAACGCTCCCGAGCGACAGCGGAAGCTTCGTTTTGCTCGGTCTTTGCAAAAGTACGTCACCCATGCCAGCCAGAAAACACCTGAGCTGCAGGCGAAGAAACCCGTTTTCTCACTTTGGCCGTTTAGCAAACCCGTGCTGGCTTATTCAGCGGCGGCTGCGGCGGTGCTCCTGGTGATTGGGATTTCATGGACCTTGCTGCATCGAGCTGGTTCAACCGCAACTCAGCCCGGCAGTCTGCTCACGGTGGTACTTACGCCTGGAGGGACTCGTGATGGGGGCGAGGTTAAACGGTTTGCCCTTTCCCCCGACGTCGGTTCGGTTCAATTCCTTCTGCAACTACCCGGTGAAAGCTATACGTTTTACAGCGTAAGACTTGAAACCGCCGAAGGGCAGGTAATTGAGACCCGGGAAAAACTTGTTCCCGAAGTTGTCGACGGCAAAAAGGTCATTTCCATCAAACTGCCGGCGCAAGCTCTCTATCGCGCGGATTTCCAAATCAAGCTGGTGGGAGTAACGGCTCAGGGACAGGAGGAACCGATTGGTAATTACCCATTCCGGGTCACTGGTCCCTGAGTCTTTCTTCGATCCACGAACCAGCCCTTCCCAACAGACATTTGCTCGTACAGTTTGCCGCGTTTGTTAAGGAATTGTGCCGCTCAACCTTCATGCACTGTCGGGGCGTCGGCATGCGGAACGAAGCACCGCCGGCAGCGCGCCTCGTACATGCCGGCAGCGCCAACGGCGACACGCTCGTCCGATTCGAAAGTGCGTTGTGAGTAGTTTGCAGGCTGTCCACACTTCATGCAGATCGCATGAGTCTTTGTGATGTATTCCGCTATTGCCAAAAGTTGAGGCATCGGCTCCCAGGGCTTACCGGTGTAGTCCTGATCGAGACCGGCAATGATCACGCGCACTCCACGCCGCGCCAGCTCGTTCGCCACGTTCACCAGTTCATTATCGAAAAACTGTCCTTCATCGATCCCTACCACCTCCGTATCGGGCTCGACTTTGGCGCGCACTTCCGCGGCGCTCCGGATGTTCGACGACTCGTGTCTCATTTCCGAGTGCGACACGATGTGGTTATCGGAGAAGCGTGAGTCGATGTCCGGCTTGAAGACCTGAACCTTCTGCCGCGCGATCTTGGCGCGGCGCAGGCGCCGGATCAGCTCTTCTGACTTTCCCGAAAACATTGACCCGGCAATTACCTCAATCCAGCCGGTGCTGGTACGCAGGTGAGGTGTAGTGTCATCGTCATTAACCTGGGCTATGAGTTCATCCATGTTTACTTTTTATCATTCCTCGGCATACAACTTTGAATTATAGAACGGCGCGAATGCAGCAAGCAGAGCCAGTTCGAAACTCAGTGAGCGAGTGACCAGATCTCGCGAGAGCACGCCCCAGGCTCCTTGACGGCTGCGTACATCGCGCGCGCCCGCCACTTCATCGATCACCAGGCCCAGTTCGCGCCGGCCCTCAATAACCTTCTTTACTATCGAAGGCGGAACGCTGATCGCCGGGGCGGCCCCAAAGTGACCGTGCTTTCCGTCGAAAGCATAGGCCCAGCCGCGCAGGAACGTGTGCCATTCGCCGCCTATGGAGATCGAGTGAAAGCCGCCCTCCAAACCAACAAAGATGTCTGCGCTTAATCGACGGCTCGCCAGCAGATCGCGCACCGCAAGCGCTCGTTCACGGGCGCCCTCCATCAATTGCCAATCGGTTAAGGGCATGGCCGGAACGTTTGTGTTGACTGCCCGCGCTACGACACTGGCATCGGCCCACGCGGGATCTATCGAAGCTATGCGCGCAATACTTGCGCGAACAGCCATGATCTTGGCGGCTCTGTCGGAACCAAGGGCGATTGTCTTGACTGGCACTGAGCTGGTGACTGCTTCGATCTCGCCGAGTCTAAAGCGTAAGACAGGCTATAACACAGTAACTGTTTACGTCAAAATCACCCCTACTAACACGAGCGATCGGAGGGTAGTCGCAAACAGATCCATGAACTAACAAGAAAAGCTTGTGTTAATTCGTGGACAGTGTTTTCGTTCAACAAATCCCGAGTATGGAGCCGCGAAGGGTCTTCTTGACTTTAACAACGGCCATTGCTGTAATCGACTCAGCTTCCCAAATATTCACTCATGCAAGTGGAGGTTACCAGAGTGGTCGACGAGTTGGTTTACGACTGGAACATACTCGAGCCGAGGATGCAGGCGCCGGGACGTCATATCGGTCTCGACGACGAAACACTGCGAGACGGCTTGCAGTCGCCTTCAGTTAGTGAACCCTCGGTAGAAAAGAAGATTGAGCTGCTTCACCTGATGGATCAACTGGGCATTGATACTGCTGATATCGGCTTGCCCGGGGCCGGCGGCACGCACGCGGCCGGAGTTGAGCGGCTAGCGCGAGAAATAGCCGAAAAAAACCTTCGCATTCGTCCTAATTGCGCCGCTCGCACTCACCGGAACGATATCGTCCCGATCATCGAGATTTCGCAACGTGCCGGTATACCCATCGAAGCCTGTACGTTCATCGGCTCTTCGTCTGTCCGGTTCTTTGCCGAGGACTGGACCCTCGACAAACTTCTCAAGATGACTGAGGAAGCGGTCACCTTTGCAGTAAAAGAAGGCGTCCCGGTGATGTACGTAACCGAAGACACGACCAGGGCCGCTCCGGAAACAATTCGAGCGCTTTACACCACGGCAATTCGCTGCGGCGCCAAAGCGGTTTGCGTCTGTGACACCGTCGGCCATGCAACTCCAGATGGAGCCCGGGCGGTGGTCCAATTTGTCAAGGGCATTACTGAAGCTGAGGGTGGAAACGTCCGACTCGACTGGCACGGTCATCAGGATCGCGGCCTCGGCGTAATAAATTCGCTTGCCGCAATCGAGGGTGGCGCCGACCAGGTCCACGGATCCGCCCTGGGGATCGGAGAACGAGTGGGTAATACTCCAATGGACCAGTTGTTGGTGAACCTCAAACTCCTGGGCTGGATAGATAACGATGTCTCGAGGCTTGGTGAATACTGCAAGGTTGCCGCTGAAGCTTGCTGCTGGAGTATTCCGTACAATTATCCGGTGTTTGGACGCGACGCGTTCCGCACCGCAACAGGAGTTCATGCTGCAGCCGTAATCAAGAGCTACAAAAAGGGCGATCCTCGTTTGGCGGACCTGGTTTACTCAGGCGTTCCGGCCGCGGCGTTTGGTCTGGAACAAGTCATTGAGATTGGGCCGATGAGCGGAAAATCGAATGTCATCTACTGGTTGGAGAAACGAGGATTGGAACCCGACCTGGAGCGCGTTAATCGCATTTATGAACGCGCAAAGCAGTCTTCCTCGGTACTGCTGGAAGAAGAGATTCGCCGCCTATTGTGAATTCTGTTTTGGTGTTCAGACCGAATACCGCTGATTTGCCGGTGACACACTGAGCCGCGATGCCATCTCTTACCACATTACCTGCCCAAAGCATTGAGGAATTACTGGCGACGCCGCAGGTTCACGCCGCTCTTCAGTTCTTTGAAGCGCATGCAGAAGCAATCACAACCGACCAGATTGCCATCAGCTCAATTCCGGCGCCTCCATTTGCCGAAAAAGAGCGCGCTGAGTATCTGGCCGGCCGGTTTCAACAGCTTGGCTTGGATGAGGTAGGAATTGACAAAGAAGGCAATTGCGTTGGGCTTAGAAAGGGCACTTCTCTCGAGCCGTTGTTAGTCGTTAGCGCACATCTCGATACAGTATTCCCAGCTGGCACTGATGTTACAGTTCGCAACACGCACGGCAGACTCTTCGCGCCGGGAATTGCCGATGATGCTTGCGGCCTGGCCGCGCTGATTGCGATCGTTCAGGCGCTTGGAACTGCCGGCATCAATACAGAAGGATCGATCCTGTTTGTCGGAACAGTAGGCGAAGAAGGCCGAGGCAACTTGCGGGGCGTGCGTTATCTCTTCGCTGAAAGTGCATGGGCCAACCGTATTAGTGCGTTTATTAGTTTCGATGGACCAGGCAGTGATCGCGTTATTAATCGAGGGCTGGGCTCCAGACGTTATCGAGTCTCGCTAACCGGTCCAGGTGGTCACTCCTGGAGCGATTTCGGCGTCGCAAACCCGGTACATGCCCTGGGGCGAGCAATTGCCAGGTTGGTTTCATATCCGGCCCCGCGCGAGCCGAGAACAACTTTCAACGTCGGACGGATTGAAGGTGGCGCGAGTATTAATGCCATTCCCGGTGAAGCAATGATGGACGTTGATTTGAGATCATCCAGCGAGCACGAACTTCGGCGGCTGGACGCATTCTTTCGGCGCGCAATCCGGGAAGCCGTGGATGATGAAAACGGGGCGCGCCGTCAGGGAGTTCCACCTCTCCGCCTTAGCATCCAACTGATTGGCGAACGTCCATCTGGAGAGACTCCACCCGAGGCTGCCATTGTCGAGCTCGCTTTAGAGGCGGCACGCGCACTCGGGTTAAATGCCCAGCTTGACCAGGCTTCGACGGATGCAAATCTGCCGATCTCCCTTGGTGTGCCGGCGATAACCTTAGGCGCCGGCGGAGCATCGGGAAATTCGCACACGTTGGAGGAATGGTACGACCCGAGCGACCGCGCCAGCGGACTGAAACGGGGTCTGCTGGTCGTGTTGGGGCTGGTTGGACTGGCGCCACTGCAGTAAATACAGAGGGCAGCACTCGCGGGCAACAAAAAAGGGAAAGCGCGACCTCCGCTTCCCCTTTTACTTGTGCTTTTATTTCAACTCAATTTATTGGAATGGTGACTGTGGCTGAGCCGCCTTTGCCGGCTGGGAAACGCTTTTGCCGGGCAATGCGAAGCGCCGTCGCGTCACCACCCGACGCCTGCGTAACACGCCCAGACTCGTCATAAGTGACCGTAACAACCACACGTTTCGGGCCGGACTTAGCACCATCGTTGGCAGATGGCGCTGGGGATGCCGGAGTTGTTACGCTCGCCGGCTGAGCCGCAACAGCAGTTCGCTCTTCACGTTGCCTGCGTTCCTTTTCGCGCTGTTTCTTAGCGACTGCCTGAGCTTCTTCGTTTGATTGGCTCGATGCAGTGGGTTCCGGCTGAGCTGCCGGCTGTTCCGCCGGCTGCGATGGTGATGGTGAAGATGAATCCGCAACGGTCTCATTGTGCTGGACGGCGACTTCCTTGTGACGATACCAGCCCGCGGGCACTCCAATTACAGCCACGCTGGCCAGGACTGCAACACCGGCTGCACCCAGCAGCATTGACTTGCGACTTGATACCGCCTGGTTGCTCATGAAAGAAAGGAAGGCGGGGATGTGAGCGTGATGGTTAGAGACCGCGGAAGCTACCGGGGCCGGGACATCCTCCTTCGATAATGAAGCATACCCTGCAGGAAAGGCTTCGGGGGGTTCGATTCCTTCATCCAGCCGTCGCAAACCTTCAAGCACCACCTGCGTCCACGGTTGATTGATCGTTCGTTCTGCGGGCTCAGTGGTTGCGCTAAATTCAAATTTCGCGTTGGGGAGCGTCAGAGCATAATAAACCGCGTCGATCCCACGCAACACTCCTATTTGCGCATCTACGACGGAACCAGTTTGCAAATAGAAGTAACCCGCGCCATTCGGATACAAGACTTTTAGACTTCCGGTCTTCCGTTGGTTACAGAAAAACTCAATCAGTTCTGAGAGCGAAAGGTCGCTGAGGTGTCCCGTCAATGCCATGAGAAATTTAACTCCTGTACGGAAGAGAGATAATGGGGAAAGTAATGGGTTGGCGGCGCCGCCCGCGCTCGGGGCGCCGCCAACCGCGAAGGACTACTGGGAGAGCGCGAATTTATAGTTGATCAACCCCGAAACCTTTACTGGCTGACCGGAAAGTTTCGTGGGTGAAAAGCGAGCACGTGACGCGGCCTGCCTTGCGGCCTCGCGCAGTTGGGCTGGGCCGCTGGTTGCTTCCGCCGAGATCACCTTTCCCGTTTCATCGACCACCACCGACACTGCCACGATGCCCGAGATTCTCATACGCTTAGCCGTATCGGGATAAAGAGGAGTGGGAAGAGAGATTGCCGTGCCGTTGAGAACGCCTCCCGAGACAGGTTTCAGGATCGGGCTGAAGGCAGGACTCGGAGGTTCCGCCTCCATCACTACCTGCTGGGCGCCCTGATCGCCACTCGTCGGCGTTGCCTTTACTTCACTTGAGTTGATGTCATTCACCCGATCCATTGCCTTGGGTAGTGGCGGTGCTGCCTGGTTTCCTGACTTTGTCGCTGCCGGTGACGAACCAGGAGAAGATTTTGCTGCTGTGTTTCGCGCAACGCTGTTGGTCGGCGCGGGCTGCGAAGAAGGCGCTGCGGGAGGTTGGACCATCCGTACCATGTTCTCATCGAGATAATACATGATTGAACGGTAGGTAACCTCGCTCGGCTCAAAGCTGACTCGGCCACCGTCAACCACTGCGACGGAAGTGGTCATCTTGTTCCAGTTGCCGGCAAAATCAAACTCATACCTGTACACTTCTTTGCTCAACAAGGTGCCATCCCCGTTTACCAGCGTCATCTCGCTGATGTTTCCCTTTTCGTCATACTTGTAAACCTCTTTGCCGGTCAGCGTGCCGCCTGACACGGGGAAGTATTGATTCTCGACCTTGTTGCCTTTCAGGTCGTAGGCAACAATCTCAAGCAAAGACCTCTTGCCTTCGATTACTCGGCCATCCTGACTCGTGAGTTTAACAATCTCCGTTCGCACCCTCCGGACAGGTCCCACCAGCCCGTCCCGGACCCTGTCGCTTTCGACGGCAGCGCCGATGGGCTGCGGTTGCAGGCTGCCAACCCTGGCAGTCAGTTTTTGTCCATTCACGGCCAAGACGCACATAAGAGTGGTGACAGTAACGAAGCCTATAGTGCTTAGGTATCTGAACATGTTGTTCTCCTGACAATGAGGTGGGGATTCCAGCGAAAGCTCAATATGTGAGGCGGGCTTAAATGCCAAAACCGTTAGCCGGGGCCTGCTCCAAATGGGGTCGGCCACGGCCCATAATACTGTGTTGAACGAGGTTTGTCTAGGACAAACATGACGCATCTAGAGTTGATTTCGGGAAGAATTGTCCCAAAAAGGCCAGTTTGAAGACGCCCCGAGCGGGGTTATTTTTTGCCCTTATCGGGCTCAAAGTTCGGATGAGAGGCGAGGATTTCGGCGATCTGGTCAATCACGCGAATGCTGCTCCCGGGTGCCGTCTGGTCGTTGCACATTATCGAGAAGGCAAATGTTTCCCCGCTTTTTGCAACAAGATAACCCGACAAAGAATTATCGTAGGTTAAGGCGCCTGTTTTGGCGGCAAGTTGCTTTTCGAGACCTTTTAGCCGCCCTCGAAGGGTTCCATCTGTTGCCGCTGCCGGCAGGGTCTCGCGAAACATTTGGCCCGAGTTGGTGCGCCACATTGCCAGGAGCAGGCCTGAGGTCGCTTCGGGCGTCACGAGATCGAGCCGCGAAAGACCTGATCCATCATGTATAGCCAGGCCCTTGACGGGAACGCCATTCCGTTCGAGCCAGAGACGAATGACAGCAGCACCGGACTCCTCGTCGCCGCGCTCACGACCCGGAGACGAGTCAGAAATCGATCCGCGCTCACGGCCGAGCGTGCGTAGAATCAGCTCGGCATTCAGATTAATACTCTGCTTGTTGGTTGCTTTGGTGATCTCTAATAGATTCTTGCCCGTCACGAAAGCCAGCTCAGTGCTCCGCGTCGGATCAAAGCGTTCGGTTGCAGGAACGCGCCAGTCCCTCGTTACCGCTTGTCCCCCTACGGTGATTCCAAGTTTTTTTAGGGCGTCAATAAATAGCAGCGTGGTCCAAAGAGCCGGATTGTGCACTGCGAGTTGCGCACCGTAGCCTTTGCTGCCCGAAGGGAATTCTCCCCAGACACGCACCCGGTTATCAGAAAGCCCACGTTGAATGCCAAGTCTGAAGGGCTCACCACTTTTCACGATCGCCATGTTTGGCAATAGACTCACGTACCCTGTGGTGTCGCTGGTTCTGATTGTCGGTGTCGAACTGGATTTCTCGGGAGGTGCGACACTAACTTCGACCTGGTTGGCATTTACTGATAAGGCGCTGGCCTCAGCGCCAAAGTACCACTGCAGATCGTTCCACTGCCAGCCATCGCCGATCGGCTCGCCGCGAAAGTAGCTTTCGTCGCCAATCACGTTTCCCTCTATGCGCCTTAGCCCTTTTTGGAAAAGTGTATTGGCAAGCTCCGACAGAGAATTACTGTTGTCCTTGCCTGTTTCAGAAACCAGATCGGGTGCGCCTCGACCATACAGGACAAGGTTGCCGTGCAGGATGCCGTTGGCATTCGGCTGTGTATCTGCGTAAACCGATGTCCGCCAGCGGTAGTCTGCACCCAGAAGATCCAGGGCAGCGGCGGTAGTGTAGAGTTTCATGTTTGAAGCCGGCGTGAACAGTTTGTCGCCGTTTCGCGAGTACAGAACATGGCCATCGCTTACCGATATAACGTGAATGCCCCAGCGGGCCTCGGCAAAGTTGCTCTCGTTTATCGTCTTTTCGATAAGTTGGACCAGCTTTGCATTTGCCTGATCTGAACTCGATCTGCCGGGAGCGGCGCTTTCAAGGCTATGCTCGGCAGCTTTTTCCGGTTGGGGTTGATTCGCGGATAGCGATTTGTAAGCGAAGAAGGGAGCAGCCACCAGAAAGGCTGCGAGAGAAAGGCGAATCACCAACTGTTCAACCCTCAGCTCGATCGTCATGAGTAATCAACAGACTGGGAGTCAACTCGCAAACAGAGTCGCGGTTCGTCCTGATGCTAAAACCGAACGCGTGGCCTCATACACTTCTTCAAGAGCGATCTCGGAGATCACGTTGTTGTAGATAGTTCGATGATGTTCCCCGAGTGGTAAATAGGTTTCCGGCGCGCGCTTGTCAAGAAGCAGCA
Organism: Pyrinomonadaceae bacterium; assembly: GCA_035644135.1. GTDB lineage: Bacteria > Acidobacteriota > Blastocatellia > Pyrinomonadales > Pyrinomonadaceae > PSRF01. The sequence continues at coordinate 133,268 of DASQPD010000062.1, forward strand.
CCACTGGTGTGCCGACTGCCGACGCGATGTGCATTGGCCCCGTGTCGTTTGAGACAAAAGCTGCAAGGCGCGCCTGGGCGGATGCTAACTGTGAAATACTGAGACGGTTAAGGAGCACGGTTGTAGCAGGGAACATGGTTCGTATGCTCGAAACCAGCGAATCTTCCTCGGGACCTGCGAACACAATCACTCTTACGTGGTCATTGCGAATAAGAAACTCGGCGAGTTCGGCAAATCTTTCCAGCGGCCAGCGGCGGCTCGGGTGGCCCGCGCCAGGGAAAAGGCCGACCAGCGGAGATCCCGCATCGGCCTTGAATTTCCGCAGAGTCTGTTCAATGTATCGATCGTCCGCCGATCTTGTGGGCAATCGTGGTACTCGATTGGCGTTTTTGATTCCCAGTGGAACTAACACATCCAGATAGCGATCGATTGCATGTTTTCGTTTGGCATCTTCTGCGGGCGGCCTGGGCTGAACGTTTGAGAGAAAGTCCAGCGAACGTCCTGGACGGCGCGAGTAGAGCCGGTTACGGGCGCCCGAAAAAAAGCCCAGCAGGTTTGTTTCTGAAAGACTGTGCAGGTCTATAACAAAATCAAAACGATCTTTACGAATGTCTTGAACAAGTTTGAATATCCGGACGATAGAAAGAGGAGTGAACCCATCTCGCAAGGCCACTCGGTCGACCATCAAAGTCTCGTCGGCATAACCGGACAGTTTGATCAGCTCGCCGCAGCTTTTCCCGACCGCCACGGTGATCCTGGTTTTAGGAAATCGCTCGCGAATGGCTCGCAATGCCGGCAGGCTTAGCACGACGTCGCCAAGCTGGCCAAAGTCGATTACCAGGAGTTTACTAGGATTGTCTATTTGCTGTTTCATCCGGAGAGCCTGCGAAGGTCGCGCCCGGTCATTTCAGCGGGCTGCTCGAGATCCAGCAGGCCGAGCAGTGTCGGCGCCACATCTTCGAGCGCGCCGCCTTCTCTCAATTTCAAGCCTCTGGCAGAGTCATCAATCAAGTGAAAGGGCACGGGGTTGGTCGTATGAGCTGTGTGTGGTCCACCTGTTTCACGATCGATCATCTGTTCAGCATTGCCATGGTCTGCCGTGATCAGGGTAATACCATGGATTTCTCGAATAGCCTTTGTGATCGAACCCAGGCAGGTATCGACATACTGACAAGCTTCAATGGTTGGTTCGAGTTTACCTGTGTGCCCAACCATGTCCGGATTCGCAAAATTAATAACGAATACATCTGTGTCGCCCTCGTCGATGCCCCGCAGCACATTATCTGTCACCTTGAAAGCAGACATCTGCGGTTCTAAATCGTAAGTGGCCACTTTGGGTGAGGGCACGAGCAGCCGCCGTTCATAGTCATATTCTTTTTCCACGCCGCCGTTGAAAAAATAAGTAACGTGCGCGTATTTCTCCGTTTCCGCCAAACGATAGTTGCGCACCTTCAGTTTGCTCCACACCTCAGCGAGGACGTTTTTGTGCTCGTTTGGGGGAAACGCCACAGCCAGCGGAAAAGTTCGGTCATAGACTGTAAAACAAACAAAATCCATTCGCGGCCGACCCGGTACGGGAAATTCGTTGAAGTTGGCAATAGCTAATGCGCGAGTGAGTTGGCGGGCGCGATCGGGACGAAAATTGAAGAAGATTACTCCGTCGTCCTCCCCAATCGTAGCTACCGGGCGTTCAAGTTGATCCTGGAGAATGATTGGTTCAACGAATTCGTCGGTGATCCCTTTTTCGTAAGAACGTTTGATAGCCTCCAGAGGATCTCTGGCTGGCACTCCGACGCCATGAATTAAGAGATCGTAAGCTCGCCGCGTCCTCTCCCAGCGTTTGTCGCGATCCATCGCATAGTAACGTCCGACGATTGACGCCACCCGGCCGCAACCAATTCTCTCGATCTGTTTTAGCAATGCCTCGACATACCTTGCGCCTGAAGTTGGAGGTGTATCTCGGCCATCCAGAAAGCAGTGGACAAAAACGCGTTCAAGACCGCGATCCCGGGCCATCTTCAAGAGTGCGTAAAGATGTTCCTGGGATGAATGAACCTGCCCGTCTGAAAGCAGGCCCATCAGATGGAGTGCTTTGCCCCAGAGTTTCACTCGATCCATGGCTGTGACCAGCACCTCGTTGTGGAAGAAAGCCCCGGTGGCAATGTCGTGATCCACGCGCGATACATCCATCCGGATCACCCTGCCAGAGCCGATGTTCAGATGGCCCACCTCGGAGTTGCCCATGATGCCCGGGGGCAGTCCTACCCGCGTCCCTGAAGCTTGCAGCAGTGTCTGTGGATATCGCTCACTGAGTTCGTCGTAGTTAGGAGTCTTAGCCAGGGCAATGGCATTGCCGTCGCGATGAGGTGAAAAGCCCCAGCCATCGATAATGATGAGTGCGATCGGACCTCGTTTGTCAGTCAAATGTCCCTCAATTAGTTCACGCTAACAAATGGTAGATGAAAACAATATGCGACTGGTTACTCGCATTTGTATATTTGATGAGAGAGACAACCCCGGTTCCTTTTAGGCCTGGCTATCGTTTCGCGGCCCGTGCTTTCTTGCCTCGATTACTAACCGTGGGCGCAGCTATCTGGTAAAACGCTTCACGTCCGGGAAACCTTGCCGCGCCCCGCAAGTCTTCTTCAATGCGTAGCAGTTGATTGTATTTCGCAATTCTGTCGGTACGCGACAGCGAGCCGGTCTTAATCTGTCCGGCATTAGTTGCCACGGCAAGATCGGCGATAAAAGGATCCTCGGTTTCACCTGAACGATGGGAAATGATCGCCGTGCGTCGATTCGTTTTTGCCAGTTCAATGCAATCAAGCGTTTCCGTCAGCGTGCCAATTTGATTGACCTTGATCAGGATGGAATTTGCGACGCCAAGTTCAATCCCTTTTCGCAAAAACGATGTGTTCGTTACGAAGAGATCATCACCCACAAGTTGCACTCGCTCTCCAAGTTCGTCGGTGAGTTGCTTCCAGCCTTCCCAATCGTTTTCCGCCATCCCATCCTCGATCGAAACGATTGGATACTCGTCGCACCAGCGTTTCCAAAACGCCACCATCTCGCTGCTTGAAAGGCGGCGCTTGTCGCTCTTTTTGAACTCATAGCTTTTGCCGTCGTAGAATTCGCTCGCAGCCGGATCAAGGGCCAGCAGACAATCTGCGCCAGCCGTATAGCCGGCTTTGGCAATCGCTTCGAGAATGGTTTCCACCGCCTCCTCATTGGACCGAAGGTTGGGAGCAAATCCGCCTTCGTCACCCACGCTCGTAGCATAACCTTTCTTCTTCAAAACAGACTTTAGCGTATGAAATATCTCAGCGCCCATGCGCAGCGCCTCGCTGAATCTTTGCGCGCCAACCGGGACCACCATGAACTCCTGAAAGTCAACATTGTTGTCCGCATGCGCGCCGCCATTCACAATGTTCATCATGGGAACGGGTAAGGTGCGTGAGTTGGGACCACCGAGGTAGCGATAGAGCGGAAGTTCGAGTGATGTCGCAGCCGCCCGAGCCGTTGCGAGTGATACTGCGAGAATCGCATTAGCTCCAAGTTTGGCTTTTGTCGGTGTACCGTCGAGTGAGATCAGCGTCTTGTCGATCTCAGCCTGGTCCAGCGCGTCCAGCCCTTCGAGTTCGGGTGCGATGACGTCGTTGATATTGTTAACGGCTTTTAGTACGCCTTTACCGAGATATCTTCGCTTATCGCCGTCGCGCAGTTCCACGGCTTCATGTGCCCCGGTTGATGCACCCGACGGCACCGCGGCCCGTCCCACTTCTCCATCTACCAGCGTCACCTCCGCTTCCACTGTCGGGTTTCCGCGCGAGTCGAGAATCTCGCGTGCGGTTACGTGCTCAATCCAGCTCATCGTTGTTTGGCTCCCAGAAAGGATTCCGATCGGTCAGCGCTTTGATAGATTAACTGCTTTTACTCAAGAAATTTTGCCCGTTGGTCATTCCGACAGCGATGTTAACCTACGGCGTGCGCACTGTCGGCAGTTCGACTCTGTGTCTCCGCAACTTCCTCGGGAAGCTCAAGTCGCACGCGTATCAAGCGTCGTCGCTCGACACCTTCGACCTGAAATAAGAGACCATTGTGACGCACTACCTCGCCGGGTTTCAACACATGTCCGGCCTGGGTCATCAGGAATCCGCCAATGGTGGTGTAAGCTTCAGATTCCGGTAGCGTCAGCTTGAGCCGGCGATTGAGATCGCGGACCGCCAGGCCACCGTTCAAGATGTATTTCCGAGTGCTGACCTGAACGATCTGTTCGTTGACTTCGTCATCATGCTCGTCTGAGATATCACCCACGATCTCTTCCAACAGGTCTTCCAGAGTTATGATGCCTTCCAGACCGCCGTGTTCATCGACCACAAACCCAAAATGAGCTTTGGCCTTCTGCATTTGTCGCAACACATCTTCAAGCCGGGCAGTGTCCACAACATAAAGGGGCGGTTGTAAGACATCCTCGAGACGGAAAGCGTCCGGATTGAGCAAGTAGGGCATTGTGTCTTTGCTGTGGATGAAGCCGATCACGTTATCGAGCGATTCCCGGTACACGGGCAAACGCGAATAACGGTATTGATCGAACGCTCGCGTGATTTCGGCCAGGGAAGAATCGCTGGAAATCGCGGCCATCTCCGTGCGAGGCACCATCGCTTCGCGAACGAGAGTGTCTGAGAACTCGAACACTCTGTGAATCAGGCGCCTCTCCTCGGCTCGCAAATTCCCGCTGTCACGGGCGATATCCACCAATTGGCGCAACTCTGTTTCGGTATAGACCGAGGCGTGATCGAGCGACGACTTAAGCCGAAGGAGCCGGCCCAAGGCGCTGCCCACGAAGTTCAAGGCCCAAAGGATCGGGCGAAAAGTGGTGCCGAAGATTTCGAGTGGACGCGAGAACAAGAGGGCCACTGATTCAGCTCGTTCCAGCGCGACCATTTTCGGAGTCAACTCACCCAGGACTATATGCATGAAGCTGATTGCCGAAAACGCGACGATCAGTGCCAACAGATGCATCACGTAAGCTGCGCGCCCCTCGGAAGCAACAGCATGCGCAAGCGGCTCCAGGAACGAAGCAATCGTAGGCTCGCCGAGCCACCCCAAAGCCAGCGAGGCCAGCGTAACTCCAAGTTGCACTGCCGAGATGAAAAACGTCGGATTGCCCAACAGTCTGAGAGCTGCCTGAGCTCGTTTGCTACCGGCGGCGGCGCGATTCTCCAGACGGGTCCGACGCACCGAGACGAGGGCAAACTCCGAAGCCACGAAGAAGGCATTCGCGCCCACAAGGAAAACCACAGCGAGAAGTTTAAGAATCGTGGTCACAAGACCACCTCGCGCGGATCCGGTTCGATGAGAAAGAAACGGCTGTAATTACTGGCAGGGTCGTCCATCGTCTATTGTGGAGGGATTCCAGGTGAGGAATTATAGCCTAAACAAAAACGCCACACGAAGCGCTTCGCCGGGGGAAGCCAGCCGGACTGCGGATAATCCTCTCAAATCTCTGGAAAAGGTTGGTTTAACCCACCGTAGGTTGGCTCATTTGGATAGTCCAATTCTCAATCGCAAGCTCTGGCGCACCTGTTCCAGGAGCCCAGGCACGAGCCACGGAAGTTTTGTTCCGGTTACTTACGCAGCGGTTAAATGGAAGCCTATGGCTGTGCAATTAGTATGTATTCGTAAACTAATGCCCGGCAGCAGCACCGGCAGCACGAACCCGAACAGGGCGTCGGTCATGCTTTGTGCAGGCTTTTGTCAGCGCTTGATCGACGCGAGGTTCGACCTGGCATTCCGTCTGGCGGCAAACTGCTGCGAGTTCCGAAACAACCAGATAACGAGAGCGTTCAAGCATTCTTTGTTCACGGAAAGAAAGTGGTTTGATGTGACTCAAATACGTCAGATGTTTGAGCACATTGGCCACTTCGAAAATATCCCCGGTCCGCATCTTTTCGGAGAATTCTTTAAAACGGTCCTTCCAGTCATTTGCGGGGGAAGTAAAATCGTCGGCGAGCGCTTTGAAAAGCATTTCGCATTCACCCGAGGAGATGGGTGCGCGCAAGCCAACTTCTGCAGCATTAGGAACAGGGACGAGAACCAGAGAGTTATTTGCAGCAAGGCGAAGCGTGTAGAAGGGAAGTAAGGTAGCGCCTATTTGCTTTTGTTCAATCTGTTCGATGGTCCCGATCCCGTGATTCGGATAAACGACTTTCTGGCCGACTTTGAAGCCCACCACAGCACCTCCATCGATTGTGAAAAATCAGACTGCGCCGCACGCGCGGGTCTGGGGGAAATCCGAGCGACGCAGTTAGCGTCGGGCCCTAATTGGCAAGTACTTGAAGTCTAGCAAGCGCTGTTGCAGAGCGTCAAGCCTTTCGACTGAAAGGCCGGAACATTACGATTCCATTAGTTTAATTGCGTTAGCGACAACTCCAGGTCCATTATCCGTTGACAAGGCTTTAGTTCGATCTGCTTCTTATTTGCCTCTGCCTGGCGCCGGAGTTTTTTCCGCGCTTCAGTTCCACCGGGGAAGCGAAGGTTCGCTTTCGTTTCCAAGTCATCTTTATTTTGCACGCGCGCAAACACAAAATAACGTCCGGGGGGAATCTGACTAAGCGTGAAACCACCGTCGCTATTGACTGAAGCAGTGAAGTAGCGGAGAACGTCGTCTGTCTTTTCCGGCTCGGCCGGAATGAAGTTCACGTACATCTCCGGAGGAACCTGCTCGTCGCCCGGGAGTTTTAGTTTGCCCTCAACCGAGGCGGCGCCCTCGGCGAGCGTGATCTTCAGACCCTTAAGCTGCTCTCCCAACTTCAATGCGATCCAATTTCGTGCACCATCAACACTCTGGTTTGGCGCCGCGGAACTTTGCGGGGCCCCGGAGCGCATCGACGGCAAAGTTATTGATTGAAGGTACCAGTATTTGGCAAAGATTGACGGCGTCAAACTGTACTGTCCCGGCAGCAGGTTACGAAGTGCGAATTCGCCCGCTTTGTCGGGAGCAGCGGGTCGTGTGAAAAAATAGGGTAGTTGCGTCTGGCCTCTTGCTGGTTGCCGGCGATTAAATTGAGCCGTTATTAACGTCTCATCAAAAAGTGGTCGCCGCTTTCCTTTGCACTCCGGCACTTGCGAATCGATCAAAATCAATTGCCCCGAGATCGAGGGCAAGGGTCGAGTGACCATTTCTATCCCAGTGATGTCTGCCCCTTTGACGCTTATTCTGCGAGGTTCGGACTGCGCACTCTCACCTGTGGATGAACTGGAGTGTGCCCAGAGATCGTAGTCACCATCAGGCACACCGTGCAATTCAAATCCGCCACCACTGGTCTCCTGTGACGTTGACTTGTCGACCTCTAAAATGCCGTCGCGAACACGCCATAAGGCTACGCCGAATGGCGACTTCGGATTTGGCATCGAAGTCACCCTTCCACTTACAGAGTGCCCGAGTTCGCCTCGATAACGGATATCGACGTCCTTGATTTCTTCTCCACTGCCCACAGTTATCTCGCTAGCTGTGTCTCGGGTAGAGGAGGGAGCATATTTCGGCACATCATAATCATACGCATGATTGTACTCACTTCCCTGCCCGCCGCCGGCTGAGACGACATAGGTTCCAGGTAACAATCCGTAGAGCCGGTAGACTCCTCGGTCATCACTGCTTTGTGCTACTGAGGCGCCTATTCGCGGTTGTTTGTCGTTAGCATCACGAATCATCGTTGCGAGCACTCTGACTGCAACGACGGGCTCATCTGCTGAATTGAGAACCTTGCCCGTGATCACTCCGCCCCGGATGAGATTAATAGTTACAGAATCGCCGATTCTGAACAGGTGCTCGCCGGCATCGACGTCAATGGGAACAGAAGCGTACCCAGGGGCCCATGCACTAATGCTGAAGACTCCCGGCTCTAGTCCTTTCAACTGGAAGGTGCCGTCGTTTTCTGTGGGGACCGAGCGCCATTGACCGTTCAAGCTAGTCAGTGATACGCGCGCATTAGGAACCGGCTGTCCATCAGCAACCACGCGCCCCCTGATCACGCCTGATCGAGTGGTACCAGTTTCACCTTCATCCGCTGGTCGCTGCGGCGATTGTCCAAGCGATGTCTCATCGATCGCAAAGACGACTGCAATTGCAATCAACATGAGTGCCGGCAACGACTTTTGATTAATGCGCAGATAGTTCATTATGCCTACGAACGAAACCGTCCTTCTATGGAACAGGAGTCGAATTAGGCTTCAGGTTAATGGGAATGGAAATCTCTGAAACAACACCATCGCTGATCACGATTGGCTGGCGCGCGTTTGAAGTCATTTGGTTCGTCGCCGCATCGTAAACCCGCACCGCAACTTCATAGTTACCTGCCGGCAGCCACTCAATCAGAAAACGTCCCTGCGGATCTACCATTGAAGATTTTAGCGTTACGGGACCACTCACCGATTGACGCTGAAGGAGCACATAGATTTGCATATTGGAGGGGAGCGGACCGTTTTCGACTTTTACCGTGCCGCGAACTGAGCCAGTACCGTACCCGATTACGATGCGTAGTTCCGTAATTTGTTCCCCGGACTTAACCTTCAGCCCCAGGGATTGATCGATCCCGTCTCGTTCGATTCGTAAAAAGGAAAACCTGGCCTCATCGCTCGTTCGCGGATAGAAAGTGACGCGTGCTGTGCCGGCGGCGATGCCACTAACACGGAAGCTGCCGTCAGAGTTAGGAGTCAACTGATGAAAAGAAGGGAAACCGCTCTCCGGGCGCAATGCGATCCGCAGATGGAGTTGCGAAAGCTCTGCGAAAAGTCGCTTATCATCTGTTCCCTCGAGCGCGATCGTGCCGGTGAGGGTAGCTCCGCGTGCTGCCTTTAGCTCGAGTCCCGTGACGTCCTGGTCAACTACTTCAAAAGTGTTAGTCTCGCCAACATATTCGGTTCCCGTTTCTGGTACAAGAGATATTGAGTAGGTGCCGACAGGCACGTTCTCGAGTCGGAAGTTTCCATTGTTGTCGGATGCACCGACCTCATCCGCACCTCTCCGCTGGCCGTCAGTATAGATGGTCGCGCGAATTCGTGTTCCGGGAAGGGGTTGGCTGGTTTGCGCATCAATGATTCGTCCGCTTACCGCAAACCCAGCGATGGTTCGGCCAACTAAGAGGTCAATGTTGGATACCTCGGCTCCTTGCGCCACCTCGACCGACTTGGCTTTTGCCTCATCGGTCGCATCCGGGTAAAAGGTTTGTTTATAGACGCGCCGGCCTCTTGTCGCATCCAGGATGGCGTACACATCACTACCGATCGCAACTTTGTAACTGCCGGGTGGCAAGCCATAGACACGGTAGATGCCGCGGTCATCTGTGAGAAACCCGGGAAGGGAATCAACAACTATTGACAGGTTCTGATCGAGAGGAATGACGCGCACCAGCTCACCAATCACTGGTCGTCCATCCGCATCGGTTGCTTTTCCTGTAATTACGCCGCCCCGAATTAACGCGAAGTTGATATCTTCAATTGTTTCGCCCTCAGTGACGACAACAGATCTTTCCAGCGGCGGCGATCCCTTTGTGTCAGTCACTACATAGGCGGGGACGTTCGGCCACACTCGATAAATACCAGCCGCCAGACTCGAGTCCCGAAACTGTCCATCTGCGTTTGTTGTTGCCTTGTACCCAATATCTCGGTCCAGGTAGCGCTCGTGTTGCAACACGGCGCTCACCCGGACATCAGCAAGGCCCTTGCCATTTAAAGTAATCCGTCCCGCAATTGCGCCTGAAGACTTCTGTTTGTTCCCGGGCACGGATTGGCCCAGACAGTCACAGGTCAAGCCAAGAAGCAGGACCAATGCGATACGCGTGAGGTGTTGCATTGTGAAATCAGCCTTTCAAGCTCACGAATGGCTCCAATAATAGCGAAATGATTAGAATGTCACCATCCTTGGGCAGGCCGTTGGTGACCGTTCTGCCTTCAGCCGCTTACCTCGTTCCGACTCGCGAGACAAACGAGTTGTCAGGTCAGCAGCCTGCTGCTAGGATCAAATCCAAGCTGTTGTAAAATCCCGGTTTTGCTCTTGTGGGAAAAGCCCTGAGCGATCCACGTCATATCTACCGTCATGGCACTTCTAAAGATCACCGATGCGAGCGGCAGGCAATGGCAGTACAACCTGCTTCCCCAAAGCGTTTGCACGATCGGCCGCGCGCCGGACAATGCCATAGTCATCGACGATCCGCGCGCCTCTCGCTACCACTCCCATATTAAGTCGTCAGAGGACGGCAGCTTCACCATCGTCGACGGAGCAGTCATTAATGGCCAGTTGCGACGCAGTGCCAACCGGGTCTTCATCAACGGGGAAGCACAATTCGAGCATCAACTAAAAAACGGCGATCGCGTCACAATCGGCGCCAGCACGCTGCGTTTTGAACAACGACCGGAAGAACACACCACTGAAGTGCGTTACGACGACAAGCCTCTTGGCCACACGCAACTTCTCATTTCGGCCAATGACGTCGTATCCACAGTACTGCATTCCAAATCCGACATAGCCGCGACCGTGGCAAGAGATAAAGTGCTGGAAGCGTTACAGCGAAAAGCCAATATTCTCAGCGCGCTGTTTGAGATGAGTAAGACGCTCGGTTCGGTCTTTGACCTGACTGCAATTTTTGACAAGGCCACTGACGTCATTTTTCGCTCAACACCCGCAGACCGCGTAGTCGCGTTGCTGGCAGATCACACTGGCAGCGGGAATTTAGAGGATGTTGTGCTCACACCTATTGCCACCCGCGCTCGCGATGAGAAGTTACAGGCCCACGCGAAAAAGCTCACCATCGGCAGAACGATTACCCGCAAAGTCATGCGCGATCGCGTCGCCTTGTTATCGCAAGATGCCGCCTCGGACGCCGAGTTTGCCGGAGTTGATTCAATTGTCTCGCAAGGTGTGCGTTCGACAATCTGCGCTCCGCTGGTGGCGGAAACGAGAGTCCATGGAGCGTTGTACGCCGACCGGCTGGATCCTTTCGCCGCTTTCAAACCTGACGATCTGGAACTGATTAGCGCGGTCGCCGCGCAAACCGCTATCGCAGTTGAGAATGCCCGCGCGCACGAACGACTGGCGCGTGAGGAAGTGGCGCGCGCAAACTACAGCCGGTTTCTTCCGGAATATGTGGTGAAGCAGATGCTTGAGAACCCCGAGTCTTTCAAGCTCGGCGGCGTCAATCAAACTATCACAATACTTTTTGCCGATATCCGGGGCTTCACTCGTATCTCGGAACATGCGCCGCCGGAAAAGATCGTCGGCTTGCTGAATCGCTATTTCTCGGCGATGACAGATATTATTTTTGCTCACGGCGGGACCCTGGATAAATATCTTGGTGATGGTCTGATGGCGCTGTTCGGCGCACCGACTACTACGCCTGAAGATGCATCGAATGCTTTGAACGCTGCCGTCGCTATGCAACGCCGCGTGTTAGGGATTAACAGGGAGTTGGAGGAAGAAGGGTTCCCCGAATTGAATGTAGGAATTGGCCTGCATACCGGCGAAGTGACGGTCGGCTACATCGGTTCTGAGAGAAGATCGGAATACACAGCAATCGGCGACGCTGTTAATACGGCCTCGCGACTCGAGTCAAATGCCCGGGCCGGCGAGATCCTGATGAGTGACGCTACCGCCCAGGCAGCTCACAGACGTTATGAGCTGAAGCCAAGAGAGCCGATTATGGTTAAGAATCGTGTCCAGCCGGTGAGATTGTGGGAAGTCGATTGGCAGCGCGCCAGTGGCGCTTTTTGAAGTTTTTTGCGGGCCCCATGATTCGTTATGAGTACGTTAGGCTTTTTAAAAAAACGAATCACTGTCGCTCGCGTATACGGCATTCCTGTTCGCATCGATTATCGCTGGTTCGCGGTAGTTGCTCTTAGTATCTGGCTAATTGCCAGCAACCTGCTGAGCGACTTTCAAATAGCCGGCTTGCACCTCCGCCATGTCGACTTTCTCACCGCTCTATTCCTGGCAACAGTCACCACTGCAGGCTTGTTCCTTTCAGTCTTTGGCCACGAGCTGTCCCACGCCTTGATGGGCCGGGCTGAAGGAATTGAGATTGACGAAATAGTTCTGCATCCGTTTGGGGGTCTTACCCGCCTGCGCACCCAACCGCAAAGTCCGCGGGCCGAGTTCAGAATTGCTGTTGCCGGCCCGGCGGCAAGCTTCCTGTTCGGTGTCCTGGCGCTGGGCGCCACCAAGGTCGCAGATCTTGGTGGCTACGTAGCAACAGAGGTCGTCTTTTTCCTGATCGCTTCGGGCAATCTATTGCTCGCGATAGTAAATTTGTTTCCCGGGTATCCTCTGGACGGAGGCCGTGTGCTGCGCGCGATTATCTGGCGCAGCAACGGAAACATCAACTTTGCCACTCGCATGTCCGGCATGTGCGGGGTGCTGATCGCGGGCACGATCATCCTGTTCGGTGTTTACATTATGATTGCGCCAAACTGGAGACCATCGCGTCCTTACTTCATGGGCGTGTGGTCCATTTTGGTCGGATTGTTTCTGCTGGACACAGCGGCGCGAGTTGTAAAGAGCGCGCAGGACACACGCCTCATAACGGTGGGTGACGCCATGTCGCCGCCGCTGGCAATCGAACCGGAAACCACGGTCAGCAAACTGATCGACGACATCCTGCCGCTGCATCGCCAGACCACTTTCCTCGTTGCTCTGAATCAACGCCTGCATGGCATTCTGGCGCTCGAGGACCTCAAGTCATTGCCTCGTGATCGTTGGCGCGAGACGCTGGCCCGCGATGTGATGCGACCGGTCGCCCCGCGATTTCTTGTTGACCCGACAGCCACTCTCGAATACGCCCGAGAGTTGATGAAGCAGAATGGAGTGGGCTCGCTTGCCGTGATCAACAGCCAAGGTGAGTTGGTTGGATTTCTTCAAAGCGGCCGCCTGCGCCCTCGCGCGTGAGTAGTTTGATTTTCTCTGCACGTCCGCATTCCCCTTGTGACAAATTTCGAGTTTCCTGGTTTTGTTGCATTTTTGTGAGCGAACAGATTGATCGGCGAAATCACAGAGAATCTCAATTTGAGCCGCTAGACGTGCCGGAATCCCGTTGCCAGCGGCAGTATTTTTCGCGATAATCCAAGCGGAGCTGTCATTTTTGGGACTTGAAGGAAGCATAGATGCTGGCAGTACTTGGGGCGCTCTTTGCAAACGGCGTGATAGCTCTAATGAAGCTCGCGGCCGCGCTGGTCACGGGTTCCTCAGGGATGATGGCGGAAGCTTTTCACTCCTTTGCCGACACAGTGAATCAGGTGTTCCTCCTGCTGGGACTGCGGTTTTACAAACGTCCCGCATCCGAGAAACACCCCTTTGGTCACGGCAAGGAGCGGTTTTTCTGGTCTTTCATAGCAGCTATCTTTATCTTTGGGGTAGGCGCAACCTATGCCACGTATGAAGGCATAGTAAAACTCAGTCACCCGCACCCGCCGGAACGAGTTGGATGGGCATATGCCGTGCTGGCAGTCTCTTTTCTCCTTGAAGGAGGTTCCATCTCGCTGGCAATTTATCAGGAGGTAAAAGAGGCGCACTCCGAAGGCTTGAGCGTTTTGCAGTACCTTCGCCAGTCGAAAGATCCGACCGCCAAGACAGTGCTCTTTGAGGATTCGGCAGCTTTGCTTGGGATTTTAATTGCGGCCGGTGGACTCTACCTGACGGAAATGCATGTTGGCCCCGGCGGCGGTGCATTCTGGGATGGAGTTGCTTCAATAACAATCGGCCTGGTGCTCGCGGTAGTTGCGTTCGTGCTGGCTCGCACATCTCGAGCTCTCTTGTTAGGAGAAGCCGCAAGTCCCGAAGAAGTGCAGGCCATTACCCGGGCAATTGAGAGCCATCCAAATGTCGTCAAGGTTGTAGAACTTCTGACCATGCACCTGGCGCCGAAAGAGATCCTGATCAATGCGCATGTGAAATTGCGAGACGGATTGACGACTGAGGCAATAGAGAAGACGATCGAAGAGATAGAAGAATTGATTCGACGCACGGAACCAAAAGTGGAGAAGATCTTTTTAGAGACCGCGCGCGAAACCAATCGATCAGACCGGGAACTTGTTTCAGAACACGTTGGCTAAGGCGGAGTATCCGATGGTCAGTTTGGAAAAACTGAGTTGTCCAGGCCGCGAAGCGCGAATCAGAAGTATAAAACTAAGAGATGTTACTGCTACTGCCATACACGGAGTACTTAAGGCGACTTGCTGAGCCGCGAAACATCGCGGACGTGATAATCGTCTTCTTGCTTGTGTATGCAGTTTTGAAGTTGGTGCGGGGCACTCGCGCCGCACCGATGGCAGCCGGAATCGCAGCATTTGCCTTCCTGTATTGGCTCGCCGTTAGACAAGACCTTGCCACTGTCGAATTCCTTTTGCGCGGGGGTCTGATCTACATCGGCGTCGCCATTATCGTCCTCTTTCAATCCGAAATCAGACAAGCTTTAATAACTTTCGGCAATCGCTTTCGCGTTCCTTTTTCGCGCTCTGTTAGGGGTCAGTTTGGCGAGGGTGTGTACGATGAAATTGTGCTCGCGGCCACCACGTTGGCCTCAACAAAAACCGGCGCGTTGATCGTCATCGAGCGCAATGTTGGTTTGAAGAACGTAACAGACGGAGGCGTAAAGCTGGATGCGGAGCTGAGCTACGATCTCCTGGTCAGTATTTTCAATCCCACAACTCCGCTTCATGACGGGGCGGTAGTGGTTCGTCGTCATCGCATCGCGGCGGCGTCGTGCTTCTTGCCGCTGACATTGAATCCGCGCCTTTCGAAGGATCTCGGCACGCGCCATCGGGCGGCCATCGGCGTGACCGAGGATACAGACGCCGTGGCCGTTGTTGTCTCGGAAGAAACTGGTCTGATCTCTTTTGTTCAGAGTGGGCAGATCCGACGCGGACTCGATGCGACGAAGCTGCGAGCCTCAATCTTCGAGGCGCTGGAAGTCCCACCCAAACGCGAGAAAGAGAAAGTCGACACAGAAACTGAGACCGAAGAGGTTGCCTCAGTTTGATTGCCAATTGCCGATTGACGATTGCCGATTGCCGAGATGTTTGACCATCTTTTGTTAATGGAATCCCAACTGTAAGGCATTGATCTAGTCGAGAAACCACGCTCCAATCGGCAATTGGCAATCGGCAATCACAAATAACTTATGCCCTTTCAGGACATCGATGAAGTAGCCCCCGCCCAGTATCCGGGCTCGCCCGGTGTGGTTGAGAGGTGGCTGCACAAAATATTTATTGAAGACTGGTTCTTGAAGCTGATGGCCCTGGCTATCGCCTTGCTTTTGTGGCTGGCGGTAACCGGAGTGAATAAACCGGTCACGATTCGGACCACTATCCAGCTCAACTTCATTCGCCCGGACAAATTGGATATAAGCAACGATCCGCCACGGAGCGTGGATGTACTTCTGACCGGTCGCCGAAGCAAGCTCCAAAGTATCGGGCCCACAGATCTTGTGGCAACGGTCGATTTGAGTGATCAGCGGGAAGGCGAGCGAGTAGTCCGATTGGCAGCGGATCACGTGCAAATGGATCTGCCCGACGGAGTAAAGATAGAATCGTTTCAACCGAGTACGATCCCTATTCATCTAGAGCCAATAATTGAGCGCCAGGTAGCTGTTGAGGTCAAAATCGAAGGTCAGCCGGCCGAGGGTTTTGACCTCTACAGTGTGCGCCCTTCACCGGCCACAATCGCTGTCCGCGGGCCGGCCGGGCATGTTAATTCCCTGCAGAAGGCACCCACCGAAACGATTTCAATAGCGGGCAAGAATGAAGCCTTCACCGCATCGCGTGTGGCTATCGATGTTCCCGATCATAAAATTGACCTGGAAGATTCAGCCGTCGATGTGGTGATCGAGATCGGCGAGCACAGAACGGAAAGGACGTTCCCGGGAGTATCCGTCATTGCAGATAGAGGCAACGCCCAGCCCGCGACCGTTTCTGTCACCCTGTTCGGTCCTGCTTCTGTGATTTCGCAACTAAGACCCGAAGACCTCAAGATATCTTTGACGTCGTCCGGTGGCGGCGTCGAGCCCCATCTGAACGTTCCACCCGGAATTCAAGATCGAGTGAGCCTGAAATCCTTAAAGCCTTCATCAATCGCCATTATCAGGTGAGCTCTCAAACTACATGAAGAACCTCTTTGGCACCGATGGCATGCGCGGCGCTGCGGGAGAGTTCCCTCTCGATGCGCCAACGGTGAGGATCGTGGGTTCGTCGCTGGCGCGGCATCTTCAAACCGCACTGTCGCGCCCGGCGGTGATCGTTCTGGGAAGGGATACTCGTGAATCCGGGCCGTGGCTTGAACGCGCTTTGATTGAAGGCGCTGCCGCTTCCGGCGCCGAGTGTCATTCGGCGGGAGTAATCACCACCCCAGGAGTCGCCTATTTAACAAGAACGCTTCCGGCGGATGCCGGCGTTGTGATCAGCGCTTCACACAATCCCTTTCACGATAACGGCATTAAGATATTCGCCCCGACCGGTCGCAAAATGGATGACGCGACCGAACGCAAGATCGAGGCTGACATTTTCGCGGCCCTCCCCGTACCCGAGAATAAGATTGGCGAGGCGGCAATCAAGAACGATGCCGACTATTTGTGCGCTCGCTACCTGGATTTCCTGGCCAGGGATATTGGGGATGAACTCTCATTGGCGGATCTGAGAATAGTCGTCGACTGTGCGAACGGCGCAGCGTCGGCTTTGGCGCCTCGTTTACTCGAGTCTCTAGGGGCGCAAGTCATCGCCATGAACAATCATCCCGACGGCAGGAACATTAATCGTGATTCAGGCTCGTTACACGTGGCTGGGCTGCGTGAAAACGTGCTGTCGGAACGTGCCGACCTCGGAATTGCTTTCGACGGCGACGCCGATCGCGCACTGTTCATTGACGCTGCGGGCAATTATGTCGATGGCGATGCGACGCTCTGGGTCCTGGCCAATTACTTTCAGGCTCGCGGGGAATTAAGCAACTCTACAGTGGTTGCCACGGTGATGAGCAACATTGGACTCGAACTCGCATTGCGATCGCGTGGTTTGAATCTGGTGCGAACTGATGTTGGCGACAAGTACGTACTTGACGAATTGCTTCGCTCGGGTGCGAGCCTTGGAGGGGAACAGTCGGGTCATGTCATCATCCCGAGTCTGAGCCTTGCCGGCGATGGACTGATCACTACCCTCTGTTTGCTTCGCGCTATTCAGCAGTCGGCAAAGTCACTTCAGGAATTGACCGCGGTGTTCCAGCGTTACCCGCAAGTTCTAGTGAATGTACGGGTGAAAGAAAAACGTCCATTCGCCGAACTTCCGGCGGTCCAGGAGGTTGCTGCCGAGATAGAAGCAAATCTCGCCGACCAGGGAAGACTTCTGCTGCGGTACTCGGGCACCGAGCCACTGGCACGGATCATGATTGAGGGTCCGGATCAATCCCAGATTGAGCGTTATGCCAATCGACTGGCGGAGGTGATTCGGGTCACTTCAGGCGCGTCGGAGCGCTCGCCGGAATAGAATTTCTACACCCCGGACCAAGAAATTTCTACACAGCTATTTGTTGAAAATGCTTCGAGAAATTGTAGCTTTCGGGAAAAGCAAGGAAAACAAAGGTAACCAAAACCCGGACAAAAACCCTCTTGCACGGCACAGGCGTTGCGATGTATATTGTGGGGCAAGAGAGACGGTTGGTGGATCCTCCGTCTCAAGTGGTTGCTGGGGTGAGGACAGTAACCACGAAAAATGAATGGGCGCGACGCACTCCCACGTTGTCGCGCCCATTCGCTTTATTTGGCAGATCTTCCGCTCGCCCCGGTCCACTCGAGAAACTCTGAACCCCTTTTCAATTCTGCGATTCCCCTGCGTGCTTGGCCTGGCAACTGCCAACTTCTTGTTGCGAGTTTTTGAGTAAACAAATCAATCCACGAAATCAGACGAACCTGGTTCATGTCCTGGGTTTGGTCGTGGCCCCCAGCGGCTGTGGTGAGTTTGTAACGACACTCCTAAAAGTTCGAAACCCGGGGGCGTGCTACAATTCAATTCTCGACTGAATTGTTCCCAAGTCATCACAACACGGCGCGCGACCACGAAGGAGCCTGGAAGCCAATTGCAAAGTTTGCGCGTTCGCCTGGAACGGCAACAGCTTAGCTATAACATTCGAATCGGTCGTGATCTTCGACTGCAGGCGGGCCAGCTGCTTCGCTCTGCCTTAGGAGAAAAAGCGCGACGCATCGCCGTGATTTCAAGCAAGCGGGTCTTTGCACTTTATGGCTCGGAAGTGATGCACGCTTTGCGGGGA
Organism: Pyrinomonadaceae bacterium; assembly: GCA_035644135.1. GTDB lineage: Bacteria > Acidobacteriota > Blastocatellia > Pyrinomonadales > Pyrinomonadaceae > PSRF01. The sequence continues at coordinate 151,566 of DASQPD010000062.1, forward strand.
AACGATTTCACAGTTCTCCATTGGTTAATGCCGGAGGGGGAACGATTCAAAACGTTTCGTTCGCTGGAGAGAGCGGTGCTGTTCCTGGCCGAAAGCGGTTTGGAACGGACAGATGCTGTGGTGGCATTGGGAGGTGGCGTGGTTGGAGATCTCGGGGGTTTCACCGCTGCGGTTTACCTGCGGGGCATCCCAGTGGTCCAAATGCCTACCACGCTGCTCGCACAGATCGATTCATCAGTTGGCGGAAAGACGGGGATTAACCTGCCCCTGGGAAAGAACATGACCGGAGCGTTTCATCAACCGAGTAGCGTAGTCATTGACACTCAAACTCTGACCACCTTGCCTCGTCGTGAACTCGTTTCCGGCTTTTGCGAGGCAGTCAAGCAAGGAGCCATCGCCAATCGAAAGTTATTCAAACAGACGACCGATCTTCTCGCCGCATTTCGATTGGACCGCAAGGCCCTGCTGTCAGCTCAGATGGAACATCTGGTGGCCAGGCACTGCGCCTTTAAAGCCTCAATTGTAGCCGGTGATGAACGCGAATCAGGTCAGCGAAGCGACAAGCGTTCGAGGAAAGTGCTGAATTTTGGCCATACCACGGCCCATGCGCTGGAAGCCGCGACCTCCTACCGGCGCTTTCGACACGGCGAAGCCGTTGGCTACGGCATGCTGGTCGCCGGGCAGATCTCAAAAAGTCTGGGCCTGCTCGAACCATCAGAGTTAGAATCATTGACAGAAGCGGTCCGGTTCTGCGGCGCACTGCCGCCGGCCGGTGATTTGGACAAGGAAACGATCATCGAGGCCCTCTCACACGACAAGAAGAGTGTCGCTGGTCAAATCAAATGGGTTTTGCTCGAGAAGATAGGACATCCATTGATCGTTGATGGAAAAGAGATCAGCCCGCGACTCTTACGGCTCTCATTGGCGGAGGGTCTGCGAAACGCAAAGGAATAAAGATGGCTGCAATACGAAGATCAAGTGAGTGCGGAGGATCCCGTTTCAATTTCCTGGTAACAATGATTGTCATTGGTTGCCTGGCGTACGCCGGTTATCTCTGTATCCCGGTAGTATATCAGGCCCACATGCTCAAAGATCTAATGCAGCACAACTGCGACGTGGCTGTAGCGCAGGGCTATGCCCCGTCTTGGGTTGCAGATCAATTATGGAAAAGTGCGGACGAGTACGGCATCCCTAAGAATGCACAGGTCACTCCAAGTCAAACAGACAACCGCATCGAGGTGCGGGTCCAGTTTACAAAACCAATTGAGTTTCCCGGCTACACCTACAACTACGAATTCGATCAGACGGTCAGGAGCACTGCGTTTTTGTCGCTCAAGTAAGCGAATGGCAAGCTGTTGACGGCTGGATAAACCAACAACGTACCCACCACGGCAAAAGGCGCGGGAGAGACAAACCCTCCCGCGCCTTTGTTGTTCGCTGAAAACTTATCTTTGGGCGCCGTCAAGGAAAGCCTTCAGCTTCCGAGAACGTGACGGATGGCGAAGCTTGCGTAAAGCCTTTGCTTCGATCTGCCGGATGCGCTCGCGAGTGACGGCGAAATGTTGGCCGACCTCCTCCAAAGTATGTTCTGAGCCGCTCGTGCCTAGCCCGAAGCGCATTTTAATTACCTTTTCTTCTCGTGGCGTCAGTGTCGCCAGCACCTCGTCCGTAATCTCCCGAAGGTTCGAAGCCACAACGGCATCGGCCGGATTCAGGATCGACTTGTCTTCAATGAAATCGCCCAGATGCGAGTCTTCCTCTTCGCCGATGGGTGTTTCCAGAGAGATCGGTTCCTGGGCGATCTTCAACACCTTGCGGACCTTCGAGACGGGGATGTCCATCTTTTTGGCGATCTCTTCACTGGACGGTTCACGGCCAAGCTCCTGGACCAGCGCGCGCGAAGTGCGAATCAACTTATTTATGGTCTCGATCATGTGCACGGGAATGCGGATAGTCCGAGCCTGGTCGGCAATTGCCCGCGTTATAGCCTGACGAATCCACCATGTGGCATACGTCGAGAATTTGTAGCCTCGCCGCCACTCGAACTTATCAACGGCCTTCATCAGGCCAATATTTCCTTCCTGGATCAGATCGAGAAACTGGAGCCCGCGGTTGGTGTATTTCTTGGCAATGGACACAACCAGGCGCAAGTTCGCTTCCACCAGTTCGCGTTTCGCCTGGCCGGTTTGTTGTTCGCCGACAACGATTGCCTGCAGGGAACGTTTGATTTCAAAGGGCGGGATATTATGCGTCGCTTCGATCACTGGCAGCCGCTTCCTCGCCGCGGAAATTCTGCGCTTGTATTCTTTCTGGTCGTCAGGCCGAACTCGCTTCTTAGTAAGTTTCTCGGTGAACGTGTCGATTTCGCGCTCCGCGTCGCGTACTTCTTTTTGCACTGCGCGAATGGCATTGATCAGACGCTGGCGAGCACGCTCGGTAAGATTTAGCCGTCCGATCTCCTGAGCAATCTCCAGTCTTGTGCGGGCAACTCTCCGTCGCAGGCGCATTAGCTTCTTGCTTTTCTTACCGCGGGTAATTCTTTGCTCGGCCCTAAGCTTTTCCCATTCTTTCAATCCCGCCTTGAAGAGACGCCTGATATTTTGAATTCCCTCGACGGTCCAGGCGCGATACTCCTCAGCTTTGTCTTCGTCGCCTGTTAACTCAGCTTGTTCTGAGAAGGTAACGATCTCGCGAATGTTTGCCGCGCCGGCTTCCAACTCTTCGCCAATCCTTAACAACTCCTTTACCGCAATGGGTGACCGGGCTATGGCTTTTTGCGTCTTCAGCTGGCCGCGTTCGATGCGTTTTGCAATGGCCACCTCTCCCTCGCGCGTCAGCAGGGGTACGACGCCCATTTCGCGAAGGTATAGCCGGACTGGATCGTTTGTTTTTTCCAGGGCGCCAGCCGACAGATCGAGTTCAATGTCTTCGTCGAGAGACTCGTCGTCATCGTCGGTGGCCACTGCCGCAGCCTGTTCCAGGAGTCGTTCGTCAGAGTCGGCAACCGGAATATTGGAACCTTCCAGTTTTTGCAGCACATCCTCGATGTCATCGGGCGAGACTACATTGTCGGGCAGCTCGCGATTAAGGTCGTCGAACGTGAGATATTTTTTGTCGCCGCCTAACTCCAGCAAGCGCTCCATCACGTCGTCGCGGTCTTTGTCGTCAATAGCCAAGGGTCCTACTCCGCCAGACCTTCGTATGAATATCGAGCTTCTCGCGCTGCTGCTCGCATGCAGCGCGCCAACGGATGGTCAAACACAGCCACGAAATAACACGAAAGTGGGTGATCAAGGTCTGAAGATCCGATTGAACAATCCAGGAACGTTGGTGAAGTTATTAAATTGCCATTCAAGTCCTAATCGAAACTGCTCGCGGCGGCGGTGTCTGCCGGACGCAAAGTGCTGCGCAGTCGAGTTAGTGAGACCTGTTCTGCGGCAATCTCTGACACACGGTTTGAGTCTCCTTCGCGTTCAGCAGTATTGAGTTCAGATCTCAACTCCTCAATTCTTTGGTCTACTTTCATCAATCTGAAGGTATAAATACATTCTTCCGGAGCGTAATCCTCATTTGAAGCATGTAAAGAACTGCTCATAACGAGTGCAGGCAATATTCTGCTTGCTTCTGAGTCCTCCTCAAGTTTCTGACTCAGACTTTCAAAATCAATACTTGTTCCTTCGCGTTCAAGCTCAAGCATCGCTCCAAATATGGCGGCGGTCGGGAGGTCCTGGTAATCGTCAGGCTGCAGCATGCGCAAAACTGCATGACGCAATTCCTCATTGGACAAGAGTATGTTTAGAAGACGTTGCTCGGCGGGCGTCGGAGCGCGCAACCTGCTAAGGGTCTTCCTGGTTTCGGTTTTCAAACTTTCGCCAGCCCGCACCGACTGCCACAACTCTCTACGCCACGCGGATGTATTGACATTGTCTCTGTCAATTCCCAGCGCGTCCATGGCTATATCAAAGTACTCTCGCTTTTGAATCCGGCTGCGGACGGAGCGAATGAATGGCAGCACTTCTTCGACGGCAGCGGCCTTTTCCGCCGGGCGGTGAAGATTGCGATCCACCACGGCCTGATCGATTACAAATTGTAAATGGGATTTTGCTTCGCCACGTCGCCGCTGATACTCAGTCGCGCCGAACTGTCGGATGAATTCATCGGGATCGGCGCGGTCGGGAAGGACCAGAACTTTTATGTCAATGTCTTCCGGAAGAAGAACTTCAATCGCTCGTTTGGCGGCCTGAACACCCGCTCGGTCGCCATCATAATTGACTACGACCTTGCGCGCAAACCGGCTCAACAACTTGACTTGATCCGCAGTTAAGGCCGTTCCCAGACTCGCTACGACATTACGAATCCCGAACTGATAAGGAATGATTAAGTCGAGAAATCCCTCTACCAGAATCGCGTATTTCTTTTCGCGAATCTCATTCCGAGTGAGGTTCAAGCCAAAAAGATTTCGTCCCTTGACGTACACGCTCGTCTCGGGAGAATTGATATATTTTGCCGGCTCTTCTGCCTTGAGAGTCCTTCCGCCAAAAGCGATTGGCCGGCCTTGCACATCGAAGACCGGGAAGATCAGCCGCCCGCGAAAGCGGTCGTACGAGCCACCTTCTTCTTTCTTTACCACTAACCCGCTGTTTTCGATTTGCGTTTGCGTCGCTCCTTTTTGTCTGAGGTGCAATGACAGCGCGTCCCAACTGTCCGGAGCGAAACCAAGTCGAAATGATACGCGCGTTTCGTCGGTAATCTCGCGACGCGAGAGATATTCACGCGCCAGCCGCGCCTCCGGGCTTCCTGATTGCAGCTGCTGTTCCCACCATTCAAGCGCCCAGCTGTTCAGTTGAATTACGTCGTCAATTTCGCGGCGGCGTACCTCGTAACGGCTGTCATCCTCGAGTTGCGGCAGCGCCACACCGGCCTTCTCCGCGACGATTCTGATCGCTTCGGGGAAAGACGCACCCTCGATTTCCATGACAAAACTGAATACCGAGCCGCCCTTGCCACAGCCAAAACAGTAAAAGATCTCTTTTGCCGGACTCACCGAAAAAGACGGTGTTTTTTCCTTGTGAAAAGGGCAGCAGGCCATCCAGCTTGAGCCCTTCTTTTTCAGCGACACGTAGTCCTGAATAATGCGCACAATATCCGCCTGGCGGCGGAGATCGTCTATGAATGTCTGCGGATAGCGCATGATGGGGGGTTACTGCCTCAACTCCACAACAGTTGCTCCTGCACCTCCCTGGTTCGGCGGCGCGGCCGAAAACCGCATGACGTGCGGGTGGCCCCGCAACAGTTCACCGATAGCGCGACGGAGCGCCCCGGTGCCGTGACCATGTACGATTCTTACCTGGCTGAGACTAGCCAGAGAAGCTTCATCAAGAAACTTGTCAACGGCATCAACCGCTTCGTCCGTAGTTTGGCCGATGACATTGAGCTCGGGGTTCGGAGATCCGTCGGGAGTTTTCAAACGAAGCTCGCTTGCGGACGAACTGCGCAGACTTGCAAGCTTGCCGGACTCACGTTTGTCTGGCTCTACCTCTTCGACTCGTTCCAGATTGTCAAGTTTCTCTCTGAAGCGCAACGCTTTTACTCTGACTTCGGCCTCTTCACCTTTCAACTGATCGATAATACCGATGGAGCCAAAGGATCGTAGTCTGACCCGATCGCCTACTTTAAGAGGTCTTGCTTCGGAGGCTGTCTTATATCTTTCTTCCTGCGCAGGTCGCAATGCCTTCACCGGTTCATTGGTATCAGCTGTCCCGAACCGATTGAGCGACTGACCATCACGCACGACCCGGACTGGGCGAGACGGTATTGAGGTTTCAGAGCCTGAGACTGCCTGACCCTGGATTACCCGTTTCGCTTCACGCTTTAATTCGGCCGCGAGTTTCTGAGCTTCACGTTCCGCCTTTATGCGCTCGGCACGCTCTTGAATTCCGGAGACCAGTGCTCGTGCGCTACGCTCGAACTCCTCGATCGTTCGGTGGAGCGCAGACTCAAACTCCGATTGCCTGTCCCGTTCACGTCGCCGAGCCTGAAAGTCGAGCGAAGCAAATTTTTCAGCCACTGCCGTGCGTTCTTCTTGCAGCGCCAGGCGCAACTCATGGGCCTCCTCAGCCTCCTTCTTGATTCGCCGCAGGTACTCGGTGGCCTGTAACGTCGAGTCCTCCACCAGGTCCGCTGCCGCCGCAATAACATCATTCGGGAGGCCAAACCGCCGAGCAATTTCCAAACCCGACGAGGCTCCGGCGACACCGACTATCAGTCGATAAGTTGGCTGCAAAGTCTTTTGATCAAACTCGACGCTGGCGTTCAGTACCCGGGCTTCGTTTGCAGCGTACATCTTGAGCCCACTGTAGTGCGTGGTGGCGAGTACGTGTGCCTGGCAAAACCGGCGAAAGTGATCTACCACAGCGACACCCAGCGCTGAACCTTCCTCGGGATCGGTGCCGGTCCCCACCTCATCCAAAAGCACCAGCGCCGGTGCCTCGCAAATTGCAATCATGCGGGAGATGTTGGCTGCGTGCGAAGTAAAGGTTGACAGGTTTGCCGCCAACGATTGGTGATCTCCGATGTCTGCCAGAACTGATCTATAAAAGGGAAAGCGGCCTTTCTTCGCCGGCACAGGCAAGCCAGACAGCGCCATCAGCGAAAGAAGTCCAGCTGTTTTCAGTACAACCGTCTTGCCGCCCGCGTTGGCTCCGGATATGACCATCGCCGTGTTCTCTCCATCCAGGGAGAAGGATACAGGCACAACAGGATCACCCGACGCTCGCAGGCTTTCCACCAGCAACGGGTGGCGGGCCTCGATCAATTCGAGCGCTTCAGCGTCTTCGTCGTCAGAGATCTCGGGAATAACGCCGTCAAACCGCTGCTGAAACGAAACTTTGGCACTAATAAAATCCAGTTCTTCAACCGCTCGGGATGCCGATTCAAGGGAGGGCAGTTCTCGTCGTAGAGTGTCGCTCAGTTCGAGCAAAATCCGGGCGATCTCCTTCTCTTCTGTTTCCTTCAATAACTGCAACTCGTTATTGGCGTCGATAGTTTCCATCGGCTCCACAAAGATCGTTGCTCCCGAAGAGGAGAAACCATGTGCCACGCCTTGCACTCGACTGCGGTGATCGGAACGAACCGGAATCACAAACCTGTCATTACGCACTGTCACCAGCGCATCCTGAATTGCTTCCTCCTGTTTACGCATCAGGTTTTCCAGGGAGCGGGTAATATGAGAGCGAAGTCGAGCGATGTCATGACGTATTCGCGCCAGTTCGGGGCTGGCACGATCATCAACCTCACCGCTCGGCAATATCTTATTGGTAACCCGTGCCACCAGGCTGTTGAGTTCGCGCGGCAAGCCGGAAACAACTTCCCACAGCACAGGAAAAGCATCCCGCTCCGGTTGAATGGCACTGCGCGCGGCAAGCGCCTGCTCGCAAACACGCGCCACCTGCAAGATAGACAATGGATCCAGAGCTGCATCCTCGATGTGGAGGCGCGCCAGAGCCGACTTTGGATCCACAACGCAAGTGAACGAGAACTTCACGCCCCTTTCTCTTAGACCCGAAGCCTCGGACACAGCCGCCAACGCTCGATGGAGTTCGTTTAAGTCGGCGAGTGGAGTCAGTTTTTCCAGGCGCATAGCTCCCATGGGAGTCTGCGCGTAGCGCCGGACAAGCGCGAGCAGTGGCTCATATTCGAGAGTTGTGAAAGCCTGGTCGTTCATGCACGCAATGGTGATCGAATTCATTATAGCCAGACGAGCGGACTGTTGTAACGCCGTCTGTCAAACTGACTACGGCGTTATCGGGACCTGCAAGTAAAAGAAGAACGATCCACGAAATTACACGACCAAATAACGGCAAGCTACACTTGATTTGAGTATTGGTTCGTGTTGCTTCGTGGATCCATTTGAATCATAGCGCGGCAGATATTGGAGAGTTAGCAGTCGCAGGATAGAATGTGATCATTGCTTGTAAGGCAAAGCCAACTTAGCGCGACCAATTCCCAGGCAGATGAAATCTACTTTGGAAGAGGTGCGTTGCAACCCCTTTCTCGTAATCCGCCGAAAGGATAATCGATGGACGAATTCGATCGTTACCGGGCTGACATGAACGAGCGTCTGCTTGGCAGCAATCATCTCGGAATCAAGCGCTTTTTTGCGCTTGACACGCAGGCATATGAAGATGGCGCGCTCGACAAACGCACCAAAGAACTGATGGGGCTTGTTGCCTCGACTGTCTTGCGTTGTGACGACTGTATCACCTATCACCTCAAGCAGTGCGCGGCTGAAGGTGTAACTCGCGCTCAGTTTATGGACGCGTTCAACGTCGCGCTGGTTGTCGGCGGGTCGATAACAATTCCGCATCTGCGCCGGGCAGTTGATCGGCTTGATCAAATCATGGCAGGCGCGGATCAGGAGGTAACGACTCCGCACGCTCATGAGTAGCGCCGGAACATTCCAGATGACTAGATTAAGCGTGGCAGGCAACAAAATTGTAATCGGAATTATAGCGGCCCTGATCATCAGCGTCGCCTCGATAACCGGTCAATCGTTCAAACAGATCGGGAAAGGGTTTTACATGCCGGTTCAGGAAAAGGCACGCGTACGCGCCCCAGAATTGACGGGTGGGCGCGGTTGGCTTAACACAGACCAGCCACTCTCGATCGCGGCGCTCAAAGGCAAGGTCATCCTTCTGGATTTTTGGACTTATGGTTGCATCAACTGCATTCATATCATTCCGGATTTGAAGAAGCTGGAAGCGAAGTATGCGAAACAGCTGGTGGTCATCGGAGTGCATTCCGCAAAGTTTGAAAACGAAAAACAAACCGAGAACATCAGGCGCATTATCCTGCGATACGAGATCGAGCACCCGGTCTACAACGATGCTGATTATAGCGTGTGGCAAAGTTACGGAGTGCGCGCCTGGCCCACGCAGGTGGTCATCGATCCGGCGGGCTACGTCGTGGGGGCGGTTTCAGGTGAGGGCAATTATGAACTTATCGATAAGGTAGTGGCCAAGCTTGTCAACGAATTTCGCGCCCGCGGAGAATTGAACGAAGAGCCGCTTAAGCTGACGCTCGAACGCGCGAAAGTTGGCGACCTGCCCCTGGCTTTCCCCGGAAAGATAGTTGCCGATGCTGCCGGTAACCGTCTGTTTATTGCCGACTCGAATCACAATCGCATTGTTGTGACCACGCTTGACGGCATGCTGATCACGACTATCGGCAGCGGGGAAAGAGGATCTGCTGATGGCGCATTTGATAAAGCCGGCTTTTATCGTCCGCAGGGAATGGCTCTGGATGGCGATTTACTTTACGTCGCCGATACTGAGAACCATCTAATCCGGCAGATAGACTTGAAGTCGCGAGCGGTAACCACCATCGCTGGAACAGGAGAACAGTCGCGCGACTATTTCAAGTCAGGCCCGGCGCGCACCATCGCCTTGAGTTCTCCCTGGGATCTGCAACTGGTTGGGCGCACGTTGTACATCGCAATGGCCGGTCCGCATCAGATCTGGAAACTGGAGCTTGATAAAAAAGAGGTTTCCACGTTTGCCGGGTCAGGACGTGAAGCGCGGCGTGACGGTCCATTGTTGGAGGCAGGTTTTGCTCAGCCTTCCGGGTTGGCCGTTAGGGACAATACCCTATTCGTCGCCGATAGCGAGTCGAACATCATTCGGGCCATTGATCTCGGTTCTGGTCAGGTGAAAACAGTAGTAGGCGGAGACCTCTTTGAATTTGGCGATGTCGATGGCGAAGGCGATGACGTGCGGTTGCAGCATCCGCTTGGCCTATTCCCACTGGGCGATAAGATCCTGATTGCTGACACCTACAACCACAAGATTAAAGAACTCGACCCGAGGCAACAGAGAGTTAAAACGTTTCTGGGCACCGGTAAGTCCGGGCAGTCAGAAGGTGCAGCTCCTTCCTTTTATGAGCCAGGTGGATTAAGCGTTGCGAATGACAAACTGTACGTCGCCGACACGAATAATCATGCAATCCGGGTCGTCGATCTGAAAACGAGAGCCGTTTCTACTTTGCGCATCAAGGGGCTCGAGCCGCCGGCAATCACGGCCGAGGCCACCGCCGAAGTGGCGCCAAATGCCGAGCAAATAAAGTTACAGAAGCAACGTCTTCGTGCTTCCAGCGCCGGCGAAATCGTAGTGAATGTTGACCTGCCGGCCGGCTATCATCTCAATCCGGCTGCACCGCAACGTTTCAGAGCATCCATTGAGAACGGCTCGGAGCATATTGTCTTTCGATCCGACACAAAACCCCTCGGCGAAAAGGTGCTGTCCCAAACATCAAAAGATCTTCGACTGCCGTTCCGCGTTCCTGTGCAGGCTCTGCTACCCGGCAGCGGTGAACTGCGTATCCAGCTGACTCTGTTCTACTGTCGCGAGGACAATACAGGTACGTGCCAGATCAGGACCCTTGTTTGGAGCGCTCCAATCGAGGTTGTGAGCGAAGCTGCCGGGTCAAATGAAATCAAGGTCCAGGCCAAACTTATTGCGGAGTGAAGTCTCGTTCGTGTGATTTCTCGGATCTCGATTCTGGTTGCAGATCCGCTGCGTTGGGAGACTTGCTGATCCCTCAGCCAGCTAGTAATATCAACCCCCAAAGCAACTAATCAACAGGAGTAAAAAGCCGTGGCTGACCAACCTGGAGTAAAGGCCGTGTCCGATAAACCATTTCTTACCGACATCAAAACTTTGCGCGAGCGAGCGCGCAAACATATGGAGCAGGGTGCAGTAACGGAAGGATACAAAGCCGACCGTGAGACAGTCGTAAAAGTTCTTAACGAAGCTCTTGCTACAGAAATTGTTTGCGTGCTGCGCTATCGCCGCCACTATTTCATGGCCTCTGGCATACATGCCGAAGCGGTGGCCGGCGAGTTTCTGCAGCATTCAAACGATGAGCAGGGTCACGCCGACCAGATCGCCCAACGAATCGTTCAACTTGGCGGCGAGCCGAATTTAAGCCCCGAAGGCTTGCTGACTCGAAGTCATGCGGAATACGTCGAAGGTGCAACGTTGACGGATATGATCCGGGAGGATCTGGTTGCCGAACGGATTGCCATCGACAGTTATCGGGAGATCATCCAGTATCTTGGAAATGACGATCCCACGACCCGGCGCATGATGGAAGGCATCCTCGCCGTCGAAGAAGAGCATGCTGACGATATGATGAACCTGCTGCAGGAAGTTATTAGCTGAGCACGGTGCAGAACAGATAGCTGAATCGGGAGTGTGCTGCAAAATTCGCTGCCGACACTCCCGTTTACTGCTTTTTAGATGTCGAATGTAGAATAGAATTGTTTCTATTCTATTCTCGGCTTTAGCGTGATGCTTTGAATTCAGGGCATCACGCTTGTTAGTGTTAGACAGTTGTCAGACAGCAAGTCCAATAAATCCTCCTCCGGCCGGCCGACTATGTGCCGAAGTTGCGGTGCGATCGTCGGCGCCGGAGCTAGTCAATGCGCAGTGTGTGGCGCGCCCGTGGCATCCGGGCCGCAGCCCGTCAAGCCACGTCTGACAACCGATCGCGAGACCTTGAGATTTGCACGCGCTGTTCTCACCCGCCCTTATAAATTCACTGTTATCTTCCTCGTAATGAACTTCTTCATATTCCTATTGATGTGGGAATCGAGTGGAATGACATGGAGAGCGCTCTGGGAATTTCCTTACCCGGTGTTGATCGCCTACGGGGCGAAAGTTAACCAATTGATAAACCAACATCATGAATGGTGGCGATTTGTTACACCTATATTCATCCATGTAAACCTGCCGCACGTCCTGATAAATATGTACAGTTTGTGGATGGTAGGTCCGTATGTCGAAAAACTTTATGGCTCGGCAAAGTTCGTGGTGTTTTGGGTGGTTACAGGCGTGGCCGGAGTGACCGCCAGTTACCTGACAGTGGTTCCCCCAGACACCTCGCTGGGAGCGTTCGGACACTTTATCTTTAAGACGCAGGACGTCCCCTCGGCGGGGGCTTCAGGCGCTTTGTTTGGTTTGGTCGGCGTGCTTTTTGTTTTTGGGATCAAGTTTCGCCACGAGTTACCTGAAGGTTTCAAGCGAGCGTTTGGGACGGGCATGCTGCCCATCATTTTTATTAATCTCTTCATTGGCTATCTTGGACGCGGGGTTATTGATAACGCGGCGCATCTGGGCGGTTTGCTCTCGGGAGCGGCGCTGGCAGTTTTGGTGCAGTACAGGCGGCCCGGTGAACGTGCCACGATCACCGCAAGCTGGTACGTGCTGGAGGTCGCGGCACTCCTTCTGGTCGCGGTCAGCTTTTTCCAAATAGCGAAGCATTTCAAGGACCCAATTACTGTGGCTGCGTCGTCGCAGATTCCCGCAATCCCCTCGCACGAGAATGCGTTCCTCGGGTATTCGAAAGTGATGAATGTTGCCCAGGAGGCCCTGAATGCGGCGATGCATGGCGAGACCACAGCCGTTGATGAAGCTATCAAAGGGCTCGACTCTGCTCCACACCTGGATCAGAAAGCTGACGAGTTACGCGAACAGTTAAAATCGCTGTTGCTGCGCGCAAAAACAGCGGGCGCTGTTACTCCTTCACCGACACCCGAAAGGAAGAAGCCCCAGGCCCGGCCTCCAACGCTTATTGACGATGTTATTTCGTGGAAGAAGGAATACAACCAGTGGCTTGAGACCACCGGAAAAAACTATTGAGCACAGAAATAAACTGGAGCGAGGGCTAACAAATGCAAATAAGGAAAGTGGGAGTTCTCGGTTGCGGCCTGATGGGTTCGGGAATCGCTCAGGTTGCAGCCACCGCAGGCTTTGAAACGGTAGTAAAAGAAGTTTCAGATGAGTTTATAGACAAGGGATTCAAAGGGATCGAGAAATCGCTGGCTAAGTTTGCAGAGAAAGGGACGATCGCGGCCGATCAGCAAAAAGAGATTCGCAACCGGTTGGCTGGAACCACTTCTTTCGCGGATCTCTCTGACTGCGATATTGTGATCGAAGCCATTATCGAGAATCTGGAAGAAAAACGCAGAACGTATAGCGAGCTGGATGCGATTTGCAAACCGGACACGATCTTCGCTTCCAACACCTCTTCAATCTCGATTACCGAGATGATGACGGCAACCTCACCGGCGAGGCAGCAACGATTTATCGGAATGCATTTCTTTAACCCGGTGCCGCTGATGAAGTTAGTCGAGGTGGTGCGAACGATTCTAACCGACGAGAGTGTCTATGAAACCGCGATCGATTTTGGCAAGCGACTCGGTAAAGTGCCGGTCCGAGCCGGTGACAAGACAGGTTTTATAGTAAACCGGCTGCTTGTTCCTTACCTGCTGGATGCAATCCGGGCGCTGGAAGAAGGGGTCGGATCGATCGTAGACATCGACAACGCGATGAAGCTTGGCTGCGGTTACCCGATGGGACCATTCACGCTTGGCGACTTCGTTGGTCTCGATACGACTTACTACATTGCCGAGATTATGTTCAATGAGTTTCGCGAGAAGCGTTTTGCGCCACCCCCATTATTAAAACGGATGGTTCTTGCGGGACTCTATGGTCGTAAGTCTGGTCGGGGTTTTTACGATTACACAAGAGATCCAAAGAATCCGACGCCTATGAATCTGATTTGAGTCGCAGACTTTGTCAAATCAAAATAGAGAGGCGATTTCCTTGATGCGAAGGCGTCAAGAAAAGACCCGAGTCAACCGCAGATGGATGCGGATTCGAGCATCAGAACAGAAAACGCTGTGTCTCCACTCGTTATGCTTGATATAGACGCACCTCTGGCTACGGTCCGCCTAAACCGTCCTGAAAAGCGCAATGCACTCTCATCCGAGATGCTCATTCAGCTCGGTGAGGCGCTGGAAAAGATCGCGAGTGAAAGCGATGTACGCCTGTTGGTGCTTACCGGGCAGGGAGAAGCCTTTTGTGCCGGAACTGATGTTGCAGCACTAGCTCAACTCGATGAGTCTGATGCACGCAGAGTTGCTGAGCTGGGCCAGGCCGTTTGCAATCAGATCGAGTACCTTCCTGTGCCGGCCATTGCGGCAATTAACGGCGTCGCCGCGGGTGGGGGTTGCGAATTGGCTCTCGCTTGTCACCTGCGCGTTGCTGCCAGAAGCGCGACCTTCAGTTTGCCCGAGATAAAACTTGGGGTCATTCCCGCTTACGGCGGAACGCAGCGATTGGGCCGGGAGATCGGACGCGGACGAGCAATGGAAATGATTCTCACTGGCAAAACCATCTCAGCCGATGAGGCACTACAGTTCGGTTTGGTAAATCGAGTAGTCGATCGCGAACAATTACTTGCACAAACTGGGACCCTTGCCGCTGAAATCCTGGCTTTGGCGCCGCTCGCAATACGTGCTTGCCTGACAGCCGTGACGCAGGGTTTGGAAATGCCGCTTGCCGAAGGCCTGAACGTCGAAGCAAATCTCTTCGCGAGTCTCTTTGCCACGAACGATGTAAAGGAAGGCACACGGGCGTTCCTTGAAAAGCGTAAACCGCTCTTCACGGGAACTTAGGGCTCGAAGAAACGTATTCCTCTCAGTAGCATTTTGATAGCGTTGCCAATGTCCCCCAACCGTGATTACAATGGCCGGGTGAAAGGAGAGTCCTCATGAACGAAGACCTCACAAGAAAAATGCCAAACTCTTCCGATGGCAAGCTCGATGAAGTATTCCAGATAATTCAAGCTATTCGCGCAGAACTCTCGGATTTGCGAAGTATCGTAGAGACGCGTATCTATGATACCCGTCCGATCTGGGAAAAAGTGCAAGCCGACATAGCGCAACTGCAAGCGGGCCAGGCTAGACTTCAAGCAGGCCAGGACGGTCTGCAAGCAGGCCAGGACAGTCTTCAGGCAGGCCAGGACAGTTTGCGTGGAGACGTTCGCGAAATTCGAACCCATCTGCGCGACATGGATCGGCGTCTGAGCATTTTCAACGACACGCTGGTGGGTATCCAGGCAGATTATCGAGATATCTACGATCGCGTGCGGGAAATCGAACGACAACGGACTTGAAGAGCCTGAACTCAGGCCTCACAAAAAATACTCTCGGCCATTCAATCAGAACTGCCACTTGATGCCTCTGTGGGCATAACCTATACTGCGAATGAGTTAGGAGTTTGCTTGAAAACGAGGCGACCAAAGAGTTTTGCAACCGCTTGACCATAACGGAAGGCTCGATGCCAAGGGCTTTCGTTTCGCAATTGTGGCGAGTCGCTGGAACGAGTTTATCTCGTCCCAATTGGTCGCAGGAGCCGTCTCTGCATTTGAGCGTTTGGGAGCGGAAGACAAGGCGCTCGAGATTTACCGAGTGCCCGGGGCATTTGAGATCCCTTTGCTGACTTTGAAATTGGCCAGGTCAGGAAAATTCGACGCGGTAATCTGTTTGGGAACAATCATTCGCGGTCAAACGCCTCACTTTGAATATATCGCTAACGAAGTAGCTCGCGGCATCGGCCAGGCGGGTTTCGAGACTGGTGTTCCAGCGATCTTCGGCATCGTCACTGCCGATACGGTGGATCAGGCAATTGATCGCGCGGGAGTTAAGTTGGGGAACAAGGGGTACGAAGCCGCAATGACGGCGGTGGAGTTAGTTAATCTTTACAAGGAAGCATTTAGGAAGGATGACGGATGAAGTGTCAAGGATGAATCCTGGGGTGGTTGCGACCTCAGCTCATCCTTGCGTCTTGCTCTTTCATCCCTGGTGTAATATGGGTTCCCGTCGTAAGGCACGCGAATGTGCCTTGCAAATGCTCTTTGCGGCTGATGTTGCCAGCACCCCTGCCGAGGATGTAGTTCGCACCTACTGGGCTGAACTGGGCGAAACGGACATCGAGGAAGGGGCGCGTGCTTTTGCAACGCGTCTGGCTGCCGGAACACTCGCGCATGTCGAGGCGCTCGATGAGCGGATTCGATCGCGCGCGGAACACTGGCGAATTTCCCGAATGGCCGTTGTCGATCGAAATATTTTGCGACTGGCCGTTTACGAATTTCTTCACGAACCTACCCCGCGCACTGTCGCTATCAACGAAGCGCTTGAGATTGCCCGCCGCTTTTCTACTTACGAAGCTACGCAATTCATTAATGGAATCCTGGACGCGATCAAACGCGATCTCGACGAAGAACAGCCACAGACCCAGACTGTGTCGGAAGAAGTAGAAGAAGGTGAATAGGAATTGCGAATTTGGAATTTCGAAATTTCGTGTTGCGAACCTTGACGGTCTTAGATCACAATTCCAAATTCGCAATCCGCAATCCGCAATTCTAAATTCTAAATTCTAAATTCTAAATTCCGGGGGATGCATTGCGTGCCACTTCGTTGCTCGCTCGAAGGCTAACGCCACTCGCAGCGGGGCCGCCTCGTCGTAAACTGCTCCGGTAAACATGATTGCCATAGGTAAGTTATTGATGAACCCGCAAGGAACGCAGACCGCCGGATGGCCGGTTAGATTGGTGATCAAAAGACTTGCACTGCCGGGCGCAGGTGAAACAAATACGTCCCACTGTGACATGAGTTTTTCCATTTCACGCATTAACAGCGATCTGGCTCGTTGCGCTCGCAGATATTCGACGGCAGGAATGAAACGCGCAGTACGGAAGGAGTTGGGCCAATCGCCCGGATCTTGTCCAGAGAGTTGGTTGACGCCGCCGCTGCGCGTCAAATCATCAAAAGCAGCCGCTGCTTCGGCCGTCAGGATAAATCTGAGCGCTTGTGTTGAAAACTTCGGCAGCTCAATGGGAACCAGTTTAGCCCCGGCCTGCTCGAGAGCTGCCAGGGCCTCATTGTAAACACGGCGGCGTTGTTCCATCTGCTGTCGTTGCTGATCGTTAGCCGATTGAACGCCGGCAGCTTCGAATTCACTTTTCAGATAACCAATGCGAAGGCTCGATATCGGTGTGTCGGGACTCCAGTTGAATTTAGCATCACCAACTGTAATGTCCCTCCCGTCCGGTCCGTAAATCGCATTAAGCGCTGCGGCGCAGTCTTCAACTCCTCGACAAATCGGGCCAATCTTGTCCATGGTCCAGCTCAATCCCATGGCGCCGTAGCGACTGACGCGGCCGTAGGTAGGACGTAACCCCGTTACGCCACACCGTGAGGAAGGCGAAACTATCGAGCCCAGCGTTTCAGTCCCGATTGAAAAGCCGACCAAACCTGCCGCAGTCGCCGCTGCTGGTCCAGCTGACGAACCGCTCGATCCCTGCCGATCGTCATCCGGGGTCCAGGGGTTACGGGTTACGCCGCCAAACCACTTTGGCCCCTGAGCCAGTGCGCCCATTGAAAGCTTGGCTACAAGAACGGCGCCCGCATCGCGCAGACGTTCCACTACCGTTGCATCGTAGTCGATCATCTGATCGCGATAAGGTTCGGCGCCCCAGGTAGTCTTGACTCCTTTTGTTGCGAAGAGATCTTTTGCGCCCCAGGGAATCCCGTGCAGGGCTCCACGGTACTTTCCTCTCTTGATCTCGGCGTCGGCCGTTTCAGCCTGTTTCAGAGCAAGCTCCTCGGTGAGCGTCACAACGCAAAGCAACTTTGGCCCGTACCGTTTCAATCTAGCCAGGTACATCCTGGTGAGTTCGGACGAGGATACTTTGCGCGTTCGAATCAGTTCGGCGAGCTGGGGCACTGTAAAAAACGCCAGCTCGTCGACCGATCGGAACGGCGGTAACGCTGCTTTCGCAAAACGAAACTTTGTCTTCGCTGCGTAAAGCCGTTGGTTTGCTCGGGTGGGATGGAACGCAATCGCCGGTTCGGTGTCGAGCGGGACATCAATCTTGCGCAGGGTTTCGTAATTATCGAGGTTGCGATTTACGCCATTGAGGGCCATCGCCTCCTGGGCATCGGTCAGTTCGATGCCGATAAGCTGCTCTGCCTGGCGTAGCATCTCTTTGGTGATGTGCTGGGGGGTGGGCGACGGTGAAGGCGCAGGCAGCGCCGAAGGTGTCGGTGCAGGTGTTTGCGCAATGGCCGGAAGCGATAGCATTGTTCTAGCCAGGCCAGCCGCACCGACGGCCGGCAGCAGTTTCAAGATCGTGCGGCGATCCAGTCCAGTCGTTGGCTCGCGAGGAACAGATTTGTCCTGCGTCGTGTTTTTGGACCCGGGCCGCTTGCGCTTCATTACTTCTCCTAATCGGTAGTAAAGAACTTATGGAACCATGGTATTGCTGCCGCCGCCATTTGGGCTGGCGCCGCCGTACTTGATTTTGACGACTTTAGCCCGGCCAAACCTGTAGACGGTTACAATGAACAGGTTGTCGAATTCATTCTCCGGAATGGTGGGAAAGCGCGGGCCTCCGAGTCCTGCTATTGCTTCCGGCACGGTGTTGTTGTGACCGGCGACGAAAACGGTCTGTCCCCGGTTACGGGTTAGTATGCGGTTGACCAGTTCAGCCGTCTGTTTTGCATCAATGATATCCGCGGCGACGCCGATGCGATCGGACAATGGTTTTACGGTTTGCTGCGTGCGTTTGTAGGTTGTCGCATAGATTGCATTTACTCCTGCATCAGCGAGCATCCGGGCCAATTCCTGCGCGCGGATCTGCCCTGCCGGACTGAGATCGGGATCCGGATTGTTGGGCTCCACGTTTTTTTCCGCGTGGCGGACGAGGATAACCGTTGTGATCGGGCGCGAGAAGGTTGTGAAGTAAGCGAATACCGCGACCGCACCGAGCACGGCAAAAAGCATCGAAAACACAATAATGGTTCTGATTCTCGCGCGCGGCTCAGCCGGTTCTTCCATCATTGAGTATGGCCACTGTTAGCGATTGGTTGATTTCCTGAAGGCTGTTTACGATACCATTTGCCGGGGATTATTTCGAGCGATTTTATTGAGTTAGGCAAGTGCAAAGGCTTTGTTAAGATGGTAGTCTATTTGTGCAGAGGGTGATCACAATTGGCAGAGAATAAGAAACAGGATTTATCCGAAATCATCGCTGAAGAGTTTGGCGCCAATGCTACCTACGTCGAGGGATTGCTAAACCGTTTTCGCAGCAATCCCGAGCTGGTTGACGAGTCCTGGCGCGCTTACTTTGCAGAATTGGATGGCGGCGTCGACGGGTCCAACGCTCCTTCGATTTCAGAGAACGGAAAACCGGCTCGTACCGGGATTGCGAGAAGAGAGGAGCCAGCGGCGGTTACCACTGAAACCTCCTCTGCGGCAGTCGCTCCGGCGCCCGCAGCAAAGCCTGCATTCACTGCTCCGGAGGCTTCGCCAGCCGAGATTACTCCGCTCCGGGGCGCGGCCCTCAAGATCGTCGAGAACATGGAAGCGAGCCTCGCTGTGCCAACAGCGACCTCGCAACGCCGCATCCCGGTGAAGCTCTTGCACGAAAACCGCTTGATCGTAAACCAGTACCTTCAGGAGAACGCCCGGGGCAAGGCATCGTATACGCATCTTATTGCCTGGGCCATCATCCGGGCGCTCGATGAATTTCCGCAAATGAATGATGAATTCGCGGTTGTTGATGGCACACCATCCCGCGTTCGTCGGGAAAACGTAAACTTTGGCATCGCGGTTGACCTCGTCAAAAAAGACGGTACCCGCACTTTGCTGGTCCCAAATATCAAGAGCGCAAATCAAATGCGTTTTTCAGAGTTTCTCGCAGCTTATGACGATGTCGTGAAACGCGCGCGCGAGGGCAAACTCCAGGTTTCAGATTTTCAAGCCACAACGGTTTCGCTGACGAATCCCGGCACATTAGGTACGGTCGCGTCTACACCGCGACTGATGCCGGGGCAAGCGATGATTATCGCGACGGGGGCCATTGAATACCCGGCGGAGTATCAGGCGATGGCGCCTGAAGCTCTTTCACAGCTCGGCATCAGCAAGTCAATTACCATTAGCAATACCTACGATCACCGCATTATTCAGGGCGCTGAGTCGGGAGCATTTCTGGGGCAAGTTCACGAGCTGCTGATCGGCCAGCATGAGTTCTATAACCAGATGTTTTCGGATCTGGGTATTGCTCATGCGCCGCTGCGCTGGAATCTGGATCGAAACCCGTTCTTTCTGCCCGGGGATCACACTCGCGAGCAGACCAGAAAAGAAGCCGCCGTGATGGAGTTGATCAATGCCTATCGCGTGCGAGGCCACCTGATCGCCGATATTGATCCACTGCACGCCATGCCGCTCCTTTATCATCCGGAGCTGGACCTCGAAACCTACGGGTTAACAATCTGGGACTTGGATCGCGAGTTCTTTACGGGTGGGCTGGCTGGCAAGGAAATCGCCAGCTTGCGACAGATTCTGAGTATCCTGCAGCGCGCTTATTGCGGGAAAGTGGGTGTCGAATATCGTCACATACAGAGCAAGGAACAAAAGCTCTGGATTCGCGAGCAGATTCGCCGCGAGTTCGTTAGTCCCGAACCGCTGTCGGCGGAAATCAAGAAAAAGCTTCTCTGGAAACTGATCTCCGCCGAGCAGTTTGAACGCTTCCTGCATACAAAGTACCTGGGGCAGAAGCGGTTCTCGCTCGAGGGTTGTGAAACGATCATTCCACTTCTCGATCAGCTTATCGAGGGTGCCGCCGTACGCGGTGTCGAGGACATCACTTTGGGCATGGCCCACCGAGGCCGCCTGAACGTGCTGGCAAATGTGATCGGAAAGTTTTGTGAAAGAATCTTTGCTTCCTTCGAGGGCTCAGTGCATCCGGAATTTCCAGCCGACGAAGGCGATGTCAAGTATCACCAGGGCGCGATCGGGGAACGCGAAACCGCGAGTGGCGCCAAAGTAAGATTGACGCTCTCACCTAACCCGAGTCATCTGGAAGCCGTGGATCCGGTGGTGGAAGGGATGGTTCGAGCCAAACAGGATTTGCTTATTGCACGCGAGGGAAGTTCGCGGGAAGAAGTGATTGACCGCGCGCTGGCCGTCCTTTTGCACGGCGACGCAGCCTTTGCCGGCCAGGGGGTCGTCATGGAGACGTTGAATCTGGCGAACCTTAAGGGTTATCGGACGGGCGGTACTATTCACATCATAATTAACAACCAGATTGGATTTACCACCTCACCCGAACAGGGCCGCTCGACGATCTATTCAACGGATGTCGCGCGAATGACGCAGCTGCCAATCTTTCATATCAATGGCGACGATCCCGAAGCCGCTTACCGCGCATTGCGAATCGCCCTTGACTACCGGCAGGAGTTCAACAAAGACATCGTTCTCGACCTGGTTGGCTTTCGTCGCCTGGGTCACAACGAGGGTGATGAGCCTAGTTACACTCAACCATTAATGTATCAAAGGGTGAAGGCCCATCCCGGCGTGCGGGCCATCTACTCCAAACGGTTAATCAAAGAAGGCGTCATCGATGAGCCTGAGTTGAAACGCTTGATTGACGAACGGGTGCGGCGCTACGAGGATGCGCTGGAGCGCGCAAAAGAAGCGGTCGCACATAAGGAAGCACCACAACTGTCGGCTGACGTTGCGGAGATTGAAGGGTCTGAAGTAGTCGACACGGGCGTTTCGGTGGAGGTTATTGAATCGCTTGCACACAAGATTGCGGTGGTGCCGGAAGGATTTAATGTCAACCCCAAAATGGTTGGTCAGCTGGCCAGGCGCGAAAAAATGGGCCAGGGAACTACACCTATCGACTGGGCCTTTGCGGAAGCGATGGCCTTTGGATCACTGGTCCTTGACGGCACGCGAGTTCGTTTAAGCGGACAGGATTCTGGTCGCGGCACTTTTAGCCAGCGCCATGCTGTTTTGTATGACACGCAGACCGGTAAGGCCTGGGTTCCGCTGGCCGGATTGCATTCGGATCGAGATCCAACGGCGCGCTTCGAAGTGTTTGACAGTTCACTATCTGAAGAAGGCGTGCTGGGCTTCGAATATGGTTATTCGGTAATTGCTGGCGAGGCACTGGTGCTTTGGGAGGCGCAATTCGGCGATTTCGGCAATGGCGCCCAGGTAATCATCGATCAATACATCGCCGCCTCGGAAGATAAATGGAAGCAGAAATCGCGATTGGTGATGTTATTGCCGCACGGATACGAAGGTCAGGGTCCTGAACATTCAAGCGCCCGGCTCGAGCGTTATCTCCAGTTATGTGCCGAGAATGACCTCACGGTTACTAACCCCTCGACTCCGGCTCAATACTTCCACCTGCTGCGCCGCCAGGTTAGACCGGGAATGGAGCGCCCGCTTATCGTAATGACTCCGAAGAGTCTGTTGCGGCTTCCGGCGGCTGCTTCATCGGTCGCGGAGCTCACCGCAGGGGGCTTCCAGGCGCTAATTGACGACAGGGAAATAACCGATCCGTCCGCGGTTGAGCGAGTTGTGCTTTGCAGCGGTAAAGTCTTTTACGATCTCGCGGAAGCGCGGAAGAAATCGGACGATCGCCGCGTCGCAATTGTGCGGCTCGAACAATTCTATCCTTTCCCTGTGACGAGTTTGCGGGCCCTGCTTCGACGCTATTCGAATGCGGGACAGTTAGCCTGGGTTCAGGAAGAGCCGAAAAACATGGGCGGCTGGAGTTTCATGGAAGAGCGTTTGGAAAACCTTCTGCCTCGGTGTGCACGCCCCATCTACATCGGCCGTTCTCCTTCGGCGAGTCCGGCAACCGGATCTTACGCGATACATCAATTGGAACAGGCCAAGCTCGTCCAGGACGCATTGACGTTGGCGTGACCTGCGTCTTAGAACACCCGGGCATAGACAGTCTGATCGGTTGGATTGTTAACGGCCAATGTGCGGATGCCGTTACCTTCTCGAGCGACGCTGAAAGAGCCAAAATCGAAGGCTAGGATCCCGTCGGAGTACTTGCCGTAAAACGTTCGATTAGCCCTCAGCGATCGAATGTTCGCCGAACCGTCCGCATTGATAACGAGCTCAGACTCCCCGCTGTTAGTCTGGCCGCGGAAGCGTCCTCTCAACCATCGCGGCACTGCACATTGATCCGTGTGGTCATCTGCATCACTCGTGTTTTCGAACCGATACGAGACGCGTTCGACACGCCCACTCCGATTGTTCACTGTGGCTTCATAAGAGAAGGTTTGAGGCTGGGAATAACTGTCGCGGGAAAAGATGCCCTGGCCTCTCACACTTGTCTGCACGTTAGAGATGGGATAGGTCTCAGCGCGCAGGTTTTGCGGAAACAGTACCGTACCTCGGGCGGCCCCCTGCTCGGTCAGTACCTGCTCGCGCACCTTGTTTTGGGCGCGCTCAATGGCGTATCTGTCCTGGGCAGAGACGGTGAATGACTGTCCAGTGCTGAGGTAGGCGACGAGCAAGATCAAACTCAAAAACGAACGATTAGTTGCGGCAGTGACCTTGTGGGTTTTCATCTTCACCTCCAAGTGATTCGGCTGCGCAGACTCTAAAGGAAGGGCGAGCGGCTTGTCTATGATTCTTGAATGCAGGAAGCCGGATGTCGTTGCCAGGCCCTTCTTCCCCGGAATACCCTTTCGCTCCCTGCCGAGTCGATGGGCTTTGTCGTACAAAGTACTTGACAGGATGGCACGGAAGTGTATTATGGCCTCGTGAGTAACATCCACCTGGTCTCGACGCCTGAAGAAGAAGAGCCCCCCGCACTCCATGAGCGGGCCATGGACAACCTGCGTTACATCCGCGAAACGATGGAACGCGCTTCGGCTTTCACGGGGATCTCTGGCTGGGGCGAGGTGGCCATTGGAGTTACGGCCGCCGGCGCCGCCGCGCTGGCCGCTCGACAGCCAGTATTTAATCTCTGGCTGGCGATTTGGGTAGGCGAGGCGTTGGTTTCATTGCTCATCGCCGGGTGGTCAATCGACCGCAAGGCCCGACGCGCGAAGCAACCATTTCTCACGGGCGCCGGGAGAAAGGTTGTGTTCAGTCTTTCCCCGCCAATTCTGGCGGGCGTGTTATTGACTTGCGTGCTTTATCAGGCCGGGTTGACCAGCGCGATTCCGGGAATTTGGCTCCTGCTTTACGGTACTGGCGTGGTCACGGGGGGCATGTTTTCCGTACCCATCGTGCCGATAATGGGTATCTGTTTCATGGCCCTGGGCGCGACGGCATTGTTTGCTCCGCCCGCCTTCGCCGACTGGTTTATGGCAGCGGGTTTTGGTGGTTTGCACATAGGTTTTGGAATTGTAATAGCGAGGAGGTACGGTGGCTAAACAATCGGCCCTGAAACATTCAAGTCATAGGAAGAGCGAGCCGGCCGGCGGTTTGCGAGAGGTCCGGAACGCGAAGATCAAAAGTGCTGCGCCTTCGCTGGATCGTTTGATTCACGAACGATTGCGCCTTGGCATAATCAGCGCTCTGGCGGCAAACGAGACCTTGAGCTTTAGCGATTTAAAGAGCCTGATGGGCACAACAGACGGAAATCTGAGCGTCCATGCGCGAAAGTTGGAAGAGGCCGGCTATATCAGTTGCACAAAATACTTTGAGGGCCGGTTGCCAAAAACGGAGTACAAGCTGACGTCGGCGGGAAAACGAGCTCTGGAAAGCTATTTGAGCCATATGGAATCGCTCATCCAGCAAATGCGCAAACGGTAAAATTTTTTTGCCCACTCGCTTTGCATTATAAAGAGCTTTGTCGCGGACGAACGCTTCGCTGAAATCCCCTTAAGGAGAACCTTGCGATGTTCACCAACGTTAACCTTGCCGCTCCAGTCGGGGCGCTGGCGGTGCTGGGCGCCGGGTTCCTGATGCTCATAGCCGGCTTGGTCTTTCTGTATGGATTGATTAGCAGGAGGTTGGGTCTGGCTCGTCTGGTGCTGCTTGCCGCCGTCATTGGAGGAGCGATTTACTTCGGAACCTTGCTGGTCTTCTCTTTCGCGAGTCGCGAGGAGGTACTCGCGCCGGGTCAGGAAAAACATTTTTGCGAAATCGACTGTCACCTGGCTTA
The DNA here is from genome assembly GCA_035644135.1 of Pyrinomonadaceae bacterium. GTDB lineage: Bacteria > Acidobacteriota > Blastocatellia > Pyrinomonadales > Pyrinomonadaceae > PSRF01. Next base: position 176,394 of record DASQPD010000062.1, read on the forward strand.
CTCGATCCTGGACGTGCGCCGTACAAAGACGCTTGGCAATGCTCCAAACCTGGCGACGGCGGACGGATCATTTTATGTAATCAATATGAAGACCCGCTTTGATGAGGAAACAATCAGTCGTATGTTTGACCTGCCTGCTGATGTGCAGCATCCCGCCCTGCTGATGCAAGAAGGCGAATGGCTGACCCACTTTGTTATCGGTCACGAGAATAGCCCTCTGCACAAGAAGACTCGCTTTCAACTCGGCGTCTGATACCGTAAAGGCACAGCAGTGAACCAGTATGAGGTTGTGATCATCGGAGCCGGTCTGGCCGGTTTGCAGTTGGCGCGACTGCTTGGTCGCCAGGGGTTAAAGGTCCTACTTGTAGACCGCAAGTCCTCTGTCGATCAGTCAATCCACACCACTGGAATTTTTTCGCGTCGAACCCTTGAGGACTTTGATTTTCCGGAGGACTGTCTGGGTGTGCCTATACACGACGTGACGCTCTATTCACCAACCCGGCGATCGCTGATGCTGACGAGCCCCAAGGACGAGTTTCGGATTGGACGAATGGGTCCTTTGTATTCGAGGTTTCTCGGCCACTGCCTTCGTAACGGCGTGGAATGGAAGCCGCACACCCGCTATGGCGGTCATCAAGCGCTGAAACGAGAATTGGTCATTCGCCTCGACACTCAGAAGAGTTCGCGCTGGGTGAAGACGCGGTTTCTGGTGGGCGCTGACGGAGCGAATTCACGGGTGGCCCGGGAGCTGGGACTCGATACGAATCACGAGTGCATCGTTGGTCTCGAAGATGTGTTTACTAACCTCAAATTTAATGGGCCACCCTGTTTGCATTGTTTTCTTGATCCGAAACTGGCGCCTGGTTACCTGGCTTGGTTCGCCTGGGACGGCGAAGAGGCTCATGTCGGTGTGGGCGGGTATGCATCGCTTTTTGATCCTCTATCAGCTCTGGAAACGTTTCGCCGGAGTCTGCGAGAGATAGTGCATCTGGAAGGAGCTTCGTTAGTCGAACGCCGGGGCGGACGAATACCCGTTGGAGGTGTGTTGAGAAATATTGCCAACGAGAACGGCTTGCTCGTGGGTGATGCAGCAGGGGCGGTCTCACCGCTGACTGCCGGCGGTCTGGATCCTTGTATGCGTTTGTCCAGTCATGCCGCGCGAATAATCACGGAGTATCTGGAAGCCGGTAATGTCGAGGTTCTGAAGCGTTATTCGGGCAATCTATTTCGGGCTCGCTTTACTTCGCGTCTATGGATGCGTCGACTGCTCAATCACTCACGGCATCGACTTTTGCTGGAAGCTGCGTTTGTAACTGTCTGCCTGCCCCCATTTCGCAGTCTTGCCTGGCACGTCTTCTTTGGCCGTGGGTCATTTCCGGAAGTTGAAGAACAGCTGGCGCCCCAGCCGATTTTCTGAAACTGAATTTGCGGTTCGGCGTGAAGAATGTTGGTCGCACGTGTACTGGATGTGGATTGCCACGTTGTCGCGAGCTCATTCGAACGTTGAGAATAGTAGCCGATCCCAGGATTCAACCCATAATTTTCTTTGAAAACGATTGCTGTTATTTACTAGTTCCCATCAGCCGGGGAGTGCCGAAAGAGGGGAGTAAACCGCGGTGTTTCACGCCGCGGTTGGTGACCAAATAATTGATCCACGAAGTCATACGAATTGACAGAACGTAACATTCCTGTTGGTTCGACAGCTTTTCAGACTGCCGGGAAACCATAAACAGCGCCTATCGCCAGGCAGGGAGTAAGACGATGCTGAAACGAATTACTGCTATAGCGTTCATCTTTGCATGTACATCCGTCGCTTGGATAATCCTCGGCGGAACGATTTTTACTCGCACCTATTCTTCGGATGCGATCTCGCAAAATCGTGTAACCTCGACCTGGGGTGCGCCGCAGAATCAGGCTCCGCCTTCAGCCTCGTTCAAGACGATTGTCACGCGCAAGCAGGAAACCATTGAGAACAATAAGAACACAACTAAGACCGTTCAGGAGGAGGTTACAACTGAACTGCCACTCGAGAGCAGTTCGATCGACGTGCGGCTGGACCTCGAGCACCGGCAGAAGGGTTTGCTTTGGTATAGCACCTACACGGTCGCGTTCCAGGGTGAATACGGGTTTCGCAACCCCAGCGATCAGGACCAGTTGGTGAACTTTACGCTTAAATTCCCCACCTCTCAGGCCATCTATGACGATCTTGCTTTTACTGTCGACGGTGTAGCAGCAGCGTTAACCAATCATGACAACATGGCCACCGCGCCGGTTAGGATCGCTGCGGGCAAAACTGCGCAACTAAGAGTTGGGTATCGCTCACAGGGACTCAACGAATGGCGCTACAGTTTCGGCAGCAGCAATGTGGCGCAGGTTCGAGATTTCAATCTGCGCATGCGAACCAACTTCAAGGAGATCGATTTTCCCGATAACACGCTCTCACCCTCGCAGAAGCGAGAAAACGGAAGTGGCTGGGATCTTGGCTGGTCGTACTCGAATCTACTTTCCGGATACCAGATTGCGATGGTGATGCCCGAAAAGCTGCAGCCCGGTCCGCTGGCCGGCAAGATCAGTTTGTTCGCTCCAGTCTCACTGTTCTTTTTCTTCTTTGTGATGTTCATTATCACTGCGCTGCGTGGGATCGAGCTTCATCCGATGAACTATTTCTTCCTGGCGGCGGCGTTTTTCTCCTTCCATTTGTTACTGGCCTATCTTGTCGATCATGTTTCCATCCACGTAGCCTTTGCGATCTCGGCGGCTGTCTCAGTTTTTCTGGTGGTCAGCTACCTGCGGCTGGTGGTCGGGATGCGCTTCGCAAGTCGTGAAGCTGCGTTGGCCCAGTTTATCTATCTAGTGATGTTCTCGTATGCCTTCTTTATTGAAGGATTCACGGGCCTGGCCATTACGATTGGGTCGGTTTTGACACTGTTTGTGGTGATGCAGGTAACCGGCCGGATCCGTTGGGCAGAGAAGTTTGCGCTCAAACAACCGGAGGCGAAGGTGCAGCAAGTGGGATGAGCTGTTAATAAACAGACCGCCGCTTCGTTAAAGCTTTGGTACGTCTTGGGCCCGGCGGAGACGTCGAGGGGCTAGATCAATGTCGCAAACAGAATCAAAGGTTGGCTTTTGGCGCCGCCAATTTCGGACAAAGCCGACTCATGGCCAGCTTGTTTTTGACATCTTGTTCGGCGTCGCCTCTCCAGTGGCCTGCTTTGTCTTCGATCCGATTGTGTTTAAAGGGCAGTTCGGTTTCGGAGGCCATGGCCTGCTCGAGGAGTACCAGCTGTTTGCCTATCTGGTTAGCGCGCTAGCAATGACGTGTCTGCTCGTGTGGCTAGGGTGCGGCGGTCAACTCAGGGTTAGCGCCGATTTGATAGCGGGGGTACTGCTTGGAGGAGCAGGAGTTTCCGCAGTCATAGGCGTGGCTATCTTGCCGTTTAGCTTGATCGGTATTTCATTTATGGGAATTGGCATATTTGGATTCATTCCCTTCATTACAGCATTTGTCTATCTCCGAAACGGTAGACGCGCCTTGCTGGCTAAACGCGGTAGTTCCTCGTGTCCGCCGAGAATTGGGTTAGCATCGATTGGATTCTTGCTTCTGTTTGCCGTTCCCGTGGTATCGGGGCTTTGCGTCTCTATGTTTGCTGCGAAAGCCCTGAACACGGTGCTCTATGGAGATGGCCGGAGTGCGGACCTTGCCGCCGAACAACTGCATTACCTGAGCTTTGTTTCCAGCGCCGATCTCGACAAGTTGGTACAGATTTATGCCGCAGAGAAGGAGCCATCGCGCAAGCAGGAGTTGAAACGCCGATACAGGCAGATCACTGGAGAAGATATCGAAACCAGACTGGCAATACTTAACGATTGATGCTGGCGACAAGGGTCCGTCACCGACGGCCCGCCAACCCTGTCAACGAACTTTTTTCTGCACGAAAGCACCCTTGCTGTGGCTTACATTCCAACCAGAAAATACTCCTAAACTTTAGGGTTTGTTTCGTCGTACACCCAACCGGGCTGACACAGGCGGCGTCTAAAAATCCCTTATGAAGGCTTTTTTCTCTTTTTATTCCGACGCGCTGAAGATCGCTTTGCAGTCGATCTTCGCACATAAGCTGCGCGCCTTTCTCACTCTGATCGGGATAATCATCGGTGTGGCATCGGTGGTCGCGGTGGGCGCATCGATTAGTGGCTTAAATACGTATGTTACGGAAAAAGTTGGAAAGATTCTCGGCACCAACCATTTCATGATCGCCCGCATGGCATTCTCTGGCCGCATGTCTGATGATGAGTTTGAGCGACGCAATCGCCGCAATAAGCGAATCAATTGGGACGATTATGAGTGGGTCCGCGACCACTGTGGCTCCTGCTCGGAAGTGGGCGCCGAGGTGGGCGGGCAGACCGATTTGAAGCAGGATGGGATCGAGTTTCCCGGAGCAATTGTTTTCGGCGCCTCGGCCAACATGGTCGACGTGGAAGATAAGGAAATCGCCGAAGGACGCTTTATCTCAGCCGATGAAGTGCAGCGCTCGGCTTTGGTGGTAGTTCTTGGCGGTGATATCAAGGACAAGTTTTTTCCTAACACCGACGCCATTGGAAAAACCCTGAAGGTGCGGGGCATGCCAATGCGGGTGGTAGGAGTGGAAGAAAAGCGCGGCTCTTTTTTTGGCGACTCAATTGACCGGCACATTTACATTCCAGTCACCACTCATTTACAGATTTTTGGTCGCAACGGATTGCAGATTCACGGAAAGACGCTGAGCCGCGATAATTTCCAGGCGGCAATTGAAGACGCACGCGTTGCCATGCGTAACAAACACCGCCTGAAGGGGAACGAAGAGGACGATTTCGGTCTCGTGAATGTTCAGGAACTCAACAATCAGATTGATGAGTTTACCGGCAGTATCGCCAAAGTGGTTGTGCCAATCACTGCCATTACCTTGCTGGTGGGTGGGATCGTTGTCATGAACATTATGCTGGTAAGCGTCACCGAACGAACATTCGAGGTGGGTCTGCGGAAAGCGGTCGGCGCTACGAAGCGACAAGTCCTGATCCAGTTTCTGATCGAATCGGGTTTGCTCTGTGCTTTGGGCGGCTTGCTGGGACTTTTGCTGGCCTGGGGCGTCTGCGTGACCATCACTGTGTTGGCTCAGATTACGATGACGATTACGCCCGGATACATTGTCCTGGCACTGGTCGTTTCGGGCGGCGTAGGCATGATTGCAGGCATCTATCCGGCGTTCAAGGCCGCGCGTCTCGATCCGATTGTGGCGCTGACGCAGGCAACGTAAGAAATTGCGAATTGCGAATTTGGAATTGCGAATTTTGTCTTGGTAGGCTTGCTTTGATTACCCGTTAAACGCTCTCTGCTGGAACCACAAAATTCGCAATTCGCAATTCCAAATTCGAACTTGGTCATGGAGATGAAAGTAAAACTTCCCACAGGTGTTTTTCGCGAAACCATCAAGATGGCGCTCGACAGTGTGCGCTCGCATAAGTTTCGCAGCTTTCTCACGGTGTTGGGAATAGTTATCGGCGTCTTTACAGCGATCGTGATCGCCTCAATTCTCACCGGCCTGCGGCAAAACATTATCGCCATCATCGAAGAATACGGCACGAACAATATCTATGCCTTCCACTTATCGACCGGTCCGAGCGTGAGCGTCGACCGTTCTGAACGAACTCGCAAGCCACTGACTTTTGCTGATGCCGAGGCCATCAAAAACCAGGCCAGCGCGGTTGAGGAAATTGCCACAGTCGCTCCAAACGTCGGTTACAGCGGCGGTCCTTTTGACGACAACGTTACTTATCAAGGTCACAACTATCGTTGGGGTAACACCCAGGGCGTCACCGCAAACTATGCCAACATTGTGAACATCAGTTTAAGGGAAGGGCGTTTCATAACCGAACTCGATGACCAGCAGCGAAGCAATGTTATGGTGATCGGAGTCAACGCGGCTGATGCGCTTTTTCCGGGGATGGAGAACAACATAGCCGGCACCAAGGTTCGTATGGGGGGTTGTAACTTTGAGATCATCGGTGTGTTGGAAAAGAGAAAGGCCGGATTTTTTGGTGAAAACGAAGAGGACAACGCTGTCTTTATACCTTTTCGCACAGCACAGAAAATCGCGCCGGCAAGAGGTTACGTGCTGCTGATTATCAAAGGGCGCTCAACGCAGCTGACGGAGGCTTTAACCCAGTCGGAAGAGATACTGCGACGACGGCGGAACGTCAAGTTTGGCGATCCTAACAATTTCGATATCAAGACGGCAGACAAGTTCATCGAACAGTTCGACAGCATCTTCGCGATGGTGGGGTTGCTGGCAATCGCCATATCGTGCCTGGGTTTATTGGTTGGCGGCATAGGCGTGATGAATATCATGCTCGTAAGCGTCACGGAGCGAACCAAAGAGATTGGGATCCGCAAGGCGATTGGCGCCCGCCGGCGCGACATCGTGCGCCAGTTTCTATTCGAGGCCATGACGCTGACCTTCTTCGGTGGAGTGCTCGGTGTCGTGCTTGCAGTCGGAATCAGCAAACTTGTGATGTTCCTCGTTCCTCAATTGCCCGCTTCGATTCCCACCTGGGCTGTTGTTACCGGACTGAGTGTCTCTGTCGGTGTTGGTCTCATCTTTGGAGTGTGGCCTGCTCGCAAAGCTTCACGACTCGATCCCATTGAATGCCTGCGATACGAATAGATAAATGTCACAACACCTGCCGAATAAATGCCACATCTGACAGATATTCATCTGACTGCTTAAACTCCAGCCTCTCAAATTTAAGTTAACCTCTTCACAAAAGCAGATGGTCTGAGACCGCTTCGGTTTCGAGATTACGAAAGTTCTATCGTGGCATCTCCATTGCCATAGATACATATAGATACATATAGATATGTATTGCGTCTGATCACTCAGAGTTAGAGGCGTTAACGGCTTGCCCTGTTGGACCAGGGCGGTCACTGGGAACGAAACATCTGTTTGAGGGTGCAATCATGAAACGCCAAAACACAATTCAATCGCTGCTCGTAACGCTGGTCATCTGCCTTCCGATGCCGGCGACGAGTGGATGCGGTGGACACCGTGTGCCGGATCTGGCCCGGGTTTTCTCCGATGCCAGGAAGGAGACAGGGAAGCGTCCTATCATCCTGATTCCAGGCGTACTGAATACCGCGCTAGTTAACGCAAAAACTGGAGAAACTGTCTGGCCCAGCGCTTTTCGTTCAGACTATGATGATCTTAACCTGCCAATAACCGACGATCCCTTGAAGGCGAGCGACAATTTGATTGCCACCAAAGCGATCGAAACGGTTCGTTTTCTGCCGCTAACCCCCAGGGTGAACATACTGCGCGATCTCTTGGTCGCTCTTCGCTCGCACGTCGGTTACAAGGAGGGAGATTGGGAAAATCCGCCGCCTGATGGTGATCGCGACACGTTCTACACCTTCACTTACGATTGGCGTCGTGACAATGTACAACTAGCGCAGCAGCTGATCGAGCAAACGGTGGCGCTTAAGAAAAAGCTAAGCCGGCCTGACCTGCGTTTCAACATCGTGGCCGTATCGATGGGCGGCCTGATCGCCCGTTATGCGGCCATGTATGGGAATGCGGATTTGACGCCCGAGAACGTTCCCCCGCAAGTCACCTGGGCTGGGGCCGTTCATTTCGAAAAGATATTAATGTTCGCTGTACCGAACGGCGGTTCGATGGAGGCCTTCGCGACCATACTGAATGGCTATTCGTATACTGAGGGCCCGAGCAAGCATCGACATCTTCTGAATAAACTCTCGCGCGAAGACGCATTTAGCGGTCCGGCAATCTTCCAACTAATGCCGCACAGGCAAAGCGTCCGTTTCCTGGATCAGGATCTCAGACCGTTGCAGGTAGACCTTTATGATCCGGCAAACTGGAAACTATATGGTTGGTCGGTGGCTAATGATCCTGAATTTAGAAGCCGATTCGCAGTAGAGGAAGCAAATGACAGAGTGGGAAACCATTCAGGAGTGAGTGTTCTGGACATTCATCTTGCCATTCTTCTCGAGCGCAGCCGCCTGTTTCACCGAGCGCTCGATGTCGTTTCGGAAGCGCCGGCGCCTGTGGAACTGCTGGCGTTCATTGGCGACTGCGATGATACACTCGATGCTGCAATTCTTTATCGCGATAAGAAAACCCATCGCTGGGTGACAATGACTGCGCCTGAAGAGCTGCGCTCATCCAGTGGGCGGAAGATTCCGCGGAAAGACGTTATCAACGCTATGTACGTGCCTGGTGATGGGCGTGTTACTCGGAGTTCCGTGCTCGCCGAGAATCTTGGCGGAGCGGCAAGTTCACAATCGCCATATCGCACCATCCTGCCCATTGTTCACGCCTTCTTCGGATGTGGCGGACATGGCGATTTACACAATAGCAAGATCATGCAGAACAACGCACTTTCGCTGCTGGTTTATCAGGTTATGAAGTAATTATCCGTGGTGCACAGTTGAGCCCAATGAAGGCTTCTCTCGTCAGTTGAAACGAATTAGCGGCCTGAAATCAAATTAGAGGTCTATAATGAACTAAGTCACGGACCCAGCAACGTTGTGTTTGATCTGCGGATACTCTTGCACACGTACACTGAACAACGCGATCTGATCAAAGAGTTTCTCACCTATCTCCAGGTTGAGAAGGGACTGGCGCGCCAAACCGTGACCAGCTATGGTCATGATCTGAAACGCCTCGATAAGTGGGCTCGCAAATCAGGCAAGAATGTTGAAACACTGAAGCGTACCGATCTAAGAAAATGGATTGCCAGCTTGTCACGGGAAAGTCTTTCGCCCCAATCCGTTGCCCGGGCCGTCAGCGCTGCGCGAGGGTTTTTCAAGTTCCTGATGCTTGATGGCCATATTGCGAACCAGCCGACTGAGGAGCTCGATACCCCGCAGCGTTTCACATACTTACCGCGTTTCCTTAACGAAGATGAAATCAATCGACTGCTGGGAGCACCCGACATCGCCACCGAAGGCGGTGTGCGTGATCGAGCCATATTGGAATTGATGTATGCCTCAGGCTTACGTGTGTCCGAGCTCGTCTCACTTAAACAAACGGACGTTGACGTACTTGCCGGTTTGATCGTTTGTCACGGTAAGGGAAGTAAAGAGCGTAGAGTGCCGGTTGGTAAGAGCGCGATCCACTGGTTGCAGCGCTATACGGAAGTGCGGCTGGGACACGGCAAGCCGGCTTCCGTATATTTCTTTTCGCATCGGGGCAAAGGGATGACTCGTCACTTCGTTTGGGCCATGATTAAGCGGTACGCAAAACAGGCGGGTTTGCGGGATATTTCACCACACACCCTCAGGCATAGTTTTGCCACGCACTTGCTGCAGCACGGTGCAGATTCCCGGTCAGTACAGGCGCTGCTGGGCCACAGTGACATTTCGACTACCCAGATCTACACGCACATTACCGACCGCCACTTGCGGGCAGCCTACGATCGGCACCATCCGCGGTCTAAGTCCAAATCACCCCCACGGCAGAAGCTGTGAAAAATTAGAATAGGTGCGGGATAACACTCAAGGAACGGAAATTTCCGCTCCTTGAGTGTCCGGCCATCATGGCTTAGCTCGCAGCTCCCGGGCTAACTGAATGCGATGCAGGAGCTCGTCCTTTCGTTCAGGGCTCAGCGCCAGGCAACGGTCAAAATCCTTTTGCGCTTCAGCATCCCTCCCCAGGAGAACCATTATGAGCCCGCGATTCATGCAGGCACCATCCAGCGAAGGATTCAGCTCCAGTGCGCGATTAAAGTCGCTGATGGCCCGGGGAAAATCTAGTTTATCCATCAAACACGTGCCGCGCCCCTGGTAGGCCGAGGCTAATGTGGGTCGCAGTTCGATACTTCGATCGAAATCCGCGATTGCCGCCTCGTAATCTTTTTTCGCGAGCAGGACGTAGCCTCGATGGAAATACGCCTCGGGCAGCGCATCATTGAGGGCGATGGCCCGGTTCAGATCGAGCAGCGCACCGTCGACATCGCCAAGGTCATGCCGCAAAGCGCCGCGATTGTTGTAGGCTTCGAAGAGGTTCGGATCAATTGAAAGAGCGCGATCAAAATCGGCCATGGCGCCGGTGAGATCACCTTTGGCCCGCCGGGCGGCGCCTCGGTTCAGGTAAGCCGCCGCCAAACCCGGATTGATCCGCAACGCTTGATCGCCATCTGAGATTGCCCGATCAAAATTTTTCTGGTGGTAAAAGGCGAAGCTGCGGTTGGCATAAGCTCGGGCGGTGAAGGGATCCACCACCCTAATCCGGTTTGCTTCCACTTGCGATTCCGATTCCACAAATCCATTTACGGAGTGATACAGAGCGTTTGCAGGCGAAACCAAATGCGAACTAAGCTCAATAGCTCGGGTGTAGTCTTCAACAGCCGCGGCCCAATCTCCTTTGTTAACCTTTCGCTCTGCATCGTTATAGTAACGAAGTGCGGCGTCAGGGGTTTGGGATTGAGCGTGGAGGCTCGTTGACCAGGCGAGAAGTAGAACCAGCAACGAGATAAATCGAATCAACCGCATCGTGCGCCTCCTTTGAAGATCGAGGCGGCGCGTCGTTCTTTACACCACTGAGATATGAGGAGCAGCTAGCGTAAAAACCGCGCCACCGGAACAATGACCCTGGCTCCAAGAGCGAGAGAGTTGAACCGCGGTACTTGAGTGCGCTAAGATGCGGATACACGATGATGCATCTTTAGTGCGCCTTAAAGGGCCGCCAAATTTGTGTTGTCCAGAGCCTCGTTACTATCGCAAGTAGTGGCGAGGCTTTTTAGTCTTGTTCCAGGTTCCGTCAATACTAAAACGCTGTGATAAAAAAAAAGTTACATGAAAATTTGGGGACTTCAATAAATTAGACACCGCAGGGGCAAGGTTTGTGTCAGAAAGTAGTCATACATCTGACTTTTTGTTCTATTCACTGGCCGCCGAAGGTGGAAACAACTCAAGTTTTGGGGATCAATTAGCTGAGTCACCCAAACCAGGTGTGTGATGTTGATGTTTATCTGCGGCTGACTTCTCTTCTTCTTTAGCGCCGGCGAAATGTTTCTAATCAACAAACCGTCAGATGGCCAATTGCGGCAATTCATCGACTCAGAACGCAACTTGCCGTTCTCATACAAAGAAGTAGGGGCAACCGGTGAGGTGCTGCCAACCGGATATCGTATCGATCACAACCGACAGAGACTCGGCAGCGGGACAGAGGCTTTCAACCGTGCAGTCGCGGCGCTGCGGACCTGGAAACAGTTTGATTTGGGCTGGGTACAAGTTGTCCCAATTGGAACTCCTGTTGAGGTGGGGGCGGTAGTAGGGATTCTTACCAAACACTTCGGGGTTTGGTCGCTTAATGCCTGTAGAGTGGTCTATCTAATTGACGAAGAGGGACCAATTCGAAAATTCGGTTTTGCCTATGGCACTTTGGTAAATCATGTCGAGCGCGGTGAGGAGCGCTTCACAATCGAATGGCATGCCGATGATGATGCTGTCTGGTACGACATCCTGGCTTTTTCACGACCAGGCAAACTACTGGTGACGCTTGGGTTGCCACTGGCGCGCATGCTCCAAAAGCGTTTTGCCAGGGATTCAAAACGCCGGATGCTGGACTTCTGCCAAACTTACCTGTCTCGCTAGCAGCGAACGTGAGACTCCACCACGCAAGGCGGTGGCATCTTCAAACTTACCTTTGATTTGCAAACCCTGGAGCCAGCATTTCGGTCATCCGGCTCGGGTTTTTGATTCGTTGAGCCTGCATCCACGCATCGGCTTCAGTTAACAGTTGCTGTCCCCGCTCGCCGCCGATTGTCTCGCCAAGACGTCGCCGGCACACGGCCACGTAAAGGGCCATGTCGGCCAGATTGAAACCTTCCAGAGCTCGAGTCAGATATTGCGCCGCAGAGGATTTTTCTCCGCGCGATGACGCAATGCCGGCCCGAATCAAGGCTACCAGCGAATCCGCCCATGCCAACTTCTCGCGGGCAATCTTCCGGGCCATCAGTTCAGCCAGGTCAAGGCGGCTTTCTCTTTCATTACTCGACGCGCTTGCCAGAGCCGATCGCGCACGTAGATGCATCGCATCGATTCTGAGCACTTGAATGCGTAACAACATTGAGTCTTCGAGCGCTTTGAGTTGGCCTTCGAAGTGCTTCCAGGCGACTTCCGTATCTCCCGTGTAAAGCTCAATCTGCGTCAGAGCCACCAGCGAACTGTAGTGTTGTAAATGAAAGCCCTCGTGTGGCCAGGCCTTCAAAGCGGCGATTACCTCCTCACGTGCCCGGTCGGGCTCATCAGCGGCCAGCCATATAAGATTCAACCGCGTGCGCAAGTCGGTTGCCGCGAAGAGATTCCCCTGTTCGATGGCCGCGGAAAGCAGGTGCGGGACGCGTCGCGATACTTCGAGGATCTCACCAAGATACAAGAGCGCGCTGAGCATGAATCGTTGCGCAATCGTCAACTGCCAGGCAACCCCGGTACACTCGTCACGCAGAATCTCCGCCGAACGTTCACAGAGTTCAGCCGCACTTTTCCAATGTCCTACCAGGTATGCGCTGACGCCCCTGGCCCAGATTGCCAGGGCAATCGCGTCCGGGTTTCCAATCTTCTGGGCCAGGGCCTCCGCCTTTTCGGCAATCTGCATCGCTCGTTTCCTGCTGCGCATTCCCCTGGCAGCAGTTTGCGCTGCTTCGAAAGCCAGTCCCCGCGCCACGCGATAAGGCTCGCCCGCCCGCAACGCCAGCAGCAGGTGCCGGCTTTGAAAATCGGCGCCGCGGATAAGATCGGCCATTCCCAGACCCGCGGCGACGCCCCAGCAGAGGTCAATCCGAAACAAGCTTGAGGCCGAAATAATGCTCTCATCGTGTTCGCTAAAGTCCAGGCCGCGCAGCCTGATCTGCAGACGCCGCCAAGTCAGCGACAGCAACGCCCGTTTTGGACCGGCAGGAAGCGAAAAGCCCGCCGCAGAGAGGACCGAGCGCAGTACTTGCAGTCCTTCGTTGATGTGACCGCCCATCAGCAGTTGCTCGGCGGCGCGTCGTTGAAAATCGATACTTCGAGACGATGATGTCTCGCGAGAGAGTTCGAGATATGTTTCAGCTGCCTCGGCTGGACGGCCCGCATTCACCAGCGTTTCAGCCAGGGCTCGCTTCAGTTCGATCAACTCGGCGCCCCGCGCCGGCGCGAGTTCCAGAGCGCGACGATAAAAGGCGGATGCGCGATCGAATGCCAGCGTGGCATTTGCTTTTCTGGCGGCAACCGCGGCATGCGTTGCCGCGCGCACTCGCTCACCCGCGCCGAGGTAATGCTCGAATAACGATTCCGGATCATCGATACCGCGGGATTCGAGGGCCTGTGCGAGGCGTCGGTGAATCTGCTTGATGATTGTCTGATCCAGTTGCGATGCAAGCGCTTCGCGAATGCGATCGTGATAGAGTTCAACACTGTGCTCTGACCTGCCACTGCGAAGAAACTGCGCTGCCCGCAAAGCACTCACCAACGGAAGTTCGTCACCGGATAAACCGGCAGCCTGGAAGGCAACTTCCTGGTTCACCGGTCGACCGGCAACCGCGAGCACGTCGAGAAATTGACGGGCGCCCATCGGCAAATGACGCAGGCGGGCATTGAGCATTACCGCAAGGGTGATTCCCGTTGTCGAGATGTGGTCGCTGGTTGCCGCGTAACGAGACAATTGTTCCAGGAGAAACGGGTTGCCACGAGCTTCGCGCACGATTGAATCGATGAAGATCGACGCGGCTGGAATACCCTCCGGGAACAGAGTGGATGTCAGTTGGGCAGCTTCCTTACGGCTGAGGGCATTCACCTCCAGTGCCCGGCAGGTTTCTGAGACCGCGCGCTCCAGCAGGGACCTCAAGAACGGTCGACTCTCAACGTCCTCGCTGCGAAAAGTAGTTATTAAAAGCAAGGGAGGAGCATCGGGTGGACGCAACAAATCATCGAGCAAGGTGGTGCTGTCGCCATCGGACCATTGCAAGTCATCAATCCAGACAATCAGAGGATGACGATCACTAATTCGAGCCAGCAATTCACGCAAAGCCTTGAAGGCACGCCTGCGCAGCCTGAACCGGTCGAGAATCTCCTGCTCGGGTTGTGGCGCATTGAAGACGCAGTCGACCTGTAACATCACCGGGAACAAACGCGCGAGTGCCTGAGTGTCACGAGGCATTAAAGTTTCAGCCCGATTATCAGGAAGTGACAGCAGGAATTTGGTCAAGCTGTCGACAACGCCATCGATGGCTTTGTACGGGACCGACTCTCGCTCGTAGCAACGTCCCTCCAACACAACTACCTGGTCATCATTCTCCTGAAGATCATCGAGGAAACGACGGATGAGTGAGCTCTTGCCCATGCCCGAGTCTCCATGAACATACATGGTTACAGTGTGCCCGTTTCTTACCACAGAGAACGCCTGGGCAAGCTCGTCCAAATGTTGTTGCCGTCCCACAAATGTCGCGTTCTGCACCGATGGTGAAGTTCCGGCGGGCGTAATCGGCATCTGCAGAGGGCCAGTCTTACCGTGACCGAGTGTTCTGATTAACTCACGTCCAGTTGGACGCTGCCTGGGATCGCGGCGGAGCAGTTTCATGCAAAGCTCATTCAGCTCGGGCGGTATATTTGCGACTACGGTAACGGGCGCCGGCGGATCCGAGTTCTGCTTACTCATCATCACCTCAAAGAACTTCCCATAAAACGGCAAACGGCCCGTTAGCGCCTGATAGAGAATCACCCCAACGCTGTACCAGTCGCTAGCCGGGCCCACCGGTAATTGCGAGCCCTGCTCCGGGGACATGTAGTCCGGCGTTCCTGCCAGCTGTACGCTCTCGAGCTGTCCGTGGCCCTCGACTTCCGCCACCAGGCCAAAGTCCAGGATCACTACCCTGCCTTCTTTTGTCACCAGAACATTCGAAGGTTTGATATCGCGGTGAAGTTTTCCAGTTTGATGCAGACCATGAAGTCCGTCTGCAAGTTGGCGAAGCGCTGTTTCCAGTCTCCCAAGATCAAGTTTCGCAAGCGAAAGCGCAATATCGTTGGAGCTCTCCGGAAAAGAGCCTTCCGAGAAGGTAACGCGGTCCGGAGCGAGTTGCTGCGTCTCAGCTTCGTAGTTGCCGCCGAAACTATCGGTCTCGCCTGAGTTCTTCAGCAGTGTTGGCGTAACCGAATCCAGGTTGCTGCGTTTGGCGTGATAACCGGGCCGGACGTACTCGAGGAAATTTACGCCCTGGACCAACTCCATCGTGAAGAACCAGTACTGGCCGTCTGACATTAATTCGTAAAGCGAGACGAGGTTGGGGTGCGAAACATCCGCTAGAGAGCGAAACTCATTCTTGAAGCGAGATATATGCGATGCTTCGGTACGTGTGAGAGCTTTGAGGGCGACCACTTTGTCGGTTTCTCTGTCATGTGCCTCATAGACGACCCCCATGCCGCCGGAACCCAGGCGACGACGAACGTGGAAGCGGTCAGTGCCGAGAAAGTCGCTGGTGGAAGTGCTCATACTTAGACCGTCGAAATTGTAGGCGCGAAGGAAGAAACCGCCAAGAATGATAGACACTTTGGAGTGCAGCGCCTTGTCGCCGCTTTCTAACTCGCACCGTTTCGCGTCAAAAAGACGACTCTTAGGTCGATCGCGGTGGAACCGGCTCAGGCTTTTGGTTGGTATTAAAAACCTGACCGATAGGGTATCTTTCCCAAGTTCCTTTTTAAAGAGAAGCGAATCCATTCGAGAGGACCGGGTCAAACAAATGGAATGGCGGGTATTCCTTTCCACCTTCGGAGTCATCTTTCTGGCCGAAATGGGAGACAAGACTCAGTTGGCGGCGATGACAATGGCCGCTGAGTCGAAGAGACCTTGGGCCGTTTTTCTTGGAGCCTCGTTGGCGCTCGTAGCAGTCTCAGCTTTAGGTGTGTTGATCGGCGGGGCAATAGGGAACTACATTCCGATTGTTTGGATTAAACGGATCGCCGCCATCTCGTTTATTGTGATTGGAATATTAATTCTGATGGATAAGTTTTAGTCGCGGTGAAGTGTGCAGGTGGAATAGGAAGTTGGACCACCAGATCGACGAGTTAAATTCGGGATTAAATAATTCAAGCTGAGTGAATTCGCAGGTTGGGAAGGGGGCAGTCGATAGATTCAAGGTGTGGCAAGTTCAAGTCGCCCCCGCCGAACTGAGAATGCCACTGCTTCAGAGAGTGAAGGACAAAGATGAATCCAAGTTCGCCGGATTCTCATCCGGCTATTGAGTTTCGTAACGTCTGGTTAAGCTTCGACGATAAGCCGGCTCTCATCGATGTCAGTTTGCGCCTTGAGCGGCAGGAAATGATTTTCGTTACGGGTGCGTCAGGGTCGGGTAAATCAGTGCTGCTAAAGCTCGCTATGGGCCTTTTAAAGGCGGACGAAGGCCAAATCTTTGTCGAGGGACGAGAAATCGAAACGCTTGACGAGTCAGAGTTGTTGGCTATCCGGGGCGGTAGCATGGGGATGGTATTTCAAGAAGACTCGCTCTTCTCAGGTTTGTCCGTTTACGAAAACGCCGCTTACCGTCTGGAGGAACATGGATGGTCGCCCACCCAAATCGAGCAGGGAGTAACTGAAGTGCTGCGTTTTGTCGGCCTCACCGGAGAAGAAGACAAGCTACCCGAACAACTTTCAGGAGGAATGAAGCGACGGTTGGAGATTGCCCGCGGCCTGATGGGCTGGCCATCTATTATGTTGTTTGACGAGCCGACAACAATGCTCGATCCAATTGTGGCGGCGCAAGTTCTTGAGCTCATCATTCGCGCGCGCGACATTAACAAAATTTCATCTCTTTACGTGACAAAAAAGACGCAGGAGATTCCCTATTTGGCGGGCTTCTGCGCTTTTAGAGATAACGAAGGCGAAATAGAGGTGCGTGAAGCTCCCGCGGGCCAATTGCCTCGCACCAGTGTAATGGTCCTTGAAGGTGGCAAGATTGTTTTTACGGGAAGCGTCGAGCAGTTTCAAAACAGCGACCTGCCGGCGATCAAAGAATTAAGGAGCCTCGATGTGCATGACCATTCGGCGGATCCTTACTATCCAGATCCTTGGGACAAGCGGCGCAAACCAAGAACGAAGATTTTGTGAAACTGACTTCGCCGGCAAAACTTGCAGCCTGAGGCCAGCCGATGCCACAAACTCCGCATATTGAGCGTCACTTCACAGCAACCGCTGTGGTTCGCGATATCGTAATCGGGATGTCTGATGGATTGACTGTCCCGTTTGCGTTGGCCGCGGGCCTGACAGGTGCAGTCGACTCGACAGGAATCATTGTGACTGCAGGTTTGGCTGAGATTGCCGCCGGTTCGATTGCTATGGGTTTGGGAGGGTACCTGGCCGCAAAAAGTGACGCTGAACATTATGCCAAGGAACGGGAGCGAGAAAAGCGCGAGGTCGCCGAGATTCCTCACGAAGAAATGCGCGAGGTGGCAGAAGTCTTCCAAGCGTATGGACTAACCGAACAGGAAACCTGGCCCATTGTCCAGGCGTTGCGCAAACAACCAAAAAACTGGATTGATTTCATGATGCGCTTTGAGTTGGGCCTTGAAAAGCCCGACCCTCGACGCGCAGTGCTAAGTGCCTTGACGATTGCGGGCGCCTACGTTGCTGGGGGTTTCATTCCTCTTACGCCGTATATGATTGCGCACACACCTTCATCCGCTCTTCTGTTTTCGGTGGCCGTGACCCTGGGCGCCTTGCTGGTTTTTGGATTTATTAAAGGAAGATTTACCGGCACTCGGCCGGTCCGCAGCGCATTGCAGACTGCGCTGATAGGAAGCACCGCAGCCGGAGCAGCGTTCCTTATCGCTCGTCTGATTTCAGAGTAGACGGCCTCCGCCTTTGTTCAAAATTTGATTCGGTTATTGAGGTCGCGCAAAGCGGCAAGATTCTTCTCCTGAAGCGCAAACTCAGAATTGCCCACTCTCATTTCCACGAAGTCGGCGCGGGCCATCTTATTGAAGTTTTGGTAGGAGATCGAAACTTCGAGCACCTCTTTCATAACATCAATCAAACGATCGGTATCGACGCCCTGATTGGCCAGTGCCATTCGGCCCAGCCGAATAGTTTCGCCACCGGCTACGATTGCCAGGTCCCTCTGCGTCAGTGAATGCCGCCGATCCCAATCCTTTGTCTCAAAGATTAGTTGCAGTGTAACGTAACGCACATAATCAAGTTGCTTGCCCGGAGCATGCAGTGCCGCCGAGAGACTGACACACGTGTCCTTTACCGTCGATTGCAATCCCTTTGCGCCCCCGCAGGTGACCTTCATCTTGCGCAGCGTGATGACAGTTTCGTGGTTAAAGCCGTCGTACTTCGCTTCGATCTTCCCGTCATGATCAACAGCCTGGAGCAGCGGCGCCGCCGACAGACAGGGTGACATGACGCCACAGCCGGTTCCACAGAGCGTGGGAGTCAGCAGCAATGACAATATACAGCAGAGAAGCAGGGATGGTTTTCGCATGTTTAGTATCCGGAAATGCTGGAGCTTTCTTCGAGATGGAAATTAGTGAGTTAACTCGAGCGGGCAAGCGGACGGCAGATGAAACAGTCGGGACTGCCAACACCAAAAAGAACATAGCGAACGTGCTGGACGTGTGTCAACAGCCGTTTTTTGTCAGCAGGTTTTGCGGGAGTTTGCCTCGCTAATCCACCTTGTGCCACGTGCCGCAAGTATGTTCATCGCAGTCGTGTGGGTAGTAAGCTTGAACCAGTTTATCCGCCGCGATCTTTGCCTCCGCTAGATTCCAACGGTAGAACTCGATTGGTTGTCGATTACCGCCTGGTGGTTCGCGCACTTGCACGAAGAAACGATGGTTCTCAGAGATTGCCAGGGCTTTGATTGACTCTTCTAAATGAAAACGCCGCCAGGTACTCATGGATATTGGGCTTTCACCAGATCTTGTAACGCAAGCTGTTAGCTTGCGGGTTGGTTGAGTCCACTCAATCTCGGACGCAAGCTAACAGCTTGCGTTACCTTGGTATGTTGACTGATAGACTCCGAAACGGGCAAGCCAATCTCCGCCGAGGCCCTGGCCGATTGCGACCGGCGGGAGTAACTTTCTTCGACATTCAACGATTTTCTGTAACTTTTATCCAATTCAAATGTTTTAGATAGCGTAGCGCAGCTTATGGCGAGCGAAGACGAAGAGTTCACCATGCTCTTTCAGGATTTCTATCCAAGCCTTTGCCGGTTCCTGGAGTGCCTGCTGGGCGGGCGAGCTGCGCTTGCTCAGGACCTGGCACAGGAGAGCTTTTTGCAGCTACATCGGACCGCCTGGGGAGTGGTTCCCCCACAGGAAGCGCGCTTCTGGCTTTACCGCGTAGCGCGAAATTTTGCTCTCAACGAATTTCGGAAGGGGCAAACGCGCTACCGGCTCTTTGATCGAGTAGTCGAAGTAATGCGACCGCGCACCCGCACCCCGGAAGAGCAATTCGAGTTGCAGGAAAGACACCAACTGGTGTTGGAAATGCTGCAGACGCTGCCCGAAGATCAACGCGCGGCGCTCCTGTTGCGTGAGCAGGAGCAACTGAGTTACCGAGAGATTGGAGAGGTCCTGAACATTTCTGAAAGCAAAGTGAAGGTCGATATTTTTCGAGCGAGGAATGCTTTGCGGGATCGTTGGACCAAACGGGTAAAAGCTTACGGCGCGAGTGTGCACTGAGGCAGGGACTGGTGATTGTTTATGAGTTGCGAATTAATTGAAGAGATTTCTTCACTGATTGACGGCGAGCTAACCGCGGATCGCGCTCGCCTGCTCGAGCGGCATGTGACTCAGTGTGACGACTGCCAAAAAGCCCGCGCCGACTTTCTTAATCTGCGCAATCAGATCACGGCTTTCAATCCGGCGCTCGATCCGGCGGGCGCCAGCCAAAGATTGGACCAAATCCTCGGCACAGGATACGTACCCCAAAGCATCCCGGCGCGAGCGACGCGGTCGCTTTGGCCCATCAGCTGGCTTCGTCCCAGTCCAGCCTTCGCTACCCTTGCTGTTCTGCTGATCGCAGGTGTCGTTGGTCTGGTGGTCTATCGCAGTCATTATCGCGAAAGTGCTACTCCAGTTCCTGACGGGACCATGGCGAAGCAAGCGAATAAGTCTTCGAATTCCGGCGCCGATGCCTCAGGAGCAACTCAACTCGCATCGGTCTCAAACAACAATCACGCGATTAAGCCGGGCGGAAAGGGATCTAAAACCAAAACACGCCCACGAGTCGAAACGCCCAAACCCCGCACTACGTTTCCGGAGTTGACCTCTCCGTACGGCAGGCAAGTGATCGCCACCAATTCAGCGGACAACGAGGGCGGGAGGATGCGCGCCGCGGATGCCGAGACCTTAACTGCACGGCACCTGGAACAATCAGAGCTGCTGTTGAGGGCGTTCAGGAACGTGCGCGCAGCTCATGCAGGGCTCCGAGCTGAAGTGGCCTATGAGCGCCAACGCGCACAGAAGTTGGTTTATCAAAACATTCTGCTTCGACGCGAGGCAGACGCATCAGGTGATGTACAAGTGTCGACGCTGCTCGATAGTCTCGAACCCATTCTTTTGGATATTGCCAATCTTCCCGATCAGCCTCATGACGAAGACGT
>DASQPD010000063.1:0-3851 GCA_035644135.1 Pyrinomonadaceae bacterium
GGCGCACAATAAACGAACCGCTTTCCTGAAACTCACGTTCGGCAAAGAATGCCGCCGAAACATCGATGCGGCGGGCGCGGAGGCAGGCGCTGTCTCCCGCACATTGAGCGAGTTCATTGGTCCAGTATTGAAACCCACCTCGATCAGGTTCGCGACCAAGGAAGTCGAGATACTGCTGGCGCACGAAAAACCCGGAGGCATCGATCGCATTGGCGGTAACTGCCGGGGCCGCCGTGGCGGTGAAGATGGCGTCCGTCCTGTTGCCAAGCAGCGAGAACGCGCGACTCTCCGGCGCAAAGGTGTAGTTGGCCAACGCCGGGGTGACCGTGTAGAAGTTATCGGTTTCAACGTCATCGAAGTGATAATTTCCGTTGCTGTCGGTAATGGTGGTTGCAGACGCTGCGCCTGACAAGCTCAGTAACACCCCGCCAACCGGATTACCGGAGCCATCGTTAATGGTACCGCTGATCGCCCCCGGCGCGGCGGTCGGACATGCCAGGCAGACACCAGAAACCGTCAAGGTGTAATTGCAGTCCGGGGGGTTTAACGGCACCTCACTCACCACCACCACGAATGTGGCGCCGGCAGCCACGCTAAAGGTAAAGCTTGTAGGTCCGTTCCCTATGGGACTTGAACCAGCATCAGCCAGATAGTTTGTGCAGACAGCCGTGGGTACATAACTTCCTGAATATGCTGCGCTAAAGAGTTCTGTATCGCCACCAGCCGCGGGGCACGGACTGTTCAACGTCACTGTAACGGTCCTCGGGAGCGGCCCGGGACAAGTTGAGAATGTGTAAGCATCAAACCTGGGAGTTATTGCCTCAATTACGCCGGGACAACTAGCTTTGGGAAGATTTACAGTGCTGGCTCGGCCGTCACGAAACACGCGATCCGTCTGAGTTCCCGTAACCGCAGTGTACTCTGTGCTCGCAGGAGGAGCTGTAGCATCGAGTGTAGTTGTGATTGAAATAGGTGGCCTTCCGGTTTGAACTGAGAACTTGATGACCTTTGGACTATTGCCCCCCGTGAAGTTGATTGTCAGCGTAAAGTTGATCAGCAAATCGCACGCGGCGACGTTGCCCAATCGAAACTGAAAAGGGGTAACATTTGTTCCATTTCCCCCGATTAAAATATTCGGGTAAGCCGAATTGGGGGAAGTGATAATGACACTTGGAGTCGTCGAGCTTAAGCTTGCCGAAATCGCCGTCGCATTTGCGGTTCCCGTGTTATTCAGCTGGACCAGGAGTGAGCCTGTTTCACCAGGCTCAATAAAAGTATTTCCGTTGCAGCACACCTCAGTCGCCGTGATTGTGCCGGCTTCAAAATTGGCAGAAGCAACTGCGCCATTGGCTTGCATTGCTTCAAATGGCATGACGATCCCGACACCGGTATCTCTGTCCGTTCCTGCCCCCTCGATGTCGATCGCGGTGCTGGTCAGAAGTGTTCTGATTTGTGCGTTAGTGAGGTTTGGAAAGCCGGACTTGATCAGTGCTGCAATTGCGCCCGCATGCGGCGCGGCGGCTGACGTGCCTGTGAAAGTCGTCGGAAATCCGCCCACTCCTGTGACTGAAACGCGGTCGGCCGCGGTAATGTCGGGCTTCTGACGTAAGAGGCCTCCTGTTGACGAAAAATTACCCGGTGTGATGGCGCTGCTGTTGTCGTTGAAGAATATTCTTCGCGGACCGTCCGAGCTGAATGTTTCTGAAACGTTGGTACTACTGTGAGGATTTGGAAATGGACCAGGAGCACCGGCAGGAGTGGCACCAACGCTGAAGGCGTTAGCGGCGATGCTGTGTCCTTTTGTAGTTCCCTCGGTTGCGGTACCTAATCTTCCGCCTCCATTAGCGTTGATCGTCAGGTGAAAAAAGCGGTTTGCGGCCCCGGTTTTTTTGAGGACGACCACCCGGTTGTTTGTCGTGTTGCCCGTGCTCACTTGCTCAAAAGGATCTTGAGTCCCACTTTGAAGATTGGTAGATGACGCGACTACGGCTGTACTGGTGCTGTTCAAGACAAAAAGATCGTAGTCGTTTGTTGATCCGCCAAGTGGATCAGCCCAGTAAAGATTGATTGGGTTACCAGCGCCGATCAGGATCAGATCGAATTGCTGACCCCCTCCAAAATTGTGGACATTGCCACCCGGAACAATTCCGATAGTGCCGCCGTCGACGAAGTCACCTTGATAGGTGCTTGAAGTATTATCATCAAGATTGCCTTGATTCCCCGCGGATGAAAAGTAGAGCGCACCCGCAGCAGTGACATCGCGGACCGCCTGAATGACGAGGCCGCCATTTGTATTTGAAGCTACGCTGGCCGTTTGCCCATCCTGAAATGGAGTCTCAACGAAATAAAAGGCGTCGTCGATGATGATGTCACATCCAGCGGTTCGCAGGTCGCGAATGTTTTGTGCAAAGGCCGCTATTATTGGATTCGCTGTAGCAAAATAAAGCTGCGCACCCGGAGCCAGGTCATGGACGATCTCGAGCATCGCCGTACCTTCATCGCCTGTTCCGGCCTGCCCTGGCAATACTGTCACCGGACCGAGGTCACCGAGCGCCTGACTAGCGGGGAGACTAACGACACCATTGGAAAGCACTCCGATGCGCACACCTGCGCCATTGGCTCCGAAAGTACTCCGGGCTGTGTTTGCTTTGTGGGTAGTGTCACCCTCGGATTGCACGCTGCCGGCATCCGAAGCTAATGGGCGCTTGTCCTGGGAAAGTTTGGCAAGCGCGCTCAGCAATCGATTGCGAACGGTGCTTGCTCGCTGCGGAAAATCGGGTGCAAGAATTCTCATCCGATCCGAATTCCTCGAGGCGGGTTCCGTCGTGCTCCAGACGTTTCCTTCCTGTTTCTGCGTGATGAATCGAACCTGAGGGAATTCGGCAACCGCTTCAACCTGGTTCCAGGGAACCGCCGCTCGGATGCTGTTGTACTGAGCGTAGACGAGTCTGACTTCCGCGCCTGCGTTTCCCAAATCTCCCAGCAGAGACCCGTCAACGTCGGCGGTAATATCGACAACAACTCTCCCCTGGTCATCAATGTCTATACCAGTTTGGAGGTTGGGAACACGGGCCAACTGGTTGTCGCCTCGGCGCATTTTTATGGCGTAAAGCAATTGCGAATCGATCTTTCGTTGGGCGGCGGTCCTTGATTCCTTTTCAGCGAGCAGGAGCTGAATTTGTTCGATTGCGGGATCGGCTATCCGCAGGTCCGCCGATTGCGCGGAACTCAACTGCCCTTCATAGCCGGTCAACAAGAAAGCGCCACAAATGGTGCTTCCCAGAATGAGTACAGCCAAATAGCGTCGGGTTAGATGAATCTTTGATCTTGAATGGTTCTTCTTTAGTTTACTCATTGGAGTTTGCAGAAGCTGTTCCGAATGCCACAAAAATGGTCAGGTGGTGGCATGGAGCGGAAAAAACGGGGGGCTATTTGAAGTGTCGTTCCTTACCCTAAAGATACTACTCCGCTAACCTACCATATCCTGGTTTCGAATTCCTAAGTTTTATAAAAGCTAAATGGGGCGATTCCTTCGGAAGCGCCCCATTTAACTAGCGAATTGGTCTTAGCGACACTCGGCGTTGCTGCGGGTGACCAGGGGACTAAACCGCCGCTGGTACTCGGGCGAAGTAATAAACGCGCAAACCATGCCGCGATAATTTCCCTGCTGGTGAGTGTCGAGCACATTCAGCCAGTAGTCGTAGCCGCCCCGATCCGGGTCACGTCTGAGATATGCAAAGTATTCCATCAGCACAAATGAACCGTTGTAGAGGGCTTGCGAAACGGCCGCGTTCTCAGCCAGAACCCGGACCACAGTGGCCCGACTTTCCACCAGCGAGCTGCCGCTGTTG
>DASQPD010000064.1:0-2847 GCA_035644135.1 Pyrinomonadaceae bacterium
GAGCAGCCTGCGACCGGGGGCCTGCCATTACGGACCGCAATCAGGACGACTCTACTTCTTAGCTGTTGCGGAATCGCCTGCGCACTCAGCGAACACTACCGGGGAGAAATCTAGCGGGTACGGAGTTCCGGACGGTTAACGGGCGACCCGGAAGTTATCAGCTCGCCAGTAGGGTTAGTACCGAGAAACGCACTTGTATTGACCGGTCTGGCCACGTTTTGGGTGGTCGGCTAATCGGCAACTAGCTCGCGTCTTGAGGTCTCTCCTCTGACGTCGGCAGCAAATTCGACTCCTCCAAGAAAGTCCTTGGCAACTTCCATGAGATTGATCCGTTCTCTGCCGGTATTCGAATGAGCCGCTCTCTTAGGGCCTGACCAATCCATCTGAGAAACGTTTGCTTGTTGCCCCTGACCAGAACCGGCGAGCATCCGAGTCCTAGCAACGGCGTAATCGCCTTTCGTTGATTCAGTTCGCGCATAAACCAGGGGGCCCACTCCGAAGCCACTGGAAGGCCATATCGCGAGGCAACGCGATAGAGCACAAACACTGGATCGTCATCGCACAGAATGGTTCGTGCGCCTTCACGGTCGGCACCAGGCTTCGTCTTGGCTAACTCTGACGACACCGCCACCAAGTGCCGCGCCGGACGCTTCCTCCCCGGAACCATCACACTCCCGCGAAAGCATTGGGCCTCGGGCCCAATAGAAGCAGCAAAGCTCGGCTGGCCCGGTAATTGAATTTGGAGCAAAGCTCCTTCGGTTACTGCCGCCCACAACGCACTGACCTCTGAGTCTCCAGCAATCATCGAGATCAGGTGTACGCTGGCTTGGCCTCGTTCATCGTTCGGAGTTTCTAGAGCGGCTCGGTCAATGTGAACCCGCACACGAGTGGTCGTATCCTTCGTGCGCTTGATGAACTCCAACGATCCAAAGCGTTCATGTGCATTTTGCATGTGCGTCGCCCTCCAGGGACTGGTTGCTTGATATTCAGGTTTGGCAGCGGGGATATCCCGAGGTAGGAGCACGTACAAATAGTTTCAAACTGTGTGTCTCGATTTGGGACTGCAATTGCAGACGGATGGTCTTACTGCGGAAGCTACAAGGATTGAGAGCCAGTTGCCCGAAGGAAATTACTGGTCTCTACGCGCACGTCGGCGAACTTTCGAAAGTCCTGATCGAAGGTCGCCACCGGTGTGTCTTCGGCCGCCGCGGTCGCAGCGAGCAAGCAGTCCACGAAATGGACTCTTGTTTTTCGATAGCGTTCCAATGCGTCGAAGTGAATTGTCGCCCCGCCAATCTCAACACCAGGGCTTGAAATGAGCCTGCCGAGCGCCGAGGAGATATCTCCACGTGGATGCTCACACGAAGACTCCAGTACAAACACGCACTCAGCCAAAACAGCTCGCAACACGACAATCACGACATCGCCGCGGTCACAAGCATCGAACAACTTTCCAGCGGCCTTGGCATGCTTTTCATGGTCTTGTACTAGATAGCGAACGATCAGATTGGTGCCGACCAGCCTTCGCTTGCTCACCGGACCTCGTCCCGACCACGGGCAGCTTCAGCCGCAGCCTCGCGGACTTGTGCGAAGGACATCCCCTTGCCCTTCTTGCTGGCGAGCGCACCCTTCAGTGACCGCGTACCCCGGTGCACGCGAATAGTGGCATGGTCCCCTTCAACCAGGTACTCAAGCTTGTCGCCCGGCTTGATTCGCAATGCCTTGCGAATTTTCCCTGGAATGGTTGTCTGCCCCTTACTCGTTACTCTGGAATGCTGCATCGCATCGCCCCTTACAGTCTAGGAATTCCTTACATTCTTATGTCCCTTACTTTATATCGCTTGGCAAGGGGCTTCTGTCGATAGCTAGGCGCTGGCCATACATCCAGCGTTGTGGCTTGATCTGTGACAGCCAATCCTGGGCCGTCGGAATTCGACCTAGGTCTTCCCTGACGTGTTGTTCTCCGATATACCGGACCGGAACCTGGTTTCCGTCGCTGTTTGTAATCGTCACACCGAAAATCGTCTCGCTCAGGAAAATTCCCTCGGCGTGGTGGCGGAGGGCACGATGGCGAAAGTCCGCGAAGAACGCTTTCGATTCATCAAACCACTTGTGAACGGCGAGATAGTCCTCGGCTTGGCCGCCGAACTTCTTGACACTATTCTGCGCATGCTTTAGCGGATGAGCCATGACTAGACCTCGTAAGTCGTCGTTGAGTAGTCCTCGAAGCGGTCATTTCGCTCAACGATGATTTTGCGTTTGCGGACGTCCAAGACCACATCTCCGAACCCACCGGCATCGTTTTCGTATCCATAGGGCACCAGCGCTTCGAAGTGCTCTTGCAGATGGGAGGCGTCATGCGCGACATACTCGCATTCTTCGTAAGCGTAGACATCGGAGTCGTAGCACTTGATGTCTTCAGTTACTCCGTCATCGCCCGATCCATCGAAGTGTGCAGCGACGAAAGTAATGCCTGCAGCGGCCAGACCGTCACATTGCGCGAGGATCGCGGTTTTGGCTGCGGCTTGATGTTGTTTTAGCTGTTCTTCGAAGGCTAAATGGTCTTCCATGCGTCCTCCTACCTCTCTGCCCAGTTCGGAAATGGATTGCGTTTTGACTTGCGAAACTCACTGATCAGATCGCGGATCCTAAGGCGTCTTCGATATAACATCTCGATCAGACGATTCATCCCACTTACGTCGTATTCGTACCACTCCTCCGGTACCTGGGCTGCGTATCGCCAGAGTTCGCCAAGGTCCAGTTGCTCGGCCCGCGTGAGCGCCGGTTCGAACGACTCCCATGCCGTCACGTTTTCATACACGCGCTGCCGCGCATACGCGCCACGCA
>DASQPD010000065.1:0-4641 GCA_035644135.1 Pyrinomonadaceae bacterium
CGCGACCTGCTTGCGACGCCTGCAGGTCATGAGAATTGGAAGCGACATCAGCAAAAGGCAGAAGAGTTGTACTTGCGTGCCCTTGCCACTGAAAATCCGGCGCCGGTATCGCATCGCGGGCTGGGAATGCTTTACGAAAAACTCGGACGTGCGAATGAAGCCGTCACCGAATATCAGAAGTACATTCACTTGTCACCGTCAGCGCCGGATCGCGAACGAATTCAGAGACGCATTGAAGCGTTAAGGAGACCGTAAACAGCCATTGCCGATTTCCAATTGCCGATTGCCAATTGAAATCCAAGATGGAGGGTAGAAAACGAATTGAGACGTACAGTGTCACAAACTGAATCAGCAATTTGCAGACTCCGGGCGACAATCATTGGTGTTACTCGACCCATCCCAGCTCTAAAGTTCCGAACTCTGGTATTTGCCCTGGCGACGGTGTTGTTTACGGGATTCGCCGCGCAATCGGTCCGTGCGCAGTTTCTTCACCCGAAGATCAAGTCGAAGGAAACCACAATTCGCAATGTTGTTGTCTTCCCGGCAAGAGTAAACGTCGTCCGCGATAGCATGAAGGGGCCTGAAGGAATGGCCGCCGAATCTGACGAACTCAGTGCACGCGTCGAAAAAATAATCGCTGAAGTCTTGTCAAAAGAGAAACAGGTAGTGACGCTAGCAGCGCCGGGTATGACATCCACCGATGGCGATTCTTCACGGCGGTACAATATCGCTGATTTTCAGACGAAGTATGACGATCTGTTGACCAAAATAATGAAGAAGCGCAGCGATGTTAAGAAGGGCCGCTTCTCAATGGGCGATGAGGTACTGAACCTGAACCTGGAGAAGAGCGCAGACGCGATTCTTTTTATTCGTGGTGAGGGAAAGAAACTGACAGGTGGAAAAACTGCCTTTACGTTGCTTGTTGGCGGAATGCCGGCATATCTAAAACTACAGATCGGAATCGTGGATGCGCGGAACGGTGACGTGCTGCTGTATACCGATCCGGTTTTCGCCGGCGATCCAACGACGGCAGTTGATCGCTTGCGAAACGCCTTGAAGAAAGGCTTCAAGAAACTGCCGCCCGCCAGCGTTCAATAAAGCAAGCTCTGATCTCGGTTGAGAAGTTGCGGTGATCCTAACTAGTAAACAAGTCAACGATGCGCGCGAGGTGTTACGGCCGTTTCTTAGGCCTACACGGTTAATGGCGGCGGAGCGGATCGGGCGCGATTTACATTCTCAAATATATCTAAAACTCGAGACGGAGCTGGCGACCGGATCATTTAAACCACGCGGGGCGCTCTACGCCGTGATGAAGAATCTCGAGCAGCGATCTCTAAAAGGCGTGGTCGCTGCCAGCACCGGCAATCACGGTGCGGCTGTCGCTCACGCCGCCCGTCTTGCAAAACTTCCCGCTACGATATTCCTTCCCGAATCTCCTAACCCGATTAAGCGCGCGCGAATCGTTGCACTCGGTGCCACCGTCAATGAGATTGAGTCGAAAGGTGAATCTCTCGCAAACGCGGCCGCCGCATTCGCCGAAGGTAACGATTACTATTTTCTGAATGACGCCGGCGATGCGTTGGTTCCTGTTGGTACCGCGACGATTGCTGCTGAAATCCTGGACGAGCTGCCCACGCCTGACGTGATCATCGTGCCGATGGGCGATACTGCTTTAATCCGAGGCGTGGCGGCGGAAGCAAAGCGACGTCATCCTGCTGTCAGAATCATCGGCGTGCAGGCTGCACAGGCGCCATCATACGTCCGATCGTGGCATGAAGATCGTGTAGTCACGACGGAGACGTGCAATACGATTGCGGATGGGTTAGCGACATGTGTCCCGCTCGAGCCCAATGTTCGTGCGATCCGTGAGTTGGTTGACGAAGTATGTTTGGTATCAGAAGCCGAACTCCTCCAAGGTATCCGCACGCTTTTATTCGAGGAGCATCTGGTGTCAGAAGCGGCTGGCGCCGCTGCGACTGCAGCGTATCTCCAGAACCCAACTGCTTATGCGGGCCGCAGCGTTGTATTATTGGTTACAGGATCCAACATTCCGCATGAGCTTCTTTCTCAAGCGGTAAACTCGCGATAGGCGTTGGATCCGGATCGCCCGCGTTGGAATCCGCAGTCGGTAAGCTAATTTCGTGTCTTGATTTTCGTGTAAATTCGTGGACAGAATTTTATGGGGAACTGCGGGATCCACGAAAGACACGAAAAGCTGACCAACGTTAACCGCGTACCTTCCAAACGGCTTTGCCGCCGGATGTGCGGCGATGGCTATGCCTCGCCGTAATGCTGAGATTCTTGAATTGGGCTACGCCCTTGGTCCGGGCTCCGCCCCGTCGGCGTTGAACCAGGGATGATTCATAGCTCTAAATGTTAACGCCAATCACGATCCTTCTCCCGCTCTTCGTAGTCCAAATAGCGCGACGACCAGGCCAAGCATCTCTGTCAACAAGAGGAGCAGGGCCGTAGTGCGAAACAGACCTCGCGCGTCTCCGAGCGGTAGATGCGACACGTGATCGGGAGAGACGATTGCGTAGTGATAGCATGCGCCGAAAATGAGTGAGCCGGCCATCGAAACCAACAGCAGCAACAGCCCGAGGCGATAATAACGCGTCCACAGAATCACAACCGCGGCCAACGGTGCCAACAGAATAACTATGGTGACGTAAGTTTTTTGCCATGCATTCAGCTCGATACGCAGCTCGGTGTGTGCACTACCATGCAGCACAACGACAATCAGATGAGCCAGCACAGCGATCGTACCAATCCACTTTACCGTATTGTTTCTTCCTGCCATCTGACGAGCGCCTTTCCTGAGTTCTATCCTTCTAAGTCCTGTCCAAAACACAAGCGATAGCCGTTGCAGTCTTCCACATCGAAGTCCCGGCAACCGTAGGGTTGGTCACAAATCTCGCGTGTGATCTTCACGCCCTTCGATTTGAACTCACTGTATAAGTCGTCGGCGTTTTCAATCCAAACATAGGCGTCCCAAGCCTCACCTTCCGGATCGACGACGCGGTTGGGTCTCATGACTCCCTCCTTTTCGAGCTGAGCCAGCATGATAACAATGCCATTTCGATGGACCATGCAGAAGGACGGCGGCTCGTTCCAAAAGCGTTCGTATCGGAAACCTAGCATGTCGCGATAATAATTCGCAGTCGTCACGACATCGTTCACGATGAAATACGGAGCAATGCTCCAACTTGCCCGCTCAACCACCACCTCATCCGACATCAGTCCACCTCCCATTGCGATTAGAAAGTTAAGGAACGCGTTCGCTTTGCTCGATCCAGCGAATTCTATGAAGTTGAGTGAAACTTATGAAGTCGAGTGAAACTCAATACAGCGCCGTGCGCTGAGGCTAACCTTACCAGATTCGGTCTTTCTCTGCGCCTCCGCGGTGTTTGATTTCAGAGGATCACTCACCGCAGAAGCGCAAAGAGACGCCGCGAATTTGCGAGAAGCGCAAACGCCGCCGAGAATTCCGCAGGACTCATTCAATCTGCAAGCAGTTGATAACCATTTCCCCGGCCTCGACTCGACGCACCACCTGAGCAAGGTACGGATCCTTTATTTTTAATGCGTAGTGGATTAGCGACCGGGTTTGCCTTGCCACGGCAGCTCCGGCCAACGTTTTGCCCGACTAATCCTTACGGACTGAGGAATCCGCGCGTGCTATAATTTTCCCGGATGTTCGAGGATTCGCGCAGCAAACAAATGAGAGTCAGAGTCATTCGCGACGGATTGCCAGAGCCGCCGGACAACGACTGGATCATGACCTCTCCTGAAGAGCGGATTGAAGCCGTTTGGACGCTGACCGAGCTTTGTCTGGCCTGGAACAAACCTTCAGCAAGTGAACCCAGACTTCAAAGAACTGTTACTCGCCTTCAACGCGCATAACGTTGAATACCTGATAGTAGGCGCTCATGCTCTGGCAGCGCACGGGCACGTACGTGCGACCAAAGACCTGGATCTTTGGGTGCGACCTGAGAAGTCGAACGCTCAAAAGATATTACAAGCGCTTTCAGACTTCGGGGCACCTTTGAGTGATCTAACGGCTGATGATTTGAGTAGAAAGAACACTATCTTTCAGATTGGGCTGCCGCCATTACGCATCGACATAATAACCAACATCGATGGCGTTGAGTTTTCGGAAGCCTGGCCGGATCGTTTAGAGACCTTGTTTGGTGGTGTGCCTGCCTTTGTGATTTCTCGTCACCACTTCATTACCAATAAGAAGACCGCCGCGCGCCTGCAAGATCTTGCTGATGTACAGCAATTGGAGGCCACCAAAGATTAACCCGCAGTCTAGTGGTTACAAATTGGAGGGAAACAACCGCGAGGCCCGAAAAATTGTGAGAATGTGAATTACTCCCCAGCTCGATTGACGATCCAGTCACCTTAGAAACCTGGCTTTGATTTTAGCGTGTGAGATTGTCTCGTCAGACTCAGACGGCTTAGCCCTCGTTCAATCTTCGCGAGAAAGTATAGCCGCTCCCTTTGACGGTTGACTTTTGACATTTGACATCCAAAAGCCAACACGGGTTTCACCCCGGAGGGGTGACATGTTTATAGCTTCGAAGCCCTGAAAACCTCCGGCGCGGTTCGGAGGGGCGGAACTCAACGTGCCAAATACCA
>DASQPD010000066.1:0-11123 GCA_035644135.1 Pyrinomonadaceae bacterium
CACGCCCTGGACGAGACATGTCCGGGCTGGCCGCGATCTGGTGCGTCGCGCGTTTGAGGCGGCGAACAAGATCGGTGACCTCACTTTTGCGGCGTACTGCTGCACCCACCTGAACACGAACCTTCTCGCGGCGGGCGATCCTCTCGATGAGGTGCAAGGCGAAGCCGAGCGTGGTCTCGCGTTTGCGCAGAAGATGCGGTTCGGTTTTGCCATTGACTCCATCGCCGCGCAGCTCGGACTCATTCGGACCCTCCGCGGCTCGACGCCGAATTTCGGTTGCTTTGACGATGAGCAGTTTGACGAGCTTCGGATGGAGCGTCGTTTCTCCAGTAACCCGGAACTAGCGTTGCCCGAGGGCTGGTACTGGATCCGCAAGCTGCAGGCGCGCTTCTTTGCCGGCGACTATGCGGCCGCCCTCGAGGCCTCATCGAGGGCGCAACGGCTGCTGTGGACATCGCCGTCAATGTTCGAAACGGCAGAGTATCACTTCTACAGTGCACTCTCCCAAGCGGCATCCTGCGAGTCCGCAGCGGCCGGCCAGCGACGGCAGCATGTCGAGGCTCTGGTCGCGCACCACCGACAGCTCGAGATCTGGGCGGAGAATTGCCCCGAAAATTTCGAGAACCGCGCCGCACTGGTTGGGGCGGAGATCGCACGGATCGAAGGACGCGAGCTCGATGCCGAGCATCTTTACGAACAGGCCATCCGCTCGGCGCACGCAAACGGCTTCGTCCACAATGAAGCGCTCGCCAACGAACTCGCCGGCCGCTTCTATGCGGCACGTGGTTTCGAGAAGATCGCGCACGCGTATTTGCAGGACGCACGGTACTGCTACCTCCGTTGGGGGGCCGACGGTAAAGTCCGGCAACTCGATGAGTTATATCCACACCTCCGGGAAGAACAGCCAGTGCCCGGTCCGACGAGCACGATCGGAGCGCCGGTCGAACACCTGGATCTCGCTACCGTAATCAAAGTCTCGCAAGCAGTGTCGGGCGAGATCGTCCTGGAGAAACTGATCGACACGCTCATGCTCACAGCGGTTGAGCACGCGGGTGCTGAGCGAGGCCTGTTGATTCTTCCGCGAGGTGATGAGCTGCGGATAGAGGCGGAAGCCACGACCAGCGGTGACACTGTTACGGTCCATCTGCGAGGAGCGAGCGTGGCCGCGACCGAGCTGCCAGAGTCGGTCCTTCACTATGTCGTGCGCACACAGGACAGCGTAATTCTGGATGATGCCTTAGCCCAGAACCCGTTTTCGGCCGATGAGTACATCCGTCAGAAACACGCCCGTTCTGTGCTCTGCTTGCCATTGCTCAAGCAGGCCAAACTGATCGGAGTGCTCTACCTCGAAAACAACCTGACCTCTCATGTCTTCACACCGACCCGGATCGCCGTGCTGAAACTGCTGGCGTCGCAGGCGGCGATCTCGCTGGAAAACACCCGTCTTTATAGCGACCTCACAGAACGGGAAGCGAAGATCCGCCGATTGGTGGATGCCAACATCATCGGCATCCTCATCTGGAATCTCGAAGGTCGGATTGTTGAGGCCAACGAAGCCTTTCTCCACATGGTGGGATATGGCCGCGAGGATCTCGTGTCAGGTCGCGTGAGTTGGAGCGAGGTAACGCCCGACAAATGGCGCGCGGCCGACGAACAGGCCTTGGCCGAGCTCGTCGCCACCGGCGTCTGCGAGCCTTTCGAGAAGGAATACTTCCGCAAAGACGGCAGTCGCGTGCCGGTCCTGCTCGGAGCCGCATTGTTAGAGGGACGGCGAGACGAAGGCGTCGCGTTCGTGCTCGACTTGACCGAGCGCAAGCTCGCCGAAGAAGCCCTCCACAAGACACAGGCGGAGCTCGCGCATGTCACACGGGTGACGACGATGGGCGAGCTGGTAGCTTCGATAGCTCATGAAGTCAATCAACCACTCGGTGCAATAGTCACCAACGGCAGTGCGTTACTGCGCCTTCTTTCTCGCGAGACGCCAGATTTGGATAAGTCGCGCGAAGTTATCGGTCGGATGATCAATGACGGCATGAGGGCGAGTGAAGTGATTAAGCGGATTCGCGATCTTTTGCATAAGGCTCCTCCTGAAAAGGCGCGGCTGAATATTAATGAAACCGTTCAAGAGGTGATCGAGTTGGTCAGCAGCGACGTGCTCAGGAGTAAGGTCAAGTTGCAGGCCGAACTGGGGGCCGATCTCCCGCCAGTCGTGGGGGACCGGATTCAGTTGCAGCAAGTAATCCTGAATCTGATACTAAATGCCAAAGACGCCATGCGCGCCGTGCAAAGCCATCCGCGTGAGCTGCTAATTACAACGCTAAAGAGTAAGTCCGGTGAGGTAGTGGTTGCAGTGCGAGACTCAGGTACCGGGCTGGACCCAAAGGATGCTGACCGGATCTTCGACCCCTTTTTTACGACTAAAGCAGAAGGCATGGGTCTGGGGCTTTCAATTAGTCGAACGATCATCGAGGCCCATGGGGGAACGCTTTGGGCTAAACCAAACGAGGGCAAAGGAGCAACAATACAGTTTACCCTTCCACCGAGCAGCGGGAGTGAATCATGAAGAAAGCCGAGCAAGGTGTATTCGTGAACCTTAACCCCATTCATACGACACTAAACCTAATCCTCGCTCAAAAAAATCAGCACGGCACATGTGACCGCGACTAATTGTGGCAATAAACATTGACTTCTCTAAAACTAAGGTGGTACAAAGAAAGCCCTTTCACAATGGCTGTCTTACCACAGTTCGCTGAACTCCTTTTCCTGGAGGTTTTTCATGTTACCCATCCTCAAAATAATTCTTGCATCAATCATTTTCATAAGTTGTTCCGCATTGGGGAAAGCAGACCCTCTCATACTTGCATCTAGTCAACTATCGCAAACAGGCATAGCCGGCATGACAATTGTGTTTTCAGGAACCATTACTAATCTTGGACCGCTACCCGCTGGTGCTGGTGGCGAACTCGCCATTTTTAATAATGACGGTTCCGTCGTTTCAAATTTTCAATTCTTACTTCCGGCCAATTTTATTGTTGGACCAGGAGAAACAACGGCACTAATACCGTTCTTTTCTTTTACTGTCGTTGCGAACCCACCTCTTGGCCCTTTCGTGATTACATATTCTATTCGAGAGTCTAATGCCTTGGTTTTTACTGCAAATATTCAGGATGTGCCCGAACCCTCAACAATGCTTCTTCTGGGAGCAGGTCTGGCCGGTTTAATACTACGAAAGAGACATATTTCCGGGCGCTATAGTCCCTGAATTCTCGTCTCGTGAAAAGTCTAGACTACCGAGATTGCGTTAGCCTCTTCCATGGTGACGGTCCGTTCAGCATTATGGACGACCACGTAATGCTCAAGGGTTCGTGACGCCGATGAAGAAGGAGAAGTAGAAGTCGCCCGGATCAATGTCAGTGGTTCGCCCTCTGACCGTAACGACCTTGACAAGCTTGCCGACGTTTCCGCGCACCGAAGTCGTGCCTGCTGGCGGCAGGCGACGTCACGATACTTCGAAGAAACTTCTTCGCAAGGCTGCAGCCATGGGCGGACGTTGGTCCCGATGCCTGGCGCCGCGATTCGGCACTATGGCGCGCTGAGGTTGCGAGCCCGCAACGATCCGGCGGTATCCAGTCTTTCAGCCATGAACCCACCAATTGATTCTGCCACTGTATCCGCGAGATACCACGCCATCCAGTGTTCTGCTCCAGGAATGATTTGCAAACTTGACCCCTGGATTGCTTGATGAAGCCGTCTTGCGTGCTCCGGCGGAAAGTGCTGATCGTGTTCTCCCCACAACACAAGCGTGGGGCAAGTGATTGTCTTGTATAGTTCAGGTAACCGCTCCAACGTCCCCTGATAACCAGCGCAAAGACGAGCGATAAAGGAACGTACTTCACCCTGCGAAAAACTCTTCCAGAGATCAGCACGCAACTCGAAAGGAAGTTTCATACCGCGTGGGAGAAAGGTCATCTCGGCGCGCTTGAATACTAGAAGGGGAAAATTACGTATGATGAAGCGGTTCCAACCGTACTTACGCAGCAGTTGAATCTCCCAGGAAGTCTTCTCGTTCCACAAGACCAACGAGTTCATCACCACCAGATGATGCACCCGCTCGGGATGCTGTGCGGCAAAAACGAGTGCAGGTTGACCGCCCATGTCCATCCCCACCAGGTTGGCACGTTCGATAGCGAGCTCATCGAGAATCTTGGATAAACGGTCGGCCATATGAAACGGGGTCGTACCACCAGACCACGCGTCGCTGTAGCCCATTCCTGGCCAGTCGAATGCTATCACTTCAAAGTGATCTGCCAGGCGCATTGCCAGCTCAGACCAGATCTGTAAGTTGTCGGGATAACCGTGAAGGAAAATCACCGGTGGCCCACTACCCAGGCGAGCGATTCGCAGACGCCGCCCTGAAGTGAGCGGCTCAAGTTTTGTTTGCAACATCACCTGAGGTCCTCGAGTAAATCGTCCGCAGCCAAAATTCCTGATATGGCGCAGAAACTGACCCACTGTCCGGGATGCGTTGAGCTACCCGCCAGGTAAAGCCCTCGGGCGTACGGACTCTTGTGAGCTAGCCGTCCTGCACGCATGAACCCCGCGGTCATAACGGGATTCATGCTGTTTCTATAGAGATTGTACTGCGCGCCCCATTCCGACGGTACGCGTGTATGAACCACGCGATAATCATCAATACCTTCGCGCCACCAGCTCTCTTCCAGGAGCTGATTAAGGTAGTCGCGTTGCCCTTCAACCCCCAGACGCTCGGCCACTTCATGTCGCATCGGACTAATAAGGCGTGCAGGAAACCACCCATTATTCTTCAGCTCCGGCGCAACGACTGCGGGCATGACAAAAAGACGACAGAGTTCTCCAGTGCCAGGCAGTTTAAATCGAAGATAGGGCTGCCTCGCCTCACCGCGAATTGCGAGATATGCACAGGCTCCAGGTGATTGCAGTGGAAGCTTATTAAGGCTTTGTCGGGCACGTGCCGGAGTTTCCTCTAACATCTCAACATATGTACCGATGCCGCTGTAGTTGGAGACAATTGCGTCGGCGGCCACAAACTCGCCCTCGTTAGTTTCGACTCCGCTGATGCTGCCGCGTTCACACACAATCCTCCGGACTCTTGTGCCGTATTGGAATTCGACTCCAGCTTCCACCGCTACCCGTGCCAGCGTGCGTGGGATCATCGCGATCCCTTCAACCGGATAGAAAGCGCCGACGGAATGAATCAACGCGGGCACAAAAGCCATCGGACTTGGCGCCTCGTCAATTCGCTGTCCCGCAATTTGCGTCCATATTGCAATTGCTTCGACCACTGGCCGCGGAATATTTGTGCGGGCCAGGATCGACCCTAACGACTGAAGCAAAAAAGGGATGCGTGTGAATCGTCGATTCTCTAAAAGATGAGAAGGCCTGGGTCGTGAGACATGAAGTAGAGGGCTTAGGCGTTTATGAGTTTCCCATGTCGCAGCTACAAAATGCTCGTATAGCTTTCCGCTCCCGGGCCACTGAGCATCAAAACCTGCGGCTGTTCTTTTCAGATCTCCATAGAAACGAACCGTGATGCCTGCATTCGATAACACCTCATAAACATCATCGATTCTGCGGAGACTGATATGCTCGGCGAGTTCGAGACCCAGTGCACGAAAGGCCCATTCAAGACCTGGACGATCAAGCAGCACATATGGGCCAGCATCAAATCTAAAACCATCTTTTTCAAACCCCGACGCAAGCCCCCCAGCTTCTGTCCGAGCTTCGATCACTCGGACGCTCAAGCCTTTCCGCGCCAATCGGACTGCGGCAGTTAACCCACCCATGCCGGCGCCAATGATGACAACGCGACGAGTCATTCTTAATGGCGCAGTCCCAGGAGACTTTGTATACCCCGGCGCCCGGCCCGCAATGTCAAACTCTCGCGGCGCAGCGGTGGAAATGCGTCTTTGTCCATTTGCGGGACGAAGAGTGCGCCTCGCGCGCTACCGAGCACATAAACGGGCAGGGCGAGAAAACTGAGCATGGTTGATATTTCACTATAGTATGGACTGCGCCATTTTCGCAGCGGCTCATCTGGGCCATCAATTTTGATGTTGTTGCCTGGGTCACCGAACCAATGGCACGCCGCACGCAAAGTACTCGACTCGCGAGGGTCTGCCATACCCATGTGACGCATCGCTACCATATCGACCGCAAGGGCGTCAGTGCCGGCATAGAACCGCAGCGGTGTTGCCGGCCGCGGGCAGCCCATCACGCCGACCAGACCATCAGCAGCCTGTTCATAGGCATCAATCAGTGAAAAGTGTGGAGGAAACTCATCCAGCAACATCATTGTTGCGGTTTCACGATCCGCCTGACGCTCAGCGAATAGAAATTGATCGCATCGCGCGCCGATACCCTCGAGATTTCCGATTGTGAGGTGAGCCAGTTCAACCGGATGGCTCTTCATTTTCGCGAAAGAGATGCGAAAGTCAGCATCTTTCCAGGTATGACCGACAGTGTATTGTGCCATCCCGCGAAAGTAAGAATGTGGTATTTGTTCTTCGGAAAGATCTACGACTCGAAAGTGCGGAGAAGAGATATCGAAATATCGAGCGACATCCTGGACTGAGCGATTTCCATAAAACTGATCGTAGATATTCCGGCCTTCGACAACTGCCACGTCCTTGCACCCGCAGGCCCGCAGATAGCGGGCCAACTCATCCACTAGTTGCCTATCCGTGATCATTGACCTGTCTCGCCGGTGATAGCCGAGCATGAAGGCTGGCTTGATGGCCACTCGCAACTCGGTGAGCGGTTTGTCCAGAGTTTGAGCTCGTTCTTCAAGCTGCTCCTTGAGATGTGTTTCTTCGAGCAGACTGCGGAAAAGCGACAGTTTCTCGTCCATTGTTCTCCCTTGCACAACCTTCACCCGGCCGCCGCTGCCGAGCGCGTTCTCAGCAACTCGACCGCCGCGCAGCACACGGGGTACGAAATACTCTCCTACCTCGCGAATCTTTTGTGCTAAACCGTCAGCCGTTTCCCCGTGTACGAGTTGATCGTTCTCATCGAGGGCTTCTGCCAATACCGCAAAGATCCTCCGGTGCCGATCTTCATCATCCATAATGCGGCGAAAATCATCTATCAAAGATGGCAGCATGAATGGCTGCTCGCTTGTTAATTCGATCAAACGCTGCCAGCACAACCATGCTGTCTTTTCCGCGTCGACGTTGAAGAGGCAGAAATCCCGGAATGAACGATATTGAATATGTTCCCTGACTCCGCGCGGAACTTTTCCGGTTATGAATCCGGTCCAGGAAATCAGCGTGGCAATCGCCCTGGAGAGCGGGGCATCCGTCCAGCGCACGTGCTGGCGAACTGAGGTAGACCACCCTCCCAGCGCACCGGCGACCTGGCTGAAGAGTGCACGCGCACGGAGAGAAAAGTTTCCCACTTTGAAGATCGCACCACGAATATAGATCGCATGCATCTCCTCATCTTTCCAGGTCCAAAGTAAAGCATGACGAATAATCTCGCGCTCAATTTCGGAAATGGGCAGCGCCTTTAAGTGGACCGCTATCAAATCCTCGCGATACCCAACAGAGACAATCTCTTCACGCTCGAGCGCCAGCAGAAAGAGCCGGAGCATCTGGCGACGTGGACGCCCGGCGTACTTGCTGCTCCAGCCGGCGAGTTCAGCTTCAAATTGTTCGTAGACGCTTCCCATGACAGAGTGTTCGGACGGGCTGTGAGCCGTTGCGCGCTACCTACATTGACACTGAGTCAGGTGTCTAAGCAACAACTATTTGTAGACTTGGGTAGTTGAAAAACTCCCGCACCGAAGAGTGTAGGAACCAAAGCTAAGATACAACCAGTTCATTTTACGCAGTCCGCTGGGTGTTTGCATTAGTGTGTTGAGTGGGAGGGACAATGGAGATCTCGAGGATTCTCCGAAAGAACGGCAAATTTATCCTGACACTGAACAACCGCCGCTCATGGTGGAAGCTTTTGCTTTCAAGAACAGATTATCTCAAAGCCAGAGAGCAAGAGGTTGCCCAAGAACACCATTTCCAATGGTCCTTCCTGCGTTGTAAGTCTAGTCTTTCCGAATTCTTTTAAATCACTACCCTGCAGGGTTGAAAGCTTGTCGATTGCACTAAGAATTTCTGTAACCGCCTTGCCCTTCTATTCATCAGGCCCCATCCGCTAACCAGCAGTTCACCTCGCGGCCAATAAGAATTTGAAAGCAAGAATCGGAGTGTCAGGAATAACGGGCGGTGCTATCTTTCATTTGTAACGGCAATCTTCGGGAGAACGTGAATGAACATCTCAGAAAAAACGCCCTGGCGGTGGGGATTCTTTGTCATCGTGTTGTGAGATATGGCGCAGTGTCTGGTTATCGCCGGGGTGTCGAGCTCAAACGCGCTCTCCTCGCACGGGAGGCGCGGGCATGAGCTTGGTAGCCAGGACAATATCGCCCGCTGCGCAACCCAAGAGCATTGCGGAACGAGTCAGTTCGATCGCTTGGGAGCAAGTTTCGCAAGATCTCGATGGGCAAGGCAGTACGATGATCAAGCGTCTTCTTTCTCCAGACGAATGTCGCGAGGTCGCCAGCCTCTACCTGAAGGACGGCATCTTCCGCAGTCATGTCGTGATGGTACGCCATGGTTTCGGGCGTGGAGAATACAAGTATTTCAGCTATCCGTTGCCCGGCCTTATTGCAGACCTCCGGTCTATTGTCTATCCGCAGCTTGTCCCGATCGCCAATCGTTGGAACAAGGCGATGGGTATTGATGTTCGCTATCCCGAGAAGCATGCAGACTTCATCGAGCGGTGCCATCAGGCCGGCCAGATCAGACCGACGCCGCTGTTGCTCCAGTACGGGGCCGACGATTACAACTGCCTGCACCAGGACCTCTATGGCGAGCATGTTTTCCCGCTCCAGCTCGCCATCCTGTTGTCTGAACCCGACGAAGACTTCACGGGCGGCGAATTCGTGATGACGGAGCAGCGACCGCGTATGCAGTCGCGGCCGATGGTTGTGCCGCTTCGACAGGGGGACGGCGTTTTGTTCGCAGTTCATAATCGCCCGGTGCAGGGTAAGAGGAGCACGTATCGCGTGAATCTCCGGCACGGCGTCAGCCGCATCCGGTCAGGACACCGTCATACGGTCGGCATCATTTTCCATGACGCCCAGTGAGAGTGAGCTAATGACCATAAATCGATTCGACAATCTCGCCGAGGTCGACATGCTGGAGCAAAGATGGATAGACAAAAGCTTTTGAAACAACTTGATAAAGCGTGGTTGGCATTCAAGGAGTCGTACGCCGGGTTCTCAGACTCTCAACTGACGGAACCCGGCGTCACTGGCAATTGGTCGGTGAAAGACATTATCGCGCACGTGACATGGTGGGAGGAGGAGGCGCTGAAGCATCTTCCGCTTATCATCAACGGAAGTAGGCCGCCGCGGTACTCAGTCCAGTACGGAGGCATCAATGCCTTCAACGCTCAGATGACGGAACAGAAACAAGGCCTTTCGCTCTCCGACGTACTGAGGCAACAGGATGAAACCCACAGCCGGCTCATCGCCTACATCCAGAGCGTTCCCGAAGAGCAATTCAGGCGTGAGACGCGCGTCCGGCGGCGCCTACGGCTCGATACATACAGCCACTATCCGAAGCATGCCAAGGCGATACGAGCATGGCGGCAGCACTGGTTCCAAAAAAGCGGAACGGTCTGAATGCGTTAAACAACCATAAGGCAGAACAGAGTAGCCCGTCGGTTCAGGCGTTCATTCCGCCATCGACCGTAAGATTCGCTCCCGTAATGTACGAGGACTCTGGACCGGCGACGAATGCCACCAAGGCGGCGACCTCATCAACGCGGCCATAGCGGTCGAGAGCTGTGGCGGCCTTCTGCGGCACGGCCCAATCGCCCACGGCGGGATTCAACTCTGTGTCGATCGGACCAGGCTGGACGTTGTTGACGGTGATGCCCCGGCTCCCGACCTCTCTCGACAGCGCCTGAGTAAATATCTTGACGGCTCCCTTCGTGGCCGCGTAGGGCACCATCCCGGGCACCAGGACACGCTCACCCACGGCTGAACCGATCATGATGATGCGGCCACCAACATTCATATGCTTCAGCGCCGCCTGCGTCGCGACGAATACCCCGCGGACGTTGATGTCGATCACGCGATCCATCTCTTCCAGCGTCGTCTCCTCGAACGTTTTCGGAATGGCCGTGCCGGCATTATTCACAAGGATATCCAGCCGGCCGAATGTCGCGACGGTCTCTTCGACCGCGGCTTCGACCGCGGCGGCATCAGTGGCGTCCGCCTGAATTGCAATCGCCTTTCGGCCGGCGCGTTTAATCTCCTTGAGGACCGATGCGGCCGCATCTATACCTTTCGCGTATGTGATGGCCACATCCGCCCCGTCATCAGCCAGGCGCTTGGCGATTGCGGCACCGATGCCACGGGAACCTCCCGTGACGAGCGCGACCTTGCCTGCCAGTCCTCTTTCATGATTGTTGCTCATGTTCTTTCCCTTCCTGGTTTGTGTTTGTTGTTTGTGCGGAGCCCTTCGGAAAACTTGTTCCGAACATCGGGGCTTTACTCTGCGACTGTTCTTCGGTCACTTCATCCTGAATGACATCCCAATGCTCGACCAGAACGCCGTCCTTGATGCGAACAACGTCTGCGGCAATCCAATTCACAGGAGCACCGAAGCCGCTAAATCGCCCGTGAACAATCACAAAGTCATCCTCGGCGACGATCGTTCCCGGTTCGTACCGTAGCGTGGGTGGAAGGCTCTTGATGAGATTGAAGAGTCCTTCTCTGCCGGGTTCAATGTGAGCGCTGTGCTGAATGTAGTTAGGCGACCAATAGCGCTCAGCCGCTACGTAGTCACGCTTATTGAACAGCGTGTCGAAAGCTTCAAGGACAAGCGCTTTATTTTTCGATTCGGTTGTCTGACTCATTTCTATTCTCCCTGCTCGCTGCGAAAAGTTTTCTTAGCCGGCCCCGAAATCACAGTGCAGTTTTGCCACCGTCTACTGAGATCGTCGCACCCGTTATGAAAGCCGCCTTGTCAGATGAGAGGAAAACAATTGACTCGGCGATCTCCTCGGGTTTGCCAAGACGT
>DASQPD010000067.1:0-15408 GCA_035644135.1 Pyrinomonadaceae bacterium
GCCCTCCTCAGATTGTCTCGCTCGACAATCGCTTCCATCGACGGCCCACCGGCCGCCTGGCTTTCGGTTTCGGTTCTCGCCGGCCGGGCTTCGGTCCCTTCCATGCCGCCGCTTCGGGCTTCACCCGTTGCCGCCGCCTGCAAGGTGATCTCCAGTTCAGTTTTCTGCCGCATCGCCCGTCCGAGATCGCCGTTCTACTTGCCGTTCCATCGTTCAGGCCTTCACCGGGTCGCCCCGCCTACTACGCCTTCTGCTGACTTCTGCACTGCGGTCGGGCCGCCTTGCGGCGGCCCCAGTCCCGACTGAGGGACACAGCACAGATCTCCCGAGGTAAGATCGACCGCCTTCGCCGCACGCCCGTCGGATCTACCACCCCGGCCTTTGATGGCTGTGGACTTCGCGATTGGCGGCTCGCTCGTCCGGCCGGGCAGGCCTCGTTATCCGCTTCTTGTCTATCGGGCCGCGACTTTGCTCCACGCTTCCTTCAGACCCCGCCTCGCGACGACGCCCTTGCGCTCGCTAACTCTTCACCTCCATCAGGTTGAGTAGAGGACTTTGACCTCCTAGCTCTCGAACATGCTCGGCACACAACCAAAAGGCCGGTTTTGGACCGGCCTTTAAGGTTGGCCGAGGCATTCAGCCTCGATAGGTTACCGTCCTCACCCCGGCAACCAATGCCTGTTGAGCCGGTATTCTATTCTGAATTGACCTGCTGTCAATAAGGATCCGGTCAAAAAGTTGTGAGAAATTGCTAATGAGGACTCTCGACAACTCAATCAAAAAAGCGAGGCACGTCGGCGAAATACCAAAAAACAAATCTCCTGGCGAATACCTCGCTTCTTCCATTATGACCTAGAAGGGTTGGGTCGGGCGAGCTTATCGTTCTTGGACTGTCTTGTCGGAAGGGAGTTAAAATCGATACACGAATACTCGTCGCTACGAATCTTGATTCAAAAGCTATTACTTTTGAGAACAAAAAGTTTCTTAGCGATTTGTATTACCGAGTCAACGTGCTGGAGATTCGCGCGCCCGCGTTATCCGATTCGGCGGTCTCTTCTTCGGAGACGAAGGCAATGGTCGGGTTTACAACGCTGAGCACACTTTTAATGTAATTATCAGCACGGTTCACATGAGTTCTCAGTAACACACCCGCAAGTTCCGTCACTCATGAAGAAACAAATCTTCACTATTGTTTGTGGACTCGCGTGTTCCACATAAGCTCGTATTTCTTTCACTTTCCCCTTGAAGCGCAGGTTTTTTATCACTACCTGCGCCAATTGCTCCATTTGTTTGTTTGAGCTTTCAAGGAGTCCTTTAACCGTTCTTCGTTCTTCATCGGACAGGGTTACTTTTTCTGGTGATTTTTCCGGTGTAGGCATTGTGCCCTCCTCGTGAGTGAGCAATACTTTGGACTTTTGTGTCCTGCGAGGTGGACACAAGAAAGGCATTGTTTCTTCAGTTCAACTATAGATGAATTCGCCTGCGCCTACAAGAAACTCACAGTGTGTTATCCAGAATAGAATGTCTTGGCGTCAATGCTTCGAGCCCGTTGATCCTTTATTGTTATAAGCTACGCCGAAGTCCATTTCCATTACACCGACTGTGCTGAGTTGTTGGCAAAGAAGTTCTATCCGGATATCTCGCCCGTAGATTTCACGAATTTGCCGAACTACCACATTTATTTTAAAAATGATGATCGATGGTGTTATCTCAAGACCTTTTGGTGAACGAACAACATCCTCCGAATCTTCCTAAAAGCGGAACCCGCGCCTTTAGTTTCAGCGCTAATCACCTGGCCGATATT
Source organism: Pyrinomonadaceae bacterium (assembly GCA_035644135.1). Lineage (GTDB taxonomy): Bacteria > Acidobacteriota > Blastocatellia > Pyrinomonadales > Pyrinomonadaceae > PSRF01. The sequence continues at coordinate 1,805 of DASQPD010000067.1, forward strand.
CGCCAGAGTGCCCGTCTACGTTAAATCAATACTTTTCCCTCAAGATCAAAAATCCCCGAATGAGCAACGATGAGTGCACCAGCAAATTCTGGTAGTTTTGGCTGAAATCACGTCGCGTCAATCGGGAGATCCGCGAGCTAGCCCGCTCTCCGATCGATCTTAACGCCGAGTGTTTTCGAATTAATTAAGGTTCTCTAGTCGTGTCCAACCAGTAGCTGCGTTGAGGGAACAGGGCGATTGTGCGGTGCAGACGTAAAAAGCAGTTACCGGATGAACCTCCCAAGCCGAAAAGCGCCAACACTTCTGTGTATCGTGGTTAGGAAAACTACAGTTATCACCCCGATTTAGGTGCGCGTTGTCCAGCAACAGCTGGCCAAATACTAAAACCTGTCGGCCAATTGCATGTTGCAAGCGCGTCAGGGTCCAACCGGGCTTTAATTGGGCTCGGTAATGCGGCGTAATTTCTACAACCGCGCTGGTCTGCTCCAAGCGAGACCGCACCGCATCAAACTGGTGTCCTCGAATGTCAGCTCCATTCCGGAGTTGATTTACAACCACTTGGCTAACAGGGATTGGCCCAAAGCCTATTCCTATATGAAAGTCGACCGCATCGTTCGTAGTAAGCATGCAGTTACAAGCTTCGCCATTTCCCTCATTGCTTGGGAAGCCATAGTACAAGACTCCCATAAACTTTCTAACTTGCCCTTCACCAAGACTCCTTAGCGCTTCTTTTTGAGTGGCGTGATTGAAGCCATTCAAACCCAGCGGCAATGTTGACTGTTCAAGATTGAGAAAATCACTCCGTGTCAATGTCGTTCCAACGGCAGGCGAACCAGGATTGATGAGGAGATTCTTCAGAGCATTCAGATAAGCATCGTAGCCTGGGTGCTGGCTGTAATTGCATCCGCCGGGATAGTTCGCGTGACACCCTTCCATCGAATTGGCGAGATTCGTAGAGCACCGGATGGGCGATATGGCGGCTGCTACATTTGAGACTGAAAGTGGGCCACTCGCATTTATGGCTGTCGCTTCAGCTTCAAGTCTGGAGAAGGGTTCTGCTGTGATTGTGGCTTCGAGAGCGGCATTGGCGCTCGATTCTACTATCGACGAGACGGTGGAAACCCTCCCTTTCCTTCTCCTCCATCGCATCCAATATGCTTTGAGTCGCACCCGCTATTCGGAGAGCTCGACGAGCTTTGGCAGTTAACGTGTAGTGAGAGCTGGAAGAATTAATAGCAGCAATAATGGCCGTTTCAGGCAACTTGATGCGAAGTAATTTGACGACATCGCGATTAGTAAGTGGCCTTTCATTATGCTGAGCGGATGCGGAAAGTGAGTAGAGAATGACAAACGAGGCAATCGATGAGATGAGCAATTTTTTCATGGGATGGACTCCTATCGTCTAAGGGTCGAGGAGGATTGATTTGGAGTGTTCGCGCGCTGCTGCCCGAGCTGATCTTCATACAAGCTATCTTTTTACTAGCAGCGCAAGATCCCAGCGGCCAATGTACTCCCCGAGAAAAAGCGAAGTTATCAATGACGAGTAACCTTCATAAAGCGAGGACGGTGCGGCTTTTATCGCAAAGTGCCTGTGAGTGTCAATATAAAACCTCTAAGGCCGGCCGCACCGGCCTTAGAGGTTGGCGGAGTCATCCATCCTCTAGTGGCAACCTCACGGGGTCGCGTGGAGTACCCTTACAAAAGGAGCTATCTCTAAGGCCAATCCTGATCCGGCCCAGGAACCATTGCTAGGCGGTCCCCAGATAGAATGGGTGTATCAGAGAATTCCCTCTCGCGAATTACATCGCTGTGTAACAGATTCAGCCGCAAAAATTATATTGACTTTTACATTCGACAGGAATATCTTCCGCGCGTTTCTCATAAAGGCTGAACTCCCCGCGAGCCTCTGCGTCCTCGCACACTCACTAAAAGTCAGCCTCCATAATTCTTTTCCCAGATCACGTCTGTCTATGCTTTTTTGGCCCTGAATCATCCCGAAATGTTTCTGACTCCTCTGACATAACTAATGGTAACTCGCTGAGGCGTCACACGGATCTAATTTGGATTAGCCAAGATTCCTCGGCCTTTACTAAAAGCGATGGATCGCGACGATCGTTTCTGTCTTTAACCACAAGAAAGTCAGGAGAACGGCAATGCCCAATGAGCCAAAGCTGCGTTTAACTGTTCACGACGTTTACGGAAAACCAATTCGCGAGAAGATAGATGTCATTCTGCGTCACCAGGTTCTCAGCGAAGTCGTTAGAGCGAGTGCGACTGGGGCAACGCCAATTGATATTACCGGTCTACGTGGCACCCCACAGGGACTCTACCGCATTGAAGTCGACCCGCCTTCATACCAATACATAAGCCAGTTCGTGAACCTGAAGGCGAGTGGAATAACTCCTCTAACAATTACTTTTCCGATAGACCCGACGAAGGTAAAGAAAGTTAGTTTCCCGTCCTACCAAAATCTATCTGGCGACCTTAAAGCCCTGTTGAAAAACAGTGGGAGTGTCCTGGCTTTGGAAGGGAAGACTGGCCGAAATCTTTATGAGGCGTTTGATGACATTCGCAGAGCCGGATTGCTAAACATAGCCACGAAAACAGCAGCGACACCGTTAACGAACAAGCGAACGGTTCTGTCCTATATACGGGAATTGAAGGAAATACGTGGTGATCGCTTCTTCGCGGTAGTACCCAAGGAATTGCGGGAAGAGACGAAGAATAGCGTTGCCGAAGGGTTGTTTCATGACGCAGGCGAGATTTTGCATCATCCTCCATCCGGTTTTACCCATGCGGGAAGTTTTAAGACGCCCGACCACTACGGAAATCTCCAGCTGACTTTCTTCATGAGCGGAGATGACTGTCGGGCAGATGTTGATATCGACGATGCCGCCGGTCTTGAGCATGTATTTCAGGTAGTCGGCAACAAACTATCAGGCAAACCAACCCATCCCTATAACATTCACGAAGTTCTGGTCGGATACCAGCACCTGGATCCGGGATACACATTTCAAGTGTAAGACGTTTGCGGAAACTCGCAGAATCGATTTCCGACAGATTTAACGTCGCAAAGGGTGGCGAAAAAGCGGGATACGGGGAACCTCTTTCGAAGACACCGAAAGACAACGTCGGATGTAACTCCTCGAATTTTTTGGTTTGGCACAACGGAAAATCTCTCAATTACAGGTGCCAAAGAACGCCGATAAGACCGCTCTATCGCTCTTGAAAAGGTGCTTGCATGAAAACAGGTAACTCGTGTATGTGGATCGTTCTGGTAGGACTCGTCGGAGTAGGCCTGCCTGTTTACGTGGCTTCGTGCGCCATGGCACAGCAAATAGAATGTACGCCCGAAGTATCTGGTGTAACCCGGTGTCGGATCGACAATCCTGACATCAAGAAGCGAATCTCCGAGTTTAAGGGCGTCGTATTCCGCCCCGGCAGCCGAGTTACTGTGTCGGCCGGTGGCTGCGTACGGCCGCAGCGAAGAAGACTGGGTGCCATTAACACATCCCGACGTTACGTAGATCCTCAAGGCAGGAATAGTGAACGGCTCTACCACGGACTCATCTGGATCCCCGGTGCTACGCCTGGACTGACACGTATTGCCAATGTGAATAACCGCACCTTGACGGTAGCCGCGATACCACCCTACTTGGCGCCAGCGTCGCTTTTTCTCAGGCTTGGTTACGAGGACGATACGTATGAGGACAACGATTACACTCTGGACCGCGGCCTTGGCAAACAATGCCTCGACAGCAGTACCCACCAGCTCCTCGATCATGCGTATGTGAATCTCATCATTGATAACAACGATGCACCAAGCGTTCCCCAATCGCACGCCGACTACGACCTCGATTGGGCGAGGGCTTTGGACCCGAACTTAATCCCACTGAACCCCACTTGGGCCAGGCCACTACCTCTGAGCAACCCAAGCTGCCTGTTCCAAGCGTCTCCGTGTTCTACGCAGCTTACAAGTCCAGACTTTCCTAGTCATTTCTCACCACGCTCAAAGATTTGCGGGTTAGGGGAGGGAGGCGTAAGCAACGGACATCGGAACTGGTTTCCCGCGACGTACGAGGGTCGGCTCCGTTGGCAGGGCAACTCTGCATTCGACAATGATTATGACTTCGGTCTGGTGCCCAAGGATTTCGCCGGTTTAACCTGCGCGAACATCCGTGAGTTCGACGGGGCCATTCACCTGGAGTTTGCTGCGGGTGAGACCGTCGACCACTTCCGAACGCCTTGGTGGCAGGGCTTCAGGGATGCTGTCACTCCGTGGTGGCTTGAACCGTTTACCCCCAACCCACTCCGGGATGCAGCGGCCAAAATCGATGGCAGCTTCGCTATCGTAACGGGCCTAACGGGCTTAGACTGCGTCCACGGCTGCTACACCGAGCTGCACCCGGTCTTCGCGATGGCGGTGAGAGTCAAAAGTCTGGAGTCGCGTGCGGAGGAACTCTGGACGATGTTCGTCCGAAACCGGGGAGGCGAAGGTTTCTGCAGCCAAGATGATCATTACTTTGACTTACTGAACAACACTTACACATTCACGTTGCCATGGAAGGCAGGGGCCACGTCAGTACAATGGGAAAACGAACAATTCTTTGCCAATGACGACGGTGTGCAGGCTTCCCCGCCACAAATTATTCCTGAACCGGGAAGGGGGCTGCGCGTGACTTTCAGCCTGCCATCGCCCGACGCCGAGGCACGCATTCATGGGGAACTGAGGCTAAGGTGGCTTCCAGTGGACCAGATGGCGGACTGGCCTTTCGAACTCGCAGGAGCTCCACCGAGTTGTCCTTCTGATGAAGTGGGGCGAGATCTCGATCTGACTTTAAAGCAGAGCTACGAGGCAAAGAAAACAAGAGGCGTTGGCCCCATAATCCAGCAACTTAACAGAGCTCGTAGGAACGCGGCAAAGGACGATGTGCCCCTCAGCCGAACGTCTGATGAAGGAGTGCGCCTCACATCCAGGGCTGGAGCTGTAGCGGGAGCTGTAGCGGGAGCTGTATTGGTCCGGAATAGAAGAGGAGCTGTAGCGCGTGTTGGCACACATCCGAAAAGCACGAGCGAAAAACCGGCAAGAAACCAGCAGATTGATAACACACTGTTCAAAGTATTCAGGAATAAGATGCCCAGACCTTAAGTAAGCGGAATGGTACAACTACGAGAAATGGATTCCTATGAGAGTCACACCTTTTTTTGGATGGAGGCTCCGTGCTTACCATTGGCAACAACGATGCCTACAAAAATCTTTAACTTGAGATACTTGAGATAAGCCATCCTACGAACCCGAGTGCGCCAAACAAGGTTGTGAAGTTCCACATAGAAAAAGACTGAACGTGCTTGATACAAGGCTAGAAATCGTTATTCAGCAATCTTAACGAACAAGTAAGCTGATTATCCGGATGGGCCGGGTTTCTGAGAACTCTCTCACAACTCTCTTAGAGTTTTCTGAGAAATTCGGAGCATCGATTTCTTATCCTTAATTCGTTCACAACAATTTTCATTGACAACCACTTGACCCAGGAGTAAATTCGCGCGCGTCTCAGTTCTCTCACGATTTGCTTGTAACGTGTGACTCGCCCAGAAGCCTCACGTCAACGACATTACGATCACCCTATGTAGGGTTAATCGCTGTTTCGGCTTCGCCTTTTGATCTGCTGGGTAATGCGAAAGGAGTCGTCATGCTGATTAGATCGCTCTCTCAAGTGATGGCCCTCTCTCTCCTGTTCTGTGCGACGATCTCGGCGCAGCAACAATCGCGGGGGCCAACCGATAATGGCATAACAGCGGCATTTGGCTCTTACCCCATTAGCGGGATAGACACCGTCAATCTTTATAACGGTCATGCCAGCTTAAAACTGCCGCTCGCAAAAATCGGCGCGCGGGGAAACGCTGGTTACTCACCCGAGATCTCGATCTCGCGAACATTCGTTTTGCGTACGTATCAAAATTGGAGCTATGCGGGAAATCCGGTTCAGTGGGGCACCCCGTTCTACAAACTGATTTCGGAACGTTACAATGACAGCTACGACTATTCAAATTTTCAGCCAGGATTGTTGCCCGCAGTTATTATTGGTCGACGGACGCGCGACCATAACCCGGATCCAGGCTTCACGATTCCTCCATCACCTTCAGCTTGCTATACGCTGACGAAGCTGTACTTGCGATTTGCTGGGAGCGAAATCGAGCTCCGCGATGAAGCGACGTCGGGTCAACCAAACTATGACCAGAGCAGTGGGAACTCTCCGCAACATCGAGGCTTGCGTTGGTATTCAGTAGATGGATCGGCAATGTTGTTTGTATCCGACTCCGACATTGTCGACGAGACCTGCGTGGACAATGGTATTGCGCCGATGAACGGCATCAATGTTTTTTTTCCCACCGGTTACTTGATGCTCAAGGACGGAACGCGATACCGGTTCGTGGACGGCTATCCAGTCTGGATGCGTGATCGGAATGGAAACACCCTAACCTTCAGCGGTAGTTCGAGCGCCAAGGACTCAATCGGACGACAATATCAGCTTACCGGAGGCGTAAGTTACAAGGACCACAATGGAAACAGCCAGACGGTTACCGTTGTTACGGGGAATTTAGACTCTGCGCTTCGCAGCGATCTAGTGGCGGCTGGTGTTCAGGTACGCTCGCTCCAGACGCTATTCCCAGGTGTTAATTTTGAGAATTCTTCCGCCATTTTCGATCCGCCGGTTACGACAGCGGTCCAATTGCCAAATGGGTTGGCATATCACTTCTTTTACAATGAATATGGTGAGCTGGCTCGCATTGAAATGCCTACCGGTGGAGCTATTGAGTATGACTACGCGCCTGGATCCGGCACCAACGGCACAAGCGTTTATCCTTCAAGCACTCCCCAGGTTTACCGAGTTGCAATAGCGCGACGCACCTATGATGTTCCCGGCCATCAAGAAAGCCGCCAGACCTTTGACTATTCATTTAACGGCGGAGTGTTGGCCCCGACTGTCAAAACCTACGATTCATCCAACGCGGTGGTCAGTAACGAGCGTCACACTTTTATTGGCACGGTGGGCGATGATTTTAATTTCATTGGTTGGTATCAGGCCTTCAACAATGGGCGGGAGAGTAAAGTAGAGTCTCTAGACGCTACAGGCAACGTAATGCGCCAAGTGGACAACACCTGGCAGACTCTCGATCCCACAGGAGCGCCTACTCAACCTCCTCCTGTCGGGTCAACGCATGCAACGATTCTGGACTGCGCCTTGACGTTGGTCAAAACTACGTTGACGGATACGAATCAGGTTACCCAGACAAGTTTCGCCTATGACGCCAAAGCTAACCAGATTGACACTTATGACTACGACTTTGGCTCCGGTAGCGCCGGAGCCCTTCTTCGGCGCACGCATGTGGATTTTAACAACGCTTCCGCATACATCCAGTACCCCGGTCCTTACGTCCTCGATCTCCCAGTGAGGCGATGGGTTTCATCGGATGCCGCAGGACTGAACAAACTGGCTTTAACTGAATTTGAATACGACAACTATACGACTGATAGTAAACACGCGCTCCTGGTCGGCAGAACAAATATCGCCGGGTTGTGTCTCGACCTTGATACCACAGCAGCCAATTGCCTCCAGGCATCGGATCCTTCATATAGTCCGCGAGGAAATCTTACGCAAGCAACAGTCTACTTTGATATTGCACATAGCGGTGCCATCACTACGGCATCGCAATACGACGTTGCCGGTAACGCAGTAAAAACAATCGACGGTCGTGGGAATGCTTTAGCTATAGAGTATGCAGACTGTTTTGGCACTCCGGATGGTTTAGCCAGATGCTCGGGCGCTCCCTATAACGCCAATTTACCTCCTGCTGAGTTAGCCGGGCAGTTTTCCTTTGCCTTTCCTACCGCAACAACCAATGCCTTGGGACATATCACTTACGCGCAGTACGACTATTATCGCGGGCTCATGGTCGACACTGAAGATCCGAACGGTATTGTCACAAGCACTTACTACAATGATGTGTTTGATCGCCAAACTCAGATCGTCTATGCCGCCAATCGGCCCGAGCAAACGCAGACAACTACAAGCTATGACGATACCAACCGAACTATTACCTCAGAGTCCGACCAGATTTCATTCAATGATAAGACGTTGAAGGGCATGAGTGTCTACGATGGACTTGGGCGCACGATCGAGACGCGGCATTATGAAGGCGGCAGTAACTACATTGCTGTGCAGACGCAATACGACGCGATGGGCCGGTCTTACAAAGTCTCAAATCCTTTCCGCCCGGGGGAAACTGTGGTCTGGACGCAAACAGCTTTTGATTCACTGGGTCGCGTGCACACGATCAACACTCCCGACGGTTCGATGGTAACAACAGACTACAGTAGTAATTTTGTGTTGGTTACGGATCAGATTGGTACGCAACGGCTTAGCAAAACGAACGCGATCGGCCAGCTTAAAGATGTTTGGGAAGTTAAGGCTTCCGATTCCGAGACAGAAGCGATCTCTTTCCCAGCGCATGCTGAAGTGACTGCTGGCTATCATACTGCTTACGGCTATGATGTACTCGATGATTTGGTCAGTGTGATGCAGAGCACGCAGCACCGGTATTTCATGTATGACTCATTGAAAAGACTGGTGCGAGCAAAGAATCCGGAGCAGGACAGCAATAGCGCTCTTTCCTTGAGCGATGCCGTTACGGGGAACAGCCAGTGGTCGCTTGCTTACGATTACGATAACAACGGTAATCTTTGGCATCGAACTGACGCCCGGAACATTACTACTACATATGCCTACGATTCACTGAATCGGATCATGTCCCGCACTTACAACGACAATCCTCAGACGCCTACGGTCAGTTACTTTTACGACTCGCAAACATTGCCGGCAGGAGCGCCCACCTTCGACCGTGGTTATTCCACCGGACGCCTGGTTGCGATGACCTATGGCAGCGGCAGCAGCGAAGGAAGCTATCAAGGTTATGACGCGCTTGGACGACCACTGCGTCTCATTCAACGAACGGGGACCACGAATTACGAAGTTGATACGGTTTACAATCTGGGCGGCGCCATTAGCGCAGAGACTTACCCGTCTGGCCGAACGGTTGCGTACGCATACGATCAGGCAGGAAGAGCCAATAGCTTCACTGGATATTTGGGCGATGGTGTCAATCGCACTTATTCAACTGGAATTCTTTATTCACCGCTCGGTGGCATGAGTAAAGAGCAGTTCGGCACCGACACTCCTATTTACAACAAGCTGTTCTACAACAGTCGTGGCCAATTGTCGGAGATTCGCGAGAGCACTTCTTACACTGGACCGACAGATACGAGTTGGAATCGCGGCGCGATTATCAATCACTACAGCGATCAGTGCTGGGGCGCCTGCAATGGCACGGACAACAACGGCAATATAAAGAAGCAGGAACATTGGATTCCGGACAACGAGGCAGTCTCCAGTTATGTTGTCTACACTAGCTGGTTCAATTACGACGCTTTGAATCGTCTGCAGTACACCAATGGAGAGCGTTACGCCTCGGCTGGCAACCAGGTCAATAACCAGTGGAAACAGACCTTCGTTTACGATCGCTACGGCAATCGCACCATCGACACGAATGTGAACAACACCTTCGGCGCCGGCATCAACAACAAGGGCTTCACAGTCGCAGCGTCAACTAATCGTTTGGGCGTGCCGAGTGGCCAATCCGGCGCAATGGGCTACGATTATGCAGGCAATTTGATCAATGACACTTACACTGGTGCGCCCAATCCGGGCGGCAACAATCGCATTTACGATGCTGAGAATCGGATGACGCAGGCCTGGGGCGGCAATAACCAGTGGCAGTACTACACCTATAACGGCGACGGCCAACGGGTGCGGCGCAAGGTTGATGGCACGGAGACCTGGCAGGTTTATGGCATTGGTGGCGAGCTTGTGGCTGAGTATCCGGCCAGTAGTCCAGCGAGTGCCCCCTCCAAGGAATATGGTTATCGGAATGGGCAGTTATTGGTGACGGCCGAAGGTTCTGCCGGAGCTGTCACCTGGACGAGCGCGGTTGGCGTTTCTGTTTCGGCTAATAATCTAAGCAAACCCGGCAGCAATGGCTGGAATGCGGGCGCCGTTTCAACGCAGACAATTAGTTCGGGCGACGGCTATGTGGAATTCACGGCCACAGAAACGAACACGCATCGACGGCTAGGGTTGAGCCTTGGTGATTCGAACCAGAGTTGGGACGACATTGATTTCTGTATCTATCTTCAGAATAACGGCACGGTAGACATCAACGAAGGAGCGACAAGCAGAGGAAGCTTTGGCAGTTATGCGGCAGGAGACGTTTTTCGCGTAGCCGTCGAAGGCGGAGTGGTAAAGTACCGAAAGAACGGAACACTGCTCTACACGAGCACGGTGACGCCTACGTATCCCTTGCTGGTTGACACATCGCTCTACAGCACGAACGCGACGCTCACGAACGTTAGACTGGTTGTGGGCGGCAATGTCGCCTGGACCAGCGCGGTGGGGGTCACAGTTTCGGGAAACAGCTTGAGCAAGCCTGGAGCGAATGGCTGGGATGCCGGCGCGGTCTCAACGCGAACGATCGCCTCAGGTGATGGCTACGTGCAATTCACTGCGACCGAGACAAACACGCATCGACGGCTGGGTTTGAGCTATGGGAACACCAACCAGAGTTGGGATGACATTGATTTCTGTATCTATCTTGAGAATAACGGGACAGTAGATATCAATGAAGGAGCGACAACCAGAGGAAGCTTTGGCAGTTATGCAGCAGGTGACGTGTTTCGCGTTGCTGTCGAAAATGGTGTGGTGAAGTACCGCAAGAACGGAGCACTCCTTTACACGAGCACGGTCACGCCTACGTATCCGTTGCTGGTTGACACATCGCTTTACAGCACGAATGCGACGCTGACGAATGTGGTGATGTACGTTGGCGCGTCGGCGGCAAATGTCCAATGGCTAGTGACGGACCAGTTAGGCACGCCGCGCATGGTCTTTGACAAGACGGGCAGTCTGGCAGCGATGAAGCGGCATGATTATCTGCCGTTTGGGGAAGAGATTTCGGCTTATGGCGGCCGAACGACGACGCAGGGTTACAACGTGAGCGATGGTATCCGACAACAGTTCACTCAAAAAGAACGGGACAATGAGACGGGGTTGGACTTTTTCGAGGCAAGATATTACTCATCGACGCAAGGACGCTTCACGAGCGCCGATGACTTTCTGAATGATACTCATCCGACTGACCCGGCAGGCTGGAACCTCTATGCGTATGTTCGAAACAACCCGCTACGCTATGTCGATCCAACCGGAGAGAAGATTTATGTTGGTGACATCACGAACACGGCAGATCGCGATGAAGTCTTGCGAAGAGCAAATTATACTTATGGCTGCAAGGATTGTGTGACCGTAGGTAAAGATGGATTCCTCGCCGTGAATACAACTGGCCTTAGCAAAGATGTGCTCAAGGCAACTGCTTATCTTACAGACGCGATCACTTCGAATGATCCGGCCAAATTATTTTCCGTTCAGGTTACCAACAACAACTCTCAGGTGGCTTTTGGAGATTCACAAGCTGGCAGTGCCGGAGTAAAACTTCCTGGTAACAACTTCAAGACGAGCGCAATTCGCATCAGACTCGACTTCGGTGATGACAAGTGGGTGTCTGGCGATAAAGGAGCAAAGGAAGCTTTTCTCAACCTGGTCTTTGCCCACGAGGTGGCGCACTTCGTTCCTAACTATGTTCACGATCCTGATGATGGTCGTAATACGGGACCTGTAGTTGATGCGGTCAATGAAATACAACAGGCGAGAGGTCTGCTTTTGAGAGCGCAGTATGGTGCCTTTGGAAGGGGCAGCAGTGGCGACTTCGTTTCTGTAGAGTTTGGCCAAGCAAAAACTAATCGCGCTGGCAACATCGTTCGCAACAAGGCTGGCGGCATCGAAGTAAATAGAACCAACAAGACGGTCACTTGGGTGAAGAGGACAGTTGGTGGAACGGGGATCAACTAGGATGCTAAAACTTTTCACATTAACAGCGATGGGGATCGTGGCAACGATCGTAGTCGGCGCGACGATCACCGGGCGCAGTCAAACGATTGTTAAGGATGGTGCCTACAACCGGATGGTAACCATCAAAGGGCACGTCGAAATACTAAACAATCCAGAGCTGGGAAGAACGGCAGGTAGTGGCGCATATTTGGTGTTTCAACGACACGGTTGTAATGACTGCTTGGTAGGAACTTACGCTGATGCGAATGGTGATTACAAAATCCGCGTGGGGCGTGGTCGCTACAAGCTTATTGTCTATAATCCCAGTCCACCAACGTACGATATGATCGCACCCGGTCAGCCTCGATACGTCGACGCGTCTCCGAAGTTGCAGGATACGCAGTTCGACATCAAGTTGGTTGTTCCGTCGAGCCGATGAAGTGCTGAGTCTCACCGTCCAGCGTGGTGAGCGATGAAAGGTTCGATGATGGCGGCGATCTTTTGCTGTTGACCGCGTGGCAGTCGTGAAGCTGCTTCGAATAGCTACTTCATCTTGCCGGTCGGCCCCGTCCCACGCTTCTTCGTTCCGTTAGTTCCCACCAAATCTTCCACTGAAACATTGAGCACCTCGGCCAGGTTGAGAAGCTGGTCAGGGCGGAGCGCGACCGGGTTGCGCTCCCAATGGGCATAGGCCCGTTGTGTGAGTCCGAGCCGCTCGGCAAGCTGCTGCTGGGGTCCAATATCCGGAGCATACGGGATATATCATAAAGCTGAGATGAGGTCCGCGGGTGAATCCGAAACGAGGGGCTTAGAGGAGGCAGCAGTTTTGGACGTAGATCACGTGATAGCCCGGATAATCAGCGAATTACGCCCAAAGAAGATAATTTGGTGCATTGAGAAACTTAAACTTATGTCAGATGAGGGATGAAAACCTCGTGCGATTCGACCTCACGGTTGCTAGAACAAGGTTGATCAAATTCTTAGTTTTTTAAGTGTTGCACCAAAAGGACAGCATGAACGACGCGGAAGGGTTCCCTCCTCCACAAAATAGCCCAAGTAGTTTTAAATACCGCCCAGTGGGGTGCGTGCGCCCCGACTCCCAATTCCTTATACTACTCTCATTCACCTCTAGCATTTTCGCCAACTCCTTTTGTGAAAGCCCCATGCGCAGACGGCAGTTTCTGAGCCGCTCCCCAATGGAGTGCGAAAGCGTGAACGGCGAATATCCAAGGAATTCGGTAATTCGCGGGATAAACCTGAGTTCCGGCTTGGTCCGGTTATTCTCCCAGGTCCAAACAGAGGCTTCGTTGACACTAAGTAAGGCCGCCACCTCCCTCTGATGCAGTTTCAGATCTAGCCGTCTCGCCCGTAGGTGCTCGCCGAGCGTCTCAAGAGTAACCGGATACGCGGAATCCCTTGGTTTTCTGACTTTTAGCACCAAGTGACAAAAAGGCAACGCAGGGGTGTCCCTGTGGGTTCTGGAACGATCCGACGCGCGAGTGTCGCTGCACGCCATTGCAGATCCAGCGTTACGTGGGCCGGATCTCGGGTCCGCTGCTTGATCGCATCGACATTCATATTGATGTGCCGGCGGTAAAGTTTCGCGAG
>DASQPD010000068.1:0-7404 GCA_035644135.1 Pyrinomonadaceae bacterium
TTGCAGTCCACTTGACTGAACGGCACTTTTGCCTGCTAAAACTGACCAGCAATGTAATCAGGTGAGATTGTCAATCGAGTGAATTGCGATCACGCCAAAGTAACAGTCATCCTCCACGAATATCGCACCGCGAATATCTCAAGATGCTCACTACTCGCGAGAAATACCAAAATATTTGCGTTTGCATGGGCTGGCATTCGTTGTGCTTCAGATGTCTCGCGTGCAGAACACGGCGAAAAAATTATTGATCGTCGACAGTAACGGCGCCTTTCGAGAATCGCTCCGGGCATTTATTAAAGGCTTGGGCCATGAAGTCTTCGAGGCGGCCACCGGTTTAGAGGCCATCGATAAAGCTTCCAGTGTACATCCGGATCTGATCATGATGGACGTGCGCTTGCCTGGACTAAATGGAGATGAAGTCACGGCGCAATTAAAGAAGAATATGTCCACCCGCAATATCCCCGTGGTGATAAACACCAGTTGGACCACCGACTGCAACGTTGAAAAGCGCGTAGACCGCGCGCTTAACGCAGGGGCTGCAGAGGTTTTGTACAAACCATTTCAATTAGCGGTGCTGCGTGATGTCCTACGGAACCATCTGCTGGCCTAACCCGACACAACTGAGTCAGCTTACCCATCGCTGCGATATATCGCCCACGGTGGTAACCACCGGTTTTGGAAAACTAGTTAAGAATGGCAACCAGGCGATCACCGGCTGTTTAGCGAGCCTGCGCGGGATTGGAAGGTGAGCGTTGGCTCAGCAGCTAGCCCAGAAGAATGGAGTAGTTTCATGACCAATCCTGTTTGCCCAGAATGTCGCTCCGAATACATCAGACGGGTTCGCCGCGAAGGAATCGGAGAACGTCTGCTCAGCGTATTTTATGTTTATCCCTTCTCTTGCCAGCTCTGTGGAGAGCGTTTCAGCTTTTTCCTGCGCGGAGTGAAATACGTGAGAATTGATGAAGAACAGCGCCTGTACCAAAGGTTTCCGGTAAACTTCCCGATTGCTTTCGCGAACGATGAAGTCACCGGTAAAGGCCGAGTCGGCGACATTTCGATGGCCGGCTGTACGATTCAAACTGACGCGCAGATGGCGCAGGGGGCGATCTTTCATCTGTCACTCGGCACCCAGGATGCTGTCTCGACCATCAAGATAGATGCGGCGATGGTGCGAAATGTTCAGCTTGATCGCGTCGGATTGATGTTTTTGAAATCTCAAAAAACCGAGAGAGAACGCTTGCAGAATCTTGTCCGGGGCCTCTTGTTCGCGCGGCGGGATGAGATAAAAGCTATGTTTGAAGAAGCCCGCTCAGGGTAGCGGATGTTAAAAAACTAATCTCATTAGACCATTTGGGTCCTTGTGCTTTCGCAACCGAAGGATAGCGTCGGCCAGTGAAGATGATCATTGAGATGTCTCTCGACCACTATGACCGCTTCTTGGAGAAGTGTGACATGTCCTCTCGGGAGTATGAGATTCTCAAAAACGGCCTCACAGAGAGCCATCGCAAAGACGGTCATTACGAGCGCATAATAGAAATCGCCTGCGAAGTGCCGGAAGCGCAAATGCTTCTCGCTATTGCGAGGCGGCTCTATCCCGACGCCGTTTCGGCCATCGAAAAAAGCTATCGCCATCTAGAATCATGCGACAGCGACTGACGCCGTTGCGAAGCCGCTCTTTTCGATAAGCGGAAGGAGAGAGAAGAGATGTCACACTATGAAATCTATGTCACTTGTACGGAATGCGCTGGAGAGCATCCCATGCGCGTTCGTATCAACCTAGAAGATGGCCCACCGTATAAACGGAGCGTCAGCGACGCTTACCCCGGTAAAACGCATCCGGCACAGCTACAGGCAGTCGAGGGCCACAATGTCCTGTGCTTAAAAACGGGAAGAACATTCATTCAGTCCAATCTAGATGACGTGTTTTTAGTACCTGCGGACATGACGAGTAAAAAAGCATTCAGCTTAGTTTGACGCGCCTTGAATCAGCGCTCTCTGCTGCCTCGGCGAATCGCAGTGTAAGGAAGCACAAAAGCAGCAACGTTCTGCTTATCGTTTTCATACACCTGATTATCACCTTTTAGTTTCGTTCTACTTCTTAACACAATTCGACTCCATCACAAGGTTTCTGTAATCGTAGCCACTTGCGACGCCTAGTTCTGCCAGTTAGTTTTAAATGTTCTCTATGACAACCAAGGAATTATACGCGCTTCCAAAGGAAAGCTCCGCTTTTTCGAACCGATGTACGCGACTCTTGCCCGGGAGCTCCCGGACGGCAACGCATGGGCTTATGAGGCCAAGCTCGACGGTTACCGCTGCCTTGCAGGAAAACAAAAAAACGGCGTAATGCTCTGGTCACGACGAGGCAATCTCTTCACTCGACGATTTCCCGAGATTGCCCGAGCATGTGAGAAGCTCCCGTTTGAAACCCTGGTCGACGGCGAAGTTATTGCGATTGACGGCAACGGACGCGTTTCATTCAACGCCTTGCAGCACGCTCGTCCAAACGCGCATCTCCAGTTCTACGCCTTTGACGTTCTTATTCACCGTGGTCGGAAACTACTTTCGGTCCCGCTGGAAACCCGCCGAGAGTTCCTCGCCGAAGTTTTGGACAAGGTATCGTATCCGGTGATCTTATCGCGTACCTTCAATGCGAAACCAGAGGATCTCGTTCGCGCTGCCAAAGACTTGCAGATAGAGGGAATCATCGCAAAGCGCAAAGGCTCTCGCTACGAGCCAGGGCGGCGAAGTGAGGCTTGGCTAAAGTACAAGCTCAACCAATGTCAGGAGTTCGTTATCGGTGGCTATAAGCCAGGCAAACCGTTTGATGCGTTAATCGTCGGTTGTTACGCGGGCGCCGCGCTGAAGTTCGTCGCCAAGGTGAGAGCTGGTTTTGTTCCGCATGTACGCCGAGAGATTTTCAGCAGGTTGAAGAACCTGGAAATCGCAAAGTGCCCCTTCGAGAATCTTCCGGAAAAGCGGCGCACGATCTGGGCGCTAACGGCAGAAGAAATGAACAACTGCCGGTGGTTAGAGCCAGAGTTAGTCGCTCAGATCGAGTTCACCGAGTGGACGCCTGACGGGCATCTAAGACATTCGAGCTTTGTCGGGCTGAGGGATGATAAGGAGCCGCAACGAATCACAAGAGAATGACTCAGTGACGGTCAGTAAGGAATGCATACACTTCTTAATTCCGGCCTAACGCACTGATTTACTGGGAATATCGGGCAGTTCAGTTTCACATCTTTTCAGTTGTCATTTTTCTTTACAGATTTTTTAATTTCTAAGAGCTTGTTTCAAGTAAGTCGGAGCTCAGTAGATCTGTTTATTGTTATCTAAAAGTGAAAGAAAACCCAATACATACGACCGCCTATAATCTGACCACCGAAGAAATAATAAATTTGGTCTCCTTATTGCGTTGACTCTAAGCAAGTCAGGTCATCAACAACTAAGAGATTCAGGAGGAGGATTTTTTCCATGGAATCAAAACTAACGAAGGGCCGATTGACGGTTGTTGTTTTAGCGATCATCTTAGCGCTGAGTGTGGCGGCCAGCGTCCAAGCGGATCCATTCACCTTTGATCCCGATGGCGGGGGAGGAGCGGCAACCGCACAGTCAACGAATACGTTCGACTACCAACCCGGTAACGCGCTGGCGGTGGGCGGGCAGACATCGGTAGCTAGCTTCATAAGTACCGGAACCGGGACGACGTTTAGTACACTTTTCCAAGCCCGGCTAGGGAGTATACTAAGCCCTACCAGCGCGGATATAACCCCGGCGGGCCTTAATAATACCTTCGAGATTACGATTGTCTCACGTTTTCAGGAGACGACGACTTTTGCCACTACCGCGGCCGGGGGCATTGCCGCTTTCGCCTTAGTTCCTGGTGGAGTAAATTTTATTGAGGTCTATTTCGATCCGACTCCGGATGCGAATAGCTTGGCGGGGACGGGCTTCAACGACGGTACGCTCATCATGAGTGGAACTGTGACCGCCGCAAATTCGAATTTCCAAGTGACTTCGACCACGCCACAGAACCTGGACTCCTTTGGCGGCACCGATAACTACCCTGCTATCGACTCAGTGACTGGAAACGGCTCCACGCAGCTACAGGGTTCAGTAAACTTCGTCGATCCCGCGTTTTTTACACAGGGTTTGGCAGCGTTCGCCTTGACTTTGTTTAATACCAGCCAAGTTTTGCCGTTCAACGAGGTCGATCCGTCCGCAATGTTTGTCTTCGCGTCCGGAGGGGCCGCGCCAGTCACGGCTGGTGCCGGTACTGGTGTGGGTTCGTTGGGTACGGTTAACGGGTGTTTTCTGGGTACCACTTGCGGCGGTGGGAGCGGCGGCCCTGACGTGCAATTTCAAGCAGACGCCAATCAAACCTTCCGGTTACAAAAAATTCCCGAACCGAGCAGCTTACTGCTCTTCGGTTCCGGCTTGATCGGGCTGGCGACTTTGATACGCCGCATAGCTAAGAAATAAAGCCAGTGTATTAATGTTGGACGCAACGAGAGGCACTCCCAGTGGAGTGCCTCTTTTTTTAGAGGATTTCGTCGATAAAAGACCGAAAGGCCGATACAGAATCGAATACCTTGAGTTCGCCCGCCAGCGTTTGTGCCGCCAGCTCGTAACTTCTATCCGTGGTCATTCTTTCCGTGGTTTCTCTGAGAGAGATCTCAGTCACGCTTCCGGAACGCAACAAGACTCCCGTCCGGGATCGTTCGACGACGGACATGGACAGGAGCTGGTCCATGTTTGAAGCGACACCGATCACGGGAACTCCTTGTGCAAGTGCCTGATATACCGATGGGCTTCCCCCGTTACATATGACCACCTTTGCCCGCTTTGCCGCTGCGTCGCCGGGCAGGAAATCGCTTGCCTTAATATTTGATGGAAGCGAAGATGGTTTCCAGCGTCCGGCGGTAGCGAGAATAGCTGTTAACGGCAGCCGTCGCCGAAGCGTTACCCTCGCTCATGTCGTGCGACACTCGCCGAATGGTTCGGGCTTGAGCTTTCGCGGATCGTGGTGGATGAGTGTTTGGCCCCGCCCTGAACCGTACCGGGATAGGCTTGCGTTCAAGTCGGGGTTGGCGATATGAGTTCGACGGCTATGGCTAAATACATCGCTCGAAACTGCCCCAGGTGCCGTGACTATTTTGCCGTGACGATCCCGCCGAATGTGTTGGTGCGGGCGGATAAGGTGATTAGGGATGCGCCGGGATAAACCGGCATGGAGTAGCGGATGAAAGAGCCGCACAAGAAAGGAGTAGCGCACCATTTTGGCTCCGAGTCATGCGCCTGGGTCCGCAAGGACGCGGGTGAAGCGTTGACAGGGGTACACACAGGCGAGGTATTGAGCTCCGAAATCACCACTTCGGTGTGCCGACCGTGTCTTGATACGGGGAAGGCAACATGAAGGGCAGCGAAAGGCGCGAGCTGTTCTTTGGCACCGCGGAGTCAGAGACCCTAGGCATGTGGGGAAACTCCATGCGCGAGAACCGGGAGACCTTGCAGACGCCCACACTGGATGGCAGTGAGGGACGGTCGAAGAAGGCTAAAGGCCGTAATTTCGACGTGCACGTCTGCGGGGAGTCGGACGGCCTCATAGTACCAGCGAAGCGGGCGAACAAAGCCGACGCGTATGCGTTGGGAGCGGAGTCCGCAGAGGAAAGGAGGGCGACCAAGGGGAATGCACCACAAGCGCACTCGCGCCGGACCCAGGGCCGGGGATGCGAGTCACAGGGGTTGTGGCGCATACGACAAGCTGCAAGAAGAGATAGGCGGACGCGGTTTACTGCGCTGCTTCATCACATCACGCCGGCGTTGCTTAGGGCGAGTTATTGGGAATTAAATCGCTTAGCCGTGCCGGGTATGGATGGTGAGACATGGGTGGAGTATGGCAAGCATGTGGTGGCGCGTATAGAAGATCTTCACGAGCGGGTGCAACGCGGGACCTACCGGGCTAAGCCTTCCAAGCGGGCATGGATTCCCAAAGCTGGTGGACAACGACCACTGGGGATTGCTGCGCTAGAAGACAAGATCGTCCAGCAGGCTGTGCGGCGGGTGCTCGAAGAGATCTTTGAGGTGGAGTTTCTCGGTTTCAGCTACGGGTTTCGGCCGGGGCGTAGTGCGCAAAACGCTTTGGACGCGCTGTGGGTGGGACTGATGGGGCGGCGGATAAACTGGGTGCTCGATTGTGACATTCGTGGGTTCTTTGACGCCATCGACCACGAGTGGCTGATAAAGTTTATCGAGCATCGTGTCGGGGATCGTCGGGTACTGCGCCTGATACGGAAATGGCTCAGGGCGGGAGTATCCGAGGAGGGCAAGTGGTCTAAAACGGTAGTGGGTACGCCGCAAGGGTCGGTCATTTCGCCGTTTCTAGCGAATGTGTACCTGCACTACGTGTTGGATCTGTGGGTGACGCACTGGCGCAAGCACCATGCGCGGGGTGACGTTATCGTGGTGCGCTACGCGGACGATTTCGTCATCGGCTTCCAACATCGGTTGGAGGCTGAGCGATGCCTGCAGGAGCTTAAAGAGCGACTTGGGAAGTTCGGCTTGGAACTGCACCCAGAGAAGACTCGCCTGATCGAATTTGGTCGCTTTGCGGCTGAGAGGAGATCGAAGGCGGGACTGGGCAAACCGGAGACGTTCTCGTTTCTGGGTTTCACGCATTACTGCGGAAAGACTCGGAAGGGAGCGTTTACTATCAAGCGACAGTCAATGGTCAAGCGCATGCGCGCGAAGCTATTGGAGATCAAAGCGCAGCTCAAAAGGCACATGCACGGTACGGTGGCCGAGATGGGCGCGTGGCTGAGATCAGTGGTTTGGGGGTGGCTCAACTATCATGCGGTACCTGGTAACAGCCTTAGTCTGGGCAGGTTCCGAAACGAGGTGGGCCGCATCTGGTTTGGCGTGTTGCGACGACGCAGTCAGAAATTTCGTCGTAGACGTTGGCAATACATGGCGCGGCTGATTCGCTACTGGCTCCCTCCCGCACGGATACTGCATCCATATCCCAACGAGCGGCTGGTCGTCACATGAACCCGAGGTAAGAGCCGTATGAGGTAATCCCTCACGTACGGATCCGTGCGGGGGGCCGCTCGCAAGGGCGGTCCCTACCGCGACTGACCGAGTGGAGATTAGATCGAGTAGACAAACGTCTATGCGCACGAACGGCAGACCGACCTTTGCTCTGAATCACAATCCACGCCATGCGATAGCTGCACCTTACGCAGTGACCGTTTACAGCTTGAAGCGGAACATTCTGTCCAGGCTCACGAACGATAATACCGACGTAGCCGTTACAGCGGGGGCAGGAGCGTTGCAGGTAATGTAAGGCCGGGCATAGTTTGATGCTATCGCATTGAAGCGTCGATACACTTCGTCTTTGGCGGT
>DASQPD010000069.1:0-6975 GCA_035644135.1 Pyrinomonadaceae bacterium
TTCTGATGCGGTACGTTCACGAGGTGGCTATCGCCAAATACATCCGTCAAGCTGTAAGGGCAGGTGTCCGCCTGAGGCATTTTCTCAGCCGCCCAACGGTAGCGCCGCCAAGCTACAAACGTCAGTGCAAAGAAAACCGCAACGGCAGTTATTGCAAAACTTGCTGCCAAAGCTCTTCCTCACGTACTCGTTAGTCTAGACTCTCAAGTTCTCAGAGACTGCCAGGTTCTCAGAGACGCTTGGGTCTTCGACCTCAAAGGTCATAGTTGCTCGCTGCCTGAGCATGGCGAAGGTACTACGTTTAATCGAAGTATCGCTGTAGCGTACCATTTCGGCGGACGTCTAAGGTAACGCAATGGGGTCCACCGCCCAACAGTTTGGAGTGCCGCAATTTTAGGGGGATCACATCAAGACCCTCCTTCTCCAAGAGTTTTATCAGAGACGGCTGATTTCGATCGACCACAACCAAATTGGGATTGACGCTGAATGCATTCATGTCAATCCAGTCACTGCCAATGGATCTGGACAGATAGTCGGCATCATATCTGTCTGTGTTCTCCATCGGTGAACTGTAGATCACTTTCCATTGCTTCAAGATTTTGGGCAGGGTATCGTCATTGACACGAGCAGGATTGGCGAGGACCAAGCCAGGCCGTAAGGCCACAAGGGTCGAGTCGATATGGCTGCCAAAATAGACATCTTTGAGGAAATGGACCCGATATTTGTCACCTAGAATCGACTGCAGCCAATGTCCCCCCAACTCGTTGCCCGTGGCGCTGACCAGATAGATCAAATCCTCGCCAAAACGCAGGACGTTAGCTGCATCAAAGGCCGGCTCATCGTTGCGTGGCGTGGGCTTGTTTGGATCAACCCCCTCGAAGAGTGAGTCCAGGAGCATGGGCTTGGGAGCGCTGTACCACTTTGCGCCTGACTTCATATACTCCATCAGCAACGTGCGATAGCCGAACGTTTCCTGGGCGCGGCTGCGGATGACATTGGGCGTTTCGATAATGTGGTCACCGATGACCAACAAAACATCGCGGGGACAATAGTTGTAGTACCCCTGAGCTTCCCAATGGATCGTGGAAAATTTGCCGTCGTGCGGCCAGGTGTCCGGACGTTTGACGGTGATGCCCAAGCCTTCCAGGATCTTGGCAAATCCATTCAAATCCTCTTCTGTCTCTTCAATAATCTGTTGAGGAAAAGGGCCGCGGGGAATTTCGGCCAATGAACGGTCAGGAAATTCTGCGAGCTGGGTGCTTCGGTCTGGCGTAGGATACCGCGCATTCAGCGGATTGCCCAAAATAACTTCTTGGAGTTGATCCCACTCATTGCAACTCCATACACCTGACATGTTAATCTGCCCGCTCGCTTGTTCCTGAGTGAGAATGACCTGCCCTGTATCCTTCGGAACAGCGCGAGTGCTCCGCGCTTGAGGTTGACGCATTTCGAATTTCGAAAAGTCTTGCATCTTCTTCACCATCGGGCGGAATTGCTGAAGAAGTCAGGTAGCGCAATTGCCGCGCCGGACGATTTTGCTGCCTCAAGTACAAAATTGCCGACTGCAAGATCAAGAACACCAAGCCCAAATGGCGAAAATATGCGAGGCTTGCCATGATCTGGTTTGAGCTTCTTCTCTAGAACATCCACCAAACTCCCGGAGACAAAATCTCTATTTCCCGTCGCCATTTCTGTTAGATGGAGCGACGTTCTTGCCTTGAGGCAATGATCCACATCATCGACAATGTTTTGTGATGCGAGAATCACATTCACGCAAATGTCGCGCAGCGACAAATGCAGGACAGTGGGGCAGTGCTCGAACAGTTTTTCATCGGAAAGATAGGGATCCAGCGTAGTCGTGGTGAATAGTATCAAAGAAGAATCGGATATGGCGCCCTCCAACCGATCTTGAATATCGGCCTGCAGGTCGTAATGATCGCGAAGCCACTTGCTGAAGTGCTCCGCCTCCTTGCGGTCCACATCGTACAAACTGATTTTACGAAACTTCCAATTTCGAAATAAGAGCCACTCGACGGTTGTACGAGCGATTACGCCAGTTCCGATTACGCCGAGAGTTCCTTTAAAGGGATTGGGGGAAATCTGCTCTGCTGCCGACGCGGCAGAGACGGCAGTGCGCGTAGCACTGATCAGCGATGCCTCGATACAGGCCAGCGGATAACCCGTCGTGGCATCGTTTAGAATCAGGACTGCCGACGCTCGGGCTAGGTTACTGGCCCTGTTTTCAGGGAAACTCGATATCCATTTGATGCCGCTTTTTTTAACCGCACCGCCGAGATGAGCTGGCAACGCGATGATGCGGGCGCTGGGCCTATCCGGATATCGGAGGAAGTAGCTGTGCGGATTGAGAGTATTTCCCGAACCGTGAAGACGGTATGCCGCCTCAACAGCGTCGAAAACCTGCTTCTTGTTGTCGTCAATTACACGCTTAACCGTCGAGCCGGGAACAACATGGAAAGTGGGAGCGGATAGCATGTTTTATTCTCCCATCTACGCCCGACTGTTTTTGCCGCCGATCGTGTCAATCAACTCGTTAACGTGCGCCGACGGTGGCGGGTCCATAGCATATCGTTGCGCCAGGGCGCCGGCTGTTGGCGCGGCGATCGAGCGCTTTTCTGTGCCTCACTCGGACGAGACGGACGCATAGGTTCGCGCGGGCCTGTCATCTTCTGGTACAATGACCTTCTCTACCCAGGCGGGGTCATAAATAGTGTCCAGGTACTTTTCGCCGAGATCCGCGGATATGGCGACTATGGTGTCGCCGCGACTGAACTCTGGAGCTAGCTGCTGTACAGCGGCCAGGACTGTTCCGGTGCTTCCCCCAACAAGCAAGTGATAATTTCGAACGAAAGAAAGACAAGCTTCAACCGTTCTTTCTTCCTTCACTGCGACGATTCTATCCGGCTTGGCGAGGTCCGCAAGCTTTGGTCTCACGCTCGCGCCAATGCCAGGGATGTTTCTTTTGCCGGGCCTGCCTCCGAACGTGACAGAGCCTACTGGTTCGACGGCCACAACTTTGATCCTAGGGAATTCTGCCCGAAGTCGTTCCGAGACCCCGGCCAGGGTACCGGTAGTGCCGCTCCCAACAAAAACCCAATCGACCTTGTCAAATTCGCGCGCAATCTCATTTGCCGTTTGCTCGGCATGAACATTTTTGTTGGCTACGTTAGCATATTGATTGAGCCAGACTGCGTTGGGCTCCGATCGCAGTATTTGATCGATTTTCTCTAGCCTGCTTCCCAAATATCCCCCAGCGGAGTCGCGATCTTCAACTACTATAACCTTTGCCCCATAGAGTTCCATACCTCTTAAAGTCGCGCGATTGGCGTTTGGATCGGTCACGCAAATAAATTTGTAGCCTTTGATGGCACATATCAAACTAAGCGCTAGCCCGAGATTTCCAGATGACGATTCGACCAATACGGTTTCGTTTGGCTTGGCAATCCCTCGCCGTTCCAAGTCCTCGACAAGCCCTATCGCAGTCTTGACCTTGATCGAGCCCGTTATATTGAACCCTTCCAACTTTAGAAACACGTCGTGCCTTCCGGCAAAAGCCGGAAGACGATAAAACAAATTACGAAAAATCAACTGTAAGGGCGACTCGATGATCATAGTTCGGCATCCCTTGAGCAGAAGACCTTGTTTCCCCGGACCACCAACTTGAGTGTTCCGCCCTCGTCTTTTTTCAGACTACCAACTCAGGCCGTCGTTCCTGGGCCGGAAACGCGCAGACCGCATATATCGCAGCGGCGCGGCTCATCAGTTTCACCGCCATCACCTGCGGGGCGATCTTGAATCAGGCTCTTTGAACATCTGCCGATTGTGGTGTTCATCGCCTGTTCATCGCCCTTTTTCGGGGATGCGTTATCGATCATGCATAGTGCTTGTTAGCTAGGCAATGCCAGAATTGGGCATCGTTCCCGGCACGGGCAGTCCGCACTTGTCGGGGTCAAGCTGATGTACGCCTCCTTTTCCTTCTGGATAAAGCTATTCGAGCGCGCTGATCCAACGGAAAACACGAAGCCCGCGCAATCAATCGTCTCTTATTCGCCGGTCCCGCGTCTTATTCGCCGGTCCCGCGTTCTTTGACTTCAACACTTTCAATGCGCGGGTAATCAACGGATCGATGCCGTTTTCAATATCGGTCTTCTTGTTAAGCAGCTTGATGTCGACTAGTACGCCCTTACCTTCGTAGCACACCATGTCGGCTGAAAGGTACACTTGGTACGACAAACAGTACTTCCAGCCATTGGGGAGTCTCTTCTCGAGTTGATACGAGAATATGCCGTTCGTATGATCGCCTATGATCGTAACATGAGGCAGTTCCTTTATCGCAAGTGCAAACGCCTCTCCACCGCTAAAAACGGAATCACAAGTCAAGAGCACGATTGGCCTGGTGAATTGTACGTCACCTTGCGGTTCGAGGTACCAAGTCTTGAGGGGCGTAAAGTCATCTTTGCCTGGGCCAATCTTCGTCTTCCTGTGAAAAGCGACCCGCTTGCGGTCGCAAAAGCGATTGATGATCGCGATCGCAATACTATCCTCCCCGCCGGGGTTGTCGCGAATATCAATGATAATCCCTTTCAGGTCCCTGAAGTCACGGGCAATCTTGTCAAGAGCAGCAGTCAGTCTCCGGTTACTAACGCCTTCCAACTCGAGAATCCGAATGTAGCCGAATTTCTGAGACCTGCAGTAGCGAAGCATCCAGGCCTCGGTCGCCGCAGGCCTACCGAAACAATTGTCGACAAGAGTCTTTTCGGTCGTTTTGAAGAGCTGCCTAATCTCGCGGGTCGTGAATTCCTGCCTGAATCTGGGCTGTTTTTCCGGGGTGAAGTATCGTTTCTTCCGATGCGCACTTGCTTTGGCCTTCAACTCTACATGCCCGTCATTTAACGGATCGAGCATTTGGCAAAAGATCTCGAAGAGTTCGTCATCGCTGGTCTTGCTTGTGACTCTTGATCTGTAGGTGTCATGCTGCTTTTTCCAATTGACGTTCCTCAATTGGAAAAATGGGTATCTTTTGTTAAAGGTCTCCCACAGGACCTCAAAATTCTTTTCAGGGTCGCGAATGCTCATGCCAATGATCTTAACGCAGCAGCGTCGCCGACATTCGAACCCTTAGTCGAAGCAAAGCAAGAAGTGCCGTTTTCCGGTCAGGGGGCGAGATCGGGCACCAGCTTTACAAGGAGTTCGGAGCCGGCAAGCTGGATTGCGTAGATTTCCAAAGTGTGCCGACCGATGAAGCGCAGGGCGCCGGCTATGGCTTCAGGCGGTCGGATGCGGCTCGGGCCGCGCAGGAACTGACACAGGCTCGCGGACCAAACGCCGATGCCGAAAATGAAGACGGCGAACTGGATTTGAGGAAACGAGTATTCACTTTGTTCCTGCCAAACGTAGGCGACCACGGCGGCAAAGCAGGCCAGCAGTCGCATTAGTCCCGCGTTCTCCTTCATCGCGGGTGCGGGCGGTGCCGAGCTTTGGGCTGGGCCATCCACGTCGGTAGCTGATCTGCTGTCGACATACATGCGTTGGCATAAGCCGAACAGGGCCCACAACCATCCCTCCGAGCCATAATCGACAATCTTGCCCGCTATCGACGATACCGCGAAAAGTGCGGAAACGAGGAAGGCGAAGGCGGCCCAACCGTGACGTTGCAAAAGGATTTGCATGTAGGGCCGTGCACTGCGGATGAGCGCCAAGCTCAAAAGAACGTTCGGTGCTACCCATGTCCATTTTGCATTCCAGCTTTCGAGCAGGGTCAAGATGACACCGAGCCAGATCCAGTGTAGCGGGACGGTCCTGGTCTGCGCGTAGCCCATAAGAAAGAAGAACGTTGGAGCCGCGAGGCGTCCGAAAACGCTCCACCAGCGGTCGTCTTCCACGAAGAAATGGCCGAAATGGCCGATCGAGACCGAGATGATTGCCACGGTTTTCAGCCAGTCGGCGTTGTCAACGGCGTGAGGCGTGTGCGGGTTTCGATGAGATGTGCTCGTCGAATGCATGGTGTTTGTGCACCTCCGCGTCCAAACTTGTACTCGTTTAGCGGTACACGAAGGCAGCTGATTATCGAGGCCGTCTCGCATGTTAAGTTCGCACTGACTCTGCCGCAACCGTTTTTATGGATCTTGAAACGGAGACCAGGCTCACAGCCCCGGCCTGCTTTTTCGGGACGCCTGAGCCCAGTGCCGCGACCGCGACGCTGGTCGCGTCGCAAAGCAGTCGTAGCTATCATCAGCTACCTATCCCGTTAAGTCCGACAGGCTGCTAGTCTACACACCAGCTCCAAGGCATCCGACGGGACTGCATATTTCCATCACATCAGCCGCTCAACCGGAGTAATGGTCGTTCAATATGGCAACACGGATCGGTTCGAAAGGTACGAGTGCGGAAAGGCGCGGAGAAAATTCTAAGGCCCCTGCGCAATCTTGGAGATCGAACTACGAACAGTATCGGAGGACGGGTCATTTTTTTTAAATCCCGCTCTCTGCTAGTTTCTGCTTCGGTCGCGTACTTATAAATTCCAGGCGACGCGACCTCCTTCGACGTCAGAAGCTGCCCGGCTTGGCGTTTCCATAATTCCTATTGATTTAGAGTTGACCCGGCGGAATTTTGTCAGTCCCAAGAAGGCGAGGCGCAATGGGTGCCAAGAGAATTAACCGGCGCGATGCTCAAGCGCTTTTCTAAGGTCGCATAGCACGCGGCGCGTATGGACTTTTGGGTCATCTCGCCCGCCGCCTCACTCCGGAGTCTGGAGCAAAAGCTTTCGTGTTTTTGGGCCGAGACAATGGGCTTCCTGGAACGCGGCGCTGGATGTCCGCTAATGGGATGGTCCGGCCGTGCTCCTGCCCCGCCAGCAAGCGAAGCTGGCAAGGGGCGCCAAAGACAAGGAGCACGCCATGTCTCAGACAGCCAATACCGCGATCGCCGCGATCGGCATCGATATCGGCAAGAACTCGT
>DASQPD010000070.1:0-6256 GCA_035644135.1 Pyrinomonadaceae bacterium
TGTTTCTAAAGGGAAAGACCGAAGCGCAGATCGAACAATTCAAAAAACTTCCTCCGCTGGAACGATTAGGACAGGCGGAAGACATCGCTGGCGTCGTGTCATTCCTCGCCGGACCCGACGGCGGCTGGGTAAACGCGCAGGCGCTGCGTGCCAATGGCGGCTTCGCCTGACCTTTTTTCAAATCTTGATTTTATTGCATCTCAAAATTCGAACCAGAAAGAAAAATTCAACATGAAGAAGATCATCATCATCACCGGCGCCTCGAGTGGGTTTGGCGCTTTGACTGCACGCGCTTTGGCAAAGGCAGGTCACACTGTCTATGCGAGCATGCGCGAGACCAAGGGCCGTAATGCGCCACAGGTCGAAGAGGCGAAAAAGTTCGCCAAGGATAACAATGTCGATCTACGTGCCATCGAACTGGACGTTTCGTCGCAGGAATCCTGTGACGCAGCCATCCAGGAGATCATTGCTAAGGACGGTCGCCTCGACGTGGTGATTCACAACGCCGGACACATGGTTTTTGGTCCGGCCGAAGCGTTCACGCCCGAACAACTCGCTGAGTTGTATGACGTCAATGTCCTGAGCACGCAGCGCGTGAACCGTGCGGCATTGCCTCAGTTGCGCAAGCAAAGAAGGGGTCTTGTAGTTTGGGTGTCGAGCAGCAGCTCCGCGGGCGGAACGCCACCCTATCTGGCGCCGTACTTCGCGGCCAAGGCCGGGATGGATGCTTTGGCCGTAGTCTACGCGCGTGAACTGACTCGGTGGGGGATCGAGACCTCCATCATTGTTCCGGGCGCATTCACCGGTGGCACGAACCACTTCGCGCATGCCGGTTCTCCCGCAGACAAAGCACGAGTCGCTGAATACGAAGCGGGTCCTTACAAGGGTTTCGCGGACGACGTGCTCAAGGGTTTCGCCTCCATCGTGCCTCCTGATGCGAATGTCGATGGGGTTGCAGACGCTATCGTCAAAGTGGTCGACACCCCCTTTGGCAAGCGACCGTTCCGTGTGCACTACGATCCGACGCAGGATGGCGCGGAAGTGGTCAATATTGTTTCGGACCGTGTCCGCGCTGAGCTTCTTCGTCGGATTGGGCTGGGAGATTTGCTTGCACCACGGCATCTGACAACCGAATTGCAAAGCGCCGCATAGTCGTCGCGCGTGAAAGGCGAATCAAACAGGAGAACCCTCATGAGTAAGCTGGAAGGAAAAGTTGCAGTCATCACGGGAGGCAATAGTGGAATCGGTCTCGCCACGGCGCAACGCTTCGTTGCCGAGGGCGCGTACGTTTTCATCACGGGCCGTCGTCAAAGCGAACTGGATGCAGCAGTGAAGCAGATCGGCAAGAGCGTTACCGCGGTGCAAGGCGACGTCTCAAATCTCGCCGATCTTGATCGGTTATACGCCACCGTAAAGCAGCAGAAAGGCCACATCGACGTTCTCTTTGCCAATGCTGGCGCCGGAGAATTCGCACCGCTCGGCGCAATCACCGAAGAGCACTTCGACAAGATTTTCGACGCCAACGTCAAGGGTCTTCTCTTCACCGTGCAAAAGGCGCTCCCGCTTCTTAAGGACGGAAGCTCCATCATTCTGAATGCGTCGATCGTTGCGACTACAGGCCCGCCCGCGTTCAGCGTCTATAGCGCATCCAAAGCCGCCGTGCGTTCCTTCGCGCGCACCTTCACCACGGATCTCAAAGACCGCAAAATCCGAGTGAACGCTATTAGTCCGGGCGTGATTCCTTCTCCGGGCTACCGCAATTCCCTCGGCATGACGGAAGAACAAATCAAAGAATACGCCGACACCGTCGCGGACAAAATACCCCTCGGTCGCACCGGAACCTTGGACGAAGTAGCCAAAGTGGTCTCCTTCCTCGCTTCCGACGAAAGTAGCTACGTCACTGGCGTCGAGCTCTTCGTCGACGGCGGCATGACCCAAATCTGACCAGCTTGACCGCTGGTGTTTCTACGCGAGCGAGGAAAATCTGCGCGGTGCCTGCAGGGTTTTGAGCCGTACGTGGCGGTTGTGCATTCTTGTATCTCCAAAAGGGAGCGAGCATTACCCCATAAGTGTATTGCAAAATACTACTAAACAACCGCCACACTGCCCGCGGGGTGCGTAGTATTTTTGACAAAGTGAATACTCAAATCGGCAACACAACATTCAATGGGAAGCGCCGAATGGAATTACTTTGCGGTCCATCCATCTACAAATCGACCGCCTGCACTGGAGCCGAAAAGCATAGGCAGCCCTCAAATGTAATCCGATCTGTTGTCGACCGAGCATACCTGGCACCAGATTCATTCCGAACCGTCCGGTCCGTCCGACCGAACTCACGAAAGGAGTTAGCGTATGAGAGAAAAAATAAGATGGATCGCGACGTTGCTTCTATCATCAGCGTCCATCGTTGCTCTCCTGACCGGCACTGGACTCATTTCACTGCCAGTTGGAACACAGGAAACCGTTAACGGCCAGTCGGCCAGTTCAGCGGCAACCGGAGCAAAGGACACCGACGGCAAACCGCATCAACAGTTGCCACCCGACTACAACCCATATCCTCCAGGTATTCTCCCGTCCAATTTGAACTCGGAGATCGCGAGGGTTCTACGGGAAGTGGATTTCATCGAAAAACGAGCGCTGGCGCGCTGGCGCGCCTTGCCACCGTCCACTCTAACAGGTCAGCCGCCAACCCTTCAGAACACCGGGACTGAGGCGATAGAAACGCTGGGTGAGCTCATGAACTTCGACCGGAACATGTCACCCGGCAAAAACCAGGCATGCTCGTCCTGCCATATGCCGTATGTCGCCTTTAGCGGACCGATCCCGTCAGTGAATCTGACGATGATCGCCTATCCCGGAACGGTTCACTTTCGGGCTGGCAAGCGAACGGCGCAGAGATACACCTATTCACCGTTCTTCCCGGTCCTTCAGTACAACCAAGACCAGGCTCTTTTCTTTGGCGGGAATTTCTGGGATTCACGCTCCACTGGATTTCGGCTGCGGAACCCCGACGCCGAACAGGCACAGCATCCTCCTGTCGATACTCAGGAAATGGGTAACCCTGACACTGCCTGCATCGCCTACAAGCTTTCGCAGTCGGCTTACAGACCTCTCTTTGAGACGGTATGGGGCAAGGGTTCCTTAGACATCAAGGTCCCACGCGACATTGAGAGGATCTGCGCAACGCCAGGAGGGGCTGCGTCGTTCGGCGGGGACACCACTCCGGTTAAGCTAAAACCGCAAGACCGCCTCCGCGCCAACGAGGCTTATAACCACTGGGGGCAATCGATTGACGCATACGAACAGTCCGTGCAGGTCAGCGCTTTCTCTTCGAAATTCGACGCCTTCGTAAAAGGCAAATACACTATGACTCAAGACGAGATGGCGGGTTACAACCTATTCAAAGGCAAAGCTAATTGTAACTCGTGCCACGTTGATGGAAGAGGGACGACTCTGAAGCCAGATCAAGTCGATACCAGCACAGCCGCGGCGGCGAACCCTCCTATCTTCACCTGCTTCGGCTCGGCCAATGAAGGGGTCCCGCTTAACCCCAGGGTTGCCTTCTACTATCAGACGAAGCCCGATGCCTTCAAGTTCATCGCTAATCCCCTCGGCTTCGCCTATCGAGACCTCGGCATGGGGACCTTCCTCAGAAGCGGGTTCGGGTCCGCTCCTAACCCGAACCAGAATTGGACACCGCTAGCGCCGACTGTTGACGGCCAATTCCAAGTGTCGACGGCGCGCAATGTGGCGATGGCACCTCCACAATGTCCCACCACCGAGGCACCGGGCGCGATCGTGAACGGCAAGAATGTAGGCTATTTCCAGAAGGAGTTCTTTCACAACGGCTACATTAAAAGCCTGAAGCAACTCGTCCACTTCTATAACACGCGCGACGTATATCCGTACAATGTCACTTCCGGACATTGCCCGGATGGGACGATCGAAAAAGTAAACTGCTGGCCTGTGCCAGAAGTGCGGAACAACATAGATATGACCACCGGTAACCTCGGCCTGACGGATGAGGAGGAGAACCAGATCGTGGCATTTCTGCAAACACTCACCGATGGTTTCACCAGACCCTATGCTAACAGTGATGCTTTTACGGGCACTTGCATGACGGGTGGTTCGGCTGCGACCCAAGGTAACGAGTTCCTGATCCCCACTCCGCCTCTACCGCCCTGCGCATCGGCCGTCTGCAACGTTGCGCCTGCCCCGAGCCCGGCTATTCCGTAACGTAAGAGGCCACCGCTGATGCGAGGAACACGGAGAAACCAAGAGGAAGAGCCCAGTCAGGCAATCATCCCGTGAACAGACTGCTTCTAAACTTGGCGATGACGGTAATCGTGGGTAGTCAATTCTACTCAACGCCAGCGGCCGCGCAGCTGAGCCCTACTACCAAAAAAGCTGAGAGCGTCAAGATCACTCAAGGGCCAGAAATTGAACGGGCTGACTCCTATCTTACGATTGTCAGGTGGACAACCAACAACCCTGGGGGATCGCCCGAGCATTACGGAGTGGTGCACTACGGTACGAATCCCAACGACCTTAGCCAGACAGCAAAATCTCCAATCAGGCTGAACCCTAACCATGCTGAAACTGTTTTCCGCGTACGCATCGACGGCCTCCAGCCTAAGACGACCTACTACTACACGGTCGATTCAATGGAAGCCAATGGTACGGGCGACGGAGTTAAGAGCACTGTTAAGCATTTCACCACGCGTTGATCCCGCAGGGTGATCCCGTGTTATATCTCAGCCGTCGCACCAGCGGTAACACTGCCCGGAATATTCGGCGCCGAAGTCAACTCCGATTAGCGTGCAAAGAGTTCCTTGCCCGACCTAAGTTTTTTAGAGCGAAAGATCTAAAGTTGTCTACGACTGCCGCTCGAACTCGTTTACTGACAACGATACCAATTTCAGACATCGGTATCTGGTCAACAATTTCACAAGCAATTACCGGAGCAACGCTATGTTTGACAGCTGATGCGGGCAAAATGGCGACAGCCATGTGCGCCTCAACTAGCGAGATCAGCGTTGACATCTCTGCTGCGGTCTGGGAAACGTTGGGAACACTCCTGGCATCGCGAAGCATCCCGCAGATTAGATCGTGGAATCCAGGAGCATGGGTACGCTCATACATCACGAAGTCCTGACCCGACACTTCGCTTAGGCGCACCCTTTTCCTTTTTGCCAGTTTGTGAGACCCGGGTACCACGAGTACGAACGGTTCGCGATGCACTGGGACAACATCGAGGGCCGAGTGCCCGCCAATGGGCAGACGAAGAAATCCAATGTCGAGCGACCCGGTCTCCAGCATCTGTACCTGATCCGCCGTGGTGATAGCGCGCAAAGAGAACACTACTTCGGGATTTAACCCTCTAAACTGACGAATGATATTAGGCACAATCTCACTTCCCGCAGTTGAGATGAAGCCGATCCGCAATAGTCCCAGTTTTCCTTTGGCAGCCAGCCTCGCCTTGCCAATCGCTTGCTCCAATTGCGAGAGCGCTGCAGCGGCATTATCGCGAAAGGCGAAGCCAGCCGCGGTGAGCGTTGTTTTGCGTCGGTTCCGCTCGAAGAGTCGCGCGCCGACCTCCTCCTCCAGAGCTCGTATCTGAAGGCTTAAGGCTGGTTGGCTGAGGTGAATCAACTCCGCCGTACGCCCGAAGTGTAGAGTCTCGGCGATAGAAAGAAATGACCGAATTTGGCGAAGCTCCATCGCGCCATCCTATTTGGATATCTTATCACAGACAACAAAACAAACAATTTCACTAATTAGAGCCCGAAGCATCTAGTGGGGTATGACAACAAACCCTGACCGAAAGAATGGACTAACGAACATGAACTTAAATTTCTTACAGAAGGAAACCTCACGTCGCGAAATGTTACGATATTCAGTGACGTTGGCAGGCAGCGCTCTCGTGGCGCACCTCTTTTCCGCGAGACTGCTCCGCGCCTCCACCGCGGCCTACGCGCAACAATCGCCTTCGGCGGCCGACCTGCTCGCGAATATGCGCGCCAAGTTCAACGCCGTTCCCATGGAAACGCAAAAGCTTGCTGAGAATGTCACTGTGTTCGACGGCCCCGGCGGAGCCGTGACAGTCGTCAACGGCCCCGACGGCAAATTCATGGTGGATAGTTTCGTTTTGCCCGCCTGGCCAAAGCTCAAAGAAGCTCTCGATGGCCTTGGCAACGCTCCGGTGAAATACGTCATCGACACCCACTGGCACTTCGACCATACCGATAACAACGCG
>DASQPD010000071.1:0-47772 GCA_035644135.1 Pyrinomonadaceae bacterium
GAGCGCTACTGTTTGAGTTATCGTTCATTCAACAAAGTTGGCGATTTTACACGGCGGATTCGATATTTGTCGAGCATCGCCTGCGGATCGTAAAAAGATGCAGAATCAGCCACAGATGAACGCGGATCACGCGGATAGAAAAGGCAGCGCTTTCACTCTCAGCCTCCAGGCCCTCTAACT
This sequence comes from Pyrinomonadaceae bacterium, assembly GCA_035644135.1. GTDB lineage: Bacteria > Acidobacteriota > Blastocatellia > Pyrinomonadales > Pyrinomonadaceae > PSRF01. The sequence goes on from DASQPD010000071.1 coordinate 181, forward strand.
CTTCTGATCCGCGTCATCCGCGTTAATTTGCGGCTAATACGTTCTTGAGCTGAGACGAAAGAATTCGAACAATCCGACTGTCGCCCCCAGTACGACGCCGCCGCCCAGGAACCATGGCGCGGTACCCAGCCAGCGGTCGAGTAACCACCCAAAGCCGCAAAAGACCACCACCGATGCAAACAGTGCAAGCGCTGCTGCATAGGCAATCCCGCTTTTCCGGTTGGTTTCTTCCTCGTCGCGGTCTGACATCCGGTGCCCTACCAGGCTTCCCGCTTCAGATAATTCCTGGGTACTTCGTAGAGCAGGCCACGCCGCGAGTGACGTAATGAGTCGTGAATGAAGCAGACGTGTGTGCACCAGCAGGCCTTGCCGCCATCAATCGCATTCAGTTCAACCTGCCGTTCCCTGGCGGCCCACAAGGCGTTGAAGTCGTAATCGTAATCCGGAAGGCTGGCAAATTTGTCGCGCAGCTCACAAGCACGTACATCGCCATTGTAATCGATTACTACGGTCGTCTGTCCGGCCGTGCAGGGAAAGGCCCAGGCCGTTGACTGTTGGAAGTTTGCGTGCTGCGTCCGATAGTGAGTGGTAATCGTGCCGACATAAGCAACGTTCTTCACAAATCGTTTGCTCGCGTCATCGGCCGCGAACATGCGATCGCCATAGCGCTTTGTCAGCTGGGCAACATACGAATAAAGGCGCGGTAACGCGGCGGGAGGGACTTGCTTGATCTCATCACCCACGAGCGTGTCGCCTCTGACAATGTTGAAATACTGTCCATCCAGGCGAAAACTCTGCCACATGAAGTCCGCAAGTTTTTCAATCTCGGTGTAATTGTCTGCACAGATTACAGTATTGACGTTCAGCCTTAACCGATCGCCGTACTCATCTTTCAGGGGATAGATCGCTTCTATGCACTCGAGCGTCTTCTGCCAGTGGCCCGGCACCCCGCGAATTTGATCATGAGTCTTGCCGTAACCGTCCAGCGCGATATTTAGATAAAGATCTATTTCCGGATTGAGGCGCAATGCCCGATCAACGATTTCAAAGACGCGGGATTTAATCAGCCCGTTGGTAGGAATAATGATTCGTTTGACTCCGTTATTACGGACAAACATGTCGATGATTTCTGACACGTCACGTCGCAACGTGGGTTCGCCTCCAGAGAGCCAAAGATCCGTAATCGCCGGCATTGTGCGCGAGAGCTTCTCGATTTGGGCGAAAGTCATGTCGCCTGGATGATTAAGTTCTTCGTGATAGAAACAAGTCTTGCAGAAAGCATTGCAGCGTGAGGTGACAAACAGTATCGCCGTACCCAGCCGCTTTTCACGCCTGGTTGAGCGAAGTAGTTGAACAAATTGAGTTGCTTTGTTTGTCATAAGGTTTGCTATTCACGCGAAATAATGACAGCTTCGGTAGGTGATTTCAATTCATAGCCAATGCCGCGCCAGACTATTCTTCTGGAGAACGCCGCGATCGTCGCGTTGTAAAGAAAGAGCAAGGACCCAAACGGCCACAACAAGATATGCGCAGGCAAGCTCCTTCGCATTTCCGTGCGGTAACCAGCCAGGGGGATCGAAACAGCATGCCAGCGAACATATGCCTTGGCGGCGCCAAGGATAAAGACGATGCCTAACAAAATGAGCAGAGTAAAGACAGAGTAGCCAAACACCATTCGGGCAACGACAAGGGCAAGACCGCCAAAAAAGAAGGAATTGAAAAGCACCCCTCCGGCCAGCGCCGATTGCCAAAACTGTGGCGCATACACACGCGTGATCTGCAATTGCCTTGTGGTGAACTCAAACAGTTGCTGAAAGTGGTAGTCTTCAAAAGATGCAGTCAAACATGCAGGCACAAACTTGATTGGCAGATTTGCTTCCCGCAGAACGCGCATGAGAGTAAAGTCGTCCGATACTGTTCCGCGCCAACGCTCCCGCAGCTTCAGCTTTTCAAATGTATAACGCCTGATGGCTGTCGAACCTCCCCAGCAGAAGTTTTTCTCGCTGCGCTCACCCAGGGCTGAAGCAATCGAGGCGTTCCAAACCGACAAGAGTTGTGAAGCCAAACCGCCCTGGCGTGAAAGGTACCAGCGATATCCCGTAGCGGCGCCGACCCGTTCATCATGTAAAGGCGCAACCAATGATCTGAGCCAATTAGTTTCCGGCCGCGCATCCACATCAACAAAAACCATGACCTCACTGCGAGGATTGATTCCGGTGACAGCATGGCGCAAATTGTGGACCTTCTGTCCGCTGTCAATTGCCTGACCCGCAAATACAAGGGTCGTCGGAATTTTCTCGTCAGCAAGACTGCGCCTGACCTCCTCAATCGCCGCAACTGAAGGGTCAGACTGATGGCCCGTTACAAAAACAATCTCGTAATTCGGATAATCCTGAACGAACAGCGCGGTCAGGTTCTCTTTCAAGCCGGGATCAAGACCGCGAGAGGGGGCGATGACCGAGACGAAAGGCGTGAACTCAGGAGGCGTGAGTGCGCATTCCCGTCGCACGTAAGAAGAATAGCGCAGGCCGCTCAACAGCGACTGTAGACCGAGCCAGATAACAATCGCTGCCAGGAAGTAGTAGAAAAACATAAAAAGGGCGATGCTTTCAGGCCAAAACATCGCCGTCTTTACTACTGGCTGCAATTGAAACACTATTTCGCTACCGACCCAATAGCGCCCAGCGGTGCAGTGAATTTCTGGGCCAGGCTTATGATCGGCTGAGGGTAGATGCCGACAAAAATAACCCCGACCAGGGCAACGACCAGCGCAGTTTGGAGGGCAGGGGAAAGACTCAACGGCTTGTCATCCGCAATGCGGTCGCCCAGGTACATCACCTTTATGAACCTTGCGTAATAGTAGAAGGAAACGACGGTGTTGATGATCGCCCAGATCGCCAGCCAGTAGTACCAGCTCTTACCGTCTGCGCTGCCGCGTTGAATCAATCCACCAAATAAAAAGTATTTACCAATGAATCCGCCGGTCACCGGCAAGCCCCCGAGCGATAGCATAAATATTGCCATCATGGCGGCCATGGCCGGTGATTTCTGCGCAAGTCCCGTCAAATCATCGACGTTATCACCTATTATTCCGCGTCGACGCAGGCTGATGATGATGGCAAAGGCACCCATGTTCATCAATGTGTAGACGAGCAGATAAACAACTAATCCAATGTAGCCGTAGCTATTCGCCGCGACCAGGCCAAGTAATAAATAACCGGCATTGGATATCGAGGAGTAAGCGAGTAGTCGTTTGGAATTTTCCTGGGTAACCGCGGCCCAATTACCAACCATTATGGTGATGGCTGCGACGAGTCCCAACAATGGGGCCCAGTCGGTGCGCATGCTTGGTAAAGCCTCGAAGAAGATTCTCGCATAGAGAGCAAAGCTTGCGGCTTTGGAACCGGTTGATAAAAAAGCCGTCACGGACGTGGGCGCACCCTCGTACGCGTCCGGGGCCCACATGTGAAAAGGCACAGCAGCTATTTTGAAGAAGAGGCCCGCGGCTAGCGCAATCATTCCCAACAAAAGCATTGGTCTGAGCGAAGACTCGCCAGGCGGCGTAGTCTGGACGGTCTGGACTGCCTCGGCAATGCCCCGGCCAAGCTCGCCAACATTGGTTGAGCCGGCAACTCCGTAGAGCAGCGACATGCCATAAAGCAAAATGCCTGACGAGAAGGCGCCGAGGAGGAAATACTTCATGGCTGCTTCATTTGAACGTTTCTCGCGCTTCGTAAACGCTACGAGCACGTAGAACGTCAGGGCCATCAATTCAAGACTGACGTAGAGCGAGATGAGATCATAGCCACAGGCCAGAAACAGCATCCCCACGGTGGCAAACAACACCAGTGCGTAGTACTCCCCATGCTGTTCGCCTTCAATATCGAGATAGCGTGTGGAAATGGCGATCGCGAGAGCGGCGGCGATCAGAAAAATGCTCTTAAAGAGCAGGGCAAAGCCATCGATGCGCACCATGCCATAAAAGCCGTCTAAAGGCAGGAGATCGCGGTTATACCACCACTGAGATCCGAGGGCGACCCCGGCAAGAAGAATTCCTATCAAGGCGAAATATGCGGTGAGTTTACTTTTGCGGTAAGGCAAAACCACTTCCATCACCAGCACTACGCAGGCGCACACGGTCAGGATCAGCTCCGGCGCGATTAGCTGAAGATCGGGGAGGTTAAAGAGCCCTGTAGCGTTAGCTTGAAGAAGCATTTTTGGTCAGATCCTAAATAGGTCCTATAGGTCGTATAGTTCCTACTTTCTTTCCACCGCTGCCTGCTGTGGCGCTCCCGGCACGGTTGGCATTGAGGGGATCGGGTATGTTGGTCGCACGTGTCTGACAATTGAATTGACAGGCCTTTGAATATAATCCAGGAACCCTTTTGGATACACACCTATCCATAGCGAGAGAATGACCAGCGGAGTCATATAAATCCATTCGCGAATATTCAGATCGCTTAGCTTTTCATTCTTTGGATTCTCGATGTTCCCGAAAAACATTCTTTGATAGAGCCACAACATGTATCCCGCGTTTAGAATGATTCCCAGCGCGCCGACCGCAGCCCAGATTACATTCGCTTCGAATGCGCCTCTAAGCGCCAAAAACTCGGAAATGAAAACGCACAGAAGCGGTAAACCGATCGCGGTCATGGCCATTGCCAGAAAGACTGCCGCATATCCCGGCATAACATGCGACAGGCCGCCAAACTCTGCCACGTTTCGTGTGTGCCGGCGCTCGTAAATTATTCCAACCAGCAGAAACAGTGCGGCGGAGTAGATTCCGTGGTTGACCATGTGCAATACCGCGCCATTCAGTCCATTCGGGTTCAGCGCGAATAGGCCGAGCATCACAATGCCCATCGATGATACCGAAGAGTAAGCCACTAGCTTCTTGACGTCGCCATCTTTCTTCACCACAAAATACATCGCGGCCAGCGCGCCGTAGATAATGCTGACGAGCGCCAGAAAAACCATCACGCTGCGCACGCCGAACGATCCGAAGAATCTTTCATCAGCCGAAGCGGCGGGAAACATCGGGATGTTGAAGCGGTAGAATCCGTACGTTCCCAGTTTCAGCAGCACACCAGCGAGGATTACCGAGCCCGCTGTGGGTGCTTCCACGTGGGCGTCGGGCAGCCAGGTGTGGAACGGCCACATGGGAACCTTGATTGCAAAACCGAGTGCAAAAGAGAAGAAAAGCAATACTTCCAGAGTAGAGACCACCTGGCCCGGCGTGGATAATGTCGACCCGAGGGCTTGGAGGTACACAATATTGAATGTGCCGGTGCCATTTTGTGCGGCTGCCTGAACAGTGCGCGATACTAATTCAGTAGCTTGCTGGTTCCCGGCAAGCAGGCCAATGGCGGTCTGCGAGATTCTTGCAATAAAAGCCGGATCTTGAGTAAGGAAATATACTTTCAGAATGCCGAGCAGCATCACCACTGAACCCGCCAACGTATAAAGGAAAAACTTAATTGCGGCGTAGAGGCGATTCTCGCCACCCCAAATCCCGATCAGGAAGTACATGGGCACCAGTCCAACCTCAAAGAAGAGGTAGAAAAGGAACAGGTCCATCGATCCGAAAACACCCAGAACAGCGGTCTGGAGCAACAACAGGAGGACGTAATATTCCTTCTCGCGTTTTTGAATGTAGTTCCAGGATGAGAGGGCCGCGATAACACCCAGGATCGTCGTTAGCGTTATCAGTAGTATGGCTACACCGTCGACGCCCATCTGATAGCGCGCCCCGATGATGGGGATCCACTGGTGGTCTTCGAGAAACTGCATTCCGCCAACCGCACTATCGTATTTGAACAACCACAACGAAGCGATGAAATCCAGGGCGAATAAGGCAGTCGCGACCCTCTTGATCAAGTCGGACTGGCCCTTTCTCAAAAGCGCGAGAATGACTACGGCGCCCACTGCCGGCAACCACGTAATGATTGAGAGAATGTAGTTGTTCATATTTGGTTAGTCGTCATTCGTTCAGTGGTCAGTAGCGTTGCGGACCATTCCGAGCAGAGTTCAAACCTGACCGCTCATCGACTCTCTTAGCGTCCTAGCGACACTTGTTTGATAATGTCAACCCCATAAAAGAGCGCGACCGCGACTACCAGTCCGAGCACCATCACCAGGGCATAATTCTGTGTAAGCCCGGTCTGGGCTGCCCGCAGCAATGGAGACATCAGCCTAATAATAAAAGCCGCCACTGTATTAACCAGACCATCGACTACATATTTGTCCGCGCCGCCCGTAAGCCGGCTTGTCAATCGCGTCAGCCAGGCGGAACCATTGACGCCCCCATCAATCACTTTTGAGTCAAATGCAAACACGGCGCGTGCAGCGTCCATCGTGCGACGCGTGATGGCCCATCCGTAGAACTCGTCAACCCAGTACTTGTTTAAGCTGGCTCGATAGAGCGGTCCGAGGCGGGTTGCCCAGATGTCAGGCAGACGAGGATCTTTAACGTAAAAGAGAAATCCGAGGCCTATACCGATGCCGGCTGCCGGCAGTGAAATAAGGATAAATACCCATTCGGCGGCTCTATGATTGCCAACTGCATTGGCCACGGTATGAGCCAGGTTAAAACCCGATGATGCAAGCTCGCTCTTCCCACCCGCAGTCTCGGCGTTCTGGGACGTCTCATGGCCCTCTGTCGCAGCCTGTGCTTCACCCGCACTACCTCCGAATTCACCCGTTGTCGGGTTCCAAATAATCGGCTCCAGAAAGTTGACGATGTTCAACCGGCCGCCGACGTGACGTCCCCCGGTAAAGGCGGTGCCGATGCCGACAAATCCGCCGATAGTCGCCAAAACCGCGAGCACAGCAAGTGGCACCCACATCGAAGGTGGCGACTCGTGAGGACGATGTGGGACATGTTTGTGATCAGCGTGCAATGCGCGATGCGGAACGGGGCCAACATGCTCGCCTGGCTCGTGCCTGGGTCGATCACCGGCTGATTCTGTCTGCGCATCGTGCGGTTCGATGTCAAGATCAAAACCGTGAGCGTACGCCTCGTCAGCTTCGCCACCAGCCGGTTTGTCCAGAAACTTCTCGCGGCCCCAGAAGGTCATTGCCATCAGACGGGTCATGTAGAAAGCCGTGCAAATTGCGGCGATCGTTCCCACCAGCCAGACTACCCAGCCTAGCGGGATCTGCGTCGTCGAAGCCGCGTTCCACAGGATTTCATCCTTGGACCAGAAGCCGCTGAATGGAATGATGCCGCAAATCGCCAGCCACCCGGCCATGAAAGTGAGGTAGGTATAAGGCATGTACTTCTTCAGCCCACCCATCCGCCTCATGTCCTGCTCGTGATGCATGCCATGAATCACGCTGCCGGCGCCAAGGAACATCAACGCTTTGAAAAAGGCATGGGTCATTACATGAAAGATGCCGATAACAAAGGCCCCGACGCCGCAGGCCATGAACATGAAACCGAGTTGAGACACGGTCGAGTAGGCCAGCACTTTCTTGATATCGTTTTGTGTTATTCCGATCGTGGCAGCGAAGATGGCGGTTGCCGCTCCTACCAAAGCGACAACCAGCATCATCGTTTTTGAGTGTTGGAAAATGACGTTCGTGCGCGTGACCATGTAAAGTCCCGCTGTGACCATTGTCGCGGCGTGGATCAGGGCGGACACCGGTGTTGGGCCAGCCATCGCATCGGGTAACCAGACGTGCAAAGGCAGTTGCGCGGATTTACCGCAGGCGCCGATGAACAAGCCGAGTGCAATCCAGGAAAGGATGCCCCAGTGCCCTAGCAGCTCCATCGGAAATGTTCTGGCTTGTGCAAATACGCTGGTGTACTGGGCGGTGCCGAAGGTCGCGATGACTGCAAAGATCGCCAAGGCGAATCCAAAGTCGCCGATGCGATTAGTGATAAACGCCTTTCGGGAAGCATCTGCCGCCTCCTGGCGGCTGAAGTAGTAGCCAATCAGGAGATACGAACAGAGTCCCACCCCCTCCCAACCGACGAACATCATCACGAAGTTCGACCCCATCACCAACACGAGCATGGAAAACATGAAGAGTCCCATGTACGCGAAGAAACGATAGAAGCCCGCGTCGCCATGCATGTAGCCGGTCGCAAAGACAAAGATACACAGTCCCACGCCGGTCACGACGAGCATGAAAATCGAGGATAGAGGATCGAGCTGATAACTCCACTCGACATTCAAAACACTGGAGTTCGGTATTGATCCGGGCGGACTATTCGCCGCGTGAACTGCCGGCCCGGCAGTTAGCCGAACCGCCCCCCCGGGAATCCAGGTAAAGACGCCTTGAGTAGTTACGTAGGGCTCTGGCCAAACGGAATTGCCGCTGAAAGCATAGGAATAGACGGCCCCGAGACTTAAGAGAAAGGCAAGAGCAACTGAGCCAACGGCAATTCCCCCGATCATTCGCTCGGAAAAGCGAAGCCAGCGGCCAAACAATCCATTGATGGCGGCGCCCAGGAGCGGAAGCAGGGGAACTAGCCAAATGTAACGATGCATATCGTGTTAGTCAGTGGTCGGTTATCAGTTGTCAGTCGTCAGTTGTTACTTGGGTCTTTGGTCTTTGGTCGCTACGTCGAATGGTCTCAAATTTCAAAGACCAAAGGCCGAAGTCCCAAGACCAACAACTGACCACTGACTACTGACATCTTCACCATTTCAACAGATCAATTTCATCAACCCAGATCGTCTCCTTATTCCGATAGAGAGCGATCACGATGCCGAGGCCGATAGCGGCTTCGGCGGCCGCAACAACAATCACAAAAATCGCAAATATCTGTCCTGCAAGTGCATTCACATTGCCCGTATCCTGAAGATAACGCGAGAAAGCAATAAAATTCAGATTCGCTGCGTTCAGGATCAACTCGATCGACATGAAAATGACGATGATGTTGCGTCTGGTAAGCACACCGGCGACGCCAATAATAAAGAGCAGAGCGCCGATTACCAGAAACTTCGACAGATCCGGATGCTGCGCCTTGTTCAAGGCCGCAGCAACACGTCCCTGAGGGGCCATCTCCTGAAAAAGGAATGAAAGCAAAGGATAGGAAAAAGCGATTACTTGAGCGCTGAACATCAGGTTTCTGTTGGGGCGGTTATGCCCGACTCTGGTAAACGCCCGGTTGCCAGATCTTCAGGAGCAGCATCGTCCGCGGCGGCTTCCTGCTTCAACGTGCGCGCCAGCATGACAGAGCCAATTATTGCGACGAGCAAGAGCACACTGGCGATCTCAAAAGGAAGCGAAGCGTAACGATAAAGACTCCGTCCCACCCGTCCGGTTTCATCTGTAATTCGCGACGTTCCGGTTGCCGCCGCAGGTAACTGTTGGTCCTGGGAGGTACTCTGAGCGGCAGAATTAGCCAGTTTGGCGGCATCTCGTTTCTGCAAAGCATCAACGCCGGCGCCGATTGCCCCCAACAAGCCAAAGGCGAGTAACAAACAAAAGGCCAGGCTGACGGCGACTTGCTTGGGGCCGTTAAATATCTCATCACGTCCGCGCTCTTCGGCGCCGACGTTGACCAGCATGATCACAAACAGAAACAGAACCATCACGCCGCCGACGTAAACCAGTATCTGCACACCGGCGATAAACTCTGCGCGCAACAGGATAAACAGTGCCGCCACTGAAACCAGCGACGAAATCAGAAAGAGCGCGCTGTGGACGGCGTTCCGCGCCATAACGGTCAACAGCCCCGCCAGAATGGCGCCGAGCGCAAAGACCCAGAAAAAGATTGCCTCCCAACCGTGTAAGATCATTGCCGATTGCCGATTGCCGATTGCCGATTAGTTATTTTTCGCGAGGCCGCAGTAAGTCTGGACTTAGCCATTATCTTCGCTAGTTCTTTAGCCTCATCCAGCAGAGCTTCGACTTTCTCCTGCCTCAAAAGTTTGCCCTCTATTATGAGTTCCATCCAAAAAGCGCTCTCGTCTGCTTCCTCCTCGACTACACCAATCTTGGCGATAAACTCAGCCCTGGACCTGCCTCGACATGCCGCACGATAATTTGCACCGACGGATGTTCCAGCACGAACTAATTGTCCTCCAATGGCCCGGCCTATAACGGTATTCGGAAGAGCCGCAACCAGTCTAAGTATTCGCAATGCGAACCGCTTGGTTCGTTTCTTTAAATCTTCTGCATTCATGGCGTGAGGCCTCCAGATGAACGCGCTACTCTTTATAAACCCGATACTCTTAGCTAACTACCAATCGGTAATTACATCCGGCGTGAGGCCTCCAGATGAACGCGCTATATATAAAGCCGATTACTCTTCAGCTAAATACCAATCGGCAATCGGCAATTGGCAATCGACAATGACCTACCTCGTGTACTTAACTGTTTCGCGGCCTTGCTCGAGCATTTCCCGGTTCCAGACGAACCCGGCGCGGGAGTAAGTAGCCAGCTCGAAGTCCTGCGTCAGTTCAAGACAGGAGGTCGGACATGCCTCCTGGCATAAAGCGCAAAACATGCATCGCGAAGTATCAAAGATAAACTCGTCGAGCACCTTCTTCTTACGTGGCTTGCCCGCAACTATTATTTCCACGTCCATGGCCAGCACGTCTATGCAATCTTCGGGACAGGCAAGCGCACAGAGATTGCACGCAATGCATAACGTGTCATGCGTTTCCGGATCCATATTCAAGCGCGGCGCACCGTGGAATCGGGGGGCCACGTCGGGTCTTACCTTCGGATATTGCTCGGTATAGATTCCCTTACCGCCGACCGCGTCTTTATCTGACGCGGCGCCGATGTTGTACTTAAGCGTAAGGCCGAGCCCCTTCAACAGGTCGACCATGAAAAATCGCTTGAGTTTCTGTTTGAACGTAGCGTTTGGGACTTTTACTAAAGGCATAAGGTATTTCCGATTTTAGATTGCCGATTTCGTTGCGCCTAAGCTATACCCAGATTCTAAATCGGGAATGCTGCCGATTTCAGTTAGCTGCCACGGCGGGTTTACCCTTGGGAACATTAACCAACCGAATGCCGCGTCTTTGGCTCTTCAGATTGAAGTCGCGCGAACGCCAATTGATCCGCGATAAGAGCAAGCCGGTGATGACCAGGCCGACGAGGCCGAAAACAATCATTACCGCTTTTCCGGTGACCGTCAGGTTTAAACCCTGTCCGATCGAATCAATCGTCTTAATCTGCTTCCCCCCGATTGTCCAGCCGTCCAGCGCCTGAATCAAAAAGACCGCGATACCCGTTAGGGTGATATTGATCAGCGCGGAAGGTGTTAGCCACTTCCAGCCGATGTCCATCAACTGGTCATAGCGAAAACGAGGCAACGTCCAGCGCAACCAGAAGTAGACGTACAGAATAACCGAAGCCTTGATCAGAAAGACGAGCAGGCTGAGTATCACATACAGATTGTGAAATCCCTTAGCCTCGGTAAGCTGATAAACAAACGGGAAATACCACCCACCCAGATACAGGGTTGTCACGACTGCAGTGACCACAACCATTGCGGCGTACTCAGCCATAAAAAAGAGCGACCAGCGGAAACCCGAGTACTCGGTGTGAAAACCCGCCACCAACTCCGACTCGGCTTCTGGGAGATCAAAAGGGGCACGATTGTTCTCAGCAATGCCGCTGATAAGAAAAATGAGAAACCCAACGGGCTGGTAAACGATATACCAAATCGAATCGGAAGCTTGCGCGACGACGATTCCTGACAGCGAGAGCGTGCGAGCAAACATCAGCGCACCGATGAGCGAAAGTCCCATCGAAACTTCGTAGGACACCATCTGGGCGCTGGAACGCAAGGCTCCGAGCAATGAATACTTTGAATTCGAGGACCAGCCCGCCAGGATTAGCGCGAGCACCCCGACACTCGAAACCGACAAGACAAACAAGATTCCAATGTTCAGGTCGGTGATCACCGCCCAGTCCGGGCCAAACGGGATTACGGAAAAGACGATGAAGGCTGCGGCCACCGCGATATACGGAGCGAAGAAGAAGATCCAGCGATCGGCTTTCTCGGGAATAAAATCCTCTTTGGTCAAAAGCTTAAGGCCGTCGGCAATTGGCTGCAACAATCCCCACGGTCCGACACGCATTGGTCCCAATCGCGCCTGAATGAATGCAGAGATCTTCCGCTCCAGATAAGTTGCGTATGCTACCCAAGCTGCGACCAACGTCACCACCAGCCCGATTTGAATAAAGGGCCAGACAACGTGATTGATCGTCTCAGCGCTGAAACCAATCCTCAAAAGAAGATCGTTTATGAAATTGATTGGAGCAAAGATGAGCACCTAAAAACTTGTATCCCTTCTCTCCTGAATGCGCTATCGATCTATTTCACCCAATACGATATCGAGGGTGCCAATGATTGCCACCACGTCGGCCACCAGATGACCGATCGATAATTTCTTTAAAGCCTGCAAGTTGATTAGGGATGGCGGTCGCACGCGAACGCGCCACGGCTGCGCCGTGCCATCTGAAACCAGATAGCACCCGATTTCACCCTTTGGTCCCTCAATCGAGTGATAGTAATCGCCCACCGGCGGTTTGACTATCTTCGGCAGTTTGGCCGTAACTGGACCATCGGGCAAGTTGTCCAATGCCTGGGTGATAATGCGCCGCGATTGTCGCATCTCTTCAAGCCGCACGAGATATCGATCGTACGTGTCCCCATTCTCACCAAGGGGAATGTCGAAATCCATATCCGCATAGGCGGCGTAGGGACGCGCTTTGCGAATATCCCAGGCTACTCCAGAGCCACGCAGAGCCGGACCGGAAAGTCCGATCGCGACTGCGTCATCTGCTGAAATCACACCGATTCCCACTGTCCGGCTGAGCCAGATGCGGTTCTCTGACAGCACCGTTTCATACTCATCAAGCCGCCGGGGAAAGTTGCCGACAAAACGCCGCACATCGGTATCGAATCCTTCGTACGCATCATTGGGCAAACCGCCGATGCGCCAGGCATGACAAGTCAACCGGGCACCGAACTGGCGTTCAAAGATTTTCAGAATCTCTTCTCGTTCTCGCAGAGCCCAAAGGAGCACGGTAACTGCGCCGATATCGAGCGCGTGGGTGGCTAACCACAACAGGTGCGAAGCTATTCGGTTTAGTTCTGTAAGAATCGTGCGCATGTAATGCGCACGGGGAGGCACAGGCAGTCCCATCATCTGCTCAACGGTCTCGACCCAAACCAAACCGTTGGAAACTGCCGCTATGTAATCCAGGCGGTCCCAGTACGGCGCAATCATCGTGTACATGCGATTCTCGGCAATCTTTTCCATCCCGCGATGCAAATAGCCGATGTCGCAGTCAAGATCGATGACTGTTTCGCCATCCAGTCGCAAGATCACACGCAACACCCCATGCGTAGACGGATGCTGCGGGCCCATATTGAGCACCATCTCGGGGCTGTCGAGCAGTGTTTCCTGGGTGGTGGCGATTTCTACCTGGTGCATAAGCTGAACTGGATCTCAATCTCCGACGGCTTCATTCTCCTGCAATCAATCATAGAATAACATTCAGTGTTTATCAGGCCGCAGTCAACCGCGGCTCGCCGGGTTTATAACAACCGGTAACGCTCCATGGTTCGATTACTAATCCAATCTCCGCGGCTTCCCCTTTCGACCGTTTTGCCACCAGCTTTAGAATGATTGCATTTGCGGCGCTGGCTTTGTTCCAAACGTTTCTTGGCGTCTCGGTCTCAGTAATGATAAATCCCGCCGCTTTTGCCGCGTCGGGCGTGTCGAAGATCTTGGCCTGGTAGTGAGTGGCAATTTCTTTAGGGGTCATCTCGATGCATTGCCGATTGCCAATTGCCGATTGCCGATTTGTCTCGTCATTTCAAGTGAGTCTTTCATTTATCCAATCTCATTTATCAAATTCCTCAATCTATCGATAAAACTCGCCAATCGACAATTGGCAATCGGCAATTGGCAATGGACTTACTTGTCTTTCGGCATTACTTCCTTGCCGCCTTGAAGAATCTCGCGCATGACGCGCTCCTGTGGTACGGAAAGTAATTCCAATCCGTAAGCCCGGCGTTGCTCCAGTTGTTCCAGCTGAACATCAGTCATTTCCGGAAGGTGCTTCTTCGTCCACGCGTTTTCCACAAACTCGAGCGAAACATCTTTCCTCAGCGGATGCCCTTCCCAATCAGGCGGCAACAGCAAACGCCTGAGGTCAGGATGGTTGCGAAAGGTCACTCCAAAGAGATCATAGATTTCGCGTTCCATCCAGTTTGCCGCCGGCCAGACACCGGTGACGCTTTCTACCCCGTGTTCGGCAGTGGTCGTCACTTTAAGACGCAGGCGCTGGTTTGCTGGAATTGAATAGAGGTTATAGACGAGCTCGAACGGAGCTTCGTGTTGATCAGGAAAATGCACACAGGTGACGTCGGATAGATAATTGAAAGGCGTGTCCTGGTCGGTTCTCAGCGCTTCACAGACTTCAACAATCCGAGACTGCTCGATTCGCAATGAAACCTGGCCGATAAACTCCACGGCCTCAAGCAGTGCTCCAGCAAACGTGGCCTTCAGCTTTTGTGCCAGCGGATGAGCGGAAGCATCCGAGGGTTTGGGACCCTCTTCTTTCTTCTTAACCGGAGGTTTGGGACTGGCGCCGGCTGGAGGCGCGGCGGTCGCAGCTTCCTTCAGAGATTCCTTGACTGCGGCAACACGATCCTTGGCCTGTTCGACCAGCGAGGCCTTTTCAGCATCAGCGCCTACTCCGGCTGGAGGAATCGCGAAGGACGGAGAGCTTTCCGACGACTCGGTTTCCTTAGCACCAGATTCAGTAGCTTCAGTTTGTTCCGGTTGCTTCGTGTCTTCGGACATAGGCGGCTGCGACTCAATACTCACACGCCCTGCATCTGCGATCCCGCAATTGGCCAGGTCGCACACTTACGCGTCATGTGTTAATGCTAGTACAGTAAGGAAGCAAAACCGATTTAAGCATGCGAATTACCTGCTGTCAACCAGCTTAATCCGACCAAAATCTCGCGCTAAAGTGCCATCCCTTCAGCAGTTAACTTGACGATGGAATCGACCGCCTCTATCATAGGTTGTTTGAAACTAGCGGCAAATTGCCGTCTATGAGGTAAGGGGAAGAGAAAAACAGATGAAACCAGGAATACACCCGGAATATACAGAGATTACAGTCACTTGTGCTTGTGGTGAAACTTTTAAGACTCGCTCAACTAAAAAAAGCGACCTGCACGTAGAAATCTGTTCGGCCTGTCACCCATTTTTCACCGGCAAACAGAAGTTAGTGGATACGGCAGGGCGCGTGGATCGCTTCAACAAGCGGTACGGCAAGAAGCCCGCCACTGAGGGTTCTGCAACCGCACGATAAGCTGAAGGGGTTTTCTTGTTGTTGAAAAAACACTAGCTAAACCAGGAAACAGACGCCGGCCTGGCTGGCGGTCGCACTCGTGTCGACTGCCGCGAAAGCCGGCGTAGTTGTTTGTAAAAACAGACATGAGATCTGTTGCTTGAAAAGGAATTTTTCGTCCAAAGAATGACAGGCAAGGATGTCTGTCCTGCGAGGTCCACTTGAGCACTTCCGAGAGAGATTTGATTGTTGGCGGGCAAGCCGTGATTGAAGGCGTAATGATGCGAACTCCAAACGCCTATGCCATCGCCGTGCGCAAAGCCGACGGGACAATCGTAAATACCGCGGCTCGGCTCCCGAAATGGAGTGACAAATTCCCGCTCCTTAAACTACCTGTGCTGCGCGGCGGGGCAGTTCTGGTCCAGTCGATGGGCCTGGGGATCAAGGCGCTGAACTACTCGGCAAACGAAGCGCTCGCCGAGGCTGATGCGCAAGCAAAGGACGTTGAAGTCGTCCTGTCGCCAGCCGTGGTCGAAGGTGAAGGCGACTTTGCCGGATTAACCGGCGCCGTGCCGGGGTTGTTTCCAATACCCACTCAAAAGCGCCCCGAAGATGAGTTAAGAAAGAATACAACCGCGGCGGCGGCAGGCTCTATCATCTTTGCGCTCATCTTTAACGTGTTGCTGTTCGTCGCCGCGCCTTTGCTTTTGACTAATGCTCTTTTCATTGCCGCCGGATGGGCGCCGACACCAGCTGTCAGTGAAGCTGGCCCTGTCGTCCAGCCACAGTCTGGTCCGGACGCTCAGGCGGGCACACCCGCGAGTGACACATGGTATCGACGGGCTTGGGACACTGTGAGGCCCTATCTACATCCTGTCCGTCCTTCGATTGGTTTCAACTTGATCGATGGACTGATTCGCATGTCGTTCTTTCTGATCATGATCTTCAGTTTCTCTCTGCTGAAAGATATCCGCAGGGTTTTTCAGTATCACGGCGCCGAGCACAAAACGGTGTTCACCTGGGAAGCCGGACTGCCCTTAACAGTTGAGAATGCGCGACCGCAGCCGCGCCAGCATCCCCGCTGTGGCACCAGCTTCTTGATGGTCGTGATGCTGGTGGCGATTCTCCTGTTTTCAGTGATTAAGTTTGATTCGCTGTGGTTGAATTTCCTGGTGCGCATCGCGTTGATTCCGGTCGTCGCGGGGGTCTCGTACGAAATCATCCGGCTGTCGGCGAGGAAAGAGAGTGGCTGGTTTTTCAAGTTGATAACTCTTCCGGGAGTGTGGCTGCAAAATATCACGACCCAGGAACCTGATGATCAGCAACTCGAAGTGGCAATCGAAGCGTTGAAAGAATCATTAAAGCTCGAACCCCAGGCGGAAGAAGTGGCGCTTGCGCCGTTGTCATAAAACGACATAAGACTTAAGCGTTAGGCCAGCATGAACGAAGATGCTTGAGAGACTTGAACAAATTGAAGCTCGGTACGAAGAACTCAGCAATGAACTCTCTTCGCCGGAATTGCTGTCGAACCAGGCGGCCTATACAAAGGCCGCTAAGCAACATCGCAATCTTGGCGAGATAGTAGAGAAGTATCGTTCATGGAAATCCCTCAAAGAAGAACTGGCGGGCGCGCGTGAAATGCTCAATGGCGGTGACGACGAGGAACTACACGAGATGGCGCGCGCGGAGATCGACTCGCTGCAATCCCGGCTTGATAAAACAGAAGAAGAAATGAAGCTCCTGCTGATTCCGAGTGATCCAAATGACGAGAAAAACGTGATTCTCGAGATCCGGGCCGGCACAGGGGGAGACGAAGCAACTTTATTCGCCCATGACATGCTCCGGATGTATGGCCGCTACGCCGAGAAACAGCGCTGGCGCTTTGAAGTTCTGGAGGCGTCAGAGTCAGGAATCGGTGGCATCAAGGAAGCTATCGTCTTAATTGAAGGCGATAAGGTCTATTCGAAACTCAAGCACGAATCGGGAGTGCATCGCGTTCAGCGTGTCCCCCAAACTGAAGCGAGCGGCCGCATTCACACTTCCGCGATTACCGTCGCAGTGCTTCCGGAAGCTGAAGAAGTGGATGTAAAGATCGATCCGAAGGATCTGCGCATCGATACTTTTTGTTCATCGGGTCCAGGTGGGCAGTCCGTCAACACAACCTATTCCGCCGTGCGCATCACCCACCTGCCAACCAACGTCGTAGTCTCGATGCAGGATGAGAAGTCACAGATAAAAAACCGCGAGAAAGCGATGCGAGTTTTGCGAGCCCGGTTGCAGGAGATTGAAGAACAGAAGCAACATGACGCCCTGGCCAGCGAAAGACGCTCGATGGTTGGTTCCGGCGACCGCTCGGAAAAGATTCGCACTTACAATTTCAAAGAGAACCGCGTTACAGACCACCGCATCGGCCTCACAATCCACCAGCTGGATCTGGTAATGGAAGGTAACCTGGACGAATTCATTCAGGCCCTCGTAAGCCACGACCAGGCCGAAAAACTCAAAGCTGAAACCGAAGCGCAGAAACCCGTTCCGGCGTTGGCCGATTAACATTTTAAAAGGCGCTAATTTGGGGTATGGAATAGGATCCACGAACTAACACGAAATTTCGTCTTGGTTCGTAGATCCTCGTTCTGTTTGTCGTCAATATCTCATTCCGCTCTCGATCCCCAATCGCCAATCGGCAATCGCCAATCTAAAATGGCTCCATGACCACTCATGTCCTGCTGATTCGTCACGGCCAGTCTCAGGGAAATGCGGAAGGCCGGTTCGGCGGACATACTGCGACGCCGCTCTCATCTCGTGGCCGCCAGCAGGCTCGAGCAACCGCACGAGCGCTGGCAAGCGAGAAGTTCACGAGCATCTATTCCAGCGATCTACCGCGGGCGATTGAGACTGCTGAACCACTGGCAAAACTAACTCACGTTGAGATTCAACCTACAGAGGCTTTCCGGGAACGCAGTGTGGGCGTGATGGAAGGGTTGACGTTTGAAGAAGCTGCCGAAGCGCATCCGGAACAGTATGCGGCACTCCTGCGCCGCGATTTCGAACACATCATGAGTGGCGGCGAAAGCTATCGGCAACTACTGGATCGTGCATCACGAAAGCTGGACGAAGCAATTGCCAATAACCAGGGCGGAAGGATCGCCGTTTTTACTCATACCGGAACGATCTGCATCCTCGCTCTGCACCTGATGGGAGCGCTGGACTCGCCCGAGCTAAAACCAGTTTGGATTGCTACCTCCAATTGTGGCGTTTGTCGCTTTGATTTGAATGATGATGGCTTTGTGCGAGTGGCGGCGTTGAATGATACGAACCATCTCGTGAAGCCGTGATCCGTCATTAAGGCGAACTCATCCGGGCGCGTTCTGCCGCAGTCCAATCACACAGCACTTTTACATCTTCTGCAGACAACTTCGTACCGCGATGGATGAAAGTGTAGGAATTCAAGGGCATGTCACCCGCCCGAACCTCCCGGCACATGTCCCGGAGTTTGTTCGCCGCTTCGCTCCGGTCATATTGTCCCCAGTCGGAGAGATTCATATCCTTGCGGCCATGATTTACGTCGTCAACAACCAGCCAGGACACCGGCGCGACGTGACTGTACCAGGGCCAGCGAGTGCCGTTGGAATGACAGTCACGGCACGATCGATCAAGGATTGCCGCCACCTGCGGTGTCATCTGCGTACGCGCCGCAATCGTTTTTGACTGGTCCACTGGAGGATTAGTCTTTGCAGGCCGATAAAACTGAATCGCAACGAGCAGACCAAGCGCGACCAGAACACCCCACTTCAGGATCCTCGCCAACAGTCTCATACTCCTTTTTGCCTCCGAGCCAGTTTAACCAGCAGAATCGACAAGAGAGAAGCGGAAACGGCGACTAGTGACCAGTACAGTTCCTGCCGCACCTTTCAATCTTGATGTCGCGAGAGGCTCTCAGTATGCCATCGTTCCCACGCGTTAATTTGAGAATAGGAGAGAAACTGCCCTGGCCACTGAAACGTCTACTTCTTTCCCGCAAGTCCATTGATCCGACCTACTCCGCTGGTCCATATTCGTTTCCAGGCCTTGCCGAGGGAGCTCGACCCGGTCCAGGTTTTCTCCAGTTCGCTCTTCCAACGTTCGAGCATCTCCTGATTGAGTTGCATCACACCTTCGCGGGTCACGCCCGGCGGCGGCGGACTAAGATTCGTGAGCCGGTCGTAAACCGATACGCGATCTGCTCCCTGTACGCGAAACAAAAGGTGCCATAGTGTCAGACTGTCCCGTGGCCGCGCTTCGCTCAAGATCGTCTGAAGTGGCACTGTCGCATCGCCCGTCTCAAAGTCAAATTTCGTGAGGGCCATCCGAAACGACGTTGAAGCATCTTCAAAGTAAGGCGTACCGGGGCCAATGCCCGGCCGAGTCTGACAGGCAGCCCCGGCCGGGACCATCGATTCACGATCTTTCAGTTCGAGCGAGACCCAACCCGAAGTAACGTGCAGCAGACTCTCTCCCTGGTCATTCACTTCCAGTGTGTAAGCACAACCAAGATCCGCGGCCACGGCTGATGGAGTATCAACGAAGAATAGACGCGGGGGCGCCCAGATCCTGGCGCTCATTCTCCCCTGCGCAAGTTCCAGCCGATGCTCGGTCGGTCGCGTTTGCAGCAGTCGCACGCGTGTATTGGGATCTATTTCCACCTGTCCGATCGAACCAACAGTAATTTGTGCACGTGACGAGCCATCCGTTTCCAACCACTGCCCAACCGCCAGTAGCCCCTTCCCGCTAATCGTCGCAGAACCGATCCGCGGCGCTCCATCAAGTCGGGCGACTTCCCAGGAAGGCCGGGAAGAATTCTTAAGAAATAGGAATAAGCCTAGCCCAACTGCCAACAATACTAATGCTGCAATCGCCACCAACGGTCCCCGCCAAACTCGGGCCAACGGCTTGACTTGAGCAGGCTGGGAAGGCCCGGAACGCGTTTCCCAAAGGTGATCCAATTCGGGCCAAAGGGACTCGGGCGCGGAAAACTGGGGCAGTTGCTCGGCCAACTTAATACCCAATTTGATCTCGTCAAACTGGGCCCGGCATCGACTGCAAGCGAGCAAGTGCTCGGCAAACTTCCGTGCTTGAGCCGCCGGGAGCTCACCGTGACAGTAGGCTGAAAGATCTCTCGTCACATGCTTTGAAAACATCTTCAATCTCCCAAAACGATTTGATCGCGCAGGTGGGCGAGGCGGCGGGCCAGCTCTTTGTGACCACGATTCAGACGGGAGGCCACCGTACCTTTTGAGCAACTCATTACCGAGGCAATCTCTTCATACGAAAGCCCGTCAATGTATTTGAGCAGGATCGGGAGTCTGAATCTGGGCTTCAGTTCGTTAATGGCCCCTCTAACGGCATCCGCTATCTCAGCGCGGGCAACGTGTTTTTCCTGTGGTCGTTTTTCGGCGGCTCTGTTCATCGGCTCTGCCTCTCCCAAGGGCAGGAAGCGCCTGCGCCTCCGCTGCTCATCTATGCAGGCATTGATCACCAGCCGGTAAAGCCAGGTCGTGAATTCTGAGTCTCCACGAAACTGGCCGATCGACTTGATCAGCTTCAGAAAGGTTTGTTGTGTCACATCACTCGCAGCTGCCTCGTCGCCCGCGAAGGTGTATACCGCTATGGAGAACACACGGTCTTTGTAGGCCTCGAACAAGAGTCGAAAAGCCTCCCGGTCCCCCTGCTGGCAGGCCCTGATCACGCCCCCGTCAACCTTCGGTTCAACCATCGCAGCGCGCTGCTCCATTCCGCCTCCGTCCGCCACAGCAACGCATATTAGACGGCGCGGTTCACGATTCTCTTCCACGCCAGAAAGTCTGGAGTCTGGAGTCTGGAGTCTAGAAAGTCTAGGAGTCTGGAGAGTCTAGGAGTCTGGAGTCTAGAGAGTCTTCTGTGGGGACGAGAAGACCTTTTGTCTTGAATGGTTACGACGCGACGATTCCTCGTAGTCCATCAACAAAAGGCGTGTGCTTGCCAGCACCGCCTTTTGAAGCCTCAGAGTTTTTTTAAGAGAGTAAATGAGACTCGGTTCCGGCACTCTCCCCTATTCTGAACCACGCTTGTAGCTTGAGTGCGGCATCGCGAACTGAGCATTGCTCCATAGCCGCCACGAAATCCAAAACATTGGAAAGTCTAGGAGTCTTGGAGCCTGGAAAGTCTGGAGTCTGGAGTCGGGAGTCGGGAGTCTAGGAAGTCTCGGAGTCTAGGAAGTCTCGGAGTCTAGAAGTCTTGGAGTCTGGAAGTCCGGACTCCGGACTCCAGACTCCAGACTCTCAAGACTAAGTTATCGGGTGACGTGGATCAGCATTTCGGTCCCCGACTCGATCTTGAGTTCCTTACTGCCTTGAATTGCGAGGGAGCCTGCACCGGCGGCGCCACCCACAATCAGCCCAATCGCAGCGCCTTTACCGCCACCGGCAAGACCGCCGATTATGGCCCCCGTGACTGCGGCGATGCCGCCTCGTTTAACGGTTTGCTTCGTTCGGCTCCCTGATTCAACGCCGCCTTCATTGTCGGCTCGGCCCGCGCCTTCACCGTACACGCGAGTGACGTAACCATGCAGGATGCCGCGCCGGTTATCTGGCAATTCAACCGAGTCAAATCCCAGATTCATCGTAGTTCGACCCTTTATCTTTCCTGATTTCTGAATCGAGGCGATATGACCGGTAAGCCTGGCCTCACTAAAGCGCGCGGGATCGATCACGGTGGCTGTGAAACGATCGCCCACACGCGAGTCCTTACTCGAAAGAGTCTCGTTAATGCGGATTTTTAGATCGGTGCCGACCGGGATCAGGGGCGCCACAGTCGTGCGCCTCACAGTACGTCTGACTGGCCGGCGCCTTTGAGCGGCGGCGTCGAGTGGCAAGCCCAGACAAATCGCCGCAATGATCAAAAGACACAGTTTATTGATCGATGCTGTTTTCATCATTCCTCCATTTAGCTGCGCTGCTCAAAAAATCAGGGGGCAGTATTCCCAAAAGTTGAAGTCGCTTCTTGCGGTTGACGAAATATACTGGCATCGAGCACCGGCGGCAGGTCCATTCCTTTCACCAACTGCATATGCTTTCTTAGTTTAGCCGAAAGGTACAAAGTAACGCCAAAGAGGCATGCAAGACCAACCGCGCCATCCAGAAACCGCAACAACAACGAAATCAACAGAAAAAGCCCAATCACATTACCGGAAATCATATGAACGCGTCCGCGACCATTAATGTATTCCGAAAATGCGGCAGGCCATTTGAAAATCCACACAAGGTTAAGAAAAGGAATGAAATGCCTGCCCACCGCTTCGCCCGGCGTAATCCCATAAGATTTTGCCGACATTTCCCGCAAAATCTTGTGAAATCGGTGGACGCAGAAAAGCCAGTAAATAAAACCCATCAAGCCGATTGAGATGAGCAGCAGGTTTGCGCCTGCCTCGTCCATTCCTGTAAAGAGCACGACAAATTCACCAACAAAAAACGCGAAGGCAAAAATAAAGCCCACCCACACCCAGGGCTCGGAACTTTTTGCTGGCAGCTCTTCAAGCGAGCTTGCAGTGGTGATGGAATACGAACTGAGCAAAGCCGCACTCCTTATTTTTGAAGTAGGACAGACAATCCCGTCTGTCACATGGTGAGAGTCCTGTATTTCGTTTGTGTATGTCTGTCACTTCGTCAGAGTCAGTGCCGATTCTACCGGTGTCGCCGAAGCGGTCAGCTTGTTGAGAGAGAAGACGACGCCTCGGGCTGGTCGGCGGCAATTGCTTCATCGTCACCTTCAAGATAGCGTCGTCGATGAACTGCGCCGTCCGACGCGAAGATGTAGCTGGACGGTGCTTCGCGCATGATTATGTCCTGGAGCCTCATCAAACCGTAAAGTAAAGCCTCGGGCCGTGGTGGGCAGCCGGGAATGTAAACATCGACGGGAATGCAGCGATCGACGCCCTGCATGGTTGAGTAGGAATCAAACGGGCCACCTGTTGACGCGCACGCTCCCATTGCGATCGCCCACTTTGGCTCAGGCATTTGTTCGTAAACGCGACGCACCACCGGCCCCATTTTCAGAGT
Organism: Pyrinomonadaceae bacterium; assembly: GCA_035644135.1. Taxonomy (GTDB): domain Bacteria; phylum Acidobacteriota; class Blastocatellia; order Pyrinomonadales; family Pyrinomonadaceae; genus PSRF01. The sequence continues at coordinate 23,538 of DASQPD010000071.1, forward strand.
CACAGTGCCCGCAATGATGATCAGATCACTCTGGCGCGGGCTGGGCCGAAACACTCCGGCGCCGAACCGATCGATATCAAAGCGGCCGGCGCCTGTCGCGATCATTTCGATAGCACAACATGCCAGGCCAAACGTCATGGGCCAAAGTGCGGACTTGCGCGCCCAGTTAACGAAAAACTGACCCGGCTTGGAATCGATCATCGGCGCGGCTACCTTTTGCCGGATCGAGTTCATAATTGAGTCGACCGTTGTTAGTACAAAACCTTCCTGATGTTCAGCCATAAGTTACTGCCGATTGCCGATTGCCCAAATCATTGCCGGTTGCCGATTGCCTAAATCATTGCCGATTGCCAATTGCCGATTGCCGATTGGTGTGATTTGAAAAGATCAAATCGGCAATCGGCAATTGGCAATCGGCAATGATCCTAGGCCCACTCCAGTGCGCCTTTGCGCCAGGCGTAGTAATAACCGACGACGAGAATACCTATGAAAACCAACATCTCAACCAAAGCAAACGTTGTGAAAGAGAAATCATCACCCATAAAGATAATTGCCCAGGGCAGGAGAAAAATAGTCTCGACGTCGAATATCAGGAACAGCATGGCCACGATGTAGTACCGAACCGAGAAACGTTCGTGCGCCTCAGTTTTCGGATCGATACCACATTCATACGGGCGCATTTTGTCTTTTCCGTATTTGATGGGCCGTAGAAACCGGCCCAGAATGATGGGCAGTACAGGAAAAGCAATGGCCACGACGAAAAAAATCATCACCGGCCAGTAACCAGTAATCGGACCACCTATTGAAGGTGCAGTCGCAGTCGTTTGCAGCAGCATGTTACTCCGGGCAGGTTAGGAAACTGTGGCAACGAAAAAATTCTAAGCGTTGCGTTCAAGGACTGTCAAACTTAAGCCTCCTGATTTGCACGTCCGACTGTTCAAAGAGACCCAAGAAATCACGCGAAACGCCCGTTTTCATTTCGTCTGACTTCGTGGATCGGGTACAGCATTATCATCTGAACTGTGTCTGGTTTGGCCCGCCAGCAGGGCCACGGCATGGCTCAGGACCGGTCTTATTACTGCAAAGCTCTCCTCCACCGCCTTTGGTGAGCCCGGGAGGTTGACGATCAACGTATCCGAACGAATGCCACAAACCCCGCGCGAGATCATTGCCATGGGCGTATGTTTCAATGTTTCACTCCTCATGGCCTCGGCCAAACCCGGGGCTTCGCGCTCGATAACTTTTAACGTAGCTTCAGGAGTATTGTCGCGCGGTCCAAAACCTGTACCGCCGGTCGTCACAATCAGATTCACATCCTTTAGCTCGGCCTGCGCGCGTAATGTTTTGGCCAGCCCATCAAGGTCGTCTGACACGATCTGCTTCATCACAATCTCCGCCCCGATTTCACTCAGCAGCTGCACCAGGGCCTCGCCCGACGTGTCGATGCGTTCGCCGCGAGCGCACGCATCGCTGACCGTTAATACGACTGCCCTGATCACGACTGCCATTATTCTGGAAGAGGATCCTTATCGCCGCATGTGTTCCTTTAGCCAGCAACGATCAATTACCACCAACAAGCCCGCCTCTCTGGCCCGCTCGGCGGCGGCATAGTCAATTACTCCTTCTTGCAGCCAGACCGCTTTCGCGCCGATTGCGATGGCCTCGTCAACAGCTCGACCTGCTTCTTCGGACCGGCGGAAGATATCAACCAGATCAACCTTTTCGGGAACCTCGGCCAGTGAGGCGAAAGCCCGGTCCCCAAAGATCTCTGTTTCGTTCGGGTTTACCGCAATTACTCGATAGCCCGCTCGCTTCATGTAACCGGCAACGCCATTTGAAGGTCGATGCGGATCTGAGGACAGGCCGACAACAGCAATTGTGCGGCATTGGTCGAGAATCTGAGTAATCGTTTCCCGGCTATTGATTTCCACCGCTACTGGATCCTAATGAACGGCGGTTCCCACCGCGTGCAGTTCCTGTAGTGAGCGCACATTTATTGCATCATTGGTGGCTCGACTGGCAATCGCCTCAACAATCGCCTGGGCGCCAGTCATCGTCGTCAAACAGGGAATGTTGTATTGCAATGCCGCGCGCCGAATCGCCTGCTCATCAAAGCGCGATACGCGACCCAGGGGCGTGTTAATAATGAGGGCGATTTCGCCCGTCTTGATGGCATCGGCGATATTCGGTCGTCCTTCATTAACTTTGAAAACATTCTCAACTGACAATCCCACTTCCCTCAGACGCGCAGCCGTGCCTAGTGTAGCCACCAGCTGAAAACCGAGCCGGCTTAGCCTGCGTGCAAGCACTACAGCCTGTCCTTTATCGGCATCATTGACGCTGATAAATGCCCGGCCAGTGGAAGGAAGCGCTAACCCCGCCGCCATCATCGCCTTGCCGTATGCTTCCCCGAATGTGTCCCCTATGCCCATGACTTCGCCCGTAGAGTGCATCTCCGGCCCCAGGATGGGATCGACACCAGGAAACTTCGCAAACGGGAAAACAGGCGATTTTATAAAGAAGCGATCGACACTCAGATTCTCAGGAAGATCAAACTCGGAAAGTTTTCGTCCGGCCATAACCAGAGCGGCTATGCGCGCGATCGGCACCCCGGTGGCTTTCGAGACAAAGGGAACGGTCCGCGAAGCGCGTGGATTCACTTCAAGCACATAAACGCGATGGTCCTTGATCGCAAACTGAATGTTCATCAAGCCGCGAACTGCCAGAGCCTGGGCCAGTTTCCGCGTGTACAGACGCATTGTTTCAATATGCTCCGGCTCAATTCGTACCGGCGGCAATACGCAGGATGAATCGCCCGAATGAATGCCGGCTTCCTCAATGTGTTCCTGGATACCTGCTATCACGCAAGCTGTCTCATCGGCGAGGGCGTCGACATCAAATTCAGCCGCCTGCTCCAGGAACTTATCAATCAAGACAGGCCGGTCCGGGGTGAAACCAACAGCGGTGCGAACGTAGCGTTCCAGGCTCTCCTCGTCGTAGACAATGGCCATTGCCCGTCCGCCGAGAACATAACTGGGGCGAACCAGCACCGGATACCCAATGCGCCCGGCAACTTCTCTCGCTTCTTTAACTGTGGCCGCCATGCCATTTTCCGGCTGGGGAATTCCGAGCTGAGAAAGCAAGGCGCCAAATCGCTTGCGATCTTCAGCAAGATCGATTGAGTCCGGAGTTGTGCCGATAATGGGAACTCCTGCTTTGTGCAGGCGCATTGCGAGATTCAATGGTGTCTGCCCGCCAAACTGCACAATGACTCCAGTCGGCTTTTCAACGTCGACTATATTCATCACGTCTTCGAAAGTTAGAGGCTCGAAGTACAAACGATCGGAAGTGTCATAATCGGTTGAGACTGTTTCAGGATTGCAGTTGACCATGATGGTCTCAAATCCGGCGTCTCGCAGGGCGAACGAAGCGTGACAGCAGCAATAATCAAACTCGATTCCCTGCCCGATGCGATTTGGTCCGGAGCCGAGAATCATGATCTTTTCGCGATCGCTGGGGTTGGCTTCACTTTCAGTTTCGAAAGTCGAGTAGAGGTATGGCGTGAAAGATTCAAATTCAGCGCCACAGGTATCGACGCGCTTGTAAACCGGAATCAGTCCCAGCCGCTTTCGATACTCGCGCACTTCAGCTTCTGATCGACCGGTCAGATAAGCCAGCCTTCTGTCGGATAGGGCCACCTCCTTGAATTCACGCAGCAGATCAGGGGGGATGTCTTCCAATTTGTATCCCTCGACTTCTTTTTGGATCTGCATCACCTGTCGGAGCTGATCCAGAAACCAGGGATCGATTCGCGAAAGCCGGTAGATCTCAGGGATCGGAACCTCATGCTGTAGCGCATAGGTTATGTAGGAAAACCGCTGAGAGTTGGGCCGCGCCAGCTTGCGTTGTAATTCGTCTTCCGAGACGTCCTCCAACCGCAACGGTTTTACAGCTTCGAGCGAACGCAGACCCTTGAATAAGGCCTCCTTGAAAGTTCGGCCGATGGCCATTACTTCCCCAACGGATTTCATCTGCGTGCCGAGCACATCCTCGGCTTCGCGAAACTTTTCAAAGTCCCATTTGGGAATCTTGGCCACCACATAGTCGATGGTGGGCTCGAACGAGGCCGGGGTTTTTTTGGTTATGTCGTTGGGTATCTCGTCCAGCGTATAACCAACAGCCAACTTAGCGGCAATCTTGGCAATTGGAAATCCCGTCGCCTTGGAAGCCAGCGCTGAAGATCTCGAGACGCGCGGGTTCATTTCAATGACACGCACCTCACCGTTTTCCGGATTCACCGCAAACTGAATATTGGAGCCACCCGTCTCAACCCCTACTTTGCGGATCACGGTAATTGCCATGTCGCGTAGTTTCTGGTATTCGACGTCTGTCAGGGTCTGTGCGGGAGCCACCGTGATCGAGTCTCCAGTGTGCACCCCCATGGGATCGAAGTTCTCTATCGAACAGATAATTACAACGTTGTCTGCGAGGTCGCGCATGACCTCGAGCTCGAATTCTTTCCACCCAAGAATCGACTCTTCAATTAAGACCTCATGAATCGGAGAGGCTGCCAGTCCGCCGCGAACGATCTCCTCAAATTCCTCTGGGTTGTAAGCCGTCCCTCCTCCAGTTCCGCCAAGAGTAAACGACGGTCGGACAATTGCCGGGTAGGCAGTCTCTTCGACTATTTTCTGCGCTTCATCCCATGAGCGGGCAAATCCGCCGCGGGGCATGGGCAGACCGGCTTCGTCCATCGCCTGCTTGAACAGCATGCGGTCCTCTGCAATCTTTATTGCCTGGCGGTTCGCGCCAATCATTTCCACGCCACACTCTTCAAGGATGCCGGAATCGGCAAGCGCAATCGCGAGGTTAAGTGCCGTTTGTCCACCGACAGTTGGCAGCAACGCATCGGGCCTTTCGCGACGAATGATCTGGGCCACGGATTCGACGGTCAGGGGTTCGACGTAGGTTACATCCGCAGTTTCCGGATCGGTCATGATCGTGGCCGGATTCGAGTTGACCAGAATGATCTCATAGCCCTCCTGGCGAAGAGCTTTGCAAGCCTGGGTGCCTGAATAATCAAATTCACAGGCCTGACCGATGACAATCGGGCCGGAACCAATGATCAGAATTCTATGGATGTCGGTGCGTTTGGGCATCAGGAAACTTAAGGCCTTAGATGCGTGAACTGTCAAAACGTCGCTTGTCTAACCGCTTGCGATAGTCTTCGCCCTCAATGACCACCTTGTTGCACATTTCATAAAGACGGCTGCGCAGGCGAGTGCCGATGCGTTCCTCCAGTGTCGTCAAATCGTGAATGCGGGCGGAGAGTTTTCGATTGCCGCGGACAGGTTCGGAAGGCTGTTCGACTTGCGCCGGCACTTCGTCCAGGTAGTTGGTCGTGAAGATTGTTAGTTTCTTGTCGTTATAGCGAGTATTGATAATCTGGTAAATAGTATCGCGCACCCAATCAGTCGGTATGGTCGAGCCCAACTCGTCCATGACCAGGACTTCGGCCTGATAAACTGGAGCGAGCACCCGAAGTTCAGAGGTCTTCGAGACGGGATTGTAGGAATCCTGGATTTGCTTCAACAACGAACCGGACTCATAAAAAAGGCAGGGTACGCCCTTACCGATCAGACCTTTGAGAATGGCAACCGCAAGATGCGTCTTTCCTACCCCAACCGGGCCCATGAAGAGTAAGCCACGGTCAACGGCCGGGTAATCGAGCACGAGGCGGCAAGCATAGCGAAAAGCAATATTCTGTGAGCTATTGGGTTCACTCTTGAAATTGTCGAGCGAGCAGCCGGCATAGCGATGTGGAATCCGGGCCGCGGCAAGCGTCTTTCGCCTCGAGTCACTGGCCCGGCAAGAACATGGTCGCGCTCCCTTGCCTGCCAGAACCTCTACTCCGGTACCGAAGCAGATCGGACAAACCTCAGCCTGATAAGAAGCTTCTCGTTTGCCGTTGGCGCCTTGGGGATCGTCTTTGCCTTGTACCGGAAGGGCTTCGTTACTTGATTTATCAGAAGGCATCAAAAATCGCTGGACAGAAATCAAATGGATTGAAGACATCCCGGATTATAGCATTCAGCTTTGCTAACTCAATGAGAAGTAGCAACTGAAGACTGTAAAATATTGGCGCGGGTTTCTTGGAGTGCGGCAACTTGTTGCCGCTTTCCAACGCTGGCATCACACGAGCAGCAAATTTCAAAGTGAACTCTCACTTTACTCAACTGAAAAGCGCCGACTAGTCGGCGCACTCCAAAGAGGTGAGTGGCCGATCATATTCGCTGTGCTATATTTTCAGCTCGACTAATCACAAATGCTCGTAGAGGAATTGCGGCTGTCTGAAGGGTAGTCGATGACGATATGCACTGGTTAAATTCATTACTGGCTAAACTCGGACTGGCGAAGATTACAGCCGAACGCAGCCCGATCCGGGTTTTTCTTCTCGACGATGACCCTCGCCGGCACAAATGGTTTGCGGCTCGTTTCAGGGGGGACCAAATTGACTTTGCGCATAATGTTCGACAGGCGGAAGAGTTGTTGAATGAAAACGCCTACGACGCAATCTTTTTAGACCACGACCTCCATCCAGAGCACTACGAGTCGTCCTCACTAGATGATGAGCGAACCGGCTACGCGATCGCCTTGTGGTTGGCCTCACGTCCGGAGCTGCAACGGGCTTCCACGATCTTTGTGCACACCAGAAACGCAGACGGGGCCATGAGGATGGTGGAGGAGCTGCGGCGTTCTGGTCGAGCCGCGGAGTACGTTCCCTTCCCTTTATTAGCGGAACGAATCAAGCGCTACTGGCAGAGATAAGGTGAGTTTAGAGCGTGGCCAGGGACGGAATCGAACGCCGGCCTTTTCAGGTCTTGCGGCTGCGGTACCTTTTTCGCGCTTTCTACATTCCCTTCACCCCTTCGACGAATTCCTCTTGGTATTTTTCGCGAATGTCGGCGATGTCTACAGTCGGCTCAGGGCGTTTCATGCCCAGTCTTTCCATCGTCTCCACAATGATTTGCGAGATCACGAGATTACGAAACCACTTGCTATCTGAAGGAATCACATACCATGGCGCTTCGTCGGTGGTGCATTTGTTAATCGCGTCCTCGTAAGCCGCTTCGTAATCATTCCAATATTCTCGCTCCGCATAATCCGCCTCGCTGATCTTCCAGCGGCGGGCAGGATCATCCAGTCGCTCCTTGAACCGTTCCAATTGCTCTTCCTTAGTAATATGGAGAAAGAATTTTAAGATGTGGGTATTGTTTGCAACTAAGCGTCGCTCAAAATCATTGATCTGTTCGTAGCGCTTCGACCAGACACCTTTTGGCACAAGATCATGCACGCGGACGATAAGCACATCCTCATAGTGTGAACGGTTGAAGATCACAACTTCGCCACGCTTCGGCATTTGCTGCTCTATTCGCCACAAGAAATCATGCGCTAGTTCGTCAGACGACGGTTGCTTGAAACTAACGACCCGGCAGCCCTGAGGATTGAAGGCGGTGAATACGTGCCGAACCACCCCGTCTTTGCCGCCCGCGTCGGGAGCTTGAAGACAGATCAGCAACGAATGCTTCCGTTCGGAGTAGAGATGATTCTGTAAGTCATCCATCCGCTTTAGCAGTTTCCTGGTTGCGCGCTTCGCGGATGACTTCCCTTCCTGTTTGTCTGCAAATTGCGGGTCAACGTCCTTAAGCCGGATTCGATGTCCCGGCTTCACACGAAATTGTTCGGTGTAATTCATCGATTCAGTTTTGGACGAAGTGGCCATCCCTACATGGATCTCCTTTACGCTGTTAACTTTACCTACACCAATAGCAAACCCAACAAATTAAAGCCGCGCTTTCGAGAAAACTCCCGTTTCTGGGAACGGCTGCCGTTTTCGGATCGTACTTACTTTCAAGTGTCCTCAGACAGTGATAATTGCTGGTAGACACCAAGGAGAAGGAACAAATGAGCACAGGTTACATGTCTTCAACCAGGATCAGCGATCACGATGTAACTCTGGCAAATACCCGGTGACATCGAAAGTGTGCGGCTGCGCCTGATTAAGGCAATGCACACCCTGGGCTATAAAGTTCTCGGCGAGCGACCACTTTACGCCAAACGCGGTGGACAAGGCGCGACTTGCTCGGAATATTCTCTGAATGTTTTGGATTATCCTACCACGATCACCATCTCTTTGAAGCAAATGAATGAAGTCGCCGTTATTGCAACGTTCAGCTATGACATAAAGAGCTACATGCACATGACAAAGGGCGATCGGCAAACACTTGCCCGCGAAGCGGAAGCAATGGTTGCTCTGGCCACCGAACGACTGGCAATCTCGACGTGTGTTGCTTGTGGGACACCAGTTATTGATGAATCACACTTTTGCCGCCGCTGCGGCGCGCCACTCGTACGTGAGCTTGCAGAAGTGGAAGTGCTGCGTCTGACAAGAGGATCGCGCGCCAGCTATCACAATATCTTTGTCGGACTAGTCGGGTTCGTTATGGCAGCGCTCACGGTCTTGCCAGTATTTGTGGTTTCGGGAGTCAGGATTTACTGGCCGCTGATGTGGTTTGGAATACCACCAGCAAGTTATGCGCTTTTCGTTCTGCTTCAGGGAATCTGGGAATTACATCGAACACTGAATCCGAAGATGTTGAAGAGCATGAACGCGGGACCCGAACCGGCCTTCGCCGCTTCAGTGACGGCGGCTTTGCCTGCTGCGATGGTAAACGCTTCCGTGACAGAAGGAACAACTGAGTTGTTACCAACCAACGACCGTCGAATGCCCGAGCTAATTCGGCGAAAAGAAGCCGACACCGCCGAGATCGATACCGACCGTTTGATGTGATCGTGCCATCTTAGTATCAGCCTGCCTGCTTTCAAGGCGTCTGTTTCGTTTGTATCTAGCGCTTGTTGATTCGTTTCGCGACTAGCTAAGAGCAAGGCGCTGTTTCGAGGGCTCTCTGCAGTTGACCGTGTACACCCATAGCCGCTGTCCTGGAAGACATTTCGAAAACAGAATCCAGGCAGGTCATCTCAAGTATCTGTTGCACTAACTTGGGGACATTCGCGAGCGAAAATGTCATGCCCTTCGAAAGAGCGTGCTGGCGTAGTTCCAATAACAGCCCCAGGCCCCCTGCATCGATTCTACTCACTCGCGCAAAATCTAGAACAAGGGCTTTAGCGTTTACCCCTGAAAGCACCGCCTCCCGTAGGGTTCCAGCCTCGCCGGTTACCAGCCGGCCCTGAAGACACAGAACATCAAGTTCTCCCATTTTCCTCTTGTATACCCTCAGCATATCAATCTCCTGCGATAAGTTAGACACCCTGTCCAGCGCCAATGCTGATACCGGTCCCGTTTTATGACCAAGTGCGTAACACAAAAATACCTACGCTGGCGGCGAGTTAAAAGTTTGTGAAATCTGGCTCATTATCTTGTGAAATACCCGAAAAACAGGTTTCAGCCGTACCGATAAGAAGGTCCTTTTGCAGAAAGCTTACGATGGGGGAGACACCGGTACAGCGCTAGCCGTTACCGCCAAGTAATGATTTTGAGATTCGCCGTCGGAGAGAAGTGATTCATGTCGAGTCGGCAGCTTGCCTATGCAATCGTCAATCAACCTCATGAGATGCGGATTCGTCTTGTCTAAAGTGAGAGCCTCGCTGCTTCACGAAGTTAAGTTGACAATACCCTTAAGACACCACCCTGGATAGGATGATTGTATTTGCTTAGAGGACACCTGCCCGCGCTTCATCGGCGGTGAATTGAGAAATGCTAACGACGGGCGTTTTCACGAGTGGCAATCGCGGGGTGGGTATGTAATCCTCCGGAAGGTCGCCGTTGTCGGCGCGCAAAAACTGCAAATCTTTGGGCCTTAAAGTAGCGATCAGTTCCTTCCGTGTCTTCGAGTTCAAAAGCTTTCCGATATAGATCTTCCCAAGGCGATGAAGAGTTTTTTCTGAGAGTATTCCCGAGAACATCAATAGTGGCCAGGTGAAGTGCGGGCCGTTGATCCGCCGCAGCTTATAGAGCCACATTCCAATTGCACCGACGCGCCAGGCAAGCGGCCCCCACCAACTGTACTGCCCGGGCCGGAGATTCATCTTCCAGCACTTCATCATCAACTGCCATTGCAGTGGCGAGAGCTGACGCGTTTCGGTTACGCCCTTCTCTTTCTCCATGCGCGTGTCGTGCAAGGGCGTAAAAATCGAAGGAACGAGGAAGGCAAAAAGCCCGCGCCGCTCAATTTCGTATACAAGATCGAGCGTATCCATTACATCTTCGTCAGTTTCGCCAGGGCTGCCAACGATCAGGGTCATCGCCGGAAACCAATTGTTGTCATTGAGCACTCGCAAGCCTTCGAGAACCACACTCGGCCAGTCATCGATGTTAAATGGCACTCCCTTGCTCGACATGATCTGTTTTGCAATCCGGACTGAGCCGGTCTCGAGTCCGATCAGTGGCGCCAGCGCCTTCTTCTCGGGGTGATTGCTGAGTCGGGGAAAGTGGATGGGACTTTTCGGTAGTAGTAACTCAGAGAGTTGCTTGATGAGTAGAGGATCGACGACTGCGGGCGCGATGGTGCTGTGACTCAACACGTGCTGCTCGACGCCGGGCGTTCTGACGATCTCAGCGTAAAGGTCAAGAAGAGCCTCCCGATTTGGAAAATAGAAGGGCGTATCCGTGTGAACTTGTCCCCAAATGAACATGTCTTCGGTGGCCAGCGAGATCTGTTTGTTTCCCTGCCGCACGTTTGCGCGCACGGCGTCCATTATCTTCTCTTTCGGCAAATCGATTTGTGGGTTTAAATCGGGAACGCAGAATTTGCAACGACGCCCGCACCCAGTCGTCATTTCGACCACGCCAAACGTTGTGCGTGCATCAGGGAATAGGATTCCTTCCCGATCGACAGGATGTTGAACTTCAACCCGGCGCGGCAGTTCCTCGCGCCGGATTGCCTTGCGAAACAGTTCCAACATTTCGAATGATTCGCTGCGACCCTCGACCACACAGTCAACGCCTAGTTCTTCATACGTGTCGGTCTGGATGATCTGCCAGCCACCTGAACCACCTACGATCACCTTAAAGTCATCGCGATAAGGGCTAACCTTAATCTTGTTGAAGAGCTCGCGGGCATAGTGCGAGTTGATGGGCAATCTTGAAGAGCCAAAGATTGAGGTATAAACCCCGGCGGCGAAGGTCACTCCCAGCGGATTGTGGGTTGATACAGCCACCACGCGAGTGCGCGGACCTACAAACCTCGGTAGATCATCGGGATAACAGGCGACCACTTCATCTCGGCGATATTCGCGCAGTAATGACTTTTCCACCAACCGGACACCCGCCGGCATGTAGCGCGCTGAGCCATCTTCGTTACGTTCGACCTCGCGCCACTTTGGGTATTTCTTGTCGATGACCCTTTCCATCCAGATAGGCAAAGAAGCCAACGCCATCTGAATGAAGTAGCCGGCGTGATCAATCGACTCTGTGAGCGGTGCAGTCACAACAATTAGCCTGCCGCCATCCCCCGGCTCTGTGTGCAAGCGTTGCTGATTTACTTCTGGCTTTATTTCTCGGACAGCAGCACTCATGAAAGTCTCCATAGTAGGTTAGGGAGTAGAAATCAATACGTGTTCGACACGTACGAAGGACCAGGCGTTCCGGAAGATGGTAAGTACGGGAGTACTCGAATCGGACGTTCGCAACTTAAAAATCCTTCTTCACTCAGCTTTAGAAACTTATGAGGATCGCTTGCTCGATCCCCGCTGCGTCGAACAGCCGTTTAGTCGGTCGATAACACTAGATTAATGCAAAGGATTTTACAAGACATGTGATGTCTCCGCCTGACTCCAGGATAAGCGTCACAGAGTTGCGCTAACGCTGAAATAGGCGTAACGTTCGCCTCTTGCACTACGGAGAGAACTTATTTGTCAGCGCGAGCAGAAGCAATCATCACTGCAGGTCTAAGACCCGACCTGTTTTCGGAGCAAGGCGTTCTGTCTGGCAGCAGGACGCTTGTCGTCGCCGTTCTCATCACCCTCGTTTTTGTAGGATTTGGTTTCCGCCTTCCCGGCCTGAGCGCCGAAGGGCTCAGTGAAGACGAACTTAACAAACTATATGCTGTGGCTGATTACCGCGCTCATGGTTTGACAGGCGCCAATGGCGAGCATCCGATGTTGATGAAATCGCTGCAAACGGCCACCATTGTTTTTGCTGAAGAGTGGAACAAGCGGTCTTTTGTTTCGACGCCTGCTTCTAATCTCTACATTCAGCCAGAGACCGCGTTACGTTTGCCCGGCGTGGTATTTGGGTCGGCAACCGCAATCCTAATCTACCTGCTCGCAGCGGAGTTGTTTGGCGCTGAGGTAGCTTTAATCGCCGCGGCGTTATGGACCTTTGATCCAAACGCAATCGGTTTTAATCGCATCGCGAAGGAGGACACTTTTTTGCTGTTCTTCTTTCTGCTGGCGAATGTTTTCTGGCTCCGTGGACAACGCGCTGCTGAAAGTCGTCCCGAGCGAAATCCTCTGCGGTATTACCTCGCCGCGGGAGTCGCTTACGGGGCCATGATGGCGTCAAAATACGTGCCTCACTTGATTGGCATTAGCATCAGCTACTACTGGATGTTTCAGAATCTTCCGGAAACACGCTGGCGGCTGGGAAAGAAAAAGATGCTGATGTTTTTCGGTGTTATGGGCGTTGCGTTTGTCATCCTTAGCCCAACCATACTCGTGCCCGAGACATGGCACCAGATGGGCCTTTTTGCCAGTCAGCAACGGATCGGTCATGACGGTTATGAGTTTATGGGCCGGCTTTATCATCATCGCTGGTCGGATTGGCTTAAAGGAGTTCCGTGGTATTTCTATCTCGCTTTTACCTGGGTCAAGCTACCACTGCTTACCCTCGCCGGAGTATTTGTTGGTCTGCCTTTGCTTTTTCGCCGCAAGCTTGGCGACGGGCGTTACTTCATTCTCTTCTGGCTCTTCGTGTTCTTTTTTACCTTCAGCTTTGTCGGCGGAAAATTCACACGGTATTACACTGTCGTTCTGCCGGCAGTCCTAATCACGGCTGCGCTTGGGGTACAGTTTTTTGGTCGCTGGCTGGGGAGCGGAGTGCGGCCCCTGCGGACCTTCGCCGGCCTTTCGAATTATGCCCGTTCGGGAGTGGCCCTGGCGGTGGTTATCGGGTCTGTAATCGCGTCAACGGTCGCGACACCTTATTTTCGCTTCTATCTGAACAGACTGGGCGGTGGACCTGCGAATGCCGGCTACTACTTTCCTCATGATGAGTTTTACGACACCAGCATGCGCGAGGTGATGGCAGAGATTGCCAGACGTGCGAAACCGGGTGCGCGGGTCGCTAGCGCGACGCCGACGCTGGCAACATACTATTCGTTACGTGCCAACCGTTCTGACCTCGTTTGTGTTTCGCTCTCTGATCCCGAAAGCTTGAAGCAATTTCAGGAAGGCGACTTTCTAATCGCGGCGCGCGGTCGTCGTTATTTCAGCAATGACGCACTGCTAACTGCCTTACACCAGTCGGTTTCGCCCGACTTTCGCGTCGCGGCGGGTAATATACCTTCGGCTGAAGTTTATCGGCTGGACCAGTTTGGTGTTGGGATAGTTAACGGGACCTGTCGCGACTAGAAACTCGTTTCGACCAATAGGACTTTGAACGCAACGGTTTCAACTAACGCCAGATGTGTTCGAGAGTGCTCGTGGTACTTTGAGTACGCCTTCAAATGCGCCGCAAGGAAGATTCATTGAAGATGATAATGTGGTCCAGGCATTCCCGTCGCAGTGAGCCGATAAGCGCTCCGCAAAAGCGTTCAGGCAAGGACATCGTAGCGCTCTCAACTCTTCGTAGATTTCCATTTCCGCGACTCGCTGACGGAATGCCGCTCCGTAAATGCAATCTCGATCACGTGTTGGACTAATCGTCTCCCATTTTCTGGTGCGACTGCGACATAATAACCGTGGCTGGAATATGTCGTAGCCGAGAGAGTGTTCTCAGTTGGCGACAGTCGAAATACAAGGGTAAACTCGTTTTCTGCCTGACAGGAGGAGCAATGAGGAGTTCACTCGACAGCAAAGACTCGGTTGAAACGCGGAAGGACCATGCTCAAGTTGCCCTGACCATTCTGCGTCTTGGACTGGGGAGTCTTTTTGTTTGGGTATTCTTTGAGAATCTCGGAAAGGGTCTCTATAGTCCCTCAGGTTATTCCGGGCTGATTAATTACTACATCGAAAAAGGCCATGCGCCACAATTGTTGAAAAGCGTCATGGCACTCATGGCGAATCACGCTAACGTTGCTGGTCCAATGCAGGGCGTGACTGAAATCACGTTCGGGTTGCTTTTGTTCATCGGACTCTTGACAAGGCCAGTAGCACTCGCGGCTTTTTTGTTCCTGAGCACGCTCTGGATCGCTGAATGGGGAACCGCCTGGATCTGGGAACTATTAATGCCCATGATCGTCGCGTTAGTGCTGATGATTGGAGCGGCCGGGCGCAAATGGGGAGTCGACGCGGTGTTTTCGAGTCGTTACCCTCGATCCCCGCTTTGGTAGAATCTGAGCGACGCTTCTCGTTATAGATCTAAGATAACTCAACGTCTCAGTATCGCGATGCGCGCCAGTGTTATGAGAATGCGGGTCGCCGCCAACAATGAGCCGCGTACTGTTCCCGCGATTTTTGAATCACCTCCTGCCCGTCGCCGATAGTCCACCGGCACTTCCATTGTGCGAACGCGCGCGCTACCGGCCCGCATCTGCATCTCCAGTGGCCATCCATAGGTTTCTTCGCGCAGCCCCAGTCGATCCAACGTGTCGCGACGAATCGCGCGAAAAGGTCCCATGTCAGTGGACCTGACACCATATAAAGTCCAGAGAAAAAACCCCACCATGTATCCGGCAAAGATCTGATGAAAGTTCATGCTGCCGCGTTCACGACGGCCACGGGTGCGCGAGCCAATTACAAAATCACTTGTTCCTTCGATTATCGGTGTGACAAGTCGATCCATCATTTCGGGACAATCGCTACCGTCGCCATCCAGAAATACGACGATCTCACAGGTGGGTGATATTGAGCGCAGTCCGGCGCGAAACGCACGCCCATATCCAGGAATGGACTCCGTCACAACTCGAGCACCAGCCGCGCGCGCAACTTCTGCCGTTCGATCCTTGCTGCCGTTGTCCACAACGACGATCTCATCCGCCAGGTTTTTCGGGACGGAGCGGACCACGTCCGCAATCGCTGCTTCTTCGTTCAACGCAGCGATGATGACAGAGATATATGGCTTTCGTTGCCGGTTATTCATGAAGCTAAATGAATTGTGGATTTCTGCCGCAACAAGATCACTATCAGTCCAAGAATCAAAAAGGGCGCAAAGATGAAGGTCTTTAACATTAAGACGCGGTTGGACGTGTCATTGATCCAGGTCAGGTAGAGTAGGAAACTCGAGATAGTGAGGTAAAAAACCGGAATTGACGGAATGAAGCATAAGAAAGGTATCAGCCAGGCAAAATACCAGGAAAAATGAGGAGCCAGGAGAACCATGAACACAGAAGCGATAAGCATAGCGTTTCGTAAATAGACAATATCGCTGCCCTGTTGATTCTTGTTCATCATCCACAATGACAAAGTGCCAAGCACCGCAACCGCGAGAACCAGATAGACCGAAGTCGGCACATTTGCGTTAAAGAGTTGACGCGCCGCGACAAGAAGAAAGAATTGATCTCCGCTTACCATGCCTCGTTCACCAGCATAACCGGGTAAAAAGCCGAGCACGCCAAGTGGGCCAACGCTTAGGTATGGCAAATACGCGACTAATATGGTTGTCAAAAATGCGAACGGCATCTTCCAGCTGCCACGTATGTAGACGGCCGGGATTAACAGCGCCGGAAAAATTTTGACGCACGTCGCACACGCTAACAAGACGCCAGCTAAGGTTTCAGCGTGCTTGCGCCGGGCGAGCAGTGCCAGCGCGATAAAGGCAATCGCCAGCGCATCCACGTGCCCGCTGCCGGCAAACTCCCAGACCGCCAAAGGATGCCACGCGTAGATCAAAACTCTTTGGCGTGCAAATCCAAATGAGATAAGCAACTGAATGATGGCCCAGGTGGCGACGGCCTCAAACCCAACCATGACAGCTTTCATCCACGTCACCGAACCGCCAACGCGAGTTATCAAAAGAAAGGCGCCTTCAGCGACCGGAGGATACATTGTGCGCGCATACTCCCGCCTGTTGATATTCGGGTAGATCTTATCGTCGCGAAGGTCAGAAAGTGAGCGGTCGGCCGGAATGTACCGATAGGGATTTATACCTGCCGACTGCACTCGGCCGTCCCAGATGTAGCGATAGATATCGTCGGATAGATAAGCCGGAGAAAAAATTATACTCAAACGGAAAAGCGCCGCGAAGATCAATGCAAGCACTAATAGTAAACGAGAGTCTCTGCTGCGTACGGTAAGCCAAGCGGCGGCAAGATAGATGGCTATCTGAATGGCGACGAGTTTGAGAAACCAGACAATGTCAACGCCTTTCGAGTGAACGGCAATGCGATACAACACCAGCATTGCCAGACCAAGTACACTCAGCGTAATTACGTTTCGGTTGCCATTTGCAAGTTTGGAAGCCGAGGTCGATTGTTTGCTCATGTCGACATTCGGCTTGAGAGTTTAGGACAGATACGTTGGGGGCCTTCGCTATTAATTATTGCGTCCAGGAAAGCACGGGTGTGAGGAGCGGGATAGGACCCGTCCAAAGGCAGCGTGAAGAATAGCTCTTTACAAAGGCGATTGAGTGTTTGCGCATCGTCAACATCGTACCAGACCGGTAGCAATTCAACTTGTAGATCGATTTCCGCTGCGCGCTGCTTCGTGCGAGCCAGTACGTCCGAAGTGCTCCAGGCAATTCCGTCAAAGAGATTCCAATGCGCTTGCTTCAAGCCAATCAGATAATACCCACCGTCGTCAGCAGCTCCGAGCACCACCCGATCGCCCTCCGGCGCAAGTGCCTCAATGGCTTGAAGCAGGCTCGACCGCGGAAGAGTTGGACTGTCGGAATTAATGAGGCAGACGGCGCTATGACCTTCTCTCAAAAGATCGTCAGTGGCATTACAGAGTCGCTCTCCCAGCGACTTACCGCGCTGGGCCAGCAACTTGAATCCCTCGGGTAGGACGCCATCAAATGCTGACTCCGAACCAGCCGGTGTATAAACCACCAGACCCGACGCTGGTTCTGTCTCAGTGATGCTCTTTACGTTCGCCGCCATGTCGCGGAGAAAGCACACATTGAGAGCGGCGGCTTCTCGTAGTGTCAAGGGCGGCACGAGCCGTGTCTTTACCTCCCCGGCAAGAGGCGCCTTGGCCATGAGTCCAAGCGCACAAACGTTTGTAGATGTCCTGGGGTGCGTCATAACCGATTGCGAGTTGACAATTCCATCAAACAAGCTATCAATGTAATGTTAACCGTTTTGCGAGCGATATTAACAAAATTTTGGAGCTATGTGTTCTTTCGATTCCGGATATTCGTTTCATTCACTGAGGAGAACTCCATGAGAAAGTTAGGCCGTTCAAAGACGATCCGTTTCCTGGTTTTTGGGGTGCTGGTCCTTGCTGCAACCTCCTGCGCGCAGAAGCGCTCGTCCGTACCGGAACAAACTGCCAAGACCTCTGGCTCCGCTTCGGAACAGACTGCCAAGAGATCTGGCTCTGTTGCCGAACAGATTGCCAGGACCTATGGCCTTGATTCCTTCGGACAAATTGAAGCCATCCGTTATACGTGGAGCGCACAGTTCCCCGGTGTGAATGTCTCCCATTTGTGGGTTTGGGAGCCCAAGACCAACAAGGTCTCCTACGAAGGGAAGGATAAAGACGGCAAGCCGGTCAAGATTTCCTATGTGCGCTCCGAACTAAGCAGCCAACCCGACGCCGTTAAGAACGAAGTTGATCCGGCTTTCCAGAATGATAACTATTGGCTTCTGTTCCCCTTCCATGCTTACTGGGATGCCAGCGCCACCGTGACCGATCAAGGCATGCAACAGTTGCCGCAGGGCAACGGCTCGGCCAAGCTGGTCACAGTGAAATATCCAAACGAAGGCGGCTACACGCCCGGCGACACCTGGGACCTCTATGTCGGCAAAGACAACCGCGTCGAGCAATTCGTCTACCACCGCGGCGGGCCAAAGAAGCCGAGTGTAGTCATCGCAACGTGGGAGGGCTACAAGAAAGCCGGCCCTCTCCTTATCTCGACGGACCACCACGGTACAGCGGACGGAAACCCGTTGCGGATTTTCATTTCAGGTGTGTCCGTTAAATTGACCGGATCAGAAAACTGGATAAACGCACAATGAACATAGGAAAGGTTCGTCGAACGATTGATTGTCGTCTATCACGAATCAGTCGTTTGCCGTTCTGATCCAGTCGCTCGCCAGAACGTGGTCGTGTCGCAACGACGCTGTCCCCAGAGTATTTGGGGAAGCTGTAGAATGCACCCAATCCAATGAAGGCTGACATCGACCTGGAAGTTGGGCATAAGACTTTCGCGTCTGGCCTCTTGCCGGAGTTGATCGCTGTGCTGCGCCGCAGCCGGCCGGGGGATCTGGTCGCGGTGATTGGTGACGAAGACATTGGATCTGAGTTGGAAACGTGGGGCCGATTTACCGGGAATCCTGTGCTAGAGGCTACGGTCGAAAAGGGCCGTAAGCGGTGGCTTTTCCGTTGTGGGGCCGTTGCGGTGCATTCCGAGGACAATCGGCCCATGGGCTCGCGGCTTTGGCTCTACACGAATTTCGACTGTAATCTGCGTTGCGACTATTGTTGCGTGCGCTCCTCGCCAACCGCGCCCCGACGAGAACTCGGGCTCGCACGTGTACAGCAGATCGCTCGTGAAGCGGCACAGCTTGGCGTCAAAGAAATCTTCGTGACCGGAGGCGAGCCGTTTCTGCTGGAAAATATCGGCGAGATTCTGGTTGCTTGCGCCATAGCCGCCCCGACGACAGTGCTCACCAACGGAATGCTATTTACCGGACGACGTGCGGAAAGCTTGCGAGCGTTGCCCCGCGATCGAATTGTGCTGCAAATCAGCTTGGACAGCGCTAAGCCAGAGCTGCACGACCTCCATCGCGGCGCCGGCACATGGGCGCGCACACGCGAAGGTATTAAGCGCGCTCGTGAGCTAGGTTTTCGTGTTCGGCTAGCGGCTACCGTTTCGACAGATGCCGAGGCTGAGGGGTTCCGTCAATTCCTCGATGAGGAGAAGGTCGCGGCAGAAGACCGAGTAATACGCCGGATCGCCTTGCGTGGCTCTGCAACCAAAGGTGTCGCAGTTACTCGGGCCGATCTGGTGCCGGAAGTCACCATTACTGCCGAGGGTGTGTACTGGCATCCGGTCGGAGCAGAAGATGCAGACCTGCTGGTTACGCGCGACATTTTTCCTCTCTCCGAGTCCTTCGCGGCTGTCCGCCGCGCCTTCGACCGCGAAGGCGAACACGCGAATAAGCTGGCAAGAATCTTTAACTGCGCATGACTTTGGCGGGCGCCATCGAACTCTCGGTTTGTTAGACCCAGCTCGCCTCACCTCTCACGCCGACTTGGCAAGTACCTGCTTGAAAAATCCTTGTTGGGCGGCGGCTTGCCGCAATGCAGCGTAACCATCAACATGCGGCGGCAGCCAACGCTGAAGTCCTTCGGCGTCGAGTATGGAGCGATGAACCGGGTTGTCGTAGCTCATCCGCGAGAGTGCGTCAGCGAATAGACGCTCTCGCTCTGGGTCGAGATCGGGCCGCGCCGTGAACATGCAATGATTGTAGGCCGGAGAGGACCATACCTCACAAAGGCCGCCTTCGGGCACCAAGCGCTCGCTGCGCACAGTGTTCCAGAAGGGGCTGCCGATCGCGCCGGCATCGGCTCGCCCGTCGAGGACCGCGCGCACAACTTCAACTTCGCTGGTCCCGGTATCACCATGTTTGCCTACGTCGCTGTCGAAGCGCAGCGCACGATAGTCTCTGTCCTCGCGCATGCCCTGCTGTTCCAAGAAGTGAACGGGCAGAATAGCTGCGTGTCCACTGTCTCGGCTGCCAAGGGCGAGCGTCCGACTTTTCAAATCCGCGAGAGTAGAAATGGGACCTCCCGTGACCGCAACGATCTTTGTCATCCAGCCGAGATCGGTGTCGCGCATAGCGACGGCGCGGCACGCATGGCCACTCCACTCATCGGCTTGTAGGTAAGCAAGGTTTGTATTCCAGGCGATATCAATATGCGGCACGGCATCGCCCGGTTGGGCGAGCAGCGCGAGGACCTGCACCTCGTAGCTCTGAAATAGTACGATCTCGACGGGAAGATCCGCTTCATCGTGAAAATAGCGCCGCATCCCCTCCCAAATCGTAACCACTTTCGGATTGTATGCGACAGCTCCCACCCAGATTGTGTTGCTCATAGTTCATCTCATCGCTCCTTAAAATGCGTCTCTCATTTCACTCACGTCTCACTCACGTCGATCGCTGAGATCATCAACCGTCTCGGGCCGGTGCGTGTGGAGATTACACCATAAGCGTTGCGGTGCAGCAATTAGACATTGGTATTGGTCCCGTGTTCGAAGTTCTCAAGGACATTTATCTAGTCACCGATCGTCTTCACTCTGTTCAGCTTTCGGGTAAATACGCTCTTCAGAAAATCTACCGCCTGCGATATCGCAGCGCGCGTGGGCGCAGCCTTAGCCAGCGCGTTCAGCATCACGAAATCGTGAATGGTGGCATTGTATCGCGTCGTCACAACTTCAACTCCGGCCTCGATCAACCATTTCTGAAATGGTTGCAGGGCCGTATGGCCTCTGGTACCCAACTGGTTTCGATTCTCGAGGCTTCTCCCGCCTCAAAAGGCATCCTTTTCGATCAACACCATTTGGGATCGGAGTCAATATCCCATGATCGCATGGATTTTTTCGGTGGTGACTTCTTCGAGGGCGTGCCGACAGGGCGGATGCGTACCTGCTGCGCTGGGTTCTTCATGATTGGGCTGAATTGGAGGCTGAGGTGATCCTTGGATCCGTTCGTCGGGCCATGAAGCCAACTGCGCGACTGATCGTGGTCGAGCCTGTCATTCCAGAAGGAGCAGCGTTTCACTTCGGCAAGTGGACCGATCTGCAGATGCTGGTCTGTATCGGAGGGCGTGAACGAACAGAAACGGAATATCGCGCTCTGCTCTCAACCGCAGGTTTTGATCTACAGGAAGTGATTCCTACAGAATCCGCTGAGTCTTCTTGTTGCAACGCCAGTATAGAGAGAATTAAAAGGCTCGACTTAGCTCATATCGGCGCAAAGCGTATGGCACATTTATGGCACAGGTAGTCAAGGCAGTCTCTCGGGCAGGGCCAAAGGAAATTTCCACCTGCCATCAAGAATTTCCGGGCGCGGGCGAAAGAGACGCACCGTGTAATTCCACCCGCTCATGATCGGGAGGCAATTGGGAATTTTGCCATTGCAGCCGCCAAACTGGACGGCGACCGAACCATCCGGGCCTTTTACCGCTGTGTAGCTATTGACTGAATAGGCATCGTACTTGTTCGGTTCAATATGACCCTCCCTGTTGTAGACGGTGAGCGACCAGAAACCGTGGACGGGCCCGCCTCTCACGATCAACTTGTAAATGGTCATTCCGTCATTCCTCTCGGGCGTGATGGGCAGATAAAGCGCGTCCTTCTCGGGGGCACCACCCCAAAGCATCGCGCTTCCGATCACGTGCCTTACGGGATCAACCTGACTCTCGTTGGCACCGTACATCCGCCGCGTATCTGAAATCGTTGTTCCGAGCTGCAAAAGAGCAGCTTGCACCTCCTTTCGACTTGCTTCATCCCAGTTAGGAATTTGGAACGTGCCAGGATTTTGCTGAGCCACTTTAATCGCATCTTGCAAAGAGTGAATCTGCTGGAGTTCATTCTTGTCCCTGGGATCGACCAATACGCGAACTGCGACACCGGCATAGCGGGTACCCATCATCTCGCGGGTCAGCGTGTGGCTGCCCGCGCCGTAGTAGACCGGCTGCGTGTATTGGTCTTCGTTGATTGCCTGCATCGTCAAGAAACGCTTGCCGGGATCCGGCAGCGTGATCGTCACAGGACCAGCATCCAGGTCAAAAACCGCAAGGGAATACAACGTGTCGCGGTTGGGCCGGATAATACCTCCCTGACCAATAGGCGCGAGGTCACGGCCGTGCCTGAACTTGCCAAATCCACCGCCCTTGGCGATAAGAGCAAAATAGACATCTGATTGGGCGCGATTGTAATTGTCGATCGTAACCGGCACAGTCGGGTCCGACAGTGTTTGCGCGAGTGCGATGGAGTTTATTGCTGCCAGCGATAGGACTATCCAAATGACCGTGTGGAACTTTTTCATCGTTGCACTGTCCTCAATGAATGAAGTAGTCGTTGATTTTTACCTCGTTGCATGACCCGCCGTAGGTTCCTCCTCTGAGTTCTCTCGAGCTATTTACTCAAAAGTGACGGGTAGCTGACGGATCTTTGAAAAGAAGCCCTCGTGAATGAGCTGGAAAGCGGAAACCGACCAGTCATTCACGGAGGGCACGCCATGCTTGACCTTAGCAATAAACTAGCGGCATCACACCCGGGTCATTCCGCCATCGACGACGACTTCTTCTCCCGTCATGAAAGACGAGTCGTCGGATGCGAGAAAGAGCACCACGCGCGCAATCTCGTCGGCCGACCCGAGTCTTCCCTGTGGGATCCTGGCTTCGAGCGAAGCGTGCACGGCTGCCGCGGCCTCTGTCGAGTAACCCGACTTCTCGACGATCCCTGTATTAGTAGGTCCCGGGCTGATGGCGTTGACGCGAACGCCCTGCTCGGCGAGCTCGGACGCCGCCGTCCGTGCAAAAGAGCGGAGGGCTGCCTTCGACGCGGCATAAGCGCTTGTCCCTGGCATCCCAAGATGTGCATTGATCGAGGCGTTCAGGACTACGGCGCCTCCGCGACGGAGCATGGGAATGGCCGCCTTCAACGCGAGCCAGGGGCCTTTCACGTTGACGCGGAAGACCTCGTCAAAGTCTGCTTCGCTCATGGCCTCGATGGTGCCTCCGCGGACGATTCCCGCGTTAAGGAACAAGACGTCGAGCCCGCCGTGTTCTTTGGCAACGCGGATGAAAAGACTCTCGATCTCTCCTGCGTCTCCGGAGTCGGACGACGCGACCTTGGCGATCCCGCGCAAGCTCACGCGCGCAACCTCGAGCGTCGCCGGGTTTTTTCCCGTCACGATGACGCGCGCTCCTTCTGAGTGAAAGAGCCTGGCCGTCGCCAGCCCAATGCCGCTGGTGCCTCCGGTCACGAGCGCGATCTTGCCTTCCAACTTCTTCATATTCCCTCCGGAACAGTATGAGTCTGGCGCTCACCCTTCCCAAGATGCATCAACGGAAGATTACAAAGGGTGGCCACCGCCGACTTTCTGGGCTTTGCTAAAATCAGCTACTTCTTGCGGAATTGAGTAACCAGGAGAACGGCTTTTCAACTGACTCACAGGCGCGTTTCGTTTTAACAATTATCATCTGGATCAACTCCATCTTACGCAAGACACAGTGGAATTCAGCAAAGGAATAGAAGACCTGGATTCTTTCATGGTTCTAGTCTTTGGAACGAACACTAATATCGAGAACCTCAAACGGACCGAAGAGAAGTTGCGGCAAGACGAACGCGAATTACGCCAAATTACTGATTTTATTCCGCAAAACATTGTCATCCTAACCCCGGACGGCACTCCGATATACGCCAACCAGGCAGTGCTCGACTGTTCCGGCCTCACCATGGAAGATGTGATCACGCCGGACTTTCGCACACGAATTTCTCATCCGGAGGATCTCGAGAGGCTGCGCGACGAGCGCCAGGCTGCCCTTGCACGCGGCCACCCATTCGAAATCGAACAACCCGCCCGGAGGCGGGATGGTGAGTATCGTTGGTTCCTCGTCCGTTTCAACCCGTTTCACGACGAACAAGGACGCCTCGTGCGCTGGTATGCGACGGGAACCGACATTGATGACCGCATGCGGACGGAAGATATAATGCGAAGCGAAAATATTGTGCTGCGCGAAGATGAAAGGATCTCGCCTTGAAGGCGAAGTGAAGTTCGTGCGCCTCCTCAGTCCCGTGCTCGGCATGATGCACTCAACCGTCAGGGTGACGCTACCCGGTCAAACCAAGACGTCACGGGGGCGAGATTCAATGGAACTGACA
>DASQPD010000072.1:0-4223 GCA_035644135.1 Pyrinomonadaceae bacterium
GCCCTTTTCATCCAGGGTCACGGTGCCGTCATAGATGTTCTTCATGTCGGGTGACTCAACAAAGGAGTGGTAGAGGTACTTGTTAGCCGGATCCAGGGGGTGATCGATCTTGAACGAGCCGCTACTCTTAGTGAGATTGCCATTTATTTGAACGTTGCCGCCGAACAAACCGGCGATGGTATTTCCGGTTGTCGGAGCGGCATAAATTCCAACACTCCCGCGCGCTATGACCCCATAGGACCCGGCTTCACCGAACACGCCGACACCGTTCGCCATGCCGTGCACGCCAGTGCCGTTGGTTGACCTCCCGAAAACCCCATCGCTGCTTCCGCTGTCGCCCCACACGCCGACCCCGGTACTGCTGTTGCCGTAGACGCCCGAGCCGCCGCTGTTGCCTTGGCCAAACACGCCAAGAATCCCATTGCCATAAACCGCCGTCCCGCCTGGACTGCTTCCTTCGACACCATTGCCTGCGCTACTTTGCCCGAACACTCCGACGCCACCGCTGCCTGTCGCGTTACCATACACGCCACGACCAGTTGAGGTGCTACCAAACACGCCTGTATCGGAGGGCGAGCTTCCCCAAACACCGTTTCCGACAGAGCCCGTGCAGATGCCTTGAACACCCGTCCGACTACTCTTTCCGATGACTCCGAAGCCGCCCGTGCTCATCCCCTGCACGCCTGCTCCCGACCCTGTATTGTTGCCGAGGATCATTGGGTTCGTCGCACTTCCTTGCACGGTAAGTTTGGAGGACGGAGTCGCGATACCGATGCCGATCTTGCTACTACTTTCGGTAATGATAGAGTTGCCAATGCTATTGGTGCCGGTGAATTTCGCGATCCTCCCGGTTGTGCCCTGGCCCGTAATAGTGCCGACAGCTTCTATCTGCACCGCCTCAACTGTCGCCGCTTGAGCATTTGTATTCTCCGCCGGAGCCTGAGCAGCTAAAGGTAATGCTGAAATAAAAGCCAATACGATCATGGCTAGGCCACTACGAAATGTTTGCTCAGATATAGGTGAGTTAATTTTGAAGCTGTTCATGATGAATCTCCGGTTCAATGTTAGATATTAGTGGAGCTGGCGCCTTTGTTGTTTAGGGGCGCGCCCCGTTGCGATCTTCTACTTGACTAGATTACGGCGGGTCAAGCCAAATCGACCTGTCGGCAGCTCATCGGTTGTTTTGATTGAAGTCAATCACGGATTCCAGTGATCCGTCTTGATTAAGCACCCGAATTTCTCCGCGTCCAAATTTCGCGCGCGCTTTCGCGTAACCGATAGCATCCTCTTTCGCACCCTCTCCAATCCAGTACGGCCCAACGCCCAGCCCTTCAAAACACTGCCAGCCCCCTCGGTATGGCCGAATCTCGATGATCGTTTGAGGCTGTTGCACGGGATTAGCTGATTCTGGCATCATGCCGCCAATGAAACACTGGGAGACCGTCGCTGACAGGCTCGGTGCTGCTGGCTGGTCGTGGGGCTATTGCAGCGCCATTACCCGAGATGGCTGGCGTTGGATTGTTGACGCACACGGTCATGGCAAACGCTACATCGTTCATTCTGACGAACCGCTGATTGCCTTTCTGGAATTGGAGCGATAGTGCTGTAGTGTTTTTTTCCATCCGAAGTGTAGGATTTCGCTCGACAATGGCACGCGATCGTGTCAAAAGGCGGCCTTAATTAAGACCTAGATTGGGCTGGGACGTTTTCGGGATGATGTGAACAACCGGCATTGCGGATACAAGGTAGCAGACCTAAAAGGTGCCATTGAGCGGTTCGTTCGTCCCGACATGCTAAGCGGCCAAGCGTCACAAGCCGTTGAGACCGAAGTAGAACTATATTTTTAGACTGTGACACATTCACACCGTAAGCGTCACACCAACTGTCAGAGAAGGGCGGCCAAGCGTGGTAGAAATCTCCGGACAGACATGACGTGTTGTGACACACATAGTGACGGACATGTCACAAAGGAAGCGTCACGATAATGGCGACTTACAAAATCTTTGACGCTCTTACGCTTAGAACTTTCGTCGCGAGGCGCCGCAAGCGCAACAAATCAATCCGTCAAATCGCCGCCAATTTGCACTCGGTGACTTATGGGCCACAGCCGATTGTCGATCTGAGGAACAAGATCGTTCTTCTATGGAGTGCAAAAGCAGGTTCCGTTTTCGCGATCAAATGGATGTTTAAGCATATGGGACTGCTTGAAGAAGCCCTGGCCTTTCACCCATGGATTCACTGTTACCGGATGAAAGTTTTCTGTGTTAGTGATCGATATAAAGCGGCGGTAGAAGACTTCTTTCAGTCACCATTGTCGTATCGCGTTATCAAGTTTGTGCGATCGCCATTTAAGCGCGCTGTAAGTTCGTATGTACATGTCTTACAAAATGCTGAAAGGAACTCGGATTTGGTCAAAACTCTCGTTGGAGCCGAGCAGAAGTTCACATTTTCATTCGATCAGTTCGTTGGCTATCTCGGCACTATTGATTTGAGAAATAGCGACGTTCACTATCGAACTCAAACACATCAACTGGAGCGTGAGTTGTCACCGGGATCGGTGTTTCTATTAAATCTGGACCATTCAATGGAGTCGTTACCGAAGCTCGAAAGTTATCTGGGCTTGCCGCAGACAGATCCACAACAATACCGGATATCATCTCATCACGCTACTCGCTCCCTAGGCGCTCCCGCGCAATTTATTGGCGATCAACTCTTCGAGTTTTCCGATCGTGGCCAGGCTTCGGTTCCAGACTACCGTAGCTTCTATAACCGTGACCTGGAGCAGCGCGTTTACCATCTGTATGCAGAGGATTTTCTTCGCTATGGATTTTCGACAGTTATAAATAGGCGAGATCCGTAAAGCTTTGGTTTAAATAGCCGGCGAAAAAACAAAACTTGGCAAAAGCCAAGGTGATTGCGGAGATACCTAAAAGCAAAGCCGACGAGCCGGAATATTTCATTAACCTCGGCCACTTCGAATCGAAGATTACTTTTTATTCCGCAAGAAAACCCCAGTGGCAACCGCAATCGCTCCGACTGTAAACCAATTCAGGCCAGCCCAAGTGTTGCGATCCAAATGGACGCGGAAAACTGGATTGTATAACGCGGCCAACACCCCAAAAATCCAAGCCCAAGTCACGCGATTCAAGGTGAACCTGTGAAGTACTGGGAGGTGATCGCGGATCGGTTACACGCAGAGGGCTGGCCGTGGGGTTATTGCAGCGCCGTTACCCGAGACGGCTGGCGTTGGATCCTTGATGCCATCGCGGAGACGGGCGCCGCTACATCGTTCAGTCTGATGAGCTGTTGAGCGCCTTTCTTGAGCTGGAGCGGGTGACAATCGGGCAGTACGAGCCCCGCAGATTAGGCTGAAGTGTGTTCGATCTGTGCGGTCTAGGTCTCGAAATGATACGAAGTCTTGAAAATGATCTTTGCGTTTTTCTCCGTCACAATTGAAAAGGTGACAGTCCCCCGGTCACCCGACAAGGGAGTTGCTCTTCCAAGCACCACATGCGTTGTGCCGTCTTCGCGCGTAACGGCCTTGCCGGTAAAATCAGTCACTCGTCCAGACTGGAGCCTCCGAACGAAATCCTCGGATGCGCCCAAAACCAGACTGCCGGTCTCGCTCTTAAAGAAATAGGGCCTTACCTTAAGTTGATAGTCGCCGATATAATTACCACCCCGACGGGTAAGCGGACTGACGATCAAGGTAGCTTTCCCCAAGCGGACTGAAGTGGAGCTGGGGTCAATAAACAGTTTACGCGTGACTGGGTTTGATGTCCCAGTCGTCGACTTGGACCTTTCCGCATGGATGCAGTTTGTTGAACCCAGTACTAGAAAAACGGAAAGGGTAATCGTCAGCTTCATGATTGGAGAGAAGATCGGCGCGGAAAGACTTAATTCCTTCTTGGACCT
This sequence comes from Pyrinomonadaceae bacterium, assembly GCA_035644135.1. Classification (GTDB taxonomy): domain Bacteria; phylum Acidobacteriota; class Blastocatellia; order Pyrinomonadales; family Pyrinomonadaceae; genus PSRF01. Next base: position 3,916 of record DASQPD010000072.1, read on the forward strand.
TGGCCCCATGACCGTAGATTCGATGCGCTGAGACCCGCGGGCTGCGACGATTCCAACTACCGCTGGTCACCGCTTGCATTCGCAACAACTATCGCGCGCTCAAGGATCGCTTTTTATAAAGCGAGGGCGACAGCTACCCTCGAAGAATGAGAACGGCTCCAAATAAGGAGTCGCTGGAGCCGGCCCGCCCACAGATCGGAAAAGCGGGAGTAAATGTAGAAGATCAGGATACACATGGGATTCTATTTGGTTAATTGTTGGTTATCACGTTCTGGCCTCATATGAACACATTGCGCGCCAACTTTCAT
>DASQPD010000073.1:0-16885 GCA_035644135.1 Pyrinomonadaceae bacterium
CGATCTGTTCAACGAGACGTACACCGCCCGGATGGAGGAAGAGCTCGATGAAATCGAAGAAGGCAAACTGAAGTGGACGGACGCTTTACATGATTTTTACAAAAAGTTTGCCGAGGACCTCAAGCAGTTTCAAAAGTACACAAAGGGAATCAAAGAAAAGGACACACCGACGGATGAAGTCTGTCTGAAATGCGGCACTGCCGGCATGGTGGAAAAGTTCGGTCGCTTTGGCAAGTACTTGAAATGCCTGAACTGTGGGGCCACTCGCGATGCCGAACCTCCAGCCACGACTAATGGCGCCGCTGCCTCGAGTGATGGTGCTGATGCCACCGAACAAGCGGAGGAGCCTGAAGCCTGCGAGTTATGCGGTAAGCCAATGCAGTTGAAACGCGGCCGGTTTGGCCAGTTCCTCGGCTGCTCAGGTTACCCTGAATGCCGCAACATACGGAAAATCGCGAAGGGCGGGGCGGTAATGCCTGCACCCGTACCGCTCGATGAAAAGTGTCCCGTGGATGGAGCCCAATTAGTGCGGCGTTTCGGTCGCTTTGGTGAATTCATTTCCTGTTCGAATTACCCAAAGTGCAAATACATCAAACAGGAAACAACCGGTGTAAAATGTCCGCGTCCCGGTTGCAAGGGCGAGCTCGTTGTCAAGAAGTCGAAACGCGGCAAAGCATTTTACGGCTGCTCGGAATATCCAAACTGCGACCGGGTCTACTGGGACAAACCTATTGCCGAAACTTGTCCAAATTGCCAGGCGCCGTTTCTGCTGGAAAAGACAACCAAGAAACAGGGCACCTTCCGCTATTGCGCAAACGAGGAGTGCGGTTTTCGTTCAAACGAACCCGCGGGACTGGCCGAACGCGATACTCCGCGGCCGGGCGTCCGCTCCCACTAAAAACACGAACTGACACGAAATCTTCTTTAGGTTATTTCGTCGTCATTTCGTGGATCATGTCTTGGGTTAGATTTGTCGCTTCCACTTGCAACCTTTCTCACCGTGGCGCAGTATAGACAGTTCATTCATTTCCGCGGGTAGTGATACCGAACCCGCGGCTAAACCCCAAAAGTCGAGGAGAAATAATCATGTTGCTACGACGCTATGCAGTCGTTCTGCTGCTGATCTCGTTGATCGCAACGGCTGGCGTGTGGGCGCAACAGCCGTCCGGAACGCCGGTTCCGACTGCTACTCAGCCGCCTGGTCAACAGCCTCCCGCGAGAGATCCCAATGATCCAATCGAACGGATTAAAGATGAAGGCATGAATCGCTCGCAAATAATGCAGACGCTAAGTTATCTGTCAGATGTTATTGGACCGAGGTTGACTGCTTCGCCGAATGCCAAACGGGCAAATGAGTGGACGCGCGATCAGCTTACGAAGTGGGGGCTGCAGAATCCGCACCTCGAGGCGTGGGGACCTTTTGGTCGCGGTTGGACTTTGAAACGCTTCTCAGCGCAGGTTGTCGAACCGCAGACAATCCCTCTGATAGCTTATCCCAAGGCCTGGTCGCCTGGTACTGACGGTCCAGTCACAGGTGACGTCGTCTATTTTAATGTCAAAACTGAAGCCGACCTCGACCAGTTCAAAGGCCAACTGAAGGGCAAGATTGTACTGACCGCGCCCATGCGTGAAGTGGCCGCTCACTTCGACCCGCAGGGAACGCGACGCGATGAGAAGAATCTATTGAGCCTGGCAGATGCGCCCGAGCCAAGAGCAGGTGGGGGCCGCGGCGGCTTTCAGCTTAATCCCACACAGCGGGCAGCCTTTCTGTTCAACACAACAAAGCTTAAGTTCCTTCAAGAGGAGGGCGCCGCACTTTTGATTGATCCAAGCCGCGGCGATGGGGGAACAATCTTCGTTCAGTCCGCCTCAGTGCCACCACCGCCTGGGTACGATCCCACTGTTCCGAATTCGCCTCGTCCTGTACCACCCTACGATAAGAGCGCGCCAAAGATCACACCTCAGCTCGTCCTGGCTATTGAACACTACAATCGCATCGTGCGGATGATTCAAGCGGGCGAGAAGGTAAAACTTACGGTCGATCTGGCGGTAGAGTGGCAGGATACTGATCCGATGGGTTACAACACGATTGCTGAGATACCGGGCACGGACTTGAAAGATGAAATCGTGATGCTGGGCGGTCATATGGATTCCTGGCACTCTGGCACAGGTGCAACCGACAACGGCGCGGGCGTGGCAGTGGCCATGGAAGCAATGCGCATCATTCAGACCCTGAGACTGAAACCCCGGCGGACAATCCGGATAGCACTTTGGACTGGTGAAGAGCAGGGTCTGCTGGGTTCGCGCGCGTATGTTGCACAGCACTTTGCTAAATTCGAGACTTCTCCGACCGCAGGTGGTTCTGGCATGGGGAATGGCAACGGTGCAAATGGCACTGGCGCTGCCACCGCAACTGCACCTCCACCGAAGTTGATCACAATGCCCGAGTATGATCGGTTCAGTTCCTACTTCAATCTGGATAATGGTACCGGCAAAATTCGGGGAGTCTATCTTCAGGGCAATGAATCAACGCGCGCGCTTTTCCGGCAATGGCTGGCGCCCTTCCGGGACATGGGAGCGGCAACACTCTCCATTTCAAACACGGGTGGCACCGACCACCTCTCGTTTGACGCCGTTGGCTTGCCGGGTTTTCAGTTTATTCAGGATGAGATTGAGTACGACACTCGCACACATCACTCAAACCAGGATGTGTTTGACCGTATTCAGGGGGACGATATGAAACAAGCGGCCACCATCATGGCAGCATTTGTGTACAACGCCGCCATGCGCGAGGAAAAGTTGCCGCGCAAGCCTGTCGCGGGAAGATAGAAAGTAACGCAAGCTGTTAGCTTGCGTGGGGATTGAGTTGATTCAACGTCGGAACGCAAACTAACAGCTGCGTTACAAATAAAGGGCGGGCACTCGCTGAGTCCCGCCCTGAATATTTGGAAAAGAAACCTCTCTCTAACTATGCCCCAGTGTGGACTCGGGTTTTGGGGTGCGACTCGGCTCAGTCCAGTCTGTCCGGGGCGCAGCAGTCCTCCTATTGCCAGCTTGTGACGGAGCGGATCTCTCAAGACGATCCAGACCCACCCACTGCTTTAACTTAGAAAGCACAAACGGCAGTACCACCAATTGCGCGGTCGTGGACAGCTCCTCCACGAACTTGTTTCCTAACGATCCGACCTCCCTGCTGAGGCTCTCGTAGGCTGAGCTCTGTTTGAACTTGTCAATCACGCCGGGACCCTCATCTCTACGGCCCTCGGCGGCAAACGAAGATGACGGAGCAGTCATACTTGCCTGGTGTCGTTGGGCGTCTGGAGGAATCAGGCTGTGACTGGCATAGGTCCCGTAGGTGCCCGGATAATCGTACGTTTGCCCGCTTTCATGTTTGAAAGCTCCAGCAATGGTGTACCCGGCGACAAAGCCGACTCCCAGGGCCCCGGCACTCCAGGCGACTGGTCGCTTCTTGAACTGCTCGCGCCAATCGAGCGTGTCTTTTACTGCCTGAACTTGATTAGCCACTGTTTCTTTAATCTCAGTTACCGTGTGTGAAATGGAATCACGGGCGTGCTCCATCCGTCGTTGCAGCTCCTCAATCGATTCCTCTTCTCCCGAACGCTGAGCAGCACGAGCCAGCCCTAAAGTTCGTTCTTCAGCCATTGCTTGTCCTTTCTTAGTTCTGCAACAGTGTGGTCTGGCACCAGGTCAACCTTCGCCAACCGGCTCTTCACTGCCATAACTACCAGTGCGCCCGCGACCAGGTAAAAGATCCCGGTGATTAGGAAGCCGAGCGCAAATTGTGCCGGTACACTAAGATTGCTTTGTGAAAACAACGTGGACACGCCAAAGGCGACTGCCACGTTCGCGAGGGCAAAGCCTATTAACGCAACCATGCCGGCCACTGCGATCATTGCGCCACCGGTTACGAAAGTCCTGGCTTCCTGTCTCAATTCAACCTTGAGCAACGTAAGCTGCGAGTCAACCAGGTGCATTACATCATCGCCAAGGCGACTCAATAATGTTGGCAGGCTCTCGCTCTCGGTGTGTACCGGTTGCAGTTGGGCATCCTTACGAGTTGTCATAATCCTGCTTGTTGCCGCCATCGCTTTGAAACCCCCTTTGCAAATTTATCCCGCTGTTCAGCGTCTGCCGCCGCGCAGCACCAGCCCGAGCAGAAGTCCGGCTGCCGCAGAGATCAGAATCGCCTGGCCCGGATTCTTTCGCGCATAGTCAGTAGCGTTTGCAGCCAGCTCTTTCACATCGACGTTCTGGAGGTCTTTGATCTTGTCTCCCACAACCGAGACCTTATCGCTGACGAACTCTTTTGCCTGATTAGCTGCCTCAGAGATCTTCTGCCCGTAGTTTTGGGCGGTCTCGCCGTAGTTCTCTCCTATGCTCGAAACAGATTGTGGCAATCCAGTTGATGTTGCGGTCGCTTCGCTCGTTTTTCCGTTTTCCATTTTTGTCGTTCTCCTTCTTATGTGTAGATCCAGGTATTTACCCTCGGGTCGGTAGTCTCCCTATTTGCATAATCGTTCAGTTAACGTTTAGCAAACGATGTGCCGACCAGCGAGCAGTGACTGCAGCGAATGGGAATAGACATTTCCGAGGAATTTGAAGACAAGAAGTGCCTCGCCTTGTTGCAAAAGGGTACAAGAACCTTAAGCGAATAGTCAGGAACCGTACGAGCATCGCAGCTACATTCGAGTCGAGCCATATTTTGGTTCTCGCTGCCATCTCAGTGTCCTTCTTGTCTTCTTGGTGAGCGGTTTCCTCGTCATACTTCACCACAGAGACACGGAGGCCACGGAGCATCAGTAGGAAACCAAAACATAACCTAACTAATTTATCCGTCTCTTGACATCCTAGACCAGGGATGGTAAGTAAGTACTTACTTTGAACAACCTCAACCGATAGGAAGTAGTTAACATTGAGCAAGGAAATTAGTGCCCCAAACAATACCGGCGTGCCCCACCCCGGACCGCGAATGGCAGGTGAAGAGCGACGCCTGCAAATCCTTCGGGTGGCGGTAAGCCTCTTCTCCCAGAAGGGCTTCCGCGGTACGACCACCAAGGAGATTGCCCACATGGCCGGCGTCTCCGAGGCAATGGTCTTTCGGCACTTTGCCAACAAGGATGACCTCTACGACGCTATTCTCGACCATAAAGCCTGCTCCGGCGATACCTTGAACCCGGAACAGATCGTCGCCGAGGCAATAGCTCAAAAGGACGACCGGGCGGTCTTTGAACGACTGGCTCGCGCAGCCCTCGATCATCACGACCAGGACCCCGAGTTTCAACGCCTGCTGATGTACTCCGCTCTAGAGCGCCACAAGCTGGCGGAGATGTTTTTCGAAAAATTCGTTTTGCGCGTTTACGAACTGCTCGGTAATTACATTGGGTTGCGACAACAGGATGGCGCTATCAGAAAAATGGAACCGGCGCTGATTGTCCGGGCCTTTGTGGGAATGGTCATTCATCATTCACTCAACAACAATCTCTGGGATCCCGAGCGCCGGTTGTTGGATGTTTCCAATGAAGACGCCGCAAGGTTCTTCACCGACATCCTGCTGACCGGTATCAGCGTTGCCCGACCGTAGGCGCTGCACGAAAATGGTCGCCGCGGCACTCCAGGAAAGAGTTAAGAGTTAAGGACACGATACTAATGCGATCTCCGAGAAATTTTCTATACCTCATGCTGGCATTGATCCTCTGCGGGCTGCTGGCTTTTGCTGCCGGTTGCCGGGGTTCGAAGGCAAACGTCAGAACAGAAGAAGGGACGGCGGCGCCGCCTCCGGTGATCGACGTAACCGCGGCTGCCGCAATCATGCGCGACTTGCCTCGCTTCTTTGAGGCCACCGGCAGTTTGGCCGGTGACCAGCAAACTGATGTGGCTCCCACAATACCTGGAAAAGTTGTCGCGCTGGGAGTTGACTTAGGAAGCTTTGTCAAACGGGGTCAGATGATCATTCGCCTGGATGATGTCGATCTGAAATTGCGAGTCGAACAAGCCCAGGCTCAACTGGATCAGGCAAAGGCCGCACTACGCCAGGCCGAAGAAAAAGTCGGACTCAGACCGGGCCAGCCGTTTGATCTGAACCGAGTCCCTGAGGTAGCGAATGCACGCGTGACCCTGGAGTTGGCGGAGAAAAATCTTCGACGCGCCGAAAAGCTCATTGAGTCGGGGGATGTGTCCCGCTCTTTTTACGACGACCAGAAAGCAAAGCGGGATCAGGCAAAGGAGCAATACGAATCGGCCCTCTCCCTGGCGCGCCAGAATTACGCGGCCGTTGCCAACGCCCGCGCTAACATTGCGAATGCCGAATCACAACTGGGATTGGCCCGCCGGAATCTTTTTTATACTAACGTTTATTCACCCATTGACGGTTACGTGGCCGAGCGCACTGCGGATCTGGGCGAATATGTCACCCCGACCGAAAAAGTGGCTACGATCGTGCGCATCAATCCGCTGCGCATCAGGATCGACATTCCAGAGCACGCTATCCCAAATGTACAGGTGGGACAATCCGTTTCTTTAACTACGAGCGCGTGGCCTGACAAGAGCTTTGCCGGCCGCGTCGCGCGCATTTCGCCAACTGTTTCGGCAAGCTCGCGCACTCTCACAGTCGAGGCGGAGATTGAAAATAGTAGTGGCGCACTCAAGCCCGGCCAGTTTGCTACCGTGCGGATTCTGGAACCAAAGGCGCAGCCCGCTGTGCTGATTCCCGCGCGGGCTGTTCGCACAGAGGCCGGCGCCAGTCGGGTGTTTGTCATCAAGAACGGTCATGCCGAGCAACGAGTTGTGCAACTCGGCATAACCGAAGGCGATTTAGTGGAGGTCAAAGCAGGCGTTGCTGCGGGCGAAAAAGTCGCCACCAGCAATTTTGAGCAATTGGTGGACGGCATTGCCGTAAGACAATAGCTCCTGCTTTGCCTTTCGAATTTATGTGAGTAGGACCTTTTTAGAATCACCCTCTCTGTGTTCGCTTAAGAGCAGGTTATGCAAAAACTAGCTGAGATTTGTGTTCGCCGACCGGTCTTCGCGACCATGCTCATCCTGAGTCTGGTGGTCGTGGGGTTGTTCTCCTACAAATCGCTGGGTGTTGATCTGTTTCCCAAGATCGACTTGCCAACGATAACTGTCACGGTCGTGAACCCGGGAGCTTCGCCTCAGGAGATTGAAACCGAGATTACGGACAAGGTCGAGGGTGCGGTCAATACAGTTAGTGGCATCGACGAACTGCGATCGACTTCGGTGGAAGGCGTTTCGCAGGTCTTCATTACCTTCCTGCTGGAAAAGAACCCTGACATCGCCGCTCAGGAAGTTCGCAACAAAATCGATCTAATCGTCAATGATCTACCGGTCACCGCCGAGCAGCCAATCGTGCAAAAGCTCGATACCGATGCTGCCCCGGTCGTCCGGATTGCCGTTTCCGCGCCCCGCTCTCTGCGTGAAGTTACCGATATCGCCGACAAGCGAATCAAAGAACAGATTGAATCTATCAATGGGGTAGGTGACGTTCAGATCGTTGGCGGCCGCGAGCGCGAAATTGAGATCTGGGTGGATCCGGACAAGCTCAGATCTTTCAACGTTACAGTTGCGCAGGTAGCCGATGCCGTGCGCGCGCAGAATATGGAAGTCCCCGGCGGAAGAATTGACGAAGGCACGCGTGAACTTACAGTCCGCACAATGGGACGGGTCATCGAGCCTGCCGACTTCAACAACCTGGTGTTGGCTAACCGCGGCACCTACTCGGTCAAACTCAGCGATGTTGGTTACGCCGAGGATGGCGCGGAGGAGCCCCGCACTGAGGCGCGCCTGAATGGTCAGCCCGCAGTGACTCTGATTGTTGCGAAACAATCCGGTCAGAACACTGTGGCAGTCGCCGATGCAGTCAAAGAGCGGTTGCAGGAGATTCAAAAAACCCTGCCGGCCGGGTTCAAAACAGAAGTTGTTGGGGATCAGTCAGTCTTTATCAAAGCTTCGATTGAGTCGATTCAGACACACTTAATTGAGGGCAGCATCTTAGCGGCCATCGTCGTTTTCATCTTTCTTTGGAGTTTCCGGTCCACCGTAATTGCAGCCCTGGCGATTCCTACCTCACTGATTGCCACCTTTGGCTTGATGGCCGCGATGGGCTTCACGTTGAATCAAATCACGATGCTCGCCTTGACGTTGATGGTGGGAATTGTAATTGACGACGCGATCGTGGTCCTGGAAAACATCTTCCGCTTTATTGAAGAGAAGGGAATGCCGGCGTTCCAAGCCGCTATCGAAGGGACGCGCGAGATTGGGCTCGCCGTAATGGCCACCACGCTTTCGTTGCTCGCCGTATTTCTGCCGGTTGGCTTTATGGGCGGCATCGTCGGCAGGTTCATGTCTTCGTTCGGGTTGACTTCTTCGTTTGCCATTGCCGTCTCGCTGCTCGTTTCATTTACGCTGACTCCCACCCTCGCTGCCCGTCTGATTAAGAAGAAGGAAGAGCCCGCCGAGGCTCCGGCAGTAGACGAAGGGAAGCGTAACTACACGCTCACTGAGTTTCGCGATAAATACAACCAGGCACAGTCCAAAGAGTCGCGATTTTACCGGCCAGTGGACCGCAGCTACACGAGAATGCTGACATGGTCGATGGCGCACCGGTGGGTCATAGTGCTTGCTTGCGTAGTCGTGATTTTCAGTATCGTGCCGCTTTTCATGTTCGTCGGGAAAAACTTTCTTCCCGTTGACGACCAATCGCAGTTTGAGCTCAACGTTCGCGCGCCCGAGGGCTACACACTATCAGCGACGTCCGTGCTGGCCGAGCGGATCGCGACGGATATGAGAAAACTCCCGGGCGTCACCGACACGTTGACTACTATTGGCGGTGGGCAGCAGGAGCAGGTCAATGTGGCGTCGATTTATGTGAAGCTAAGTCCAATCGAAGATCGAAGCGTCACCCAAGAGCAGTTGATGCTGAGGGCCCGCTCCGAAATTCTCGCAAAGTATTTGAAAGAATTTCCCGGTCAGTTGCGCACCAGCGTGCAACAAGTGGCGGCGATTTCAGGTGGGGGCTTCCGCAATGCCGACGTCCAATATGTAATCGGCGGACCCGATCTGACAAAGCTCACACAGTATTCCGATGCCCTGCTGGCGAAGATAAAGACCATCCCTGATGTCGTCGACGTCGACTCAACCCTGATAACCGGCAAACCGGAAGTCCGGGTGGTGATCGATCGCGCTCGCGCCGGCGATCTGGGTGTTCGCGTCGGCGATATTGCGCAAGCGCTTAACACGCTGGTTGCGGGCCAAAAAGTATCAACCTTCAATGCTGGAACCGATCAATACAATGTGCGGGTGCGTTCTATAGGACAGTATCGTGCGAGTCAGGAAGGCCTGAGCCGGATGATTGTCTCGTCGAGCAAGATTGGCTGGGTCAGCCTGGACAATCTGGTAAGGCTGGAAGAGGGCACTGGTCCCTCGGCGATCGATCGCCTCAACCGTCAGCGACAGGTAACCCTGCTGGCCAATGTCAAACCCGGCGGTTCGCAGGCGGCGGTCATTCAGAAGCTCAACGATTTCGCCAAAGAGATAAATATCGACAGTGCCTACAAGACCGGCCTGGCCGGTCGTTCGAAAGAGCTCGGTCGCGCTGGTTATTACTTCATGATCGCATTCGTGCTTTCGTTTGTCTTTATGTACATGGTTCTGGCGGCGCAGTTCGAATCCTTTATCCACCCCGTCACCATTCTGTTGACGCTGCCGCTGGCTATTCCGTTCGGGATCCTTTCGCTGCTGCTTACGGGGCAAACGGTAAACATCTTTTCCGGATTAGGACTTTTGCTGCTTTTCGGCGTGGTGAAGAAGAATGCGATTCTGCAGATTGACCATACAAACCAACTGCGGCAGCGAGGCATGGAGCGCCACGAAGCGATTATTCGCGCGAACCGGGATCGGCTACGTCCAATTCTAATGACGACTATCGCGCTCGTGGCAGGCATGCTGCCTTTGACTATCTCGAGCGGGCCGGGTTCAGGCACAAACCGATCGATCGGCGTATTGGTGGTTGGCGGGCAGTCGCTTTGTTTGTTGTTAACCTTGCTTGCCGTTCCGGTCTTTTATTCATTGTTTGATGACCTGGCAAGAAGTCATGTGTGGGGCCGTCTTGCATCGTGGATTGCAGTCAGTTTTGCGTGGGTGCGTCGCAAAACAGCAAGTGCCACCGCTTCGTTATTCGGCATGTTCGGAAAGTAATATAGAGATCGATTAGAAAGGTTTTTCAAATACGAATATGAGGCGACTAATTATCTCGCTTGCGTTGATCCTCGCCGGGGGGTCAGGGTTGGGTTCCGTCTGCGCGCAGGAGTCGGCACCATCTGCCACACCTTCGCCCCTTACTCAGGATCTCAACGTACCAGCGATAGCGCCTGATTTTCGGGCCGGCCAAAAGAATTTACCCGAACTAGGCAGGGTTGGCGTCGACATGGATCACCAGCAACCCTTGTCGATGCGGGAAGCGCTGGAGATGGCCCTCGAGAACAACAAGGACATCGAGGTCGCGCGACACAATGTGAAAATTGCTGAATTTGATCTGCAAGGCGCCCACGGTGCGTACGATCCGCGCCTTAGCTCGTCTTCTTTTTATGAACGCATTAAGACCCCAGTCTCAAGTTTCCTGAGTGGCGGCGAAAACGGAGCCGTAACGCAAAGTGACTACACAGCCAATGCACGCCTGGAAGGACTCTCAAAGTTTGGGGGAGTTTATAAACTAGACTTCTCTTCCGTTCGCCAGACAACCAACAACAGTTTCACGGCGCTCAATCCCCAGTATCCCACTGCTTTGACGTTTAATTACACACAGCCCCTGGCCCGGGGGTTTCGGATTGACAATTCGCGCCGTCAAATCAAAGTTGCCAAAAAGAACCTTTCACTGACTGACGCGCAGTTCCGGCAGCGCACAATTGAGACCATTACCAGTGTCCAGCGGGCTTATTGGGATTTGGTATTCGCTCTCCGCAATCTCCAGATTCAACGTGATGCGGTGCGGGATTCGCGCGCTCAACAGGAACATAACCGGCGGCTTGTGACGGAAGGTCAACTGGCTCCCATAGACATAGTAGCTTCCGAATCGCAGGTTGCCAGCTTTGAACAGAGTCTTTTTGCCGCCCTGGAAGAAGTTTCCAAGACCGAAAATAATCTGAAAAACCTGATTGCTGAAAACCGTCAGGCCCCGATTTGGACTGTTTCAATAGTCCCCAGTGACTCTGTCGATGTTCTAGTCCCGCAGGTTTCGTTGCCCGAAGCTCTGACCGTGGCGATGGAGAATCGACCCGAGTTGCAGCAATCGAATGTGGCGCGCGAGATTAATGAAATCGATCAGCGCTACTTTCGCGACCAGACCAAGCCGGCAATTGATTTGACAGGCAGCTATGGAGTGGTCGGGTTAGCCGGAGCCAGCAATAGTCTAGGGACTAATCCATTTACGGCTTCCAATGCTCAACTGCGTGAGCGGGTTGATCTGCTGTCCCAGCTAAATGGACTTCCGCCACTGCCGGTCGTGCCGCCGCAAACCCTTACCCCTGAGCTAATCGGAGGGTATGGCCAGTCGCTTCAGAATCTGGTGGGAAACCAGTTCAATAATTTCCGGGTCGGTGTTCAGATCAGCCTGCCATTACGCAATCGGACGGCTGAGGCTGCGCTTGGCCGATCGCTGGTTGAGGGAGAGCGAATCAACACTCAGCGACAGCAGCTCGAACAATCGATTCAGGTTGAGGTAAGAAACGCGTTACAGGGAGTCCGCAGTTCTGAAGCGCGGTTGCGTTCGGCCGCTGTAGCCCGCGAGACAAGCGAACAGCAGTACCAGAGTGAACAACGAAAGCTCGACGCAGGCCAATCGACCGTCTTTCTGGTGCTCGAGCGACAGACGGCTTTGACAACAGCGCGGGGCAATGAGCTGCGGGCCCAGACAGACTTGAATAAGGCAATTGCGGATTTACAGCGGGCCACTGGAAATGCGCTTAAGGTAAACAGTATCGTGGTGCGAGTGCGCTGATTACGGTCTCTCCTGATTCCGGCAGCACCGCGCGCGAGAAGGCGGTGAGTCTCATGGGGCGAAACTCATCGCCTTCATTATTGAGTGGTCCATCTTTCTTGTTTAGTCAAAGCGGAGGGAAGCCTGGTGGATGCTAAACACTTGTTGGAAACGTGGGACATTCATGATCGAATCAATATCTACTTGCTCGAGGCGATTGATGATTCAACCCTTGGCGGCTATTCCGCTTCAAAAGGCCGAAGCGTTGGTGAACAGCTCGCACACATTCACAACGTCCGCCTGATGTGGCTGAAGTCTGCCGCACCCGATCTGCTTAAAGGTTTGGACAAGATCGAAAAGGAGCAAGCTGGCGACAAGAAGCTGCTGCGTAAGGCTTTGCTGGGTTCCGGAAAAGCTATTGGGTCCTTGTTGTCAAACAGTGTTCAGGGAGATGGCCGGATTAAAGGCTTTAAGCCGCATGTGTTTGCCTTCCTCGGGTATCTCATTTCTCATGAATCGCATCATCGCGGACAGATCGTTCTGTCACTGAAGCAGGCAGGTCATCAACTCGACAAGAAAGTTCTTTTTGGGATTTGGGAGTGGGGCGTCCGTTAGCGCCGAAGATGAGCAAGTCTCTTAGGTAAGTCTTTCCAGCAGCAGAAACCCACCGTAACAAGCCACAATCAGCAGAACCGCCGCAATCAGGTACCACTGAATCAGCTTTGTCTGGCACGCCGGGCAGCGCAACCTGATCAAACCCGCCGCTCTTGCGCAGTTAGGACACTTCATGAACCGTTAAAGGAAAGTCAACCAGCCTGAATTCAATGACGAGCGTGCGGTTAATTTACCACACGAAGAGAGTGTTTGCAGTTAAATCTGGAGCGAACAGAAAGGAGCGCTACCGGCTCTTTTTTTCCATGCCCGCCGGCAGTTTTACGATGGTCCATAAAGGCCAATGGTCTGACAGCGAAATGCTTCGGTCAATGCCGGCCTTGATCACCTCTATATTGCGTACCCAAATCCAATCGAGTTTGAGCTCTAGCGGAAAGAAGAGTATTTTGCGCAGGAACGTGGGCTGATTGCCAATTAGGGTTCGGAAGTTTTTGCCTTCAAAAAGTTTGTGGGTCTTTGTGACCGCGCTTGGTTCCCAGGTATTAAAGTCACCCAAAACGATGGCTGGCATCCCGGCATCATGCTTATCCAGATCCTGCAACACTGCCTGGAGTTGTTCCATTTTCAGCTCGACAGGAATCCGGGTCTCCGAGTGTACCGAGTAAATGCGGAGCGGTGTGGCCCCTATTTTCACTGTAGCGCCAAGTGCCGCCCGGCGCCGGTGACCCGGCCCTTCATGCGGCAGAACCAGTGGCTGAATGTCAGTAAGAGGGTAAAGACTCATTATCGCAACGCCAGTCTCTTCCTCGTTTTCCGTGGTGGTTGCCGGCGGCGCGGTCCAGGCGTAATACATCCCCAGCTCGTCGGCTATTAACCTTGCTGTATTTACGTTCTCGGTCCGTTTCTTTTTCCGATCTACTTCCTGAAGGCCAAGTACAGCAGCACCGCCAATTTGAGGATCGTTGCGAAAGACCTTGATCAACTCGCGGAGATCCTCGCCGCCGCGCCAGCGGATGTTGTAAGAAATAATCTTGAGTTCAGTTACCGTCTCCGGCCCGTGCCGAAGCCGTGACGCTCGTCCCACCTCAAACAGCGGGTCTGTCCGTGGCTGCTTTTGCTGGATTTCTGCCGGGCTGTTTTTCTTCGGTCTGTGCTGAACGCTAACAATCAATGACGGGAATAAGGTTAGCGCCAACAGGATCACAAAGTTACTCAAAAACATTTCAAGACTTCCTGAATAGAGGCCACTTGATCCTAGTGAAGCTGAGCGTTGTCATCAAAGTTCGAGACGCAAACCATCCACCGCCTCCACGACCTTGCCCTTCCAAAATGGCGCGGCTTCGCCGGCAACGGTTCCGACCCCCCACTCAGGATAGAGATGCGTGAGCACGGCGGTCGCCGGTTCCGACCTTGTGATGATCTTCATGGCATCTGCCAGTTCAAGATGCGTCTGCAAAGGTTTGTTTCTCCCGGTAATTATATACTTCACGCAAGGGCGTTGTGATACACTCGCGACATGGCTACTACAAAACCTCTTGAGCTTTGGCTGGGGGTGGGGGGCTTAGTCGTGGGATTCCTCCTCTACCTCTTTGCTAAGTCGCCGTTGGCGGTTGTTCTGTGCGTGCTGGCAATCTTTGGACTGCTTGCCTACCCTGTTTGGAATTTCTGGTGGATAGAAGACTCATACGCACGAAGAATAGGAGCCTTGTTGATCTTGGCAGGACTGTCAGTGATTTTAGCTGACCTTGCGTGGCCAAATGCGCCTGAACCGTTAGCCGTATCTCCCGTAACGGCAAATTTGACCAACTTGTTTAGCCCTATATCTGGGGTCGCAAAAGGAAAGATCGACATAAAAATCTACAACCGTGACGATAATCCTTACTATCAAGTGATAGTTAAGCTAATCATCAATTCTGCGTCTCTCGGACCGGAAGCGATAAACATCGCTTTCCCATCACTTGAAGACAAGGTAAAAGCAGGTCACCATCCGGCGCAGGTTGGTAATGCAGCCTTTTGTCTTCGGGGCGTTGACGCTAAAAATCGGAAGGCATTTGTTTGCGTACTAAAGGAGCTAGATCCCAAACAAGTGTTTACAATTAGATTGACGACTGACTCTGAAGCACCGAAAGAGCTTTTAGACAAAGATAGCTTATTAAGCATAGTAGCTAAATTTGAGAAAGAGCCAGCCTTAACCCCCGAAGGTCCGGAGGCGTCGGGACTGTTCGTGCAGTTTTCAGAGGGGACGTTTCCAGAGGGACCGTTTACATGGGATAAAGCTATTTTCTTTTGTTCAGATGCTGCGCCGCCAGACACTATGCAATTTGACCCAAGAGTTGTGCTTTGTACCCGTGATTCGACTACGCAGCCAATGATCACGCAATCCGGCACACCAATGGCACGGTTTAAGGCTGCGATTGTGCAGGTCTTGGTTCGTTCACCGACCCAAGGTGCAGGCAATCCCGAATTGCATTTCTTCATGCTGATTACGAACTATGGTGGTGCCCCTAGCATTGCTAAAGATTGGGGCTTAACAGTCAATATTCCGGGCAAGGAAGAAGTACACATCCGGCCCGTTCATAACTTAGGCTTCATTGATTATCAGGTGGATGGCAAGGCGGTTAGAGTTCAGCTTGCGACAGAAGATCTCATTGACAAGGCCGCAAGGAATCCGATTGCTGCAAATGGGCAGGTTTCTGGAATTCTGAGCTTTAGTTTTCCGGCGATGACAATAGAAGAGATTATGCGTAAAGGAACCACCTTCGCTTTGACCTTTTATGACGCGTTTGAAACTAAATATACCGTAGGGCCTTCAACAATTAGCGAATTTCAAAAACCACCGCCACTACACATCCCTGGGATTCAGGAGCAAGTCTTGCCAACTACGCCCCCAAAGTCGGAAGAAAAGTAACCTTCTAGGCCACGTTGTCCGATGTTAGGTTTTTGTACTCAAGATTTGATGAGGCTAGCAGTCTCAGCAGCGTATCGCGGAACAAAAAAGGATTAGCGCGATTGTTGAAACGGAATTCAAATTCATCAAGGTAACGATCAAGATGCTTTACACTGACTTGATGGTAAGAGCCAACGATAGACCGCTTGAACAGCGACCAAACATTCTCCAGCGTGTTCGTATGAACGATGCCGCGTACCCATTCTTTGTCTTTATGGTCCACCGTTGCGTGAATCGTATCTTGATCTGCAATGCCTTGATAGCCAGCCCAACTATCAGTGCAGATGATCGCGGCTTCATCAGCAAGTTTGGCTCTAATGAAAGCATGAAGGACTTCGCGAGTAGCAGACTTGCCGCCAACTTCCAATCGTACCTGACCGCCACGCTCAACCGCGCCAAGAATCATGGTCTTGTTGTCATAGCCGCCAAAGCCTTTCTTATGTTTCGCCAAAATGTTGCGGTGCATGTTCGCGGGCTTGCCACCAACGTACGCCTCATCACATTCAACGATGTTCTGAAGTAACGAGGTATCAGCATCCTTAACCGCTTCCCTAATACGATGACACAGGTACCACGCGGTCTTGTAAGCGACTTTCAGCGTCCGTTTGAGTTGCAGGGCAGACATTCCCTTTTTCGATTCAGACAGCAGATAGATAGCCGCAAACCACTTCATCAGACTCAAATGAGAGTCATGGAATATAGTTCCAGCGGTCGCGGAGAATTGATACTGGCATGAGTCACAATGAAATTGGTTGCGCTTGTAAATGCGCGAGATCTTGTCTGAGTCGCACCGGACGCAACGAACACCGTTCGGCCAACGGAGTTGTTCAAGATACATCCGGCACCGCTCGTCGTTGCCGAACTTATCGAACAAGTCAATCAGGTCCATTTCCGATTTGACCGCTTTACGCTTGGGAGCCTTTTTAGTTAACGCCATGATTGGAGTCCTTATGAATGAGCAAGAGAAGCCAGACAAAAAGCGTCCAATAGATATGACCACGGACGAAGCTATTGACCATGTTTTCGCACCGGAGATCGCAGAAGAACTTCGGAAGCAAGCGGGTAAGGATGAGCCTTACGAGTCCGACGAAGGGGATTTAACAAGTTAAACCGTGTGACCATGAACTCATTGTCTCACACGGCCAACCTTGTGTCAAGTAGATAATTACCGAATAGAATAGACCAGCGTCTTGCCATTTTGCTCAGTCAAACGGAGGGCCAGACTTTCTGAGGTGTGTGGAGTTGAAACCACTGCGGCCCTAAGCCCGGAGAAGATCTGAAAATCCTCACCGGCCTTGACTTCAATTATTTCGACG
>DASQPD010000074.1:0-13794 GCA_035644135.1 Pyrinomonadaceae bacterium
CCGAGTTGCTCGCAGAGTTCCGCGGCCACCGTCTTCTGGCCTTCTATCCTGAATGGGTTGATCGAATTCACCAAATAGATTGAATCATCCAAGGCGAGTTCACGGACCAAACGCATCGACATGTCGAAGTTGCCTTCTAGCTCGAGCACCAGGGCGCCATAGTCCAGGGCCTGCGCCAGCTTTGCATGACTGACTTGCCCTTCGGGCACCATGATGGCGCAGGGAATGCTTGCGCGTGCGGCATACGCCGCAAGACTCGCAGCAGTGTTGCCGGTGCTGGCGCAAACAACCAGTTTTGCTCCCAGTAAACGAGACTGCGTCACGGCCGTGGTCATTCCGGTGTCTTTGAAAGAGCCGGTAGGATTTGCGCCCTGATGCTTTAGCCGCAGGTGGTTCAGCCCGCAGTAACTGGCCGATTTCGGCGCCTCATAGAGCGGGGTATTGCCTTCGTCTAACGAGACGATTGGAGCGTGCTCAAGAAACGGCAGCAACTCGCGGAAGCGCCAAACACCGCTGCGATCGCGGACATCAAACGAGCTCAGTCGCTCACGCCAGCGACGCTTTAATAGTCCGGCATCCTTAACGCCAACCAGTTCAATGTCGAGCAGGCCGCCGCAACGTGAACAAACATAAACCCGATCGTCGAGGCCAAAGGTGGCGGCACAGCCTGGTTCGATACAACGCTGCTTAGCCGGCTCAGTCTGCCCTTCCATTTTTATTGACATTTGGACCAGGTGCCTTATTCAAGGAATTCGATCGCTCAATAGCTTAAAGCATACAAATCCGATCCACGAAATCACACGAAAGCACACCAGCACATCGATACTGGTTCAGTTTGCCCTGGGAACGCGGGCGTCTCGCCCGCACCCCACGGGAGATCGATCAGATTGCGGGCGAGACGCCCGCGTTCCCAGGCAAACTGAACGAGTACCAGCACATCAGTAACGTGGCATTTTTTCTCCCTTCGTGGTTAAACTGCCTCATACGTATGCAATATCGCGAAATAAAACCTGGGCCGTCGGTTGGGCGATTCGTCAAGTGCTACTGGATCCTCGAAGACCATTGTCCAGCGCCGGTTGTGCAAACAATAGTTCCGGATGGCCGTTCGGAACTAATTATCAATCTTGGCTCAGCCTTTTCAGCACGAAATAGAAGGCCAATGGCATGCCCAACCGGAGCGAGACGGCAAATGGGTTTGCCTTTTCAGTCAGGAGACTCCCGCAAAATAACCATTCAACCGCGCCAGTGGGTCGTGCGCTAATTTGAAATCTCTATGCGTCCTCTGTGATCTGTGTGCGTCCGTGGCGAGTATTTGCGGAGTAATTCACCACTGAGACACTAAGAACACTGATGTTGTAGAGAAGAGCCGAAATTAGGACAACTACTCCAGTTTGACTCGTTTGCTGACAAACCTTATCCTCATTTCAGTCTCCATTTTGGTGATCGCTTCCTTTGATTCGAGCGAATCAACTAGAAACTCGCAATTTCCCATAACGAAACATCGCTTGTTGATCAAGAGCATAGCGATCAGGGTTTTTGAGGATGAGCGGTCGTATGACCCCGGAGCGCTGGAAGAGAGTCGAACAAGTATTTGAGTCAGCTCTCGAACACCCCCCCGCCGAGCGTGCAGCTTTCCTTGATACTGCCTGCGAAGGGGACGCCCCGCTGCGTCAACAGGTCGAGAGTCTCCTGCTGGCGCTCGATCAGGCCGGCACTTCCGCCGTCTTTCCGCCACTGAACACGCCGGCAACAAACACGCTGGCTTCTCCGGCTTCGGTGATCGGCAAGCGCTTAGGTGCTTATCGAATCGTCCAGGAAATTGGTCGCGGTGGTATGGGCTCGGTTTACCTCGCCGTGCGAGCGGATGCTGAGTATCAGAAGCGTGTGGCAATCAAGCTGATCAGGCGAGGCACTGACAACGAATTCATCATTCGCCGCTTTCGTAATGAGCGCCAGATCCTGGCCAGTCTCGATCATCCGAACATCGCCAGCCTGCTCGACGGCGGAACCACGGAAGAAGGGCTCCCTTACTTCGTGATGGAGTACGTAGAGGGTCACCCGCTTTTCTCATATTGTGATTCTCACAAACTCACGATCGCGGAACGTCTGCGGCTTTTTCGGAAGGTTTGCTCAGCCGTTCAGTATGCACATCAGCATCGCGTCGTTCATCGCGACCTGAAACCCAGCAATGTGCTTGTGACCACCGAAGGCGTTCCTAAACTGCTTGATTTTGGAATTGCCAAACTGCTTGATCCGGATCTCGCTTCGCAAACCCTGGATCCAACCACGGCCGCAGTACGCCTGATGACTCCAGAGTATGCGAGTCCCGAGCAGGTGCTCGGAGAAACTGTCACGCCGGGAAGCGACGTCTATAGCCTCGGGATTTTGCTTTACGAGTTGCTTACCGATCACCGCCCTTACAAGCTCAGAGATCATTCTCCATATGAACTGGCCCGCGTGATCTGCGAAGAAGATCCCGATCTGCCCAGCGTCGTAGTGAATCTCATCGAAGTAATTACTCTCTCTGGACACGAACCATTCGAGGTTACACCAACCAGCGTTGGCGAGACCCGCAGCACGACTCCAGAGCAACTCAGGCGCGACCTGGCCGGCAGTCTTGACAGCATTGTTTTGAAAGCAATGAGAAAACTGCCGCTCCAGCGTTACGCGTCAGTCGAAGAATTGTCTGCGGATCTCGGGCGCTACCTGGATGGCCATCCGGTTTCTGCTCCATCTTTCTTTAGTCCTTCGGGAATTCCCGCGGTTGATACGGGCGATCCGGCTTCTCGGGCCCTGGCGGTGCTGCCGTTCCAGGTGCTGCGGGTCGAAGAGAAGAGCGATGAGTTTCTCGGTATGGGTATGGCTGATGCCATTATCACCAAACTAAGCAATATTCATCGCATCATGGTCAGACCAACGAGTTCCGTAATCAAATACTTTGACGGCACTCACAATATTATGGCCGCCGGTCATGAACTTAATGTGTCCTACGTTTTGGACGGGCGCATACAACGAGCGGGCGACCGGATTCGGCTGACTGTGCAACTGGTACGAATGCGCGATGGCGTGCCCATCTGGGCCACCAAGTTCGATGAAAACTACACCGATCTGTTTACGGTCGAAGACTCGATATCCGAGCAAGTGGCTACCGCCTTGATACCGCACTTAACCGGGGAAGAGCGGGAATTGCTTTTGCGCCACGAAACCGAGAACACGGACGCTTATCAAACCTATTTGAAAGGGCGTTATTTCTGGAACAGATTCAACGATGAGGACCTCCAGAAAGCACTGGAGCACTTTCGGGAAGCGATCCATCTGGATCCCAATTATGCCTTGCCTTATGTCGGTATCGCCGATTACTTCAACTGGGCGGCAATCTATAGTATTGGAGCGCCGCATGATTACTTTCCTCAGGCTAAACAAGCGGCCATCAAAGCCCTGGAGTTAGACGACTCGCTTGCAGAAGCGCATGCCGCTCTCGCGTTCACGACGCTAATCTACGACTGGGACTGGCAAGGGGCTGAGGCACGATTCAAGCGGGCTCTGGAATTGAATTCAAACTACGCTCCGGCCCATCAATGGTATTCAAATCTCCTGGCCGCCCAGGGTCGCTTTGACGAAGCGATCGCCGAAATAAAACGAGCTCAGCAAATCAATCCGTTATCACTAATGGATGCCACTATTGGCGGCTGGACCTACTATCATGCCCGCCAATATGAGAGTGCCCTTGCCGAGGTAAAACGTGCTCACGAAATGGATCGCACGTTTGGGAACGGTTACACAGTCCTGAGCCTGGTGTATGAGGAAATGGGTCAGCACGAAACGGCTATCGAGATGGCTCATCGAGCACAGGAATTTATGGAGGGCTCGGCAGTGCCTTTGTGGCCACTCGGTTACGCGCTCGCTCGTTCGGGCCGGCAGGACGAAGCCCGGGCAATTGCTGAAAAGCTGAACAGTCTTTCATCTCAGGTCTACATTTCCTCTTATTACCGGGCGCTGGTGTACACGGGACTCGGCGATCGCGAACAAGCTTTTAAATTTCTCGAAGACGCTTATGAAAAACGCGACGAGTGGCTGATTTGGCTCGGAACCGAGCCGAAGCTCGATGATTTGCGATCAGATCCTCGGTTCCACAGTTTACTTAAACGTGTTGGCCTTACTGGGAATGAATCAGAGCGTGCTCTCTCATTCTCGGGAGACTTCACCACGGAGATTCGCACAATCGTCCAACAGGCGGATCGAAGGAAAGCGATCAGTACAGGAGAGCTTACACCGGCGGTGCCCACAGTGGCTGAGGCACTCGACAAGCTCTATCGAGATCACAGGCAAGAACGCATCTGGATCCTCGGCATGGTGTTTGGCCTGCTTTTAGTCGCAGTTGGATTCCTGATCTACCGCTCGACACGAGAACCGGTTGCTCATTTCACTACAACCAGCGTCAACAAACTGACTGCCACCGGCAACGTTGCCAATGTCGCGATCTCTCCTGACGGAAAATACGCCGCCTACGTGGTGGGTGAAAGCGGTAGGCAGGGCCTCTGGGTCCGCCAAATCGCTATCGCCAACAGCATCAGGTTGGTGCCGCCGGCTGACGCCAGGTACCGAGGGGTCATATTTTCCAGGGATGGCAACTACATCTATTACGTTCTCGACGAAGGAAATAGCGGGGACGCAAACCTTCATCGTGTTCCCGCGCTAGGAGGTTCTGTAAGTGAGATAAAGAAGGACGTCGATAGCCCCATCGGTTTTTCCCCGGACGGAAAACAGTTTGCGTTTATTCGCAGTAACGCCCAGCAAGGACAGGATGCTCTTGTTCTGGCAAGCGCTGAGTCCGGGACAGAACAACAACTGGCGGTGCGAAGGTTTCCGGAACATTTCTCAGCGCTGGTTGGTCCAACCTGGTCACCCGACGGCAGGACGGTTGCGACTGTAACCCAGACCTCAGACGCGGACGGCTTCTTCCTGAAGGTCGGCGGCATCGATCCTACAACTCACACGGAAGCATCTATAAGATCCCGACGCTGGCTTGAAATTGCGGACATGGGCTGGTTGAGTGATGGAAGTGGTTTCGTGATCAGCGCCCAGGATAGCACTTCTGCGTTTTACCAACTGTGGTTGGTCGCTTATCCGGGCGGCCAGGCACGCAGAATTACCAACGATCTGAATGATTACCTCGCGGTAAGTATCTCTTCAACCTCGGTCCTCCTGTCGGTTCAGCGACAAACGTTAACTAACATCTGGCTGGCGGCTAAGGCTGATATGGCACAGCCAGTCCAATTGACTTCCGGCGCAGGGATGTTTTTCGATTTGCGTTGGACTGAGAACGGCACGATTCTGTATGCCTCGGACGCCAGCGGCAACGCGGACATCTGGGAGATGTCGGGCGATGGAACGAATCAGCGACAGCTGACTGCGGGCGCTGGTCGCAACTATGCTCCCGTACCTTCCCCGGACGGGCGGTATGTAGTTTTTCACTCCAACCGCACTGGCCGCTGGCAACTATGGCGAATGGATCGCGACGGGAGCAATCCGGTTCAGCTCACGAATGGCCAGGAAGAAAGTAACTGGCCAGAGTTTTCTCAAGATGGCCGTTGGATCTTCTTCGAGCATGTAGATTCGGGCGTGCCCACGCTTTGGAAAATCTCCATCGACGGCGGAACTCCGGTCCGTCTGACCCAGTCGCTCTCGTTGCGCCCGGCGACCTCACCTGACGGAAAGTCGATCGCCTGCTGGCAACGAGCTCAAAATCCGAACGCGCCCTGGCAGATTGCCATCCTTTCAGCCGAGGACGGGTCCGTAAGGAAGCTTCTCGATGTGCCTCAAAGTCCCGCAAATGGACAAAGCGCTTTGCAAATCACTCCTGACGGGACCGCCGTCCTCTTCATCGACCAGGGCAAAAACGTTTCAAGTTTGGTATCGCAGCCGTTGGATGGAAGTGCCGGCCGGCAGTTAACGAGCTTCAGCAGGGAACAATTCTATTCCTTTGACCAATCAGCGGACGGCCGTATTGTCCTTTCGCGCGGCCTGCGCACTACGGACGCGGTCATGATCACTGAAAGTCGGTGATCGTTCTTCATCCAAGCTTGAAAGCAATCATTTTTCATTGGTCATTTTCCATTTCTCATAATGGAAAATGTCTTATGTTTCGAACGTTGAATGCCACTCAACCCTCCACAGATTGAAGTCTCAGTATTGACTTTGGGCTCCGGCTTAACTTAAAAGACCTTGTTGCAATTTTGGAGACTTGAGGAGACAACCCCTTATGAAACGCACCAAGCTCAGCCTGCTGTTCGCTCTGACTTTATTGATAGTCGTGCCTGCCGCGTATGGCCAGGAGTCAGAGATGATGCGCAATCGAACCCGCGAACAGATGCGGACCCTTCTGGATAAAGTTGGGCAGAGAACCGATGTCAATGTCTCGTTTCGCCTGAGCGACAAACAGCCATACAACTTTGTCGGCGTCATGAGGGAAGGGCTGGCGAATTGTGACAGCCTGGAGATCGTCATCAGCGTGACCTCGAAAGAAACCATAGGCTTTCGCATCTATCCCCACTACCGAGGTGGATACGTAAATGTGGACAAAGCTCGGAACGGGCCTGGGCTGATGCGTAAATTGCTGCAATTGAGCGATGAAGCTTTTCTTTTCTGGGGGATGGATTCCTCGTCTGATGTCTTTGCAGGTTACACCTTCACCCTTGAATCCGGATTTCCGGAAGAGGCTGTGACGATCGTGCTGCGCAGTATCAGAAATACGGACAAGTTCATCGGCGATATGCGGCCGAATATCGACGGCACCAGCCCGCAGTAGTCCGCAATTCCATGCTATGAATGCTTCGTTTGAGGAAACTGTCCGGATGCATGGTGTAATCTTCAGGATGTTGCCACAGTAAGAAAGATGCCACCGGCTTGTCCGGTGGCATCTTTACTTAAGTACCGGTGTCACAACTGCTTCAAAATTATCTGCGCTAAGGCTTTTGACTTTCTGAGCCTTGTTTGTTCGTTGTCAGAGCCTCCGATGCTCAAACGAATAAACTTTTTCCCTTCAGAACGTAGAGTGCCCCTCCAACCCGGCTCCCGGTCCAAAAGGCTTCCTCGCCAACTCCGCTGATTGACTCCGCAATCGCTTCTTTCTCTTCTGCGTCTTCACCTGCACGGCGCCGCTCTGAATCCTTGTCACGGTGAAAGGTCTCATTCCAAAACTCTCTCGGATCACGAGCGTAGCGGCCTCCGTCCTTCACCGTCAAAGTCAGCGCTATCGACTTGCTGAAAGTCGCCAGGCTGTAGAAACATTGAGAGATGTGCAGGCCACCTTCAGCTCTGTCACTAGCTTTTGTATCCTTAAGAGCCTCGCCCTGAATTGATTGAATGTCCTTGCTTCGCAGCAAATCGCATGCGTCATTTTTTGTCTTACGCAGGCTGACGTTTTGCAGGATGGCTCGCCCCGAAGCACCGCTCTCAGGACCCGGCAGGTTCACTTCTGAAGCCTTTGCCGACTCAGTCCTGATCCGCGCTTGAGAGGTGTCCGACCTTGAACAACCGCTAATGAACAAACCTATAGCGAGCGCGAAGTAAGACAGGCGAAGGGCCGACGGGTGTCTTGAGGGTTTAAGCATAGATTGTCTCCTGTTGTTGATTGACGGTTCCGATCAGCGCCTCACCAAGGGCGTAGCAACGGTCCAGATCTGCACCGGACCCAGACTCAGATTGACCGTCTTGATTACATAGACTCCGCCTTGCGTGATCGGCGCCTCCAGGATGGCCACTCCCGCTGACGAGTTCACCGTCTGCACCACCTGTCCCGTCGGACTCAGCAACAGCAATTGCACCGGCACATTGCTGCTCGTCTCAGCCGCGATCGAGATCGCCTGCGTCCCGGCCGGCAATGTCACGCTCCGGAGCACCGACTGGCCTGCTGTCTGCGTCGAACTCGCTTCCGTCGTCGTCCCCGGGCCCGCCGCCGGTGACCCGGTCGCCGTCGCGCTTCCCAGGCAGAACCCGTCGATGTAGATCACATTTCCCGCCGGTCGCAACTCCAACCGGTGCTGCCCGCCCGCCGTCGCCACATAGTTGAAGCTCCGATACGAGCCAAACACCGGCTGGCGAGTCGAACCCCCCGTCCCGTAGTAATTGATGGTTCCCTGCGACACTCCATCCACCAACACCTCTGCGCTGCCGCCCTTCGGACTCGTCGCGTAGAAGTAGGTGATCGAGCCTGTCTGCGTGGCCGGGGTATCAAAGGTCAGCACCACGTTGTGTTGATTGTTACCACCTTCGTTCAAGCGATAATGCCCGGCGCTGGCGTTGCTGCTGCTCAACGCGTGCCAGCCGTTCGAATAAGAAATGTGCGCATCGTCGTCCTCGATCCTCGTGACGTTACACGCCAAAGGATTTGGTGTCGGCGTCGGTGTCGGCGATGGATTTGAGACCGTGATGGTCGCCTGAGCAAGATTGGTGCTCGACTTGCCGCGCGAGTCTGTCACGCTTAACCGGGCCAGATAGGTGCCGGCATTCTGATAGGTGTGCGATATGGTCGCCCCAGCTTGCGTTACGACAGGGCTTCCATCCCCGAAGTCAAACCTGTAGGACGCAATCGTATCGCCCTGATCGGGATCGCTGGAATTAGCGCCGCTGAAGTTCACAGCAAGTGGAGCATTGCCGGATGAAGGCGTTCCTGTGAGCACCGCTAACGGCGCCGTATTCGGCCGGCAAGCTTCATTGCCGACAATAGTATATTGGCCGGACGGCGTCAGGCTGTCCGGGCAGTTGTCAGGAGTAATGGCGACTGCCGTTACTCTCATCAGGAACGAGTTTAGTTGTTGTCCTATAGCAGGATTGCCAACACCACTTCGCGGTACAACGATTGTGATTGTGCCATCAGCACTGAAGCCGCTAAGTGGATCAGCGGGAAGTAAGGTGCCGCCATCCTCGCCATATTCAAACAGCGCATCGTTCTGAGTTGCCGTGCCCCCAACCAATGTGCTCATTTGGACCACATAAGTTGTTCCGTTCGGAGCATTGAACTGAACGGGCCAGGTTGTGCCTGGCGGCAGAACACTCAAATCTTTCATCTTGATCGTGAACACTAGTTTGTCTGTTCCGACGTTGTACGGTTCAGCGATTGAGACGCTCTGAATATCGTATGGAGGTTGAGCCGATGGGACCCCCAAGCCGAATCCGTCACCGGTTGGATCCGACAGCACCTGGACACCCGGAATTTCGCACGGATCCGGCGCCGGCAACGTCTGCTGTTCACCGCAGCTTGGCCCTTCGCCAAGCGCATTGACTGCCGTGAGTTTGTAGTAGTAGGACGCAGTGGCATCGGTTGCAGTCGGATCGTCATACGTTAGCTTATCCGGCACCGTCGCGAGCGCGGCTCCGTAAGTCGTATTCTGCGTGCGCCTGTAGACCTTGTATCCGGTGATCGGCGACCCGCCGTTGTCTGGTGTGGACCAATCGATGTGCACAACGCCCGCTCCGTTTCGGGTCGCTCCGTTCACAAGTGGAGCAGCCGGCACCCCGGGCTCGAGTGGATCGAAGGCTGCAAACAGCCTCCGGCCACCCGACTGACGCGCGATGCTCGCCTTATTGGCACGCGAGTCAAAGTAAGGGGGAGTCTTTGCTACCGTTCCGGAATTACACGCCGGCGCGATACACCCGTCGGCGTAACCCAGCAGAGCGCGGCCTTCGCGATCCACAGTGAAATCGTTGAAGTCGAGAAGATTTCGCGACGATGGATTGAATGGATCGAGGGCGCCACAGGTGGTGCCGTTGATACAGATTGAACCCACCTGAACAGGATCGTCTGGAGTCGCGTCCACGGTGATCCAGGTAGTGCCGGCGTCGTAGGTTGTCGCTATATAAAGATGCCACACGCCCTTGAAATTATTATCGTCCTGATAATCGCCGGGCGTAGTTGTTCCCAGAAAACCAAATGCCGCGCGGTTGTCATCACCAGCAACCACGACCGGAAATACGGCGCTTTTAACGCCTATTGCCGCGCCGATGTCAGTTTCTCTTATCCACGTCTGACCGCGATTACGCGAAACTGCGATGTGTGGATGATTATCGCCGCTGATCCATCCCAAATAAATTGTGTTTGTTGCCTGTCCCACTGGCTTTCCAACGTTGTTGAGACCAACCCCTACGGACGGATCAAGACCTCCGGTGCTGAGCGGCACTGTGTATGCAGTCCAGGTGATTCCATTGTTGGTTGAAACGGCCACTCCATTAGTGCCACCGCCTGTACTGCATGACGAGTTTGGTATGTAAACCGTGCCGTCAGGGCCCACTTTGATATGGCCGTGAATGCCGCCGACGCATTGCTGCGGGTTGAATAGAAGGACACTGGGACCGAAGGTTAATCCACCATCGTCGCTGCGCGAGACTTCAGCTTCTCCGGCGATATTCTGCGAGGCATAGTAGGTTGCATTTGCGTAAAGCGGGTGTGGTGGCGGTGCAGGCGATGCGTTTGGATTGTACGGACCACCGCCGAGCGTCTCGTGATCTGGCCCGGCCGGCGCGCCGCCGCCCTGCGCCGGGGTGTAACTGTTTCCGTCGTCATCAGAAAAGGCCATCAAACTGTTTCCTTCACCGCCGATAAGATCCAATGAAAAAACTCGACCCGTCAGTCGATCGACGAAACCAATTGGATCTGAAAGGGCTGCTTGCTGAACGAAAGGAGTCGAGACGTCGTCCCACTGATCGCGTGCCGGCGACGAACAGTCGTCGAAACTGGTGCGCAACGTGTTTGGGCCAGACTGGAAAAATGAAAGACCCCCGGTGTTCACCTTGTCATGCTTAAAGCTGGGAACGTTTGGGTTCCAATCAATTCCGATTGAAGGCTCGCCGGCATTGTCGCCCATGCCTTGCGGTGCGGCATAGTTTTGATAGCGCGGTGCCAGGCCCGATCCGGTCTGCGCAGTTGCCGGCGGATCGACCAGGGCGATGGTGCCGGTAAAGCTGTCGCCGAGCGGTGTTGTCGGAATAACCTGAATTGTGTAGATGGTGCCGTCGGCAGGGATATTTAGGAAAACTGACTCGGGATCGCTCGAGCCGTGTGAACTGGCAACGGTCGTGCCACCTTGTATTACATAGAGATCAAAATCCGCGGCTGAGGTCGGCCACTGAATTTGAATCAACAGTTTCTTTGTTGCTGCCGCACTCGAAGCATTAACCGTAAGCGTGTACTGATCGCACAAAGGAGTCCCCGGTAAACATAAAGGCGTCAGAACGCCGCCCTGTCCTGACTCGTTGGCCACCACGAAAGGACCGGCTATGTAGCTGAGTGACCCGCTGGTCGCTGTGATCGTGCCGCTGGATGGGCTCGCAGCAGAACTGTTGATAGTCCACACGAGCACAGTCGAGGCTATGAGCGCTGCTGCGAGTGCCAGCACATTCGTTCGCGTCAGAGACGAAACCGTTAACGAGTTCCGAGTGAGCAACGATGTGACCAACGATTTAGAGTTACGTTCTTCAGGCATTTGTTTCTCCTATGGCAGCACGCGTTTTTTGGCTCTTACCCACCGCCGAGCACGGGTGGGGGCAGACATCAAAATTTGTTGTTAACGTCCGACTAATGGCGTAGCAACGGTCCAGATCTGCACCGGACCCAGTCCTTCGCAGCCAGTGCCTCCAGTCCCAGGTGCGTCACCTCCCCAACTGAGCGCCGGACCGTTCGGGCCGATTGTCCCGCCCCCGGGGTTTGCCGCCTGCGCTCGCGAAAACAGAAACAAAGCACTGAGCGCTCCGACAAAAAAAACAATCCCGAGTGCATACCGGCGTTGCTTTCCGAAGTACGCGGGAGAATCTGTCCCTTTCATATCTGGAAAATCCTTTCGATCTGGGCTGGAATGCGATGTTTGGAGGGTAACGGAGCGTGGTTGAGGAAAACTTGAAGAAAACTTGAGAACTTCCCTAGGCGAGCCCGAATCCAGGAGAAAACTAAAAATTCTGGCCGCAGATTCACGCAGATAAACGCAGATCAAAAAAGAGACAAGGCCAGCGGGAGCCTCGATGAGTGAATGTCTTATTACTTTACTTATTCTGATCCGCGTTTATCCGCGTTAATCTGCGGCCAATTTCTCTGTGGCTTCCGCCTTGCTTCTTCGACAGAACAAACGTAGATTTCGTCGAAACAATACACAAGCTATTGTGAACCGGAGTTACGAGTTTGATTCTGAGACGTAGAAAGAAGGAGAAACCATGCTGGCGATAATCGGCTGGATCATCTTTGGTCTTATTGTGGGGTTGATTGCCAAGGCCATTATGCCTGGCAAGGATCCCGGCGGCACGATCGTAACAATCCTGCTCGGCATTGTGGGCTCGGTAATTGGCGGCTTCATCGGCCGCGCCCTTTTCAGTTATGGCCGGGTCACCGATTCCGGCGAAATTAACCAACCCGGCTTTTTCGTAAGCCTGGTGCTCGGTGTGGTCGGCGCAATTGTTTTGCTGGCAGTTTACCGGCTACTGACGCGCCGCAGCTTGGGTACATAGTCCGCAACAACTCTGCCGCATTTCGGTCAGAGAAGAGAAAGGACATCCGCCCGCAATGGATGCCCTTAACTTACTGATCTGCTTTCTTTTGGAGTAACGCAACCTGTTAGGTTGCGTGGTGCTACCACAGACGCAAGCTAACAGCTTGCGTTACCAGGGCAGGCATAACACAACCTGTCGGGTTGTGTCGTGTGGCCAGACGCCATCCAAAAGGTTCGACACATTCACGCCAGTTCAACGTGCGGCTCTATTCCGGCGTCGAACCAATCCTGCTGCGCCGATTAATCCGCCAATCAGGAGCGATAGCGTCGCTGGTTCAGGAGTCGGCACCAACTGTCCGCGAATCTCTCCCCCGGGAAACAGGTTAGAGTGGACATTCAAGTACGCTTGACCACTCAGTATGCCGGCGAAGAGATCGGCTTGCGCCTGAGTAACGGTACCGCCATGGGACGTAATGAACGCTGGGTTGTACGAAGCGGCGAGAGTCATGTCGAAAGTCATCATGTACGTTCCGGCCTGTACGCCTAACGGGAATCCCGGAAAAGTGGGTACAGCCGTGGCCACCTGCGCATTGGCGCCGACAGGTCCACAACAGTGAATGTGCGACGCGGTCGTGTTTCCGAGCAAGCCGGCGAACACGACATCGACTGACATGAAATTGCCGTTAATGGTTACGAAGGCGAGTCCAGTGCCCGGCGAAACGTTTGCCGGTACTTCGTTGGAGCCGGCAAGCGTTGTGGCAAACGTCAAGGGATCCGCTTGCGCGATGGCACTGCATGCGCAAATGGCGAAGACAACTGCAAGAACGCGAAATGTCTGTTTCATTGCTGACCTCATCTTTGTTCAGTGAGCCATGCCGCACGCCATAGCCGCGCCTCTTTTGAAAGAGAGAGCCACGTTGAAACCTCGCAACTTGCGAAGTCCAGTTCGCGGCAAAATGGATTTTGGAGACCCTGAGACTAAGAGAAATCAGCTCATCGGTCAAGGATTTTTTGGTAGCGGAAGTTTGGAATTCCCCTCACGGAAGTGTGTGGACAACTCAACTGCAACGGAAAGGAAGGGGGGATCAAAACCCTGACCTCATAAATGCCAGTTCTAAGAAGCGTGTCCGCTGGGTTATTAGAGGTATGCTCACGTCCACAAACACTATCGCTTAGTGCCGACTAACGCGGAGGTTCAGTCCAACTTGCCCGTAGACTGTCAGCCTGTCACGAGAGTAAACAGTTGACTTATGCTTTGAGTTTGTCGTAAAAGGCGAGTCACCCCATAGCCATTTTCGTCGAGCATCAATACCCTGTCACA
>DASQPD010000075.1:0-4382 GCA_035644135.1 Pyrinomonadaceae bacterium
GCGCGACCTGATCCGTCCGCTCAAGCGAAGCTGCGGGCGGCAGCTGGAAATTAAGAAAAAGGAAACCGTAGTCCTCTTCTGGTAGAAAGCTGGTCGGTAATTTTGTTCCGAACAAGCCGTCGGCTATCGCAAATCCTGCGAGAATCAACACCCCGATAATCGCCTTGCGGATTAGTCCGCGGCTCAAAGAGACGTAACCACGCGTGGCCTTTTCGAACCAGCGGTTGAATCCGCCGAAGAAACGGGTGAGGAGTCCACGCGCTTCTTTGCGCGGGCGCAGCAGCATCGCTGAGAGCGCCGGACTAAGCGTCAGCGCGTTGAAAGCCGAGATCATGACGGAGACTGCGATCGTGACGGCGAACTGTTTATTCAAGCGGCCCTGAATGCCGCTGACGAACGCGACGGGGATGAAGACCGAGGCCAGGATCAGCGCAATGCTGATAACCGGCCCGGAAACTTCTTTCATTGCCTGCATCGTCGCATCGCGCGGGCTCATGCCTTCCTCGATGTGATGCTCGACCGCCTCCACCACCACGATTGCGTCGTCAACCACAAGCCCGATAGCCAGCACGAAAGCAAACAATGACAGCGTATTGATTGAGAAACCCAGGAGCGGAAAAACTGCGAACGTGCCGATGAGCGATACCGGCACTGCAATCATCGGAATGAGCGTCGCCCGCCAGTTTTGTAGGAAGATGAACACCACAAGAATGACCAGAACGATCGCAATCAGCAGCGTTTCGACGATCTCGTGGATTCCTTCGGTAACCGGAAGCGTCGTGTCGAGTGAAACCGCGTAATCGAGGTCTGCGGGGAACCGCTCTTTCAACTCCTTCATCGTCTTCTTGACGCCGTCGGCCATGGCCAACGCGTTCGATCCGGGAGCTTGGTAAACCGCGACGATGGCGGCGGGCTGCCCACGAAAACGAGAGATCTGATCATAGTTTTGCGCACCTAGTTCGATTCGCGCTACGTCTTTGAGGCGCACTGTCGAGCCGTCCGGGTTCTCGCGCACGACGATCTGACCGAACTCCTCGGGCGTCTGGAGCCTTCCCTGGGCCCGCAAGGTATAAGTCATTTCCTTTCCCTGCGGCGCAGGCTCAGCTCCAACTTTACCCGCCGGGTTGACAGTGCTCTGCTGCTGCACGGCGCGCGCGAGGTCCGGGACAGTCAGCCCAAGCTTGGCGAGCAGATCGGGTTTGACCCAGACACGCATGGCGTAGTCGGCTGCGCCGAACAGTTGCACCTGGCCCACGCCCGGCACGCGATAAAGGGCGTCGTTGATGTTGATGTTTGCGTAGTTCGCGAGAAACAGGGAATCGTGAGTTTGCTGGGGTGAATAGAGCGCATAGACCAGTGTCGGTAGCCCGGTCGACTTGCGCATGTTCACGCCGAACGCGTTAACGTCGGCCGGCAGGTTCGGCTGGGCCTGCGCGACGCGGTTCTGAACGTTGACCTGATCGATGTTGGGATCGGTGTCCACGTCGAAGGTCACGGTGAGTGTGAGTGTGCCATCGTTCGCGTTCGTCGACTGCATGTAGAGCATCTTGTCGACGCCGTTCATTTGCTGTTCGAGTGGCGTTGCGACTGAGTTTTCGATGGTTTGCGCATCCGCCCCCGTGTAGGTCGTGGTGACAATAATCTGCGGCGGCACGATGTCTGGAAATTGGGCCACGGGTAGTCCGGCCATGGCGACAAGTCCACCTATGACTGTAACGATCGCGATTACAATCGCGACTATTGGTCGGCTGATGAAGAATTTCGAGATCATTGTTCAATCCTTATTGACGGATTCAGTATTCTCAAGCTATTTGGCGCTCTAATTCCTGCCCTACAACTTTCGCTAGGACTTCGGGTTCACTACTACTCCTGGTCTAACCTTCTGTATTCCCTCAACGATGACTAAATCTCCAGCTTTCAAGCCATCTTCGATAATCCACATTGAATTGGCCCGATCACCAACTTTCACAGTACGGATTCCAACCTTGTTATCGCTGCCGACAACTGCAACCTGATAAGTACCCTGCAAGTCAGTGACCGCGCGCTGTGGGACCAGCAAGGCATCGTGCTTTGTTGATGTCATGGCGCGCACACGACCGTACTGGCCGGGCCGCAGCACATTACCCGGATTGGGGAAGATGCCCGCCAGGCGAATCGCACCGGTCTTCTGATCGACTTGACGGTCAGCGAGTAAGAAGTTTCCCTTCTGCGGATAAGTCGTGCCATCACCGAGGATCAATTCGAGCTCTATAGGTGCCACTCTGCCGCCATCTCGCCCGTCGATCAGATTGCGTTTCGTAAATCTCAGGTATTCCTGTTCGGGCAGCGTGAAGTAAACCTTCACAGGATCGACTGTGGAAACGGTGGTTAGCGCTGCGCTCGTTGGACTCACGAGGTTGCCAATCTGTGCTTGTGCAATGCCCGCGATACCATCGATAGGAGCGACGATCCTGGTTAGTCCTAAGTTAAAGATCGCGGTGTTGGCTTCAGCCTTCGCGTTGTCCAGTTGCCCTTTGGCGGCGGCGACCGTCGCTTTGGCTGTGTTGACTTGTGCTTTTGCTTGCGCTAGTTGTGCCCGTGCGGTTTCGACGCCCGCTTCCGCCGCGTTTACTTCAGCTTTAACCGCAAGATTAGCTTGAACGGCGTTGTCATACTCTTGTCTTGATATAACGCCGCCTTCGACGAGCGGTCTATCGCGATCTTCATCAAGCTGTGCCTTGACCTGATTGGCGTGCGCCTGTGCGAGATGAGCCTGAGCCTGCAAGACCTGACTATTTGCTTGTATGACCTGCGCCTCAGCCTGTGCGATCTGCGATGTGGCCTGCTCGACTTGACCCTGGAACTGCGCAACCTTGCCGTTCGACTGTTCGAGCGCTGCTTGAAACGGCTTCGGATCAATCTCGAACAACAACTCTCCTTTTTTTACGAACGAGCCTTCCGTGTAATTCTGTCGCAGCAGATAGCCGGACACTTGCGCCTTGATCTCTGCGTTGACCGTGCCATCTGTCGTTCCGATCCACTCGCTGTAAATGGGCACGTCTCGCTGCTCGACCTTCGCTACTTGCACATCGAGTGGTCGCGGAGCGACCTGCGCCCTATTGTTTGATCGAGCTGCGAGTGTCAGAGCGCAAAGGATTGCCAAGCCCGCGATGATCGCGCTTGAGATCAATGCGGCGCGTTTCGCCAGGATATTTTTTAGCTTCAGTTGTTTAATCATGGATCCTCGGTGGAGGGTCAGTTTGATTTGCTCAACGAACTGCCGCCGGGGTTCGCTTTGCGACTGACCCTCCTGCCCCCCGAACCAGGTCTGTGCAATAGGCATTCCAAGCATGGTCCATTGAATGTGCAGCATGGATCCAAAAGAGTTCGTTCAGATCTAGAGGGAAGGACCATCAGCAATCGTAGGGAGAGGAGAGTTGGCTTCGTGATTCCGCGAGCCGATTCACGAAATCACGATCAATGAGTGTGTGTGGTCATCGCAAGATACTGCGAATTCCCCAAACGGAAGAGACTGTGTTCAAACTCGAGTGTGCCATGGGTGCTTCGTTCGTGTTAGTTCGTGTGATTTCGTGGATCGTCTGTTACGTCCCATAGAGAAATGATCCACGAAATCACACGAACTAACACGAACAAAAACCGACCGTAATCCGAGTTTCCAACAGTTGAGAAGTTAAGGGATCAATTTGTTGACGATGGTCGCTGCGGGGAACGTCGTCGTTGCTGCCATTCTGAGATCCAGCCTTTGACGATTGTCGCAGTATCGCGGTGGCTTTGACCTTCAGTCTTTTCAACACGGTCATTCGTCGTGTTGCGGGACGTGCCGTGTTTTATAATCCTCACTCTTGGACGCATCACTAATCCCTCCTCACTACCTTCAAACCGTGATCTAGCAACAGCCTTGCCACACGATGTGACGCGATTCTTACTCGTCGATTGTCACGAACTGTTCGTGAAATCACGACGAGTCACGGTGATGATTTACGGTTCAGAGCTTATTGAGCCCGTTGAGTGCTGCCACCTTGTAGGCCTCAGCAAAAGTCGGATAGTTGAAGACGGTGTCGCGGAAGAACTCAACGGTGCCGCTCAATGCCATCACCGTCTGCCCGATGTGAATTATTTCGGTCGCGTTTTCCCCGATGGCGTGAATGCCCAGTACTTTTAACGAGTCAGGATGAAACAGAATCTTCAGCATCCCTGTCTCGTCTCCGATTATCTGTCCTTTGGCGATCTCCTCATACCTTGCGACTCCCGTCTCGTAAGGAATTCCGGCGCGGGTCAACTCCTGCTCAGTTTGGCCGACCATCGAAATTTCCGGGATGGTATAGATGCCGTAAGGGAACAGCGACTCGTGGCGGGGGGCAGGCCGGCCGAACATGTGAAGG
>DASQPD010000076.1:0-19263 GCA_035644135.1 Pyrinomonadaceae bacterium
TTTGTTCACGCCTTTGTACTTCGCCCCGATGGCCTCCTGGTCGAAGTCCGGCAGCTTTTCCTCCCAGACGTTCAAGGTGTCGACCATGACCCCAGGACAAGCCTGACGGTAGGCTTCGAGGAAGGCGTTGGTGACGGCGATGGACGCAGACTTGGATCCGCGCGGAGAGGATTCGATGTTGAGTAGACGCATAATCTTAAACCTTGGTTGGTATTTTCAAAAGCAATTTAGGCAAGAAGATCGGTTTCTAATTCGTTGCGACAAACCTCGCTAAAATCTCGCAACGGATCGACACCGCCGTCGTGTATCATTGTCTGTAATTCAGCGAGGGTCTTATTGGGCTGGAAATAGGTATCGGTAATAAGTCGAGCAAGAACAGCAGCGCTTTCGATCACTTTCCGAGACGACAGAACACGCATTCTACTGATCAGCGCATAGAGGGCAATGATGCCGGATACTTCCAGTTTGTCATGCACGAGCGCGTCCCCGTAAGTTCTTGACGCTTCGTCAATGAATTGCTTGTAAAGTTCTTGCCGTGTCGATTTACTACTCGCAAGCCGCTGAGCTTTCATTTGCGCATGCAGAGTGGTCCACGAACTCGCGAATGAGGTTAAGCTGCCGAGCCCTGCGCCAGCTAGAGCAGCAACAGCGGTAACGCACAATCTCTGCGGTTGGTGGTATTCAAACTGCATCAATAGCTGGCAAGGATATTGCTTGCTTTTTAGCTAGGTTATGATTCTAAGTGCGAGCGGACAGACCTGCGGATCAGAAGCATTTCCCCCTCATAAGAGTTGTTGACTGCATTTTCGACTTTGAAAGAGGTAAACGAGCAATGGATCTTCAACTAAATAGCAAGAGGGCGCTTGTGACAGGTTCGACTTTGGGCATTGGTTTCGCTATAGCAAAAGCTCTAGCTAAAGAGCGTGCTCAGGTCACAGTGAATGGCCGCACTGAGGAAAGAGTAAGAGAGGCACAGCGGAGAATCGCAAGTGAGGTTCCCAACGCTAAGATTGCCGGTGTTGCTGCGGACCTTTCTTCGGCTGATGGAGTTACCAGAATCATCGAGGCGTGTCCGGAAATAGACATACTTGTGAATAATATGGGTATCTTTGAGCCTCGGGCGTTTGAGCAAATCTCTGATGCTGACTGGCTCAGATTCTTCGAGGTGAATGTAATGAGTGGAGTCCGGCTAAGCCGGCATTACCTTTCGCAGATGAAGGATCGTAACTGGGGCCGAATTGTTTTTATCTCGAGTGAATCTGCAGCCAACATTCCCGCCGAGATGATCCATTATGGAGTTACGAAAACCGCACAAGTCGCGCTTGCTCGAGGCATAGCGCAAACAACTATTGGAACTGGGATCACAGTCAATTCGGTACTTCCCGGCCCAACGCTATCTGAGGGTGTTGGAACTTTTCTCCAGCAGTTAGCACAAGAACAGGGCATCACTGCTGAGGAGATGGAGAAACAGTTCTTCGAGAAGGCTCGCCCCTCGTCGCTTATTAAAAGATTCATACAGCCTGAAGAAGTGGCCTCTCTTGTTGCCTACGTTTGCAGTCCGTTATCGGCCGCGACAAATGGCGCAGCATTGAGAGTCGATGGTGGTGTGGTCCAATCCATCTTCTAAGAGAGAGTCGCGGCCTCGAATCGCGTTACCACGCTAGAAATTGACGGAAGTCTTTCCCTCAACGATCTGGTCCCCGCCCGGCAATTCCGGCAACTCTTTCTCCCCGCGTTCAGAAACCCTCGCTGATTCAGCCAATTCCGAATGCTGTCGATCAGGTATGTGTGTTGCCTTCGTCGGATCTTTCTGCAACCGACGCGAAGGAGGATGCGATGAAGGGACACGTTGCCTGGGTTAACGAGCTGACGATCAAAGACGGCGCGCTCGAGACGTTCAAAGAGCTGATGGAGGAGGAATTGTTGCAGCTTACTCAAACTGAATCATTACGTAGACAACACCTCCTTGACCCGCTAGACCGCCCTTGTACAATTAGGACATCAAGCTCTTGTCTGGTGTCACATGGGGATCACCAACCACAATGAAGCCTCGCAGCGATTAACTCGGAGCGATGATCGCCTGTGGCTTCTCCTCGATACAACTCCGGCGCTTTTACATACCGGTTTGCCTGACGGTTCCCTCGATTTCTTTAACCGACGTTGGCTTGATTATGTGGGTCTTCCTCTGACAGATCTTCTGGGTTGGCGCTGGACCAATGCAATTCATCCCAAAGACGTGGGAGAGCTCGTGGCCAAATGGCGCGCAGCACTGGAGTCTGGCGAACCTTTCGAGGCCGAATCGCGCGTGAGGCGGGCTGACGGTCAGTATCGCTGGTTCCTCCACCGCAAAGTGGCACTACGGGACGAACTGGGGAAGATTGTTAAGTGGTATGGGTCGAGTATCGAAATTGAGGATCGGAAACGTTTCCTGGAGGAGCTTCAGACCAAGAACCAACTCCTCGATCTCGCGCAGAAAGCTGCTCGTGTGATGGCCTTTGAATGGTACCTCCAACAGGAAGTCAACATTTGGTCGCCCGAGCATGAAGCCTTGTACGGGCTACTGCCGGGCGCCTTCGACGGGAGATACCAGAGTTGGAAGAAGATGGTTCACCCGCAAGACTGGCCGAGTATTTTAGAATCTATAAAACACGCTCATGATACCGGGGAGGTGTCGTCAGAGTTCCGGGTCGTTTGGCCGGACGGAAGCATTCACTGGCTTGCCGCCAACGGGCAGATGTTTTTCGACAATGAGGGCCGACCCTCCCGCATCGTGGGATTCACGGGAGACGTTACGCCGCGCAAGTTGGTAGAAGAGCGCCTACGACGTAGTCAAGCACATCTGGCCGAAGGACAGAGATTAAGCCAAACTGGCAGTTTCGGCTGGCATTTGTCCAGGGCCGAACTCTACTGGTCAGAGGAAACATTCCGCATATTCGAATACGATCGAGCGATTAAGCCCACGGTTGAACACGTACTCGAACGGACGCATCCGGAAGACAGAATCCTGGTCCAACAAAGCATCAAGCGTGCACAAGAGGAGAGAAAGGATTTTGAACTTGAACATCGATTGCTGTTGCCGGATGGTTCAGTGAAGTACCTGCACGTGGTGGCCCAAGCCTTTCTGGAAAACGACGAGTTTGTTGGGGCTGTGACGGATATTACAGCACCCAGGCGAGCGGAACAGAAGATCAGGCAGGACCAGCTGGAGCTTCGCCAGCTCATCGACTTCCTTCCTCACATGGTCTTTGTACTGAATCCAGGCGGGGATTTCATCCACGCTAACCAGAAGGTTTTCGACTACACAGGTTTCTCTCCGCAACAGATGCGAGAGGTAGGAGCTGAAAGGCTGATTGAATGGGGCTCTCATCCAGACGACGCGGAGAAAGTACGGAATGAGTGCCACCGCGGCATATCAAACGGGACTCCTTTCGAAATTGAGCGGCGGATAATCGCCAAAGACGGGTCATATCGCTGGTTTCTGATTCGCTATAACCCGCTCCTTGATGAAACGGGCCGCATCGTTCGGTGGTTTGGTTCGACGACTGATATCGACGATCGGAAACAAGCGGAAGAGGGGATAAGGAAAGAGAACATCGCGCTCCGCGAAGAGATCGTAAAGACGTCGATGTTCGAAGAGATCATCGGCACCTCTCCAGCTTTGCAAGCTGTACTCACTCTTGTAGCAAAGGTGGCGCCAACCGAGTCCACAGTCCTGATAACCGGAGAGACAGGTTCAGGCAAGGAACTGATCGCTCGCGCCATCCACCGGCGCTCAACGCGCTCCGCCCGCGCGTTCGTGAGTGTGAATTGCGCCGCTATTCCACCATCGTTAATAGCTTCAGAGCTCTTCGGGCATGAGAAAGGTGCCTTCACAGGCGCGGTTCAACGCCGGTTAGGGCGCTTCGAATTGGCCGAAGGTGGCACGATCTTCCTGGACGAGATTGGAGAGTTGACTGCCGAGACTCAGGTCGCTCTCCT
Organism: Pyrinomonadaceae bacterium; assembly: GCA_035644135.1. Taxonomy (GTDB): domain Bacteria; phylum Acidobacteriota; class Blastocatellia; order Pyrinomonadales; family Pyrinomonadaceae; genus PSRF01. Next base: position 3,979 of record DASQPD010000076.1, read on the forward strand.
GCGTGTGCTCCAGGAGCACGAGTTTGGGAGGGTCGGAGGAAATAGGTCGATTAGGACAGATGTCAGGGTCATTGTTGCAACGAACCGTAATTTGGAGGCAGCGATGACCGCCGGAACATTTCGCAGCGACCTCTTTTATCGCCTTAATGTGTTTCCGATAGAGATGCCTGCTTTGCGCGACCGTCGAGAAGACATTCCCCTGTTGGTTGAGTACTTCATTGATCGCTTTTCACGCAAAGCCGGAAAGAAGATCCGCCGGATAAATAAGAAGACCTTAGAACTGCTCCAATCCTACCCCTGGCCAGGTAATATTCGCGAACTGCAGAACGTCATTGAACGTTCTGTCATCCTATGTGAAGGAGAAGATTTCTCAGTCGACGAGAGTTGGCTTTCGCGGCAGCCGGTTGTAACTGAGTTGGGGGGCGATATGGAGCTTTCACAAAGACTTGCGGCTCACGAGAAGGAAGCAATTGAGGCTGCCTTGAGCGAAAGCGGCGGACGAGTGTTTGGACCATCAGGCGCGGCCGTCAAGCTGGGCATGCCACGGTCAACACTGGAATCCAAAATCAGGTCGTTGAAGATCGATAAGAATCGCTTCAAGATTGCCGATCCCTCCAAAGACAACTAACTACATTACTCCGTCTCAAAGTTGGTCCGCTTTCTAAGAGTATCAGCGTCAGTAATTTTGTTTCCGACCAGGCTGAAGAACCTATATGTCCGCGTCGGCTATCAGCAGCGGGAGGCCCGGCGAGAGTTTGTCCTCAATCCTCTCGAGTCTGACGACCGAAGGAAGCACTCTCTTATTTAGCCAACTCCGGAAGTTCGCGCTACCGCGAATTTCAAGTCACCGCGCGATACAAGTTTCGCGAGCATGACGAGGTTAACGCCTCTTACGTGCGCTCTTCTGCAGTCGGCGACCTTAACGATTTCAATCCCTACTTCGGCAATTTTGAGAACCCAATCATACGACCCAATGAACGGTCACGACTGCCCTGGGATGCGCCGAACCGTTTTCTCTTTTGGGGGGAGTGCCACGCGAAATATGGAATCACGCTGGCGCCGGTCTTAGATATACGTAACGGATTTCCATTTTCGATCATTGATGAAGAGCGCAACTTCGTCGGTCCGCGCAACCGCGCCGGGCGCTTCCCGACGTTCGCTTCACTCGACATGCAGGTAATGAAGACTGTTAGTCTTCCCGGAAGGTTCAAGAAGTATAGAGTTGATCTGGGGCTTAAGGTTTTCAATTTGACCAACCATTTCAACCCGCGCGATTTTCAGAATAACCTGGCGAGTGATAACTTTGGTGGGTTCTCAAATGGCGTGGGACGACTGTTCGGCACGCGCCTCACGTTCTCGAAAAAGTAGGTCAGTACCTCACTTGCGTTGGTGAACGGCGGAAAGTGATGAGCAGCACGATCCAAAAACCTGGCGAATCGGCTGTAATTGAGCGATACGAAGCGCTCCTCCGCGTTTCGCAAACCCTCATTTCAATTCGCTCTTCGGAAGAACTCTTCAGCATTCTCGCACGCGAGTTGCGCGCCGTGGTGAACTTCTATGTCATGGGCGTCGGCATCTACGACGAGAAGGCGCACGAGATGCATACCACGTCGTACGGCGAGCCAGGTGTTCCCCTCCAGGCTCCAAAATTCGCGCCGGAAGAAACCTTCAGCTGGTGGGTGTACCAGCATCAACAGCCCTTGATAATTCCCTCCTTAGACGAGGAGACCCGATTCCCAGCGGTAGCCGAGATGCTCAAGAACCGCGGGGTTCGTTCGGTGTGCGCGCTTCCTTTGACGACAGTCCACCGGCGCCTCGGGGGCCTCGCTGTGGGCAGCACAGAGGCCGATGCCTATAGCAGGGAGGAAGTCAGCTTTCTCTCGCTCGTTGTCAACCAGGTGGCGCTGGCGGTGGACGACGCGTTGAACATCGACGCGTTACAACAAGCCAAGGAAGACCTGCGCGCGAGCGAAGAGAGTTTGCGCCTGATCATCGATTGCATTCCCGGCCTTGTTGATACTATGACAGCCGAAGGCCAACTCGAATTCGTCAGTCAGCAATGCCTGGATTACTTCGGCATGACGCTTGAAGAATTGAAAACTTGGACCACCTCCGACATCGTACATCCCGACGACCTTTCTCGCGTGCTGGGCACGTGGAGACGCTCGGTCGAGACCGGGCATCCCTACGACTCTGAGTACCGTATCCGTCGTGCCGATGGTGTATACCGCTGGTTCAATGTGCGCGCTCTCCCCCTGCGGGACACGGAAGGACATATCATCCGCTGGTATGCCCTGCAGACGGATATCGACGAGCGCAAACAAGCGGAAGAAGCATTACGCCAGGACGAAAGAGAGCTCCGCCAACTCATAGATTTCCTTCCACAACATGTGATCGTCCTGGACAAAGATGGGTGTCTCCTTCTCGTGAACCAGATGGTGCTCGACTATACGGGTTACACACTGAAAGAGATGCGAGAAATGGGAACCGACGAGCGACGCGCGCGGGATATTCATCCAGACGATCTCGAGAGAGCGCTAAGCGAATGGCAACGTGGGCTCTCAAGCAGAGCACCGTTTGAACTTGAAAGGCGCGCGCGCGGGAAGGATGGAAGGTATCGCTGGTTTCTATTTCGCCACAAACCTTTGCTTGACAAGGAAGGCCGCGTCGCCCGGTGGTTCGTTACGGCCACAGACATCGAAGATTTGAAGCAAGAGAAAGAGGAGATTCGAAAGGAGAACATTGCCCTACGCGAAGAGATTGTTAAGGCGTCAATGTTCGAAGAGATCGTCGGCACCTCGCCAGCTTTGCAAGCCGTACTCACTCTCGTAGCAAAGGTGGCGCCAACGGATTCCACCATCCTGATCACGGGAGAGACAGGTACGGGCAAGGAACTGATCGCCCGTGCTATCCACAACGGCTCGAAGCGCTCGGCTCGCGCTTTCGTGAGCGTGAATTGCGCTGCGATCCCAGCATCGTTAATTCCTTCAGAACTATTCGGGCATGAGAAAGGCGCGTTCACAGGCGCAATTCAAAGACGTCTCGGACGCTTCGAGTTGGCCGAAGGCGGCACGATCTTTTTGGATGAGATTGGAGAGCTCCCTGCCGAGACCCAGGTCGCTCTCTTGCATGTGCTCCAGGAACACGAGTTTGAGAGAGTCGGAGGAAATAGGTCCATTAAGACAGACGTCAGGGTGATTGTTGCAACGAACCGTAATTTGGAGGCAGCAATGACCGCCGGAACATTTCGCAGCGACCTCTTTTATCGCCTTAATGTGTTTCCGATAGAGATGCCTCCTTTGCGCGAGCGCCGAGAAGACATTGCCCTGCTGGTTGAGTACTTCATTGATCGCTTCGCACGTAAAGCCGGAAAGAAAATACGCCGGATAAATAAGAAGACACTTGCGCTACTCCAATCCTACCCCTGGCCAGGTAATATTCGCGAACTGCAGAACGTCATTGAGCGTTCTGTCATCCTATGTGAAGGAGAGGATTTCTCAGTCGACGAGAGTTGGCTTTCGCGGCAGCCGGTTGCAACTGAGCTTCGAGGCGAGGTTGAACTTTCACAAAGACTTGCGGCTCACGAGAAGGAAGCAATTGAGGCTGCCTTGAGCGCAAGCGGCGGACGAGTGTTTGGACCATCAGGCGCGGCCGTCAAGCTGGGCATGCCACGGTCAACACTGGAATCCAAAATCAGGTCGTTGAAGATCGATAAGAATCGCTTCAAGATTGCCGAGCCCTCCAAAAACAACTAGCCGATTATTAGTGATGTTTCGTGCCGTTTCGTGTTATTTCGTGGACAGTTTTTTTATGCAACCAAAGCGAGACGATCCACGAATCAACACGAAACGACACCAAACATCACTAATCGCTTGCCCCCACCAATCCCATCCGAATGCGTCGAGCCATGGAACAGCTTTCCCTCTGGCTCGCGAGCGCCATGCAGGAGGGACGGGCGGCTATTTTGTACAGAGTTTCGTCAATTGGCGAACTTCCACCATTTTCGTATCTGTCAATCTCCGCATTTTCAGTGGTTTACCGTCGGAACCGGGATTGCGATGCAAGGGTAGAAGTCTCATTAGAGAGCGGACAGATGCTGAGAATCCAAAGAGTATCGAATAGTCACGTGGTCTTTGCACTGAGCGGTCGAATGGACGTTGAGAATGTAGCCGAATTGCAAGAGTCGATCGAATCAGAAGCCAGAGGTCGCTGCATAGTTTTGGAGTTAAGCGACTTAACTCTAGTGGATCGAGACGCCGTCAGGTTTCTCGAGCACTGCGAAGCGCACAGTATAAAACTCGAGAACTGCCCAGCGTACATACGTCAGTGGATTGCGAGAGAAAGAGAAGGGAAGTAATCATCGTCGGTTGTCTAGTTCCTCCGGAGAGTCTTGGCCATGACTTTAAATGTTTTATCTTTTCCCAGGATGCAGCGCGAAGCTTTGCAGGTTGCGAGTGTAAGGGAGTTAAGCGAAGTGAATCAGGAATTGCGTGTAGAAGAAGATATCCGCAGCGAACCGACCCTTGCGGGAATCGTGGGCCAGAGTTCGGCGCTGCGACAGGTTCTGCAACTGGTGGAAATGGTAGCCGCCAGCGATGCCACAGTGCTCCTGCTGGGCGAGACGGGCACGGGCAAGGAACTAATCGCCCGTGCCATCCACGAACGCAGCCGGCGGCAGAAGGAAACTTTTCTCACGCTCAACTGCGCCGCGATTCCTAATTCGCTGTTTGAGAGTGAACTTTTCGGACATGAGCGCGGGGCTTTCACCGGCGCGTACATGCAGAAGCTGGGCCGGCTTGAGTTGGCCGACCGCGGCACCCTGTTTCTCGACGAAGTGGGTGATATGCCGCTTGAACTGCAGCCCAAACTCTTGCGCGCCCTACAGGAGCGCGCGTATGAAAGGGTGGGTAGCGCGCGTACCAAAAGCGTTGACGTGCGACTGGTGGCGGCGACTAATCGTGACCTGGAAGAGATGATGGCGGAGAAGCAGTTTCGCAGCGACCTTTACTACCGCTTGAACGTTTTTCCCTTGCGCATCCCACCGTTGCGCGAACGTCGTACAGATATTCCGTTGCTGGTCCGACACTTCACGCAGAAATACGCGAGCCGAATGCGAAAACGAATCGAGACGGTACCGGCAGCGACGATCCAGAAACTGCAGCGTTGGTCCTGGCCGGGAAACGTGCGCGAGTTAGAAAATCTTGTGGAGCGGTCAGTAATCCTGACGAGCGGCAGTGTTCTCTCGGTTCCGTTGCCTGAAAAGACGAACGGCGCGATAGATGCTGCGGAAGTTGTCAGTAACTTCGAGGAGCAAGAGAGAATTGTGAGTATCCTCAAGGAGACCAAGGGCCGCGTGAGTGGTCCCAATGGGGCAGCATCCCGACTAGGTGTGAAACGAAGCACACTCCTCGACCGCATGAAAAAGCTCGGGATTGATGCGCGAGAGGTTAAAAGTGATTTGATGTATTCACAAGCCGCCGCGGACTGAACGTGTATTTCTGTACAGTACCGCGAGCGAAGCGACCGGATGTTACACTCGACTCATGCAACCTGAATCGCAAACATACGAAGGGACTGACTTTGACCGCAAACGGATCCTTGTGACGGGTGGCACTAAGGGAATTGGCGAGGCTATCGTCAATCGCCTTCGCCGCGGTGGGGGCACAGTGCTCTCCAGTGCCAGAAGCATCCCCGCGAACGCCAATTCCGAACAATTCATACAAGCGGATGTCAGCACTCGCGAGGGAGCGGATCACGTGATAAAGACCGTCTTCGATCGTATGGGCGGCCTCGACATTTTGATCAACAGTGTCGGCGGATCATCCGCTCCTGGCGGTGGTGTGCTGGCGTTGACCGACGAGGTCTGGCAGCAAGAGTTCGAGCTGAATCTGTTTTCGGCGGTACGTCTCGACCGCGGTTTTCTTCCCGCGATGCTGAAGCAAGGCTCAGGGGTCATCATTCATATGTCGTCCATCCAGCGAACGCTTCCACTCTTCGAAGCCACCCTGGGCTATGCCGCTGCGAAAGCGGCGCTCACCAATTACAGCAAGGGACTCTCAAAGGAAGTCGCGCCGCATGGCATCCGTGTCAATAGTGTTGCGCCTGGATTCACCGAAACTGAAGCAGCGAAGGGATTGATCGAGCGACTGGCGGCGGACGCGGGAACCGACACTGCTGCGGCGCTTCAGAGTCTGATGAATTCGCTCGGCGGGATTCCGCTCGGACGACCCAACCGACCAGATGAAGTTGCCGAATTGGTTGCCTTCCTCGCTTCCGACCGGGCCTCTTCGATCACCGGAAGCGAATACGTCATTGACGGTGGAAATATTCCCACGATCTGAGCCCATTATCTAGTGTTAGCACTTTAGGTAACGGCGATTTGAAAATCCCGTCCTTCCCACCGATCTTCACTGGGCCAATAGAAGGTGAAATGGAGCGGAGCGCGCTGCTCCTTCGGAATGTCGATATCCACAAACTCGATATTGACTTCGGTCGGCGTCGAGGGCGAATCGTGAATCTCTCGCCACTCGTCACTTGTCCAGCGCAGCACGAAGCCGGCCGCAGCCTGAACGCGCAACGTCATTCCCGCGGCAATGGAACGAGGTTGCCGGTTGATTTTCCAGATCTCCAGGGGCCGGCAGTCAATTCGCTTGAGATAGCGATCCGCGACCGCTGGAATTAGATCGAACACCTGGCCTTCTTGCACAGACCTGAGCAGCTTGATGTACTCAGCGTGTGCCCACATCAATGGCATCGCGGCACCGGTCGGACGTCCGAACCTCATTCGACCATCAGGACTATCAGGCTGGTCCCATACCTGTTCGGCCAGCAGTCCTGTTGGATCGGCGAACGTTTCCAGCGTCCTGAGATAAATTTTCGGGTCGCGCCCGGCAGCCAACTCATAATGTCCGCGCTCCCCAGTCAATAGCGGCCAGGCACGCCCGACGCCAGTTCCCTGGTATGCACTTCCATCTTCTCTCTGGCCATAGCCATCATGGTTGTAACGACGCCAGGCTGGTCCGAATGGTGTTTCCACTTTCAGCACGGCGTCGATCACTTTCAAAGAATCTTCGATCAGATGACTGCCTCCTGGCCGAATGCCGTAGCGAACCAATTCCAGAAAGCCGGCGTCAACGATCTCCGTGGCCGGGAACTCGGCTTGCGCAAACGGCGGGCGATTGCGAATAGTTAAGACACCTCGATTGGGATCCTCATCCGGCTGCGGGTTGCCAATCTCTACTGGATTGATGCGAATGAAATGACGACTAATCCCCGGCACGAGCGTCCCTTCAGTGGTTACAGTCCACGCTTCGATATGACATTCGAGAAAGTCTGCATAGTCCTGGATGAACTGCGCTGTCGCCGCATCGCCACGTTCACGGGCAAAGCTGGCAGCGCAAGTTAGCGCGGAAATGTTTGAGGCGAGGGTCGAAGCCGAGTAGCCACTGTTCTCTTCCCATCGCTCCTGCGGGGTGGCAGGCCCTTCTTGAATGAGGTAACGCGCGGCGCGCAGCACCATCGGGTACGGATCGAAATTGCGCAACGCACCGGCGTCGTGCAAACGCCACGCAAGGATGATGGGGAAGGCTACTTCATCGAGTTGGATGCCCCGCCAATAAGCTTCTCCGTTAATCCAAAAGTTCTGGTAAAAGCCACCTTCCTCTTGTTGTGTGTTCGCCAGATAAACGAGTGCGCGTCGGGGCGTCTCCACGTTGCCCGCCGCCAGGAGACCCGTCGCGCTGTTGCACATATCGCGTGTCCAAACCAGGTGGTAACCGCCGATGTCCTCGTCACCCTTCACGTCGCCCCAGGGGATGCTGAGCGAGGCGATGATCGCACCCTGATACTGCTTGTCTTCATGCGCTAACAGGAGGCTCCGACTGGAGTGATAAAGTCTCCCGCCATCACCCGCTGCAGTTTCAAGTGGCGCCGTTCGCTTACTTGTCCGATCCCACTGCTCGATGAAACGCTCCCGCTGCCGGTCGAAGGGCGCATCAAGCGATTGTAGCAGCGTGGTTGATGCGCTGTGAAACGTGTCACCGAAAGCGAGGCCAACAGTAAATTCGTAGCCCTTGCTCAAATCCAACTCTCCGGTCAACGCGATGTTCCCATCTTCCGCATTAGGAAACTGCCAATCCATTTGCAGGTTGTCCATGAGATCGGTCCAGCCATCGCTGCGACCGACATATCCGCATGAAGTCTTCAAAAGACGCGTCGTAGCGCCAAGCGCGAGCCACGTTCCCCCTTTGTGGGCGGCAAGAATCTTTTGTCCTGCAACCTCTTTAGCGAAGCCATTATTGTTCCAGCCGCCAACCTCGAGATGAGGTGCAAGCAGGACGTATAGCTTCAACTGGGACAGAAAATTCTCGTCTCCTTCTATCCTGGTGTGGATCAGCACTCCATCTTGATGAGGGTCACCGATCACTTCTTTGACGATCCGGTAACGGTCTTCGGGATCTGTATTTGTCACGCGGAAGCCGAGCGCGTGGGAAGCGAGACTGTGGATCTCGGATTGGAGGTGACGCTTCTCTTCATGGACGAACGTCTTGCCGTCAGTGATCAGAAATTGAAGGTCACGGATTTGTGGCCGGTCGATTGTCGGATAATAAATTTCGTTGAGTATTCCTGAAGAAAGGCTATACCAAACACGACTTGAGGCTGAGTAAGCGGTGCCCACACCATCTTTGGCGCTTCTCGTCCAGCGAGGCTCAATTCCTGGACGCCCGAACGCTGATTCTTGATTGTTTCCCCTCATCAGATTGTCATGTGTCCCCGAGCCGATGCGACTTACCTCTGGCCACCCGATACCCTAATCGGAAGTTTCGAGGATTGCCTCGGCGTCAATGGTTATCTCCACAATGTTGCTGACGACGATGCCGCCTTTATCCATCTTGTCGTTCCAACTTACACCGAAGTCGTGCCGATTGATGGCGGTCTTGGCGATGAAGCCGGCGCGGATCTTGGGCCCTTTGTCTACGCCCTCTTCCCACCAGGGCGTTAGCCATTGCCCGAGGTAGCGAACCTCCAGCGTCACAGGCTTTGTGACACCGCGTATCGTAAGATTACCGCTCACGCGGTAATCTGCCTCGCCTATCACAACGACCTGATTGCCTCGGAAAGTTATCTCAGAAAAATTGTCCACGTCGAGAAAATCTGCGCTGCGCAGGTGGGCGTCGCGCGCCGGCTCGCCGGTCCAGAGCTTACGCGCATCAATGACGACCTCGACGGAAGAGCCGGCAGCGTCCTTCGGATCGAACTCGAGCGTGCCATGCACATCCTTAAAATGACCGCGCACATGAGTGACCATCATGTGCCGAGCGCAGAATTCTGCGGCGGTATGCCCCGGCTCGAAAGTCCATTTAGACATGACAGTAAACTCCTATTTAGTAAACAGCGCTAAGTTCCCGCAGAGACTTCAACGCGCCGCCCCAGGCGATGACCTGGTCAAGCATGATGTTGACAGACTTCTCATTTTGGGGAGCCGGCTTGAAGACGGTGAAGTCTTCGAAATCGGTGAAAAGGGAAAGCCCAACCTGCGCTTTCACCTCTGCGACCTGCAGTTCCCCCATCACTAATCGCAGACTCTCCACCGCGCGTATCCCATATGCGCCGCCGTAACCGACGAATGCAGCCGCCTTGTTGACCCACTCGTGGTAGAGGAAATCAATCGCGTTCTTGAGCGCCCCCGAAGTCCCGTGGTTGTATTCGGGCGTTACGAAGACGTAGCCGTCGAAGGACGCTATCTTCGCAGACCAATCCTTTGTGTGCTGATGGGTGTACTGGCCCATTATGGGCGACATCGCCTCGTCGAGGAGTGGCAGGTTGAAGTCTTTGATGTCCACGAGTTCAAACTCGGCGTCGATACGCTTTCGTGCAATTTCGTAAACCCACTTGGCCACGGTCTCGCCCTTGCGTCCGGGCCGGGTGCTTCCGATGATGATAGCAATCCTTATCATGTTTACCTCCGGTTCTGCCTCATAAGTCCGAAATCCCACCAACGGGTAGTCGGCGGATCGTTCAAATTCTATCTACAATGTGTCAAGAGTCGGGGAACAAATCCCCCACACGGCAGTGTGAGGATGGTTCAGATCTTTTCTACAAGATTTCCGTCTAATGCCTCCGGCGCGCTTCGCGCGTAGGGTACTTATGGCGCGACTCATCGTAGATAGGACTTGAACCATCCCCACACTGCCGTGTGGGGAGTTTTTCTACTTTCGACACAGTAAGTCATGAATCTCGATTCGCCACCGCGAATGAAAATAGAACGACTGAGGTCAGTATGAACCAATTGAGTGTCTATTTTCATAAGAGTCTCTGCCGTGGGTGGGATTTCCGATTCTTGCGTCAAAGTTAATTCCTCCTACTGTTACCAACGTTCCATTTTGATCGTTCAGGTTAAAAGATTCATTGTTCGCCGCCGTCTTCCCCAGGCGACGATGGCCGTGACGACTAAAAGAATAATCGCCCCCAACGGGCTTCCGCCGACGATGAAGACGTGCGTCACAACAGCGCAAATCATGATCCCGGCGAGCATCAGCGCGCCCAATCCGCTCGTGCGCGGGATCAAAAGCAGAATCGCGCCCGCCACTTCCAGCGACCCGGTCAGGTAGCGGAACCACTGCCCCACGCCGATGGCCTGAAACAGCCCGACCAATTGCGCATTTCCCGACAGTTTCAAGTACCCCACCATCAGGAACATCCCGGCCGCGGCGATCTGCAAAACCCACAGTACAATGTTCACAATCTTCCGGGTCGAACCCGAAGCCGCCTGCGTGTCGTCTGTTAATACGTGTGACTGTGACATACCTTTTACCACTCCTTCCATGTTCGATCATTCAGGAGTTAACGAGTTTGGGGATCTCCTGGTAACGCGGTTTCCTCATCTTGTCGCGCTTCGCCAGGTTCACCCACAGTTGGAGTCCGTGCATCCGCTCTCCGGCACACGCGAACCCTTTTTCGGGCATCTCGCAGTGGATCACGCTCGCTCCGGCGTGTGGGGAATGGACGGCGGACAAGAAAACGCTGGCCTTCCAAAGTCTCAACACGGTTTCCACTTCCGGCGACCGTGCGCATTCCATCCGCGCGAGTCTCCTCATTTCTCAAAACTTCACTCACCATCGACATAACATTTCCTCTCATTCCAATTTGGCGCGCTTGCCGGGACGTCCCTACTCGATTTCTGACTTGGCTGCCGCCTCATAGCCAATCTTCTTCAACAGGCTGATGAGCGTTCTGCGCTCCTCCCTCGTCAGAGACTCAGACGTGAGTCGTTCCATGTCGGCGGCGTGATCAGCGTAAACGCGCTTGATCACTTTCGTGCCTGCCTTCGTCAAATGAACTATTTTTGCCCGCCGATCAGTGTCGTGCGCGCGCCGCTCCACCAACCCTTTCATCTCTAAGCGGTCAACTGCGACCGTGATTGAGCCGCTCGTCAACGAAACTTTCTTTCCAATCTCATTGATCGGGAGCGGCCCCTTATGCAGAAGGGCTTCGAGCACGGCGAAGTCGCTGCCGCACATCTCCAACGCCGATACGCTCTTTTCGGCGTAGGCCTCAACCGCCCGCGCCGCCTTCCACAGCACGACGAAAACGTGAACGCCACTCCCGCCCGTCAACGATTCCAGCTTATCTGCGCCCATCTCCAATATACCTTGACATCACGATACTTTACATTAAGGTAGATGTCAAGAGCTGAGGATTTGGACAATTCAAGCTGCTTAAATTCGCAGGTGGGGAAGGGGGCAGTCGTTAGTTTGAAGGTTCGGTAAGTTCAAGGCGCCCCCGCTCAAGGTTCCGAGGCTTCATCATCGAATCAATCACTCAATGCAGTAAACCCAGAGGCTAAGTGATAGGAATAAGCACTGGCATTCAAGCTTGAGCGGGGGCGCCTTGAACTTAGCGAACCTTCAAACTAACGACTGCCCCCTTCCCCACCTGCGAATTTACGCAGCCTGAGTTGTTTCCAGAGGCAAGCCCACCTTCCCGACCAGCGAATTTCGTATCTTGAGTAGTATCCAGGATCGAATCTAGTTTTTTACAGCTTTTGCTGGTGGTGTTTTCGACTTTTTGTGCAAAGCCCTCAACCACAGTATCCGCAACCTCGGTATCAATCGACCTCAGCCGCAACAGTCGTGACCGCTGCTGGTCATCTGGCCCCATTTCGCCACTTTGTCACGCTATCTGGCTATAGGTTTAAGAGGCCAGGCCTAACACTCCTCCATCTATCCACACTCTTTTCAACTAATTAATCCAACGCAGCTACAAGCGTGAGTTGTGGCAAGGTTTTTGTATCAATAGTTGTCTCTGGCATCTCTCGCTGCGGGAATTCGGATGAGGATTTTGTAAGGCGAGAAGATGACAGAAGGAGTGGAAAATGAAAAGACTTGTAAATCGGATTCCTGCCATTCTGTTGCTGAGTGGTCTCCTGGCAACTACTGCAGTGGCGCAAACCAGCGCTCAGGAAATCGCCGCTAATCTCCGTGTCCAATTGAGCGAAGTACAAATCATGAAAGCGGAAATCCAGGCGCGCGACGAACAACTCGAAGATGATCTGAGACCGGAAAACATTGAGCGCAGCCTGGCTGGCGTAGGCAGCACGCACCCGGAACTATTGCGAGAGGGACGCCGGCGGCAACTGGAGATTGCAAGGGCCCGTGTACGTCTTCAGCTCGATGAACTGGACCTCAGCCAGACACGGTTGGAAGCGGCTATCACTGAAGCAGACGCCGAAGCTTATTGGCAGAGCGCCGGCATAGCTGTTGCCATCACGCCGAAGGACAAATAACTTGCCGTAATTACTCATCGATGAGGTGTCAGCATCATGAACTCTCCCGTAAGAATCATTAAGCGCGGTAAGAATGGACTTGTTAACGAGGTCCCGGCCGGCCAGGATGAGAGGACAGGCCCGCAGAGCACGCGTGAGATGGTGCGGACAGTGAAAGGCTGGATAGCCGAACTGCATCGGCGTCGCCGAGATGAGGAACGGACCAACTCTGCGTTTAGAAGCCTCCGAGTAACACTTTCCCTAATCATGATCTGCTTCTGGGCCGTCGGCACTGAGAGCAAAGGTCAACAGCTTCGCGACGCATTTCGCAAAGTGGAGCCGGCGGTTGTGATTGTAAGGACGGAGCAGAAGGGACTAGCGCCTTTTCCTCAGCAAGGGATGGTGAGTTTGAACGGCTTAGGATCGGGAGTTCTGATTTCCAATGACGGCAAAGTGCTCACCGCCGCGCACGTGGTGCAGGCAGCAGATAGAACAGTGGTTGAGTTCGCCGGTGGTGAACTAATTCCCGCGCGCGTAACAGGTTCGACCTTTTCCGCCGATGTCGCAGTGCTGCAACTCGAGCGCAATCCGGTAAACGCCGTGGCCGCGACGCTAGGGGATTCCGACAAGATCGATGTGGGAGATCAGATATTTGTGGTCGGGGCTCCCTACGGGCTCAGTCATACGTTGACAGCAGGGCACGTCAGCGGACGTCACACACTGGAAAAGAGAAGTGAGAACACGACGGCGGTTGAATTCCTGCAAACCGATGCCGCGATCAACAGCGGCAACTCCGGCAGTCCTGTATTTAACCTCGATGGCGAAGTCATTGGAATTGTCAGCAATATCATGAGCCGGTCTGGGGGCTCTGAGGGTTTGGCTTTCGCCGCAACTTCGAACACTGCTCGAAGGTTGCTGCTGGAGCAGAAACCATTCTGGTCTGGCATTGAAGGTTTTCTTATCGACGGCGATCTCGCAAGGGCACTTAATCTGCCGCAACCAGCTGGCGTCCTTGTTCAGCGCGTAGCGGAAGGATCGATTGCCTGGCGCTGGGGAATACATGCCGGAAAACTGCGAGCGAATGTCGAAGGGGAAGAAGTCATTCTCGGCGGAGATATTCTTCTTAGTGTGAATGACGTTCCGGTGGAACAAAGCGGCAGCTACGATGAGATTTATGCCAGTATCGGCAGGCTTAAACCAGGGGAAAATCTGGTGATTAGCGTTTTTCGGCAAGGTCAGATCGTCAAGCTGTCGATTCCCGCGACACAGTAACATTCTGATCGTGATCGCTACTTATCACCTGGCGTAGCTGCTCACTGTTACCCGCCAAGCCTGAATAGAACTTGTTCTAATCTGACTTCATTGCTCCTTTGCGAGTGATGCTGACGTAACTCAGCGGAAAGCAGAACGTGAAACTCGTAAATGTCTCGTGAACGAGCGTCGCGACATCGCGGCACAAAAACTCTTATTTCGTGTTCTTTCGTAAAGCTTAGTGTGATCTCGTGGATCGTATGGCTCCGAATCCTAAGCGCACGAACCACGAAATTACACGAAATCTCACGAAGTAACGCGAATTGGCACGACAGGCCTGGTAACGTATTCATCCTCGATCTTCGGTGGTTCACATCATAACTCACTGCATGGCTCTTCATTTCAGGGGCTGGAAAAGGCGTCTGTCTGAAAAAAAGATTTAGCGCGCCGCGTCCCCAGGCGGGTTAGCCTCGTTTGTGCCCATTTGGCTTCGCGCGGTATTCTGCTACCGAATCCGGGTTTATGCCGCAGATCTATGGCCGAATACGTGTTCGGCGTCAGCTTGATCATTCTTTGAAGTGTTGTGATGCCCTCTGCACTTGATCAGCGAGATAACTTGCTTGCCGCGTGGAGAACCAACAACCGCGTTACCGTCTTCCTCGTCGAGCACTTACCCCACGAGCTATGGGGAGCCACAGTGCCGGGGGCTCCACGACGAACCGTTCGGATGATCGCCGGCCACGTCCACAATGCGCGGTGTATGTGGATCAAGACGCTGGGAAAGGAATTTGGCATCGCGGTGCCGCGAGCCGTCAATCGACAGAAGGTTGGACCGAAGGAGCTGATTACAGCACTTGGTCACAGTAGCCGCGGCATTATTAGTTTGCTGACGCTCGGTTTTGACCGAGGCGGCACGATCCCCGCCTCCTCGTCGTATACCTGGCGCAACCTTCCCCTCGACGTCGGGCATGTCCTAACATATTTCGTCGCGCATGAAGGTCATCATCGCGGGCAGATTGTCATGCTCGCCCGCCAACTGGGCTATCGTTTGCCCGTTGAGATTACGGGTGGTCTCTGGCAATTTGCGAAGCGCTCCAGGGAGGCGCGGAGTTAGATTTCGCTGACGTCGAACCCCGATGTATCGGGGTTGGACCGGAGCGCGCGGTGAAGAAAGGATGAAGGATGAATTATGAAGGGTGAAAAACGCTTTCATACTTCATCCTTCCGCCTTCATCCTTGCTTTTCCGTCGCGCCCGGTCAACTCTGACGTT
>DASQPD010000077.1:0-45109 GCA_035644135.1 Pyrinomonadaceae bacterium
CAGTTCGCTGAGCCGCCGCCTGGTATTTGCCAACCACGCCATGGCTGAGATGAAGACTGCGGCCAATCTGTCGCTGGCTGAGGCCCGCGGCCGTTAAACGTAAGACTTCTTTGATCAGATGCATGGAGACCCTCGGGGCTGACATCTATGTTGGTTTCCTCCCTCAAACTTAGTGGAGGCCATAATGTCTGCCCGGTGTGGAGTTGCTCCAGCATCAAGCCTTCTAAGTGCCCACGTGGCACCGGAATAGGTGCCCACGATGAACCGGAATCACTGCCCACGATGGTTCCGGAATCGGTGCCCACGATGCTCCGGAATAAGTGCCCACGTTGCGCCGGAATACGCATAACTCACCTGCACCGCGTTCCGGTAGGACAAAGGGCATGGCATTCCGCTGACGATGACACGCGTCGCGTCCAAAGCAATTGTCCACCACAGAAGCACTGGCATGTGACAGATGGGTCCCTTCCGGAGTTCACCAGCGGTCGTTTAATGCTAGCCTCAGTGTCTTTAGTGCGTCGTTCGCTGAGTTCAGAGGTTAACTGCTCGTTTGCACCCTCAATCTCTGATATCTCCTTCTCAAGCTTTTTCGCAAGCGTCTTCATATTCTCGATCGTTTCTCGTGAGATCTTAATCTGAGCGGAATCCACGATCCTTTCTGCCTCATCGTCAAAGAAGCCTTGCGGGTTTTCTGTACTGCGCAGAAGGTTCGCCGCCAGCACGTCAGCAGAGGACTTCACCTTTTCCTCAACGATCTTGTCTAATGCCCCTGTAAAGACATCCACCAGCGGATCCAGAAATGGGTAAGTGTCTGTTACGGAAGTGAAAAGCTTGCTCTTGACTGCTCCGATAAGTGATTTGGGGAATTGACAAAAGAGTTCCCTGACTCCATCTAATTTCAGTAACGATACAGCACGCCACCTTGCGGGCTTGATGGACTCTACGCGAGCGGCCGCCTCTTCGAGTGATTGAACGCTTACTTCTGCCAAAAGCGACTCATTATCCATTAAATCTTCCGGCTGCATTTTCGCGGATTGGGAGTGGACATCCGAAGCATGCTCATCGTAAGGGATTGCGTCCTCTCCAAACCCCCGAGTCTCATTCTCTTGTTTTTCATATTTCGTTAAGATTTCACCAGCCCTAGCGTTGGCAATATGGGCAGCTTTGGCTTCAGTCAAAGACTGTCGGAGAACGCCCAATTCAGAATGCAATCTCCTGGGATAATCGAGAATGATCTGAGTCTCTGGCGGGAATGTCTTAGCTACCTTGACGTAGAGTCGTCGTTGAACTGAGGCCATTAGGAGGTCTGAAGTCTCTTGTCGAGTTTTGATGTACCCTTGTCTAATTTTATCCGTCTTAAGCCGGAGATGAGCTGCTTGATCACTAA
Source organism: Pyrinomonadaceae bacterium (assembly GCA_035644135.1). GTDB lineage: Bacteria > Acidobacteriota > Blastocatellia > Pyrinomonadales > Pyrinomonadaceae > PSRF01. The sequence goes on from DASQPD010000077.1 coordinate 1,388, forward strand.
GTTGATTTCCAAAGAATGTAAACGAACAAAACAAGATAAAGATGGCGTATGCTCGTTTACTCCACCTCTGATAGCTCTTGAAATATGCGAGCAACTTCGTCGATTTCACCACGGAGCAAAGAATTAGGTCCAAAACCACTACTACCATAATCATGATTATGGTTGCTCGAAACCCAAACTTGAAATGTTCGGCAAATCGTTTGAACGACTCGAGAAGGTCTTCAAGTACCTCGAGCCAATAGAGAGTAGTTTTGTTGGTAGTTCCATCGACTAGGCTTGAGAGCACTGAATAGAATGAAAGTACAACAGTCAGCATCGCAAAACATTCAGCCAACTTGTCAATCAATATTAGTTTGATTGATTTGTCACCGTGAACCTGCCAGCGACGTCTATATCGGAAACATATCACCGTAATGCCAAGGCTTATAAAGAACAGCAGCGATAGCAACGTAAACTGCCACAGTGCCGTAATCGATACTAAAGCAATTGCAATGAATAAGATTACTCGCCCAATTCTACGAAGACGGAGAGGTTTTGAAGAGCGGAAAACCTCGGCGTGTTGGAAGTTAGGCGGGGCCGTCGCGGTTGCGGGTGTGACGGGTTCCTTGCCTGTCGACAACAGTTCGAATTTACGACCGCAAATACATTTTATGGGAAGTCCGAGAAAGTTAACCGGAAGGACTTCGCAATCATTTCCACATTTGGGACATCTGTGAGTGAGCATAATGTCGGATGGAAGGAAAGACCGAGTTTATTGGTCGAGTCGGCGAATCCAAGACCCTGCCCGAGCTTTGCGTTATAAGCAAAACACGCCAAACCTAACCGGCTTGTGTTGCTTCGACCAAATGCCGACTCTAATCGACTGTGGCAATGGTCGCCATCGTAATCTTAGCCGGAGAGGGCTTCTCGTTTGTGTATGACGAAACCCGGCAAAACCTTTCTGCCGGTCTACACCTATAATTATGAACGTGAAATCCAGAAAGTACACTTTACAGGTGAAGGGACACTAACCGTGTAGATTTTTCTGACACTTTAAAAGCGCCGACTAGGCGGCGCACTCTAAAGAGCGGCTCACCGATTATGCGAAGGCTCAACTGTTCAGGTCCTCAAAAGAGTTGGTCCTGATTTGTGATTGCAAAAACTCAGATGTCCTCAGACCGACCTCGTCAGTGCTTGACCGCGGAAAACTTCTCGGCGTCGTAACCCGAGACTCTCAAGTGATGAGACAGCGAGTGGATTGGAGGGTTGCGCTAGTTTGCGCCGTGGAGGGGATAGTAGTCTCTGCCGTTTTGGGATTCCTCTCGAATTCTACGACTCATAAGAATTGTCTTTTCTCTCGGTTTGAAAGTCAGGAAAAGCGCTCGAAAAGTGTGTGAATATCGCTAAACGAAGAAAACGGCCGATTGATAATTGGTGCTTGCCGCCGGGGGTAGAGGGATTGATGTGTGCTGCCTCGAGAACTGGTAGCGTGCGCTCAGCGGTAACGGCGCAGCGCTGCTGATAAGGATTTGCGTGGGCGGTCGTTGCGGCCTTCAATATCAAATCATGAATGGCCCAACGCAGCGCGACCGGGAGCTGAAGAAATTTGTGAAAAACCTACCTTAGCAATGAAGTATCTTGGCGAGTTGAAAAGATTGGTTCACCTTCTATGACTTCGACTTTTGTCCTGCGTTTGGGGGTGGATAGCTTAAATGATTCCTACTTTTTAGGCGTAGGAGACTTGCGGGAGAGGCCGCGGTAGTGGACGTTGCCGGGAAGTCGGGAAGGCAGATCCAACTCGTCGTCGACAATGTCTTCGAGATGGACGCCCGCTGCGCGGGCGTACGCAAGTAGGATCCACAAGGGAGGCTCGCGCTTGCCTGATTCGTATTCCGAGATGCGATGGTATGCCAGGTCTTCGTCTGCTTCCAAATGCTTTAACAACTCACTCTGAGATAACCCTAAGGCATTTCTGATCTTGAGAAGTTTCTCCCCGAGTTGCTCAGGTTTGTGGCGTGGACGTGTGCCCATTAGGAGTTACCTCCTGTCGCACACGATCGGCCAGACAAGCGCGAACCTCGTAGATACGTACTCGAGGAACCTTTGCGATACTCCTTGGAGAAATTGGCGCTGTCGCGGATAAAAAGCTTGACAGTATTCGCAATTGCGAATACTGTGCAGTCACATGTTTTATTCGCCGTGAGTGTGAACCTTTCATGCTCAACGGAGATGCTCATCAATGGTTAGTGTCGGAGGTTGAGTCGCGCATTTGGCGTTGTTTGATGGTCAAAGATGGCTGCATCCTAACGCTTCACGCACAAATGGTAAATAGAAAAATCTCGTAAAGCTGCCGAGTGACGTGCTGGGTTATGAGTCAAGTCAGGTGCTGGGGAGGTTGAGTGGGATTTTAGTGGTACGAAGGAAGCGAAGTGCGATGAAGATGGAAGAACTTTTTGAGCGTGATCCGGAAAAGATGGGCGGCGCCGCGGTGTTCCCGGGGACACGTGTTCCGATAAAATTCCTGTTCGAGTTTTTGGAAGACGATCAAACGATGGGGACTTTTCTCCACCAGTTTCCTACTGTTAGCCGCACTCAGGCGCTTGCAGTGCTCGGCGCATCGCGAGATTTGCTGCTGAGCACTCCCTCTAATGTTGATGCGCGGTTGAAGCTGATGCAACGGGCCGCGACCGGTGAACTGTTTCTGGCAGACCTCAACGTTACCTTGGAGGATTTTGCGCAACGCTGACCAGATACATTTTGTGATCTTGGTTAAGGTCGATTTCCGAAGGGAAGAAGCTTGCCGTGAGTCGTCGCATTCGAGAGGAGTTTACTTTCACAAGGCCCAGCACTGAAACGAACGATCCACGAAATTACACTAAACCCAGCAACACGAAATTACACGAAAAATTATCTCGGCTAAACTTCGCGTGTTACTCATAGATCGCAGTATTCGTCCATTTCACTCTGTTCAGTAAGGCAAAATCGGAAAGTATCTTGCCTGCGCCCAGCACCACGGAAGTAAGCGGATCCTCCGCAACGTTTACCGGCAGACCGATCTCGGCCGTGATCCGCCTATCGAGATTCCTCAGTAACGCCCCACCCCCGGTAAGCACAATGCCTCGATCGATGATGTCTGCTGAGAGTTCCGGTGGTGTGCGCTCCAGGGCGACCCGCACTGAGTCTACGATCGAACACACCGAAGGATCGATCGCCTGGCGCACTTCCTGATCTGTGACGGTGACTGTCTTTGGGATGCCCTCGAGTAGATTGCGGCCACGTACTTCCAGAGCGAGAGGCTCCTCGATCGGAAAGGCGCTGCCAAGCTTAATTTTGATCTCTTCTACCGTGCGCTCGCCGATGAGTAAGTTATGCTTGCGCTTAACGAACTCAATGATAGCTTCGTCCATCGCGTCGCCGGCAACACGGACGGACCGCGAGTAGACGATCCCGCCCATGCTTATAATTGCGATATCGGTGGTGCCGCCTCCAATATCGACGACAATGTTTCCGCGCGGCTCGGTGATCGGAAGTCCGGCGCCGATGGCAGCCGCCACGGCTTCTTCGACCAGAAAGACCTGAGATGCTTTAGCGCGGTACGCCGAGTCCTCGACAGCTCGGCGCTCCACCTGCGTAATACCGGTGGGAATGCCGATAATGACGCGAGGACTCACAAAACCCCTTCCGTTTTGCGCCTTCCGGATGAAGTGCTGAAGCATCTTCTCGGCGACTTCGAAATTCGCGATCACACCGTCCTTCATCGGGCGGATGGCCACAATATTGATCGGTGTGCGACCGAGCATCTCCTTTGCGTCAGTGCCGACGGCCTCGACGCTATTGTTTACCTTATTTATAGCGACGATCGAGGGTTCATCGATCACGACACCTCGCCCCTTAGCGTACACGAGCGTGTTCGCGGTTCCGAGATCAATGGCCAAATCGCTGGAACGGAAAGACATAAGCGCACCTCGCTGACTACGTGGGCATGACTTCAACTCTTCGGCTAAGACGATGAGGTTAGGGCAAACGTCCTTTGCGGGAACAACAGAGGCAAACAATATTTAAAGTGCTGGGGTGTAAGGTGTCAAGGAAAATCTCATTCTCAAGAGACGTCCGACTTAAAGCGTTAATGTGCTAATGGGAAATGGGGAAAAAGATAAGGTATCCCCTGAGTGCACCGCTTTGAGGCTGCGGATTTGGACAATTCAAGCCGCGCAAATTCGCAGGTGGGGAAGGGGGCAGTCGTTAGGTTGAAGGGTCGGTAAGTTCAAGGCGCCCCCGCTCAAGTTTCCGAGGCTTACTCATCGAATCAATCCCTCACTGCAGTAAACCCAGAGGCTAAGTGATAGCGATAAGGCAGTGGCATTCAAGCTTGAGCGGGGGCGCCTTGAACTTACCGAACCTTCAACCTAACGACTGCCCCCTTCCCGACCTGCAAATTTACGCAGCTTGAATTTTCTATTCGCCACTGACAGATTCCTCAGATTTTTTTACACAGTCCTGCCGTTGGGTAGGGTTCTGAACAGCACAAACGCAAGTGTCGATGCGCCGGCCGCTGTTCCTGGTTCATTAGTAATCAACCACGCTTCTTTTCGGGCTTCACTGTAAAGCCACGTCGCTCTTTGGTTTGCGAAGAGGCTGAGTTCTGCTCCTTAAGCACTTTTTGCCGCACCAGGTTTTTCTTCTCGATCGCTTCCTTCACTCGTTTTCTTGCTCGTTTATTCATAGAAGATTATACAGAGTGGATTTGCGCCCGCATAAATGATAGGTCATTCTCATCCGGAGTGGCGGATTGGTTGCCCTGGTGATGCATCTAACTTATTCCGCCATTTTGCTGTTTATTGATTGCAATGCGCGTTCGAGCATTGTGCGGTGCGCGGGGTTTGAAGCTCGCTCCAGTTCATTCAAGATTCTGGCTCGCGAAAGTCGGAGTGTTTCAAAACTGGCACTACGGGCGCGCTCTGCGGCTGTTGAACTGCCTTTATGAATTCGCGCGTCGGCGATTGCCTGTTGGCGTTCGAAGGCTTCTTCCATCTGACCGGCCAAATCGTCTCCGTCCCATGCCATAACAACACCTCCTGAAAGTTTGCATTCAGCCTAACACTTCTACCCATTAATGCCAGTGCTTATCCCTATCAGTCAAGCCTCTGGGTTTACTGCACTGAGTGATTGATTCGATGATGAAGCCTCTGAAACTTGAGCGGGGGCGCCTTGAACTTATCAAACCTTCAACCTAACGACTGCCCCCTTCCCGACCTGCGAATTTACGCAGCTTGAATTGTCCAAATCCTCAGCTTCAGAGCTCCAAGGCATCCTCAGAGTCTTACACAGTCTCTCCGGTCCGGGGGATTACTATAACGCCTGATGGCAACTACTAAGCACTCGTTGACTATCGGAGATTATGTTCCCACTGTCACAAATATCGTGACAAAATGTGAACCCGATCATGCAAAGAGCGATGCGACTATAATGCCACCACTCTTCAACTAGTAGGCCCTCTTCAAAACATAGCGAGGTTAGCGACTATGAAATCCCCAGTCGCGTCGTTGTTTCTTACCGTTTCCCTTCTGTCCGCAATCGCTCTCGGCCAAAGCACCAATCAGACGGTGAATAAAAACCGCGAACGTGGCAAGTCGCGTAGCGCAACTCTGAAAATATGTCAGGGCGTACCCATTCCCGATGGCTACGTTATCGTTGCCTACGAGACTGCGTCCGCCTGCCCCCACGGCGCATACGTGCTCAAAAAACAGAATACGGAGGCACAGGTCTCAGATGCGACCTTTCGCGGCGATCGAGAGTCTTCGCCTCCGCAGACAGCAGTAACACGGCCGCGCCGGGTTAGTTTCGCCCAACGGGATCCAGTCACTCCTGATTTGCGCGGCGCAGGGATCGAGTCCAACTTGCGCCAACCCACACTCGCCGGCACGCCGGTCGGCACTCCAGTGAACGCGTCTCTCAAGGATGTTCCCGCAGGAAGCGTGGAAGAAGTAGCGGAGGGCGACGTGGTGCGCATCGATACCACGCTCGTCACGGTGCCCGTGAGCGTTCTGGACCGCCAGGGCCGGTTCGTTCCAAACCTTCGGCGAGAAGACTTTAGCGTGTTCGAGAACGGTATCGAACAGCCAATCGCCTATTTCGAACCTACCGAAAAGCCTTTCACTGTGGCGCTTCTGCTGGATACCTCGGCTTCGACACAATTCCACCTGTGGGAAATCAAAGAAGCGGCCATAGCCTTTGCAAGACAGCTGCGTCCGCAAGATCGTGTCCTGGTTGTGACTTTCAACGATCAAGTGCTGCTACTGACCGAGGTCACAAACGACCTCGAAGTCATCACTGCAGTCATTCAACAGAACGCGAACACTGGCGAATCCACACGCCTTTACGACGCCGTTGACCTTGTCATCAAAGAGCGCCTAGACAAGATAAAGGGCCGGAAAGCCATAGTGCTTTTCACGGACGGCGTGGATACGGCTAGCTACATGGCAACTTATGAGACCACGCTTCGCGAGGTAGAAGAGCTGGATGCGCTCATCTACCCGATTCAGTACGACACCAGCGATTACTTGCGTGCCATGCAAAGTAGAGGAAGCATCACGATAGTGACCAGTAGGAGCAACTGGCCTTTTCCCGGCAGCAGCTCTTCACGAGTAATCTATGGCCTTCCAACTCATGGTATTCCACCCGCAGGCAGCACCAAGGCCGACTATGAACGGGCTGATCGGTATCTTCACGAACTGGCCGACAAGACTGGTGCGCGCCTTTACAAGGCCAACGATCCTGCACAACTGGCGCAAGCGTTCTCCAGAATTGCCGAAGAGCTTCGCCGACAATATAGTCTTGGCTACTATCCCCCGACAGCAGCTGTCCAAAGCGACGAGCGCCGCCTGATCAAGGTGCGCGTGCATCAACCTAACCTCGCCGTGAGAGCTCGAGATGGCTATGTGCGACGCGCTTCGGCGGGGCCAACCCAATAGCGAAGCTCGAAAGCGAATGGGTATCCGCAGATTACGCCGATTACACAACGCAGCAGAGCCGTAATCAAAAACCTAAGACATGATCCACGAAGTCACACGAAATAAATAGAGGAACATTTTGTGTGACTTTGTTTTTCGGTTCGTGTAATTTTCGTGGATCGATTTTTTGTCAACGTCAAGAAGATCCACGAAATAACACGAAACCAGGCGACGGGACAACTCAAGCCGAGTGAATTCGAAGGTTGGGAAGGGGGCAGTCGTTAGGTTGAAGGTTCGGTAAGTTCAAGGCGCCCCCGCTCAAGCTTGAATGCCACTGCTTATCCCTGTCACTAAGCCTCTGGGTTTACTGCATTGAGTGATTGATTCGACGATGAAGCCTCGGAAACTTGAGCGGGGGCGCCTTGAACCTACCGAACCTTCAACCTAACGACTGCCCCCTTCCCAACCTGCGAATTTACGCGGCTTGAGTTGTCCAGTCGCGACTGCAGATTCCTCTGAGTTTTGACACAGTCTCTGCCGTGGGTGGGATTTTCGCTTTTTGTCTAAAGCCGCCGCCAACTTGTTCTATTCAGACTTGAATGATGACTCTGAAAAGAGAATGCTGATGGGAGTTAGCGAGGGGCGCGCTCTGAGATGATTAATTCCAGCAGGTCCGGCCTTACTGCGAAGCTGTGTCTTTCGTACAACGAGCTTGTCTGGGTTGTTCATCTTCGACGATCCACGGGGCAAAGTTTATCCGCAGATTACGCAGATTAAGAGGCAGTAGACAGTAAGCTCATTTTTTCTGCCATGCTTACTGGTTACTGGTTACTGGTTACTGGTTACTGCTTACTGCTTACTGGTTACTGGTTACTGCTTACTGGTTACTGCTTACTGGTTACTGCCTACTTTACTGCTTACTCCCTACTGCTTACTGCCTTTTTAATCTGCGTAATCTGCGTAATCTGCGGATTAGACCCTGCCCCAGCTGGTGTAGTTGCCACCGTAATCGGGCATACCACGAGTCCACCTTCCAATATTCCCGAAGAAAACCGAGTGGATCGAGCCTGACCCACCATCCGGCATAGCCATTGCTCCCTTGCCGTTCCAGCGCGGCTGAGCCCCTCCACCATTCGCCGCCGAAGGAGCAAACATGAGTCAAGCATTACCCAACAATCTACTCCACAACCCATTCCATAACCGGTTCAACGATCCCGTCACACAGCGACGTGACGAGATGCAGGCGCACGAAAACGCAGTTTGGCTGCGAGAGCGGAACGCCAACCAAGTGCCGTCATCAACGAATGTCGACAATCAATTAGGCGTCTCGCAGGTGAGTCTTGCTAAAGTGTTAGCGGGTGTATTCGCGCTGCTGATCGTCTTACTAGTTTCGGCCACTGTGTTGAAAGCCTTTTGAGAGGCTATTCACTTCGTGTGAGTTCGTGGCCCCTCGGAGGGAGAAGCCGATCCACGAAATCACACGAACACGAAATCACACGAATTGATCCACGAAATCACACGAAATACTGGCGGCTACAATCCCATTCTCGTGTCAAGCACTCGCGCGTCATTGCTCTTCAACGCTTCCTGCAACTGCGCCCATTCATGGTGTCCGTGAGAGAGCTTTTGGAAATCACCACCACTGTCCTTCTGCAAGTTCTCAAGCATCTCGCTAGCCTTGCCGCTGCTGATGGCCTTCTCTGCCGCGACCGACAAGGCTGCAAAAGCATCATGGTGGGAAGTCTTGTCGCTGCCCTCGATAGCTAACTTGGCCCGTTCATATGGGAAGCGGTAATCATGGGGATATTTCTTTTCGGTTCGGGCGAACGTTTGCAGGATCGCCGAGCGCTCTGAGCGATTAGCAGCAATCAGCCTTTCGCGCAGTTTGCTTAGTTCATAGTCCTCAGGTTTTTGCGCTGTCGTAGGCTCAGGCATGGGGTGTGTGTCGGAACCCACCGTCACAACGCTTGGGTTGATTCTGGCCTCAGCCATAGGCGGCTCGGCGGCCGCAACCGACGCCTTTCTAAAGGGTGAACGCGTTAGCAGGACACCAAGAGATCCCATCAATATGGCCATGAAAGCGGCCACTGCAAGTTTGAGGATTGAGCCTTTAGCTGACCGGTGTTCTTGTGGCTGTGGCGGCGTCGCCAGGGAAAGAATCGGTGAGCGGACCTTATTCAGATCGTGTTGCACCGTTTGCTCGTCATCTTCGTCTTCTACCGGAGCTGCCGACCGAACCTGATAGGGCGCTGCCGGCTGAGTCACTGACGACCTTTCTGTTGTGAGCGCGTTGCCACACTTCCAACAGAAAGCATACCTGGATTCTACTAACGTGCCACACTCATTACACAGTGTACCGGCGTCTCTGGCCCGTGATGAACTCGGCGGTTCTGAGTCTGGTGGTGGATCAGCTCGCGGCGGTGTATTGGGAGCTGCCGGTTTCGTCTTTGACTGGACCTTGATCATATCGAGAACTGCGGCCTGTTGGTTTCGTTTATCGACAACTGAGTCATCTTTGGAAGAGTGCGAAGCCGCTCGTTTTGCTTCGGGCAATGGCTCCGATCGCGGGGAAGCTGCCGGAGTTATGAGTTTCGTCTTTGACTGGACCTTGATCACTTCCAGAACCCCAGCCGTCTGGAGCTTCCATCCATCGACGGTGAGCACGACGACGGCGGGCTCGAGAACACGGACTTCGCCGGCGCCTGGCTGAGGGCAAAGATAGAAGTCCTGGTAGAACTCGTAAAAATCTCGCGGGGTTGCGAATGTCGCCGACCGAGGTATAACGATCGGCTGAACAGCTTCAGCGTCGTTGCTGATTAAAACAAACTCTCCGTCCTCCACTGGAGCAAAGACCTCATTCTCGTAATCAAAGGTCACATTGAGCTTGTTCGCAGCTTTGGTTTTTCGCAGGTAAAGCGCTACGGGGGAAGGAAACGATGGACCAACATCCAGGCGTTCCCGGCATACTGGGCAAGAGTTAAGAGCGGTGATGAAGGACGAGCCGAGTTCGTCGCACGTATGCTCGCGCAAGTTGGCTGAAGATGGCTGCAAACATCCGGGACATGAAGGCACCGGCGCTCCATCCGGAGTCAGGGTAAAGTTTTTTGTTTGCAACGGCGTGTTCGATTCAAAGCTGATCGTGTAGCAGCGGTCGCACAAATAGACCAGCGAACTTCGACGTGTGCAGGTCGGGCAGCGCTCCAGGCCGGCCTTCTCGAAGTCTATCGGGCAAAAGTGTTCGCAGTTGCAACAGAATTGCCAATGAAGCTCGACAGGAAGTTTGGCCTCACCCTGGAAATCCAATTCGCCCAATGCGTGGCCCCGATTTCCGCATTTGATAGGACTCTGCCGGGGAGCGAAGAATCCTCTCTTATGTTCTGGACAGAATGCTTTCATTTTCGTTGCCCCCTTTAAAGATGGGTGACCATCCAGGCTGTAATTTGCTCGCAACATGAAATTTTTATGAATTGCCGATTGCGAATCATTGCCGATTGCCGATTGCCAATTGCCGATTGTCATCGACGACGGAATGGGCAAGATCCCCAATCGTTCGTTTTAAGAGAACGGGTTACGTTAGCCGCAAGTGCAAAATTGGCAATCGGCAATCGGTAATGTTTAGGGGAGAGGTTGAACAACTCGTGCTGTCGGGTTCGAAAGACGCTGCAGTTGCGGATAGGTTAATACCAGATAACTTCCCAACACAAGTCCGCAGAGAGCTATCTACTGATGCAGTTTGAAAAATACCGCCAACTGCCGAGACTGTGTGAAAACTCTGAAGGATCTGCAGTCGCGACTGGACAACTCAAGCGGCGTAAATTCGCAGGTTGGGAAGGGGGCAGTCATTAGGTGCAAGGTTCGGCAAGTTCAATGCGCCCCCGCTCGAGTTTCAGAGGCTTCATGATCGAATCAATCACTCAATGCTGTAACCCAGGGGCTTAAGTGATAGGGATAAGCACTGGCATTCAAGCTTGAGCGGGGGCGCATTGAACTTGCCGAAGCTTGCACCTAATGACTGCCCCCTTCCCAACCTGCGAATTTACGCCGCTTGAGTTGTCCAATCGCGACTGCAGATTCTTCAGAGTTTTGACACAGTCTCGGACGAAATCATACGAAAAGGATGCGGAATTACACCCACGTTAGCCGTTAGTTCTGAACTGCAATTTGATATTGTTCCAGCTTGCCGTCCGGCATCTCGTAGGTCCAGGCGCGCAACGTTTTGTTCTCAAATTTCAGCTGATAGACTCGTAATGTCATACCACCACGCAGGCCTTGCCGCACCTGGGTAAACTGCTTTGGCGCGCCCAGCGGGGCCAAACCCTCCGCAAAGTCTTTCAAAGCCTGCTCACTAAAATAGGCATTGGCGTTGTTCGTGAAGAGTGAGCGATCGATGGCGCCATGTTGTAGACCATCGAAGATCTTCTTCGCCCGTTCCAGCGCCGGCGCGGTGGCGGGATCGTTCTTCTCAAAAAGCATTGGGACAATCCCATGCGCGATGTCGCCGGCAGCCGAAGCCGCATCCTGATTTGTCAGGGCTACTACCGACACTCGGTCATCAGGAAAGACAACACTCTCAGAAGTAAAGCCGGACACCTCGCCGCCGTGTGAAACCGCTCGATGACCACCTTCCATTGCAAGGCTAACCCCGAGTCCATATCGCGTGCCCAAGCCATTGGTCAACTGCATTTCACGTTCCAACTCACGATAAGAAGCCGGCTGCAAAAGTTTTTGGTCCATCATCGAGACATTCCACCTGGCAAGATCCTCAGGGGTCATCGCCAACTCACCTGCGGCGAAGAGCCATCCCGGACCCTCTTTCGGCGCGGCTCGCAAAGGCCCAAGCGCGTAACGCAAGTAGCCGGTCGGATCAGTGTCGCCCAGCCTCTGTTCGTCTATGTTCGTAACGCTCTTCATTCCCAGCGGCACAAAGATGTTGTCTCTGAGAAACTGAAGCAGCGGTTTGCCGCTGACCTTTTCAATGATGACCCCGGCGATGACATAGTTTGTGTTGCTGTATTGCCACTTTGATCCTGGCTCGAAGTCCAGCGGCTTCCGCGCCCACAGTTCCATGATCTTTGCGGCCGTAACGGGCTTGAGCATCATCGGCATCACATAATCCTGCGGCCAATAGTCCTGATAGCCGGAAGTGTGTGACAACAACTGGCGAATCGTCACTTCATTTGCACGAGTCAGATTGGGAAGAAACTTCGAGACCTTGTCGTCGAGTGACAACTTGTGTTGCTCCTGCAGGAGGAGAAGGGCCGCAGCTGTAAACTGTTTGCTGATTGAGCCAATACTGTAGCGCATCTCGGTTGTTGCTGAGGTCTTTGGTTCAAGTCGCGCATCGCCATAAGCTTTCAGATAGACAATCTGCCCATCCTTCACGATTGCGACCGAGGCACTCGGGACGCCAGATTGCGTGAGTGTGTCGGTGGCGAGTTTGTCGATGCGAGCGCGCAGCTCGGCGGGTAGTTCTGATTTCGTCTGCGCGTTGCTTTGATTGAGACTTACCAAAGCCACGATGGCAAGGAACGCCAGCCGAGTACTGGTGTGTTTCATTGAGATGCTCCTTTGTCCTGGATTATACACGGGATTCAAAATCGCATCAGGCGAATGAAAAACCGGATCCACGAAACTACACGAAAGAAGAATGCACGAAATAACACGAATCCTGGTTCGTGTTACTTCGTGGATCTATTTAGGCTAGCGGAAATAGATCTGCCAGATGACCCGAGCCTCAAATCTGACCCAGGAGGAAGAGAATCAATACAATCAGGAGAATTAATCCGATCCCGCCGCTGGGCCAGTATCCCCAATTTCTGCTGTGGGGCCACCTTGGAAAGGCGCCTAGCAGTAAAAGGACCAGCACAATCAAGAGTATTAGTCCCAAGTTAGTTTCCCTCCTTTACACGAGCTAAACCAAACCAACGTGTCAGTCGAGCGCTTTTAATTTCCTCGAACAATCAATAGCTGTTCGCTTTTCATATCTCTTGGGGCTGCTCTTGATCAGAATCGATACGTCAAACCTAATCAAACTTTCTCATACGCACCATCAGTTATTACTGCTTGGTTCTGAGCAACCCTTGGGCCACACCTGGCGATGATGAGTGGCTCCCAACTGCAATTTACAGTAGTGCCCTAACTTGAAGAGATTGTAGGGGCGTGCCTCTGTGCGCGCCCGTTTCAGCGCGACTAAGGGCGTCCACGGAGGGACGCCCCTACATGAATTAGGGCACTACCCAATTTACCCGAACCTTGAACTTAGCGACTGCCCCCTCCCAACTTGCAAGCTCTTTAATGTCCTTGCTTTTTTACACTCTCAACCGGAAGACCTGTTTCCTGCCAGGCTGTCCAACCACCGATGAGGGCTCGGGCCTTTTTCCATCCAGCTTGTCTGAGTTCCTGCGCCACCCGGGCGCTCGTCGCTTCGTTTGGTCAAGCACAGTAAGCGACCAGCCACGCCTCCGGTTTCAGACCCAGCTCCTTTGCTCGCTCAACTACGTGGTCGGGCGGCAATCGGACCGCTCCTTTAGCGTGAGTGTCGCTTGTTTCAAGACTGCGGTCGGTGCGCACGTCCAGAATCGTAACCGGCTCTCCTGCCTGCCACAGGTGTTGCAGCTCTCGCATTGAGATGTTTTGCGAACCGACTTTCACACCCTCGCCGGGTTGAGAAAGATTTGATTCGACGTCCTCTTGCTGATCGGACAAAGCAGGGTCCCTGGTCAAAGCGGACACCTCATTGCTGGCGGCATCACCAATAGATTTTCCGGTCTCTATCTCTTCGTTACCAGCTTCGTGTGCCGTATCGTGCTGTTCTTTCAATGCGCGCCTACGAGCCGCTCGGGCAAGCAGCATTGGTGAGCCGCCATGGAGTACCACCGAGACCAGCACCACCAGAGAACAGATGGCGAACAATCGATCGCTATCAGGTACACCGGCAAACACCGCCAACAGCACCAGAAGCAGCGAACTGAGACCACGCGGCCCAAACCAGGCAATCAACAGGCGTCCGCGCATGTCAACTTCTGAACCTACGAGCGAAGCAAGATAAACAGGTGTTCTGATCAGGACCGCAATGACCGTAAACAGGATCGTCCGTCCACTGATCACGGTAAACGCGCTCCATATCAGAGAGCTTCCCAGTATCACGAAGGTAAAGAGGAGCAGCATCTCAGCCGTCACCGCGCCGTATTCAACAAAGCAATCGCAGAGCTCGACGTCAAGCGCTGCGATTGTCATGCCGGCCGCGAAGGCAGCAAGAAATCCGCTGCCATGCACCGCCTCGGCAGCGGCATAGGCCGTGAATGCCACGCCGAGTGAGTAAAGCGACTCGTAGTCACGACGAATGCCGATCCGCCTTCGTATTAGATCGAGTGCGGCCACCCCGATCAAGCCAATCAATACTCCCGCGCCTGGGCCCAGGATGAATAGATTGAGACCGAGTCTCGCAAAGGTACCGCCAGTCAGCGGCGCAGCATGATTTAAAAAAGCAAGCGCTACGAATACGACCGGCAACAACACGGCGTCATTAAGTCCACTCTCAAGCTGCAAAGGCTGGCGCGCGTCCTCGGGGATATCGCGACGGCGAAGGAGACCGCGCAACAGCACGGGATCGGTCGAGGCCAACGCGGCGCCCAGGATTGCGGCAGCGGGAACCGGTAAACCGAGGACCCCCCAACCGGCGAGCGCAATCAGGCCGGCAGTAAGTAGCGTTCCCGGCCCGAGCAGTCGAAAAGCCAGGCCGCTGCGTTGCCGCACCTGCGCGATATCCAATGACACTGCATCGGTAAAGAGGACCAGGGAGAGACTTAGGATGGCGACTGCATGCAGGGCTGCCGAATCGAGGGAGATGTTTAGAACGCTGAGGCCGTAGGGTCCAAGCGCCGCGCCGAGTGCAAGAAAAACGGCGACCTGGGGCAGCCCGCTGCGATCGATCAAACCCGAGAGCAATGCCGAGATAATGATTACTATGCCGATGATCGCGAGAGTGGCAGCGAACAAGTCGGGGCTGAATGTATTCATTCCCAGCATTTCAGAATTTTTCGTGGTTAGTTCGTGTGATTTCGTGGACCAGAAAGCAAGATCCACGAAATTACACTAAGAAGAAAACCACGAAATTACACGAACGGACTGCCGGCTGCCCAATGCCTTACTTTTCGAAAACGACATTGTCGACGACTACTGTGCCGCTCTCGAATCTGCACTTCTCGCAAGTCACACCGATCGTAACCTTAGAAGTTGACCCGGATTGAGCGCACACCAAGGAATTAACCACAACAATAAGAGCCCCGACGGCGAGAAGTTGAATCAACGAAATGTGTTTCATAGACCTCCTCCCGAGATGATTATTTTTTCCCGCAGATTAACACATTTTTGGATCGTCCGAGTTTTAGTTCGTGTGATTTCGTGGATCCAAGGGTTCTCAAGGAAACACGATCCACGAAATCACACGAAAGTAAGAACGATCCACGAAGTGGCACGAAAGTAGGATCCGATCAGGGCTTGAATGTGTAGGTGATCGTTCCAAATGCGGCGCGGCCACTGAGCCTCTCTGCCGAGAAGGTTGCCTTTTCAGCAGCCTTGATAGCCGCTTGGCGCAGCCGCCGGTCACCCTTAGAACTTCGCGCTGAAATCACTCGTCCTTTGCTGTTCACCTTTACCCGCACCAGTATGGTGCCTGCTACATTTTCGCCTTTTGCTGACGTTGGATATTCCGGCAGAGGCAAAGACAGTGATTTCCCCGCAAGGTCGCCGCTGATACTTGGCAACTCACTCTTGACACTTGCGGTCTCCGGAGCCGGAGTAGTTGTCTGAGTACTTGCCGGTTCGCTAATCGTTAAAGATCTGATAATAAAATAGGTGCTGGCCGTCGCCATCACAAAAGTAAACACGACCAGAAACCAAATGAGCGTTGGGGTCGCAGTTGGTTGAGGAGCAGCGGCAGCGACAACTACCTGATCAGAATCGATCAAACGAGTCATATCGATGGCGCAGTATCCTACCAGTCCGCCATCGTAGACGGCGTTGCATTTTGGGCACCGCTTCCGATTAGCTTGTGCAAGCGGCACACTGCTCGTTAACCCAGGCGACTCGCGTACAGCATCCGGTGCAGAGACTGCTGACGTTGTTGAGTCCGCAGTCAATGCTTCCTTCAAGACGGTTGGTAAGTCAGGTTCTGAAGATGCGGTTGAGATCGCTGGGTGAGCATCACTTGAAGGCGCGTTAACTACCGGCTCAAGCGGTTTTGCAGCGGTCGAGAACCTTCGGTCGGTAACTGTAACCGGAGGCGTGTCATCGCGTGAAATAGCTTTTCTGATCTCGGCCGGCGGCGGCCCGTCAACCTCTTTAGATCGGTGCTCTGCTTCTGCCTCAAATTGTCGTCTTAGACCGGCAATCCATCGCCGAGTCTTCTCTTCAGCATCCTTGGATTGGTCCGGAGGTTTTGTAACCGGAAGTTTTTCTGGCTCAATGGGCTGCGACGCGGATTTACTGGGAGCCGTGGCCTTTATTGTGGTCGCGGGTCGCTGAGTTTGTTGGTTCGTAGATGGATTCTGGCGGAGTAATGCAAGGCCGTCAGCGAAGCCTCTTCGCTCGGCCCAGTCAAACGCGTTTAGCCCCAAACCATCTCGGCGCTGGGGATCGGCTCCCGCCGCCAGCAACAGACGTAAGATGTCTGTCTGGCTGGAGATAATTGCGAGAATGAGCGGGGTCTGACCCCCACTTGTCGCTCCGTCAACATCTGCACCCTTTGCGAGCAAGGCCTGAACAGCTTTTGCGTCACCGTCAGCCGCCGCGCGGGCTAATGGATTGTTGCTGGCATTCATTTCCAAATCGACCGACAGCTGGGCACGTTTTATTCTAAGGGGGATTGCGAAAAGAGGGAAGAATTCGAAGACGCAACTCTGTGGCGTTGTGAACCAAGTATCTCACGCCGGCTACGTCTGACAAAAACCAATCCACGAAATTACACGAACAAACCACGAAATAACACGAAACCTGGTGCTTGACAATACTTAGCCTACAGGCTAAATATGTCATCCCTTGTGGCAGCGAAGGAGCGAGTTTGAAAAGGAGAGCGAAGCGGGAGTCGAAGGCGCGGATGGACGCGTACGAGGCGGTTTTCACCGCGCTCGCTCACCCGGCCCGGCGCCGGATCATGCTGACGCTGAACTTCGAAGGCGGAACGATGACCGCCGGCGAGATTGCCGATGTGTTCGAACATGCCTGGCCGACCACGACGCGGCATATCCAGGTGCTCGAGTCGGCCGGGTTGCTCTATCACGAACAGCGGGGACGTATGCGCGTCTACCACATCAATCGCCGGCGACTCGAGCTGGTGCGGGATTGGCTCGAGTGGTTTTCGAAGGACCCTCATTGACAAACACGGAGGAAGAAATGGCGACTAAGAAGAAGGCAACATCGAAGAAGACATCTAAAAAGAGAGCGACGAAGAAGGTAGCCCGGAAGAATGCGAAAAGGAGCACGAGTCCGGACGTGCCGAGCTTCTTTCGGCTCAACGTCGAGGTGGGAGACCTTGACCAGGCGGCGGAGTTCTATGGCCAGTTGTTTGGACTCGAAGGACGCAAACAGGCGGGCTCGCGGTGCTACTTCAACTGCGGTCCGGTAACGTTGCAGGTGGTCGATGTCTCGTCTGTAGGCGCGCCCCATCCAGCAGCGAAGGCGTTGTATTTCACGGTCAGGGATCTGGATGCTGTCTTCGCGCGCGCGAAAGCGCTGGGGTGCCTTTCGCAAGATGATGTGCACGGCGTCTCAGGCGGAAGCATCAGCGTGCGCCCGTGGGGCGAGCGATCGTTTTATGCTGAGGACAAGTGGCAGAATCCGCTCTGCTTTGTTGAGGCCGGCACAATCTACCCGGGGTGAGTGAGAGATCCAAAACCGCTTGGTTGAATAAGCTCTCAAGATCCAAAAACAGTCTTTAACTCCCCCCAGCGCAAGTTGGGAAGGGCGGCTTGCCCCCGCTTGGTTGAGCGAGCTCTCAAGGCCCCATAACAGCTTCAACTCTCCCCCAGCGCAGGTTGGGAAGGGCGGCTTGCCCCCGCCTGCTTGCCATGAATTCATCTCCCGGCTAAACTTCAAAAAACTTGTAAATCTCACTTTCCCAGGAGCTTCCTCATGGCTCAAAAATGGTCCAACCAAAATCTGCCTGGTGCATTGCATTACATCACTGGCAATGTCTGGCACAGGATTCCAATCTTTAGACAGGAACGCTGTTGTCTAGCTTTTCTGAATGAGTGTAATGATCTTTTGAAGAGATGGCCGGCTAAGCTGATCACACATGTGGTCATGCCGGATCACTTTCATCTCATAGCCAACCCGCGCGACGGAGACATTAGAGGTTTCAGTGGTGCCTTGAAGAGTCTAACAGCCAGAAAAATAATCGAGCTGACGGGCGGTGAACTCTTTCTGCGCGAAGAACCCGATACGGATGGATCCATTCATCAAGTTTGGCAAGAAAGCTTCAAGGCTTTTCCACTGTGGAGTCTATGGATGATCAAGCAAAAGATTAATTACATTCACGCCAACCCCGTGAGAGCCAAATTAGTAGCATCGGCGAAAGATTACCGTTGGTCAGGGTTCCGAGCCCTTTACTTTGATTCAAAAGAGCCAATTCCTGTGGATCATGACTGGTGGTGGCCAGATGATTCGGAGAAGCTAAGCAAGGCAATGAAGAGTCTTGGATGGAGAAGTTACAATAAGAGAAATTCTAAGAGTTGATGGCTGGGTTCAATCTATCTTGAGAGCTCACTCACAGGCGGGGGCAAGCCGCCCTTCCCAACTTGCGCTAATCTCAACTTGCGCTATTGTCTTCTTCAGTTGGTGGTTTGTGAACTTTCGCTTAAAACGAAGAATTGAAGTTTACTCTGACGCGGCAGTCCGGCTGGAACTTGCGCGCGATTGGATAGAAGCTTATCCGACTCATACCGAGATTCTCGTCATCGCTCACTCGGCGGAAGCAGCCGGCGATCTCCATTTGAGCCTGGTCAGCGCGGCTGGAGCCTGGTTCGGGATCAAGCGCTTTACTCTGAACGCCCTTGCTCCCCGACTGGCGCAACATTCTTTGGCTGCCTCGAGCACTGCGCCAGCCAGCAATCTCTCGTTCACTGCGGTTGTCGCGCGTGCGATCCATTCCTTGGATTCGGAAGGCAGACTGAATTACTTCGCCCCGGTAGTTTCGCGTCCGGGCTTTCCGCTTGCCGTGGCGAAGACTCTCGAAGAGTTACGCATGAACGAAGTCGAGCCGGAACGTCTCGGGCAACTTACGCGTGGTGGCGAGGACCTTGCCGCAATTGCCGCCCTCGTGGACCAGGAGCTCAGAAAAGCACGGCTTTCGGACCGCGCCATTTTGTTTCGAACGGCAATTGAATCGCTCGATTCGCCTGAGAATGGAGGATACGTCGGGTTGCCGGTGTTGCTGCTTGATGTCGCAGTGCGCAGCCGGCTTGAGAGCAGGTTGCTCCAGGAGTTAGCGAATAGGGCGCCGAGTGTTTTGGCAACGGTACCGAAGGGAGATGAACGGACGATTAAGGCGTTGCAGGAAGCAATTCGATGTGAGCGGCACGACGACGCAGGAAGAAAAGCGGTGACAAGTCACCGCACTCCAAGGAGTTTGTCATTCGTAAAGGAGCATCTTTTTGAGGATTCCGGTCCGGATCACACACCGCTGGATGCGAGTGTGAAGCTGCACAACTGGCCGGGCGAGCCGCGTGAATGCGTGGAGATCGTCAGGAGCATTCAGGCCGAGGCAGCGCAACACGTGCCGTTCGATCAAATGGCGGTCCTGCTCAATTGTCCCGGCGATTACAGATCTCACCTGGAAGAGGCGTTTGCTCGCGCAGAGATTCCGGCTTACTTCGTTCGCGGCACAACTGCCCCGGATCCGGCTGGGCGAGCGATGCTGGCGCTCTTGTCCTGCGCCGCTGAAGGACTCTCCGCAAAAAGGTTTGCTGAGTACCTCTCACTCGGCCAGGTGCCCGCGCCGGAAGACAACAAAGACGTGGAAGTGGCTTGGGCCGCACCGGAGGATGAGCTGATCGCAAGCGCAACGGAAACTGAGGATTTCAAGACCGAGAGCAAGGATTCAGCTTTAGTTGCAAAGCCCGAAGACCGCGCTGTAGTTGAGGGAACGTTAAGGGCGCCGGCACGTTGGGAACGACTGCTGGTTGATTCCGCCGTGATCGGGGGAAAAGATCGCTGGACGAGGCGATTGAACGGCCTCGCCAATGAGTTGCTGCTCCGGATTGAAGAAGCTAACCCGGAAGACGATGCCCGGGTCGAGTCGATCAGAAAACAAGTTCGCGATCTCGACGCGTTACGAGCTTACGCGCTGCCGCTGATCGAACGGTTGGCTGGCCTGCCGGATAGAGCGAGTTGGGGTGAGTGGCTCGCGCATTTGCGAGAGTTGGCAGTAAATGCTCTGCGGAATCCGGAGGGCGTTATGGCCACGCTGGCGGAGCTCGAACCGATGAGCTCTGTGGGACCAGTTGATCTCCACGAAGTGCAACTCGTCCTCGAAGCAAGACTTCACGACCTCGGCGTGAAGCCGCCCAAACGTCGCTATGGCCGCGTCTTCATTGGACCGGTTGACACCGCTCGCGGGCTTTCGTTTCAAGTTGTGTTTGTTCCCGGTCTCGCAGAGCGAATCTTTCCGCGCAAGATTGTCGAAGATCCGATCCTACCCGATACACAGCGAAAGGAAGCCGGTGCGGGAGGACTCACAACACGACGTGAACAACTGGAGCTCGAGCGGCTTGGCCTGCGAATCGCGGTCGGTTCCGCGCGTGACCGCGTTTATCTTTCATACCCGCGCATCGACGTTCAGCAATCGCGGCCTCGCGTCCCATCCTTTTACGCTTTGGAAGCGCTGCGAGCAGCGGAAGGCGCTTTGCCCGGTTTTGAGGAGATTGCATCGCGAGCAGAGTCGACGACACGGGCGCGATTAGGTTGGCCTGCGCCCGAACGCCCCGAAGCTGCTATCGATGAAGCCGAGTATGATCTGGCGCTGCTTGCGAATCTGGTTGAGTCAAGCGATGAAGAAGCTACCGGCGCTGCCCATTACCTGCTGAGCGCGAACAGTCACCTCGCGCGAGCCTTGCGCGCTCGCAGCCGGCGCTGGTTACGAAGATGGACTCCAAACGACGGGCTGGTTGACGTGGATGAGTTGGCCCGTCAGAGTCTGGCGAAACATCAATTCGCGGCTCGGTCGTTCTCCGCAACCGCGCTGCAAAATTATGCGAGTTGCCCATATCGATTTTTCCTGAGCGCCATCCACCGGTTTGACTTGCGCCAGGAACCTGCGGCAATCGAAGTGATTGACCCTTTGACGCGCGGCTCGTTGTTTCATGAGACACAGTTTGAAGTGCTCACCAGGCTGAAGTCGGACGGGCTTTTGCCGCTCGGTGTAGTTTCCTTAACTAGAGCATTTGATTTGGTTGACCGGGCGCTCGAGCGTTTAGCGGCAGATTACGAAGACAGGCTGGCCCCGGCGATCCCTCGCGTCTGGCAGGATGGCATCAATAGTATTCGCGCGGATGTGCGCGAGTGGTTGCGACGCATGGCGGACGACAATGGAGGCTGGATACCCGATAAGTTCGAGCTGTCGTTCGGGCTGAGTGACCGTGGTCCAAGAGAGTCCGATCCAGCCAGTGTCAACGACCCGGTTGAACTGATCGGTGACTTCAAGCTGCGAGGCTCGATCGACATGGTCGAGCGCCAGGCAGGCGATCGGTTTCGCGTGACGGATCACAAGACAGGTAAGGCACGCGCGGAAAAAGAAACAATCGTTGGCGGCGGAAAGTACCTGCAACCCCTGCTCTATGCGCTCGCGTGTCAGAAGTTAGTGGTCGGTCGAGTCGAGTCGGGACGTCTCTATTACTGCACGGCTGACGGCGGTTATGAGGAACGCGTTGTTCCTCTCGACGAAGCTAATTTGCAAATACTCAATTCGGTGTTGATTACTATTCGACAGGGACTTGCGGACGGTTTTTTGCCAGTCGCCCCTGACGAGGACGCGTGTACCTGGTGCGATTTCCTGGCAGTTTGCGGAGGGTTTGAGGAAATTCGCACCCGGCTAAAGCCGCGCGACAGACTAGTGCAGATAAAGTCGATGAGAGACCTGCCATGATCGAGACAGTCAAGGAAAAGCAGGCCAAATTGCTTGCCGACGAGGCGGCGCGTGCACGCATACGCGATGATCTAGACACGACGCTTGTGGTTGAGGCCGCTGCGGGCACGGGTAAAACGAGCGCCCTCATTGGCCGGATTCTCTCGGGCATCATTTCCGGCCGCGTCAGTCTGGCCAATATCGTTGCGGTGACCTTTACCGACTTTGCCGCGGGCGAGCTGAAGCTCCGGCTTAGGTCCGCAATCGAGCAGGCCCGGCAGCAGGATTGCTCGCCGGAGACAACCGAGTTTCTAAACCAGTCTGTCCGTGAACTCGAAGAGGCGCGAATTGGCACCATTCACTCGTTTTGCGCTGATCTTTTGCGAGAGCATCCGGTCGAAGCGGGAATCGATCCGCTTTTCGAGGTGGCGCCTGACGACTTAACTTATCCGCTTTTTGATTTGGCCTTCGAACGATGGTTTGAAAAGCAGTTGGCTGATCCCGGTGAAGGAGTGCGGCGGATTCTCAGAAGAGTTCAACGAAGACAATTCGGCGCCGGGCGCAGTGCCACCCTGGCACGACGTCCACGTGAAAGTGGTCCCAAACCGATCTTACGCAGAGCTGCGTTGGAACTCATTAAGGAACGTGACTTTACTGCGCCCTGGAAAGAGTCTGAGGGTTTCGAGCGGGACACCTTTATTGATGAGCTTGTCCGGGAGATGAAGGATCTCGGCGAGTGGTCCGAGGCCGGCCGTCAGGATCAATGGCTGACAAAGTCACTCTCTTATTTGAAACACTTCGTTGCTGAAATCACCCGGCTCGAGTCGCTTGGAGGGCCTCGGGATTACGATGGCATCGAAGCGCGATTTTTTGGCCTGCTGGGAAGTTGGGGCAGGGCTAAAGACTGGAGAGCCTACTATGGGAAAGACAATTTCCCGGCTGATGAGTTAAGAAACCGCCGTGACGAGCTAAAGCGGCGCGTGCAGGAGTTCGTGGATAAAGCCGGCGCCGATCTGGCGCCTCGCCTGCGCGAAGAATTATGGTCGGTCGTTGAAGGTTTTGAACAGTTGAAAGAGCGCGCCGGCTATCTTGATTTTCTCGATCTGCTGCTGCGCGCTCGCAATCTTGTGCGCGATAACCGGGATATCCGGGTTGAATTGCAGCAACGCTTCACACACATCTTCGTGGACGAGTTTCAGGATACCGATCCGTTGCAGGCCGAAATTCTCATGTTGCTCGGATCGGATGATCCGGATCAGCGCGACTGGCGTCAGGTGCGTCTGGTTCCGGGAAAGCTTTTCATCGTAGGCGACCCCAAACAATCGATCTATCGTTTCCGTCGAGCCGATGTTGCTCTTTACCAGGAGGTCAAGCGGCAGGTAGTTGCCTCCGGAGGGGCGCTCGTCGATTTGAATGTAAGTTTTCGCTCGGTGCCCGAGATCCAGAATGCTGTTAACGCCGCATTTGCCCCGGTGATGGCCGAGGAATCGTTGACTCAGGCGAAGTATGTTCCGCTCGCTCCGAGCCGCGATGGGTATTACGCTCAGCCGGCAATCATTGCCCTACCCGTTTCTCAACCGTATGGCGACTTCGGAAGAGTCGTGGACTGGAAGATCGATGAATCGCAGCCAGGCGATGTCGCGGCGTTTCTCAACTGGTTGTTGACTGAAAGTGGCTGGACTGTCACCGAGCGCGGCCGCTCGGAAGAGCGCGTGCCTTTGCAGGCTCGGCACATTTGTCTTTTGTTTCGCCGGTTACGTCACTACTCAACTGACGTGACGCGGGAATACGTGCAGGCCCTGGAAACTTTTCGCATCCCGCATCTTCTGGTTGGCGGGAGTTCTTTCCATTCCAGGGAAGAGGTGGAAGCAATCCGCAACGCACTGACGGCGATTGAATGGCCGGATGACGAACTCGCCGTCTTTGCAACGCTGCGAGGTCCACTTTTCGCCTTCACCGATTCGCAGTTGCTGGCGTACCGCAGCATCTGCTCGACCTTGCATCCTTTCAAGCAACCTCCGGACGATTTGCCGCACTCGCTGGCTGAGGTGGTTGAAGCGCTGGCCATACTGCGGGAGCTTCATCGAAACCGAAATCGCCGGCCGATTGCCGAGACCATTCAAACACTGCTGGCCCAAACACGCGCCCACGCGGGCTTTGCGAATTGGTCCACCGGGGAGCAGGCGCTGGCGAACATTATGCGTCTTACGGACATGGCGCGTAGAGCCGAGCGCAACGGCTTGATCTCTTTCAGGGCCTTTCTAGATTGGCTTGACGAACAAGCCGAGTCGGGAGATGTGGGCGATGCGCCGATCATGGAAGAAGGTGTCGACGGCGTGCGTATCATGACTGTGCACAAGGCAAAGGGACTCGAGTTTCCCGTGGTGCTGCTGGTTGACATCACGGCCAAGGACACACGCGAGCCGTCCAAGTGGGTGGATCAGACAGCGGGTCTAAGTGCTATGCGACTCGCAGGCTGTACGCCGATCGAGGTTCAGGAACATGCCAACGACGAGATGAAGATTGAAGAGGAAGAGGCTGCGAGGACTCTCTACGTGGCGGCTACACGCGCTCGCGATCTGCTGGTTGTGTGCGCGGTTGGAGATCATCCCTACGATGGGTGGCTTTCCGTCTTGAATCCTGTGCTTTATCCCGCAGAGAGCTCGAGCTTTAATCCGCAGACAAAGCAATCTGCTGGATGTCCGGTCTTTGGAAACGATACGTTGATAGACCGGCCGCAAAACGCCATGCGCACCAAGGGCTCAGTGAGTCCGGGTCTGCACCAACCGCAGGCCGGAACACATCAGGTTGTTTGGTGGGATCCTTCAACCCTTGCGCAGCCCAGTAGCCAGACTCGTGCGGGCTCGCGCTTGACGGAATACCTAAAAGAAGACGAGGGCAAGCTTCGCTCGGAGGAGGGAATTCGCGCTCATGGACAGTGGCGAGAGCAACGCGCCGGAGTTCGTGAGATTGCAGGCAAGCCTGTATGGGCGGTCGCCACTGCAACTTCAGAGATAGAACTGCCTGGGATGGCGGTGGCGTTGCCGGAAGTCGCAGTTGAATCGATTGGGATCGATTTTTCCAGACCGCATGGGAAACGTTTTGGCACGCTGGTTCACGCCGTTCTTTCTGTGGTGCCACTGGATTCCGATCGTGAAGCTATTGCCGAGACTGCCCGGCTTCAGGCGCGAGTCCTTGGCGCCAGGGAGGATGAAGTTGCCGCTGCGATCGAGGCTGTGCATTGTGCTCTTGTTCATCCGCTAATCCGGCGTGCTGCTGCCGCTGTGAACACCGGGCAATGTCGACGAGAAGTTCCCGTCGCCCTCAAGCTCGAAGACGGAGTCATGGTTGAGGGCGTCGTTGATCTGGCGTTTTATGAGAGTACGGAGGCTGGCTGGACCGTGATTGATTACAAGACTGACTTCGAGGTTAAAGGCCGGCTGGAGGAATACCAGAAACAGGTTTCGCTTTATGCTCTGGCAATTTCACGCGCCACCGGTTTGGGAGCGCGTGCCGTTCTGCTCAGACTCTGAATCCGGGTCGCTTAGGGATTATCACTCGACTTACAGAAATCGCAGGTTGGGAAGGGCGGTTTACCCCCGCTTGCTTTCGTAACACTCAACTGTAGCGTACCAAGCGGGGGTAAACCGCCCTTCCCAACCTGCGCTACCGGTCGATCGATCTGCTTGACACACCTCCATTAGCGTGATACCTGAGTGCCACGTTGAATCGCAACCTGGCCTTCCTCCTTCTACTAACTACCGCCGCGAGCTTCGTGCGAGCTCAAGAAGGATTCTCTCGCGCTAACGCCGGCAGGATTAAGCCACTCGAGTCTCAACTCATTCAAACGATCCGTCCCGAAAACTGTCGTCGCGAGCATCGCATCTTTACCGAAAAGCCACACATGGCGGGGACGCTGCGTAACTATGAGCTGGCCCAATACGTGGCAAAGCAATGGCGTGCTTACGGTCTGGAAGACGTTGAGCTCATCGAGCATCCGGTTTACCTTCCCTGGCCCATCAGGTATGAAGCGACGCTCATCGGCGCCAGGAAAGAGAAGCTTTCTTTGAAGGAAGAAGCCATTCCGCAAGACAAAGATTCGTACGCCTCGGACGTGGGCATCCCTTATTGCGCTTACTCTGCGGATGTGGATGTGACCGCGTCCGTGGTCTATGTGAACAGCGGTAATCCTGAAGACTACGACCTCCTCCAGCGGCAGGGTGTCGACGTTCGAGGAAAGATCGCTCTTGCTCGTTACTCTGTGCCTTATAGCTATCGTGGCTTCAAGGCTCTGACGGCACAAAGACGCGGCGTTGCGGCGCTTATCCTTTACTCTGACCCGGCGGATGATGGTTTCAAAAAGGGTGAGGTCTTCCCATGGGGACCGTGGGGCCCGGAGAGTCATCTGCAAAGGGGTGGTATTGTTTATGACTTCAATCTGCCTGGCGATCCGCGCACGCCCGGCTGGGCTTCTGTTCCGGGTGGCCGCTTCCTGCCCACCGAGACGGCGGTCTCGATGCCCACGGTTGCAGCAGCCCCAATGTCTTACAAAGACGCTCGCAGGATTTTGGAAAGAATGATCGGGCCGCCGGCGCCGCTGGCCTGGCAGGGTGGGCTTCCCTTTAACTACCGGCTTGGGCCAACGTCGGACAAGCTTCATCTCATAATTCAAAACGACAAGAAGGTGAGGTCGATCTGGAATGTCATCGGAAGATTGCGTGGATCAGAACGGCCGGACGAGTGGGTAGTTCTCGGAAATCACCGCGATGCCTGGGTGTTCGGTGGCGTTGATCCGAGCAGCGGCACCGCCAGTTTGATGGAAACAGCGCGGGCATTTGGAGAGCTGAAGCGCGGCGGGTGGAAACCTCGTCGCACGCTCATCTTTGCATCGTGGGATGCAGAGGAGTTTACCCTGACCGGCAGCACTGAGTGGGGAGAACTGGAGGCCGATCGACTCCGAGCGGGCGCGCTTGCTTACCTGAATGTGGACAGTTCAGCTTCCGGCAACAAGTTCACCGCTGCCGCCGTGCCCGCTTTGGCCGAGTTTCTACGCGATGTGGCGCGTGGTGTTCCTGACCCGAGTGGCGGCTCGATCTACGATTCCTGGCTGCGGCACGAGGAAAAGAAGGACGCTCAGGAACCGGCGGTATCGACCCGGCTCGGTTCGGGTTCGGACTACACGGTGTTTCTCAATTTCCTGGGCGTACCGGTCGCCGACCTGACTTTTGATGGTCCATACGGCGTTTATCATTCCGTCTACGACAGTTTTACCTGGGTCGATCGCATCGGTGATCCGGGTTACTACTATCACGCGGCGATGGCGCGCTACTGGTCCGTCGCTGCTCTGCGGCTGGTCGAGTGCGATTACGTGCCCCTCGATTATGCAGCTTACGCGCGCGAGGTGCAGGTCTACCTCGAGGAGACCGCCCAAATGGCCCGCGAGCGAAAGCTGGAAATTGATTTTGGGCCGGCACTGGAAGCATCGCGTCGTTGGGAGAAAAATGGTCGCGAGGCTCTTGAGTCAGCGCGCAAGGCAGTGGACAGCGGTAACCTGGCTCAAGCCGAGCGAATACACCAGGGGCTCATGAAAGTTGAGCGGGCACTTTTGGATCCAGACGGTCTGCGTGGCCGGCCGTGGTTCAAGCACCTAATCTACGCGCCCAGACCAACCTACAAGCCGCTCGTGCTGCCGGCTTTGACCGAAGCCATAGAGGCTGGAGATCGCAAACTCGCAAATGAGGAAGTCGATCGTCTCGCTCGTGCCCTGAATCGTGCCTCTGCTGTCCTCGAGTTCGGGCGCTAGCTCCAAAAGGAAAGGAAAGAGACAGCTTTCAACTCCCCCCCACAGCGCAAGTTGGGAAGGGCGGCTTGCCCCCGCTCAGGTGAGCAAGGCCACTCAACTTTCAAAACAACCACTCAAGCTCAGCAAATTCGCAGGTAAGGAAGGGGGCAAGCGCAGTCCAAGTAGGGAGACACTCAATCTACAGCGTTGCTGAGCTTGAGTGGTTGTGCCTTTAATTCAATTCCCGCAGCACCTCATAAAGGAACTGGAGAGCAAAGCCAACATTTTCGACAGACAGTCGCTCATCGTCACCATGAGCCCGATCCAATTCGCCGTCGTCCATCTTGAAAGGCTCGAAGCCGTAGGCTGTGATACCGACACTGCGAAACTTCGAGCTGTCGGTCGAGCTGGTGAGCATAGTCGGGATTACGGGCACATTCCTGTCGCGCCGGGCAGCTACCGTGCGAATGGCCCTCATTAATGCCGTGTCCGCACTTGAACTCGTCGGGACTGAGCCTTCGAGCATCTCGATCTCAAGTCCCGGATCTGCCAGCACACGACGCAGCTTCGCAATGAACCCGCCAGGCGTCTCACCGGGCAGCAGTCGCGCATCAATCTGCGCCCATGCGGTTCCGGGAATGACGTTCACTTTGTCGCTGCCATGCAGGCCAGTGATTGTGAACGTGTTTCTAACCTCCGCGTTAAGTGTGTTATCCGTTAGCAGTTTCTTGCGCAGCGCCGGATTTCTCAGCGACTTCTCGAGATTCGCATACGCGATTCTTAGCACCGGGTCAGACTGCCGGGCCGCCAGGATTCGATAGCCTTGCGCCACAGCAGGCGGAACGTTGATCGGAGTCTGCCAGGCTCGCAAACGATCGATAGCCCTTAACAGCCGGTTTACAGAAGAGTTTGCCAGCGGGATCGAACCATGTCCGGCCGGGCCCTTGGCTGAAATGCGCAGCCACAGCGCAGCCTTTTCCATAACATCAACCCCGTATTGCTGAAGCTTCCCATCCTTGACGTAAGCCACGTCTCCCTCATTCAAGAGGAACTCCGCATTCCGGATCAGGTCAGGATGATTTTCAATGATCGAGCGCGCGCCTGCTCCGCCTGCTTCTTCATCGGCCACTGCGAGCAAGATCACATCGCGTTTGAGCGGAATGTTTAGCCGCTTTAACAAACGCATGAGCGTCGCGTGCACCGCGGCTGTGCCTTTCATATCGCTCGCGCCACGACCGTAGACAAAGCCATCGCGAATCTCGCCGCTGAAAGGCGGCACTGACCAGCGTTCCGGTTCGGCCATCACCACATCCGTATGGCTAAGCAGTATAAGAGGACGGCCGCGGCCATCACCTTTGATGCGAGCGTAAAGATTCGCGCGTCCGGGCGTGACATTGAGCACCCGGGTCTCGATGCCTTCGGCTTCGAGGATCTTTTGCAGGTGCAACGCCGCGAGGCGTTCATTGCCGGGAGGATTGGTGGTGTCGATACGAATCAGCTCCTGGAGCAGTTGCACCGCTTCGCCTCGAGCTTTGGTCCAGTCAATCTCCTGAGCGGGACATGAGGCGGCGGAGAAGAGCAGGATAATCCAGAATGAAAAGTAGCGAATGCGCATTTGACCCCTATCAAGAATAAAAACGTGATCCACGAAATCACACGAAATAGTACGAAGAATATTTCGTGTCATTTAGTGGTTCTGGTTTGTGTGATTTAGTGGATCGATTCATAATGCGCAATCCTATCAGCAGCGGACGGTGTCAGGGATAATGGAAACAAAACTGATGGCGATGGACCAGGCGATCAGCCGTTACGTGCATGACGGCGACGTAATCGTTATCGAAGGCTTCACTCATCTTATCTGCTTTGCCGCAGCGCATGAGATCATCAGACAGCGCCGGCGCGGATTGACCCTCTGCCGTCTCACGCCGGATCTGATTTACGACCAGCTAATCGGAGCGGGGTGCGCGCGAAAACTGGTTTTCAGTTGGGCCGGGAATCCCGGCGCCGGACCACTCTATGCCTTGCGCCGGGCCGTGGAAACCGGCATCCCCAATCACCTGGAGCTCGAAGAGTATTCGCATTATGGCATGGTCGCGCGACTGACGGCAGGGGCAGCCAGGCTTCCTTTTTTCCCGCTGCGCAATTACATGGGGAGTGATCTTCCGCGCGTGAATCCGCAAATCAAAGAGGTCACGTGTCCTTTTACCGGAGAAGAGCTGGCAGCGGTGCCGGCGCTCAATCCCGATACAGCAATCATTCACGCCCAGCGCGCCGACTCGAACGGAAATGCACAGATTTGGGGGTTGCTCGGCGTGCAGAAGGAAGCGGCATTCGCGTCACGCAATACGATCATGGTAGCCGAAGAGATCGTTGATGAAAGTGTTATTCGCTCTGACCCCAACAGAACCTTGATTCCAGGTCTGATTGTCGATGCAGTTGTGCGTGAACCCTTCGGCTGTCATCCTTCTTATACGCAAGGCTATTACGACCGTGACAATGACTTTTACGTTCGTTGGCGGGAGATCTCCAAAGACGTGACGCAATTCAATTCTTATCTGGATGAATGGATATACGGTGTGCGAGATCGCGCTGAGTATGTTGAGCGCATGGGCGAATCGCTCGCAGCTCTGAAGGCGCACGATCATTTCTGTGAAGGGGTCAACTACGGTTACTAAATAGTTAGTAGCGAATACTTTGCGTCCTTTGCGGGTGCTTAGCGACCTTTGCGGTAAAACCAAAGCGGAAAACGCAAAGTTCGCCAAGAAAAAAACGCAAAGTTGCCCAAAGGTATCTCGTTCCATGGAGCAAACCGCAACTGCACGCAGTTGATAGAACCGGATGAGCTACACCGCGAACGAATTAATGGTGTGTCAGGCAGCGCGACAGTTGCGCGACGGCGAAGTTGTATTTGTCGGAATCGGTCTGCCCAACCTGGCGTGTAACCTGGCCAGGCGCCTGCACGCCCCCGGGCTCGTCCTGATATACGAATCGGGGGCGGTCGGCGCTGCTCCGAAGCGTCTGCCAATCTCTATCGGCGACCCATCGCTGGTGACCGACTCGCTCAGCGTGTGCTCGATGTTCGACATCTTCAGTTACTACCTCCAGGGCGGGCTCATCGATGTGGGATTTTTGCAGGGGTCGCAGATAGATCGTTTTGGCAATCTCAACACAACCGTTGTGGGCGACTATGCGCAACCCAGGGTACGGCTACCGGGGAGTGGCGGCGCTTGCGAGATCGCGATTCTGGCCAGGCGGGTCCTCGTAATAGCACCCCAGAGCAAGCGTTGTTTTCCTGAAAGGGTCGATTTCATTACGTCGCCTGGATTTGTTGATGGGGCGGAAGCGCGGGCCCGGCTCGGCATGCCGGGAGGAGGTCCCCGAATGGTAATCACTGATCTTGGGTGCTATGAATTCACGAATGGCGAGATGATCCTCACTTCGCTGCATCCGGGCTGCACGCTTGAACAAGTGCGAAATAATATAGGTTGGGATATCCGTATCTCTTCAGATCTCCGGACCACCCTTGAACCAACCAGTGAGGAGCTTCGCATCCTCCGCGAGGATCTGGACGCGAAGCATCTTTCCATCTAACTCTGAATCTGGTTTTTCGTGTGATTTCGTGGATCCTCCGATTTTTGGCGACGAAAAACAGATCCACAAAATCACACGAAACGACACGAAACCACGCGAACGGTGGAATATGACGAGGACCCACCACGGAGACACGGAGAACACAGAGAGCGCAGCGACAACCGAAAATATGGTAGTGGACTAAACGGGGTGGACTCAGCGTTTCTTTGCGACACCCTTTGCGTCCTTTGCGTTGAAACAATTCTTAAAACGCAAAGAACGCCAAGGGATTTCGCAAAGTTACGCAAAAGCACTAAGACGCGTCCACACATTTAGCCCAGTACCAACCGTTTGGTGGTGCTCAATTAACGTGTTGTCAGAAGGGGACGGTTCGAAGGCAACGAGGTCAGTACCTGGTAAAGACCGTGTGTGAAAAGTCAGTCGAGTGAGGAAGGACAGCAACATGATCGCCACTCAATACGCTACCGCGAGGTGTTACTGATGACCTTTCGCCTCGAAGTAACTCTCCAAGTGATCGGCCTTTCTTTCTCAACTGCATTTTGTTCCACTGGCCCTGAGCGTTAGTTCTTGCTGCGAGCAGTCAGGGTTATCGGCTGTCTCTTAACTGCGCCCTTTGCAAACTCACGTTCCAAGCGCGGCATGAGTAGCTCGCGCCCAGTGTTATCCCCAGTTGTCCAGATCTGCGAGAGAAAATACTGATCACCATACTTGTGGAAGACCAGCTTGGTTTCCCCTGGTGTTTTGCTGGCTTGCACGGGCATCGTTATGACGAGAACACAGGTGCTGTTATCCGTACTTTGAATGAGCCAAACCTTATCGAAGTTTTTCTTGGCCTCGACTGTGTATTCGCCGTGCGGCAGAGTCTTCTGCCTAACGATGAAGTTGAACGGAATGTTGATTCTGCGTTCAGATTGAGCGGAAACGGATATGGCTGTCAGCGTTAACAGCAGACCCAATATGGCTAAAGTCTTGAGGGGTTGCTTTTTCATATGGCCTCCTTTTTTCGTTTGTGGATTTTGGTAGCTTGATTGCTGCCGTCATCTGCTAAGGCGGGAACTAGTCTGAATAGCTATCGTGTTTGAGGGAAAAACCTTCTCTAAAAGAAGCTTTTTGACGGTGAGCTGGTCAGGAATAAACGTGATACAATCACCGCGCTTAAGGCCTACCACCCAGCTTGGGGGTTGCAGAGTGGCACCCTCGCAAAAATCTATAACCCAACTGCTCATAGAGTGGCGCGATGGGGACGAGACGGCACTGAATAGGCTGATTCCCCTCGTCTATGAAGAGCTGCGCCGGCTGGCCCATCATTACATGCGTCGCGAGCGTCCTGGCCATACACTGCAAACAGCGGCTTTGGTCAATGAGGTTTATCTTCGACTCGTTGATCACAAAGGTATGCGATGGCAGAATCGGGCCCATTTCTATGCGGTGGCCGCGCAGGCCATGCGGCGCATACTCGTCGATCGTGCTCGGTCTCGCAAGTACCTAAAACGAGGAGGCAACGTGAAAATGATACGCCTTGATGAAGCGGCCACTGTGGTTCAGAAACAAGCGGCAGACCTGGTTGCGCTCGACGAGGCACTGAGTGAATTGGCAGCCATTGATCCGCGCAAGAGCCAGATTGTTGAAATGCGTCACTTCGGCGGGATGAGCGTGGAGGAAACGGCCGAAGTCCTCGGCGTATCGCCTGTAACAGTTATGCGGGACTGGAGCACTGCTAAAGCATGGCTGTTGCGAGCAATGAGTCCCGACGCCACGCCAGAGCCAAAGAAAAACCGCTAAATAACTTGATAGGCGCTGGTGGCGAATCCCGCCTTAGCATATAGAAGGCCAAGATGACGCCTGAACGCTGGAACCAAATCGATAACTTGTTGCAGGGGGTCCTTGAGCGACCGTTTGCGGAGCGCGCCACCCTACTCGCAGAGGCCTGCGCCGGAGATGAATTTTTGCGTCAGGAAGTTGAGTCTCTTATCAGTTTTCGGGAGATGGCTGAGAGCTTTCTTGAGGTACCAGCCCTGGAGGCTGCGGCCGATCTACTTTGTGACGGCCAAGCCGAGTCGATGGAAGGGCTGGTTATTGGTCGTTACAGAATTGAAGCACTGATTGGCCGTGGAGGAATGGGGGAGGTTTACCTGGCGGAAGACACCAATTTGGATATCAAGGTCGCTATCAAGTTCTTGCCTTCGTACCTGGAGAAGGATGAATTAGCCAAGAAACGCCTGATCAGGGAGGCGAAAGCGGCGGCCCAACTAGACCACCCGAACATCTGCTCCATTTATGAAGTAGCAGAGAAAGCCGGTCACAGCTTCATAGTGATGCAATATGTGGTGGGAGAGACACTTGCCTCCAGGATTCAGCGACCACCGTTGGCCGTCGGCGAATCGCTCGAGGTGGCTTTACAGGTTGCTGACGCACTGGTCCAAGCGCACTCGCGCGGGATCATTCATCGTGATATCAAGCCGCAAAACATAATGATTACCCAGCGGGGGCAAGTGAAGGTGCTCGACTTTGGATTGGCCAAACTGGATGCGCCTGGTGACGGAGCAGCGGAAGCGCCGACCCGAAGCCTGCTATCGGCTCCGGGTGTAATAATTGGCACCGCACCCTACATGTCCCCTGAGCAGGCGAAGGGTTCGTTCGTTGACGCGCGCAGTGATCTATTTTCTCTGGGCGTGGTGCTTTACGAATGCGTTACCGGCAGACTCCCATTCGCCGGCGACACCCCAATGGAGACACGGGGACAAGTGATACATGTTCATCCACCACCACCGTCGCAGTTTAATCCGCACGTGTCACCTGAGTTAGATGCTGTGACCCTTAAGGCGCTTGCCAAGGAGGCGGATGCTCGCTACCAATCAGCGGCAGACTTGCTGGAAGATCTGCGCGCGGTACGTTCGACGCTGCAACCTGACGACCGCGCGCCGACTAAACAGCTGCCCGTGAAAACCGCCAAACCGAGGCCATCGGCTTTGACCAGCTTGTCCGAAGCATTGCGGCGGCCGCGCGTCCTAATCCCCACAATTGCTGTGGCCCTGACCCTCGCGCTGCCTGCCTTCTGGATTGTCCTCCCAAGGTTGCGTACCAGGCCACATCTTCCTTCACGGGAGGCCATGTTTTGGTACGACGCGGGCACGACCGCTCTACGCAACGGCGCCTACTATCAAGCCAGCAAAGCCCTACAACAAGCAGTCAAGATTGATGACAAATTCGCGCTTGGGCATGCATGGTTGGCGGAAGCTTACACCGAACTCGATTACAGCGATAAGGCGAAGGATGAAATCATTCGCGCCGAATCGCTCGCGCGCCAGTTACCAATGCAGCAATCAGACGCGCTCTATCTACAAGCAGTCACGAACACGGTGCTGCGCGATTTCCCACCTGCCATTGAGAGCTACAAACAGATCGCGCGCCAAGCCTCCGACAATGAGAAGGCGAACGTATATTTGGATTTGGGGAGGGCATACGAAAAGAACGATCAGTTAAAGGAGGCCAAAGAGAATTATCAGGAAGCCGCCAAATTTGCGCCGCAAGAGGCAGCAGCCTTCCTGCGCTTGGGTGTGGTGTGCGGTCAGCTACAGGACTCTACATGCGCCTCTGAAGCATTCCAAAAAGCCGAAGCGCTTTATGAAGCTCTCGGCAACCACGAAGGCGTTACCGAAGTGTTCTACCAGCGCGCCTTCCTTTTCATATACGAAGTCAAGCTGCTGGAAGCCGGGGCGCAATTAGACAAGGCGCTTCAAATGACGAAGGCCACCGGGAACCAGTATCAGTTGATCAGAGTGCTTCAGTTACTAAGCACCGTCTCTGCGCTCGAAGGCCATATAGCACAAGCGACAAAGCAGGCAACCGAGGCCGTACAGCTAGCGCGAGACAACGGCATTGAGAATCAAGCCACAAGCGGCCTCATATTTCTCGGCAGCGCGTTTCTATGGCGTGGCGACTACAGCGACGCTGAAAGATATTACCAGCAGGCGTTAGAGCTCGCCCAGAGAGACAAATTGCTCGTGAATGAAGCGTGGGCGTTAACGCAACTCGGAAGCTTGCGCTCTAAGCAACACAAAACAGAGGAAGCTTTGCACTATATCGAGAGGGCGATTGTTTTCTATCAACAGAGGGGTTACCGCAAGTGGCTTTCGCTGACCCTGCCAATACTCGGACGCTCGTACCGTGATAGAGGCGATTACGAAGCCGCCCTGAAAACATTCGAAGAGCAGCTTAAACTTGGAGAGCAACTGGGCGATCAGTTCGAGGTCGGACTAGTGGATATCGACATCGGCAACGTGCTTTCGTATAAGGAACAGTACCCAGAAGCGCTCGGCCGTTTTGATGAGAGCTACAGAATCTTCAAGTCACTGAAAGCCGAGGTCTACATGGCGTATGCGGCAGAGAATCGGGCTAGTGTGCTGTGGCGACTGGGTCGGTCCGAAGAGGGCAGGGCGGCGCTCGATGAAGCCGCATCGATCGCAGAGCGAGCAGAACATCCGGAGGATACGTATAAGCCGTTGCTGGCTGACATCCATCTGACCAACTCCCTACTGGAATTGAGCGATTGGCATCTGCGAGAGTCTAAAGCCAAAGCCCTTGAGTTAGCTGATAGCGAATACCCGGCCGTGGCTATTCAGGCAAAGCATACGCTGGCATTGGCGCAGGCTCGTGCGGGTGTCACGCGAGGAACAAGGCTTCTGTGCCAAGAGGCGATTGACATGGCCGCCGGCACGGCCGATCCCCAACTACTCTCCGGTGCATTATTGGCGTCCGCTGAAGCGCTCCTCTACAGCGGTGAAGCACAGCCGGCGCTAGAAGCGGCACTACGGGCGCAGGAGAGCTTCGCGCGCTATGGAAAATCGGATTCGGAATGGCGTGCGTGGCTGATCGCGGCGCAGGCCAGTCAGCGGCTAGGCAATCAGACAGCGGCGCATGAGTACTCCTCGTATGCAGTTGCCCGGCTATCAGATCTTGAGCAGAAATGGGGCTCGAAAGCTTACAACGGTTATCTTGCAAGGGCGGACATAATGCAATTCCGTAAACAACTGGACCAACTTCTTAAAGCCTAAACGAAAGGAACGCAAAAATGGCAAATATTAGCGATCCTCCCGTTAACATTCCCCCTGTGAAGGGGAATAAGTTAGTGATAACGGCTGGTGCAGGAACTAGAGAACAAACACTGACAGTCGAAACCAAAGGAAAGAAATTAAAGCTCATTGTGACAAGGGGAGAAACAAGGTTCGAGACGCCTATCGATGAGGGCAAATGGAAGCTGGAAATCGTAGAAGTCACATAGCCTTCCTAACTCGCATCGACCGTCTCCAAGCCGAGCCCCGTTGTCGTGGCGGCACGGACCAAGTAGCGCCCGCCGCTGAGGCGAAGCGCTGTCAAAACTTTGAGGAATTCTGGAGTCGCGACTGAACAATTCAAGCTGCGTAAATTCGCAGGTCGGGAAGGGGGCAGTCGTTAGCTTGAAGGTTCGGTAAGTTCAAGGCGCCCCCGCTCGAGTTTCAGAGGCTTCATCATCGAATCAAGCACTCAATGCAGTAAACCCAGAGGCTTGACTGATAGGATAAGCACTGGCATTCAAGGTTCAGCGGGGGCGCCTTGAACTTACCGAACCTTCAAGCTAACGACTGCCCCCTTCCCGACCTGCGAATTTACGCAGCTTGAATTGTCCAAAATGCTCAGCTTCAAAGCTCCAGGGCATCCTTAGAGTTTTAACACAGTAAGGCCATGAATCCCGATTCGCCACCGCGAATGAAAATAGAAACAAGGAGCGGTCAGGTTGAGTCAACTCAATTCTATTTTCATAAGAGTCTCGGAAGTGGGTGGATGTTTCAGATCCTTTCTACACAGACACGATCTTTTTATCCTTCCTTATCCACATCGGAAAATAGAGCTAGCGTGAAGTTTGCCTGATTTGATTCGCATACTCTGCACAGAGTGCCATCTTCGAGAGTTATCACCAGCAATAGAGCGCAACCCTTATTTGCTACACCAACGTCTGAATCTGCGTCTTCTGCATGTAGAAACGTCCGAAATCGCGTTGCGCGACTCAGCGGCAGCGTAAGACCACCATTTTCGGAGAAGCCTAGATATAACAGCTCTCTAGACACCCCTTTAACCACTGCGTCCGAAAAGACTTTCAATCCGTTGCAGGCAACGGCAACACTCAAAAGGGAAGAAGAACTCTTCCACCTTTTTAAGTGCTCCAGGGCTATTTCGGGAGTTATGTCCACTACTCGTTGAATCCGTGCTTTTTCGTGATCGGAACAGGCGAGCCGTCATAGCGGCGGAGCGCTATGACGACCTATTCGGCCAGCTTTTTCAACCCATCTCGATCCCCTTGAATTTATCAGCGGAAGGGGTATTCTCTTTGAGAATCTTATCATTATGCCAAGGTGTAGCGTTACGCCTCTGGAAATTGACGGCTGTGGATCCGACAACAGTCGATCACCGCTCGTCAATGCCGTCAACATCTTCCTGGCGACGCTGAGATACGTCGCATTTTTGGGCCATTAGCGAAGTCGATCCCTCTGGTACATTCTTTGTTAGCGGGCCGTAAGATGAATTCGAATCTTTATGATCCTGCATTCTGGAGCCGGCTACAATTCGGTTTCACACTGACCTATCACTACCTCTTCCCGCAGCTCACCATGGGACTAGCGTGGTTTCTGGTGTATTGGAAATGGCGGGCTTTGCGGACCGGTGATGAAAAGTACAATCAAGCCGTCAGGTTCTGGGCCAAGATTTTCGGGCTCAACTTTGCCGTCGGCGTTGTAACCGGCATTCCGATGGAGTTTCAGTTCGGAACTAACTGGGCAGACTTTTCCAAATATGCCGGCGGAGTTATCGGACAAACCTTAGCGATGGAAGGCATGTTCGCCTTCTTCCTGGAAAGTGCATTCATCGGCGCGTTGATCTGGGGTGAAAAGCGACTGGGCCCGAGCTATCACTTCCTGGCTGCGTTGGCGGTAGCGATTGGTAGCTGGCTTTCGGGTTACTTCATTCTGGTCACAAATGCTTTTATGCAGCATCCGGTGGGTTACCAGATCGAAACCAATGGCCTGCTTGGCATCGCCAGCCTCAGCGCATACTTGCTGAATCCGTGGGCGTGGATTCAATACGCACACAATCAGATGGCAGCACTGGTGACCGGATCGTTCGTCATCGCAGCGGTAGGGGCCTTTTATGCGCTGCGAAGAGTTCATCACGATCAGGCGCAGCTCTATCTCCGCGCGGGCACGCTTGTTGCGCTCATTGCTTCTGTTCTGGTTGCCTTTCCGACCGGCGACCAGCAGGCCAAGATGGTCGGAAATCACCAACCGGTAACGCTCGCAGCAATGGAAGGTAGATTCGTAGGGGGACCGATGGCGGGTGTCGCAGTGATTGGCCAGCCGAATATTGCTGCCAGGCGGCTTGATAATCCTATTGAAGTTCCCGGAGCACTCAGTTTTCTCGCGTACGGGACCTTTCAAAGTTATGTACACGGCCTGGATGAATATCCCGAGGATACATGGCCTGACAACATCGAGCTTTTGTACTACTCCTTTCACTTGATGATTACGCTCGGCACGATGTTCATTCTCCTGATGGCTTTTGCCTGCTTCCAGAATTGGCGCGGCCGACTGCAATCGAGCGACTGGCTGCTGTGGGTGTTGATGCTGGCGTTTCCGTTTCCTTACATCGCCAACACCCTGGGCTGGATGACGGCCGAGCTGGGACGCCAACCCTGGCTGATCTATGGACTCTTTCACACGCGCGATGGCTACAGCAAGGTGGTGAGCAACGGCAACACCATTTTCACGTTGATTGGCTTCACGGGTCTTTATTTTGTACTTGGCCTGCTCTTCCTCTATTTGGTTGGTCGTGAGATCGGCCATGGTCCGGGTGAATTGACTGACAGTGTCGAGGAGGTGCCGGTTCTATGATCGCGCTGTGGTATGGAGTCGTTGGGTTCATGCTCATCGTCTACGTGGCCCTGGACGGTCGCAATTTCGGCGCGGGGATATTGCACTGGCTTGTCGCTAAGACACCCGAAGAGCGCCGGCAGGTTATTGCGGCGATGGGGCCGCTATGGTCATGGCACGAAGTGTGGCTGGTCGGTTTTGGCGGTACTTTGGTTGCTGTGTTTCCCAGACTGATGGCCTCGGCCTTTGCGGGCTACTATCTCGCTCTCTTTCTTATCCTGTGGGGCCTGATTTTACGTGGGATTTCGATCGAGGTTGGTGGTCATATTAATGATCGCCTTTGGCAAAGCTTTTGGGATTTCGTTTTTGTGTTCTCAAATATTCTCTTGGCCATCCTCTTCGGCGCGGCGGCAGGAAACCTGGCGCGGGGAGTTCCGCTCGATGCTCAAGGCAACTTCTCGATGGCATTTTTCACGAATTTCAATGTGCGAGGTTATGTGGGTTTACTTGACTGGTACACGGTATCCATTGCGATCTTCGCAACTGTCATATTGGCTGCTCATGGAGCAACCTATCTCACGCTGAAGACGGAAGGTCCAGTGCATGACCGTAGCGCAACGTTGTCCAGATATCTGTGGATTGCGGTGATTCCGCTCTTGCTTGTTATCTCGATTGAGACTTCATTCGTTCGTCCCGGACTTGCCGGGCAAGCGCTTCACAATCCGTTTTGTTGGGTGGGATTGCTGGTAGTTGTAGCTGCCATCATCGCCCTTATTTCGGGTCTCTCAACACATCGGGAAATGCGTGCTTTTGTTGGGTCGAATCTTGTTATCGTCGGTTTGTTGGCAACCGGGGGCGCGGCCATTTTTCCAGTGATGCTTTATTCGACTCTTGCACCTGAAAATTCACTGACCGCCTACGCTGTCGCTTCCAGTCCGGGCACACTACTGCTGGCTTCGATTTGGTGGCCAATTGGTTTCGTTTTAGCGTCGGTCTATTTCGTCTTTATCTCGCGACGCTATGTAGGGAAAGTCAGCGTCAGGCGTGACAACCAGGGGTTCTATTGAAGTGTTTGCAGGAGGCTAGGATTGAATCCCACACACGGAAGTGTGTGGATTGTTCAGATCGTTTCTAAAAAGCGACGCTTAAACAGTCAGCGCGCTACGCGCGTAAGTCAGAGATTCAATTGTTTGTACAAAGGATCTGAAGTATCCACCCACTGCCGAGACTGTGTCGAAAATAGAAAAATTCCCCCACACGGCAGTGTGGGGATGGTTCAGATCCTCTCTACAACGGATACCCGCCAGTAAGAGCACCAGCACGGGAACAACTTTCTTGAAGGTCATGCGACGCTTCGTGGGCAGCGAATTTACGACCCGGAAGCGGTATTCGCTCTCATTTCCACTAGTGGCACAACAGGCCGGCCCAAGGGTGTTGTGCTGACTCACGCAAACATTCTGGCGAATGTAGAACACGTCAACTACTGGATGCCTTACAAAGAAGGCACCGTTTTTCTCCACGCGGCGCCGATTTTTCACATCGCGGACTTTCCGTTCATGGTCGCGGCGCCGGCTTTCGGGATCTGCCAGGTCACGATTCCGAAGTTCAGCCCGCAAAGCTTCTGCGAGACGGTGGAACGTGAGCGTGTCACTCACACAGTATTAGTGCCGACGATGATTAATTTGCTGACCCAGTTCCCGGAGCTCAAGGAATATGACTTGAGCAGTCTGAAGGGATTGGCGTACGGCGGATCTCCGATGGCTCCTGAAGGACAGGAAGTTGCAGCCGGACAAACAGGTGAATTGGTGGCTCGTGGCGCAAACGTAATGCGTGGTTACTGGAATAATCCGGAAGAAACCGCGCTTGCGTTCAGAAACGGACTGTTTCGTACGGGAGACGTCGGCTATCAGGATGCAAAAGGATATTTCTATATCAAGGACCGCTTGAAGGACATGATCGTTTTCAGAAACCGAGCTACCGAAAAGCGGCTCAGGCAAGATACTCAAGAAGGTTTTGCGCGAGCGTTTTTGGGCGCAACAGGCTTCATGCAGGTGACTCGCTCCAGATTTTTTAAGTTCAAAAACTGGCGTCGGTGCGTAAAGCACCAGCATCTGAACCGTACCTGAACAAGATGATACAAAGCGAGCGCGCCGTTTTGAGACTGTGTGGTCCTGCGATTACTATCACGCAACCAATTCCAAAACGAATATATGAAGGAGCAGGCTAACCTTCGATGTCAATAGCAAACGAATTAAGTGGCGATATTGCCGCTGCAATCTTATCAGCGAAGAGCTGCACCCACG
The DNA here is from genome assembly GCA_035644135.1 of Pyrinomonadaceae bacterium. GTDB lineage: Bacteria > Acidobacteriota > Blastocatellia > Pyrinomonadales > Pyrinomonadaceae > PSRF01. Next base: position 43,009 of record DASQPD010000077.1, read on the forward strand.
AAAAACTGATTGACCTCAAGGAAACAGTTATTAAGGTTCATTACGTTCTGCAAGAGTTGGACAATGGGAACCTCAAAGCGCCATTTAAGTCTCATCGGTCAACAGATGCTGGGGCTCTGAAAGATCCTTCACGGAACAATTAATGCGATTTGCGATATTCGGCAGCGGCGGCGTGGGAGGATATTTCGGCGGACGCCTTGCGCTGGCCGGCAATGACGTTACGTTCATTGCCCGCGGCGAGCACCTGCGCGCCTTGCGCTCGACTGGTCTTCGCGTCGACAGCATTAACGGCGACTTCACAATCTCGCCCGTTCGCGCGACTGATGATCCGGCGCAAGTAAATAATGTCGACGTCGTCATCCTGGGCGTGAAGGCGTGGCAGATTGGAGAGGCGGCCCAGGCCATGGAGTCCATGATCGGGCCAAGTGCTTTTGTGCTACCGCTGCAAAACGGGGTCGAAGCGTTTGAGCAATTGTCTGCGGTACTGGGAAGAGAGCACGTGCTCGGTGGTTTATGCAGAATCGTGAGTTACCTGGTTGAGCCGGGACGCGTTCGCCATGCCGGGTTCGAGCCCTTTGTCGCTTTCGGTGAATGGGACAATCATCCGAGTGATCGCGTTGCAGCATTGCGCGAAACGTTTACTCAAGCAGGTGTGGAGGCGAAGATCCCGCCTGACATTGAGGCAGCCATCTGGAACAAGTTCCTTTTCATCGCCGGCTACAGCGGCGTGGGTGCCGTAACCCAGTCGCCCGCAGGTGTGTTGCGTAGTCTGCCGCAAACTCGGGCACTGATGGAACGGGCCATGTGGGAGATTCTTTTGGTCGCCAGAGCCTACGGCGTTAGCTTGCCCGACGAAGTCGTGAATCAGGCGTTGACGAGTGTCGATGGGTTGCCAGAAAGCGCCATGTCCTCGATGCAGCGCGACATCATGGCGCACCGTCCCTCGGAGCTTGAATCTCAAAACGGAGCGGTTGTGCGCCTTGGGCAAAAAGCTGGAATCGAAACGCCCGTTAACAGCTTTCTTTACGCCAGCCTCCTGCCGCTGGAAATGCGGGCCCGTGGCGAATTGCAGTTTGCTGAATAAGCTCCACGCCGCTGAGCTCATCGGCCATTTATTCTGAAGCGGAAAAAGGCTCATACGATTCGGCGCTCGGCCTTCGGAACAAGCCGCGCACACGGACGTCTGATTGTGCAGAGGCGCTCGCGAAATGTATGATCACTTAGTAATGCATTTTGTTTCTAATCCTGGCTGATAGTGTTGACAGAAAATCACACAAATCGCAGGCCTAACCCCCAATGATCTTGGTGCCGCTTTGTGATAAGGTGAGCCACCTCAATGCTTGACCATTCAACGTCGATCAAAACTTTTCATGCTGAGAGTAAGCGTAAGCTCCGGTCAGTAATGAAAGTTTCAGCGTGGCGAAGCGGGCTGATGGCCGGCAGTACCCTCGCAGGCTTGTTCTCGCTGCCGGTCTGCGCACAGCAGGCTGACCCTGGGACGCCAGTCGTGGTGCAGCCTGGTGCGCCGGGCCAGCCAACCCGGACGCTGCCACCGTCGACTAGGGCCACACTGCCGCCACCTTCAGCGGCAGATGTGCGGTTCATGCAGGGCATGATCATGCATCATGCGCAAGCGGTTGAGATGACCGCGCTGATCGAATCGCACACTGTTAACAAGAATCTGCGGTCGTTGGGGGCGCGAATCAGCAGCTCGCAGTCGGAAGAAATAAAGTTTATGAAACGGTGGCTGGAGGCCAGGGGAGAACCGATTTCGCTTATGATGCCGGAAATGCCCGGTATGGATATGTCCGCCCATTCGATGCTTATGCCAGGGATGCTTACGGAAAAGCAGATGGAAGCTCTCAAAAAAGCGAAGGGCGAGGAGTTCGACCGTCTATTCTTGACTGGGATGATTCAGCACCACGGCGGCGCGTTGATTATGGTGAAGGACTTGTTCGATACTGCGGGCGCGGGGCAGGACGCTGAACTGTTCAATTTCGCGACCGATGTCGACAGTGGCCAACGCGCTGAGATCAGGATTATGCAAACAATGCTGGGGGAAAAACCTCTAGAGGAGAAACGATGAATCGAGTACACACCA
>DASQPD010000078.1:0-2659 GCA_035644135.1 Pyrinomonadaceae bacterium
TCGCGACCGGAACTGAGGCGCGTAGGGTTTACTCGCTCAAGCCGGAGACTGAAAGTAGTGCAAAAGCTGCTGGCCGTACGAATCGTATAAGAAATACTGCGAGTCGCCTTAAAGGGCCCGAGCAGCCACAGCAGCAGCAAAACGATGTTGGAAACAACCACAAAGGTCAAATACTTGGCCGTCAGCCTTAGCTCGAATCCCGGACTCGGGTCGAACGTGTAGCTGGCTAGTCGCAGATGAAGGTCGATAAGCTGGGCGACCTGCTTTTGAGTTCTCCGAAGCCACTGTAGAGCAAGTTTCCTTCGTTCCCCGCAAAACAGGCGTTTGACGTCCCGCGTGCCTGAACGCGCGACGAATTCCGCATCTTCGACCGAGAAGATTCTGCGTATGGCCGCCGTTTCGACAAACACCGAATCGAGCGCTTCACGTGCGTTTGCATAATCGTCCACGGTTACGGCTGGGCTCTGCCTCCTGTTCCGGGACTGCGCTACCAAACGGATACCCAAGACCAAGATCAACGTGCCGAGTACTGAGATTGGAACTAATCCAGTCATGGCTTCATCACCCTCACAAGGCGCTCGGAAGTACGAGCCAGGGCGGCGCGAGTCTTCGCCGCAAGAAGCTCATAATCTCGTTCGATTGCATTCTCCGCCGACTGTGCTGGTTCAGGTTGGGAAGACCAGAGGGCAAGGCACCAAATTGTGAGAGTCCCTACATACGTTATCGGAAGCAGTCTCCTCAGGAAAACTGAAAACCCGTTGCCCGGAAGAAACCACAAAGCCAAATTCACTACATTGAGGCCCACCCAAAATGAATAGCCACCAATCAGGCCTAACAGGTTGCGACCGAGCAAGATTCGGTACCTCACAAACAGCCACAACATCACAAGAAGCAGCGCGCCTTCGATATACCGAAGATCGCGACCTAGTTCTGCAATGGCACGAGACGCAGAGGCGAATTGCCCGTGCAAAAGATCTGTAGCTGCATAGCTAAGCGTCAGAACGAACGCGGCAAGCAAAAATTTTTGTGCCTTACGCGCGATTCCTGGGCTATGCCTGAGGGACTGCCTGAAAATCTCGATGATCACTGCGTAGCTGGCGACAATCGTGGCGAGCTCAGAAGGCCAATAGAATGGTTCATAAAAATTGCGAGCAAATTGGTAGGATAACAGACCAACGATTTCTTTCAGCAGGACGCAGCTGATATACGCATAAAAGAGGGGATACTTTCTGAGGAGCCCTACCAACGCGCCGCGAATGAGGACAATAGCTGTAACCGAGGTACCAGTCCACCAAATTACATTTGTTTCCATGACTATGAGTAGTTTACCGTGCGTGATAGTACCATAAAAATGAAGGGGGAAGGCCTGCTGCGCCTTCCCCACTTGCAATTGTTTTTATCTAAACCGCAAGAAAGTTGAGTGGTGGCTTGGGCAGTGGCGGTACCGGCCCGGAACCATCGGCAAAGAATGCGGTAGACGATGGTGGAGGAAGGGGCGGAACTGGGCCGCTGCCATCCGCCACGAGCGTCAACCCTCTATTGATTGTTATGAGCCGCGCCGCTGGCGACTTTGGCAGTGGCGGTACTGGCCCAGACCCATCGGCAACCAATGCGCTTGGCTGTGGGGGTGGAAGGGGCGGAACGGGACCGCTACCATCCGCCAGGAGCGTAAAACTTCTATTGATCGTTATGAACGGCACCGCCGGCGGTTTTGGTAGGGCAACGGTGAACACACCAAGAATCAAACTAAACAGTTTCCGAGAGTTCATTTTTATGTCTCCTGAGAATGAAATCTGGGCTGCAAGGCCCAGTTGAAGGCAATGGAAGCACGGAACGTGAGTGGGACGGATGAAAGATTAGTTATGCCGGAAGGAGGCGATTGCTATAGCAAGCAGAAGGAAATTTGGATTAGACATGCGTCGACTTCAGGTCGATTTCCAAAGTCTGGGCCGGGTTCCCTTGCTCAGGAACGCGTGAGCGGATGCAGACAATCTGTAGATTTTGGGTCCCAATCTGGATGACAGACGATGATCTTGGTGGTGAGTACGCCGTCTCCGCTCTCTTCGCAAATAACAAGAACCGATTGCCACAATTCGCGACTTCGTTTCGCTTAATCAACTGACTCACCGTCATGGAGAGCGCGTGGGTCCTAACCTGAAGCTGTCCATCTGATCTGGCGTCGCAGCGAACCTCAAACTTGCGGTCGTCCATATGTTCTTTCCTCTTGCTAGGAACTCAGGTTACAAGCTGCCGTTTGCGCAGGCAATTAACGTCGCCTATTGCGGGGCAAATTGTCACTGGTCGGACGTTCGTCCCTTCATTCGATCAGTTAACCTAGGGTCTTCGGCCTCTGCTTGTTGTAGCAAGCAAAAACAAAAAGAAATCCACATGATTTCTTTTGCTCCCTAAGATTTTCAGCAGGCGAAGGACCGCTCCGCCGGCATTCCGCGCTTCTCTTAGGGGTACCTATGTTGATGACCGAGCATCAGATTTTCCGGTGTCAAAACCGTGACTGCGGCTGCGAGGTGACAGTAATCAAGGGTTCAATCGAGGGAAGCTCAAGGCCCCGGTGCTGTTGCGGTTCAGAAATGAAAAAATCGTACAAGGCGCCGGTTCTGCGAGAACTGACTTCGCAGGTTCTTGTCCGCCACAGAGCCGA
>DASQPD010000079.1:0-7447 GCA_035644135.1 Pyrinomonadaceae bacterium
TGCTTCACACTGGGTCGGATTCACTTTGCCTGGCATGATCGACGAGCCTGGCTCGTTCTCCGGAATAATCAGCTCAGCGAAGCCAGCGCGCGGACCGCAGGCCATGAGCCGGATGTCGTTGGCAATCTTGTAAAGCGACACCGCAAGCGTGCGCAATGTGCCGGAGAGTTGCACGAGGGCGTCGTGCGCGCCCTGAACTGTGAATTTATTTGGCGCGCTGATAAACGGCAAACCAGTAAGCCTGGCAATCTCGGACACGGCCGCCTCCGCGAAACCTGGCGCAGCATTGATGCCGGTGCCGACCGCCGTTCCGCCAAGTGCGAGGTGATAGACTCCTTTGAGTGCATCCTCGATGCGCTCGAGATCGTCCGCCAACATACCCACATAGCCCGACCATTCCTGGCCGAGTGTGAGCGGTGTCGCATCTTGCATATGCGTGCGGCCGATTTTGATGATGTGGTCCCATTCGCTAGCCTTGGCAGCAATCGCGTCGTGCAGCGACTTTACTGCCGGTATCAGGCGTTGCCGCACGTTCATCGCTGACGCGATGTACATGGCCGAGGGGAAGTTATCATTTGACGACTGCGACATGTTGACATGGTCGTTGGGATGAACCGGAGTCTTGCTGCCGAGTGGGGTGCCCGCGAGCTGGCAGCAGCGGTTGGAGATCACTTCGTTCACATTCATGTTGAACTGAGTGCCGCTGCCGGTCATCCAAACATGCAACGGAAACATTTCGTGATGCTTACCGGCCAGTATTTCGTCACAAGTCTGTACGATCAACTTGTACTGCTGATCGCCGAGACGCTTACCGGCATGGTTTGCTGTGGCAGCGGCTTTCTTTAAGATCGCATAAGCGGTGATCATCTCGGTTGGGATCAAATCCTTGCCTATGCTGAAATGCTCAAGCGAGCGCTGCGTTTGTGCCCCCCACAAACGATCCTCCGGCACCTGAACGTCTCCGAGAGCGTCCTTCTCAATACGAAACTGATCTGTGATCGTTAAACTCATATCTTTGAACTCCTTTGTCCACCGAGCATTACTTCCACAGGAGCGACGCCCAGGGCACGCCGAGGACGAGAAACATGACTAGGAAAATGGCGCCGAAAATCGAACCAAGACGCCAGTAATCCCTGGCCGGCAGGTAGCCGCTATTGGCATAAATTGGACTGGCCGCATCCGCGAACGGCGTGATGATCCCCATGATTCCCAATTCCATGCACAGGAGCAGCGCGAATTCTTTGACCGGGAGACCCGGGATCGCAGCGCCGGTTACGAGAATCACCGGCAGCAAGGCAGTTGTGTAGGCATCAACGCTGGCGAATAAGTAATGAGCGACAAAAAAGATCGCGAGTAGCAGGACCATCGCGAAGGTTGGCGAGAAGCCCGTCATGTGCGGCGCGATGCCCTCAGCAAACCACTTAACAAAGCCGACGCGGTTCAGCCCATCACAGAGGGCGATCAGCGCACCTAGCCAGGCAAATGTAGTCCACGCCCGCTTGTGCCCGGCGATATCGCTCCAGCTCAGAACTCGGGTAATCAATAATATAGAGACTGCGATACCCGCGACGGTTGCGGCACTAACGTAAGCACCTCCTCCGACCCACAGAACGAGCGAGAGCAACACAATCGCCGCCAGGATCAACTCGCGTCGCGTGATCCGCCCCATCTTTTCGAGTTTCGCCGCTGCCCACTTTGAGACCTCAGTGGAGTGCTTAACCTCCGGGGGATAGAGCCAATAGGTCAGCAAAGGGATCAGAACCAGGATTGGAATTATTGCCACCGCTGCAGTTTTAAACCAGTCCATCCAGTGGAACTCGATCTGGGTAAGTTTTTGAACGAACCCGACGGCGAGCAGATTGAATGAGGCCGCGGTTAGGAACAGCGAACTTGTCACGCACGTGGTTGCGATCGCCACCCACATCAAATAAGAGCCAACCCGACGCGAGGAGACATCGTTAGGCTTGGACCCATACTCGAGCGCAAGTTCGCTCACGATGGGGTAAATGATTCCGCCACTGCGCGCGGTTGGGGAGGGGATGAACGGCGACAAGATCGTATCTGCAAGGGTCACGCCGTAACCCAACAAGAGAGTATTTCTACCGAGGCGCTTTACCAGGACAAGAGCGATGCGTTCGCCGAGTCCGGTCCGCTCATAGCCGAGCGCGAGAATGAAGGCGCCGACGATGAGCCATACTGTCGCGTTGCTATACCCTGACAATGCCCAAGTGAGCGCAGCGTTCGGCGGCCCGAATCCGGGCTGCGACAATTGCTCGGGACTGAACAGCACAAACCGCGCCAGCACGTTGACGAGCGTGAGACCGATCAACGCGATGGCCGCACCCGGCAAGGGTTCCAAGACCAGGCCGACAATGACACCTGCAAAAATGGAAAAGAAATACCAGGCATGCTGAGGCAATCCCGAAGGCGCCGGCAGCAGCGCGAGAACAATAGCGACAGCTATAGGCGCTATTGCCTTCCATGACCAGGCCCATGACCCTGCTCGCGTTGGTGTTGCACTAGTTGCACTAATTGCATTAGTGGCGGCGGTGGATTCAGGAGCCTGGCTGACAGCACTCGTCGTTGTGTTCGGTAGTTGTGTTTCCATGGTAATACTCCTAAAACCTGTACTCGAGCCACCAGGTGGCGTAGTTGGTATTGCGTCCGGCCGTCGACTGTTTCAGGAAATTGCCAGGGAAGAAGTGCAGATATTCCGCGAAGACCGTTGTGTGCCGATCCACGCTCCACTTCAATTGCGCGGCGGCATGGCTGCCAATAAAACGAGCGTTGCTTTTACGTCCGGGGACGACTATTGCTCCTGTGGCTACGCTGTATAGACCATCCTCCGTGCTTTCACGCCAGTAGAAGGCGCCATTGGGAGTCAACGTGATCCTTAGAGGAAGATTTAATTGGACAGAAGGCTGCAGCGCCATGAGGTTTCGCTTGCCGAAAAGTTCCGCATAGCTGAAGTAAGGACCACGTTCGTATAAAGCATTAAATGTGTTGAGAGTTCGATCCGAGCGATGGCGATCACCACTGTAAGCGTCGCTCTTGAGTGCAAACCGCGGTTTGAAGAGTGTCTTATCAAGTCGGTAGCCTGTTTCTGCCGCGACAGCCCATGCCCGAATGTCATCAGATCCAAAGCTACCCCACTGAAACGTATACTCCTGGTTATAGTCCCAATGTTCAGTGCTGCCCCACAGCCGTGCTCCCGCGGTTTCGCGCTGTTCACGACCGGTGCCCTGGTCGTATGTAACCTTCTTGTTATCAAGTCCCATGTAATAGAGGTCGACGTGTCCGCCCGGCAGAGTACGAAATGGCCTGCTCGCATAAAGGCCCCAGAAAGTTGTTGTGTGATCAAGCGAATCGTCAAAGAAGCCGGGCTTGGATGCGCTCTGTCTGACGGCAAACGCGTCAGTGGTCCAATCACCGAATTTGCCTGTGGCACGGAAGCCATCGAAGCTCCTTCGAACATTGCGACCATCACGAGTAGAGACAAACGATTGATCACCAAATGCCATTTCCTGGCGGCCCATTCGTAACGTCAGGCTGTTTTTGCCCGATCGCCAAACGACGACGTCAGCGAACGCCTGATGAACATCCAGCTTGTCTTTGTCGATGCTCGGACGAGGACCGCCTTTTCTGCCTGACTCAATGCTGCTCCCGAATTCGGTGAAGAAACGGAACCTCTCACCCAGGTGGAGATCTGCGTGCGCGTATAAACGCTGCAAGAGGTATGCGCTGCCGGGAGGGCCACTGCCCCAGGTCTGATTGCTGTAGTATTCGCCTCGCTCGCGAATAGAGACGCCGAAAGAAAGGTAATAATTCTCCTTTTCACCAAGAGGGATGTACTTCAGCCGGTCAAGGAATTCGGTTCGACATTCCGGGTTTCGGAGATAGCGATTGTCCTCATCATAAGTCATTGACGGAAAGCTCGGGTGTGGGCTGGGACAATGGGCTTTCGTCTCTTGCTTCGTCTCTTGCTTCCCCTCCTCCTTCGTGGCGGTCTGCGCCCAAACTGAGATACTCGCAACAAGCAAGAAGAAAACTGCAAATTGAGCTGGCCTTACACGCCTCATCGAACCCTCCTTGTCTACTCTTCCGATAGCTGCGTATAGCCTGGAGTCCACTGCGCCGAGATCACTCGCCGGCGAAGCTCTTCTTCAGTTGTCGCGGGAGCCACACCGGCCCTTTGCGCTTCCAGACCAACCGCAGTCGCGATCTGAATAGCCACCTTTCGCAGATCGCCTAATGCGGGTAGCAGAGAGGCCGAAGGATCTTTGAGCGCTGGGGCGTTCGCGGCCAACGTGCGGCCCGCAGTAAGGATCATCCCGTCAGTCACGCGTCGAGCCCGAGCGGCTACCAGACCGAGCCCCATGGCCGGGAAGATGTAAATATTGTTGCACTGCGATATGTGAATCGTGCGCCCGTCAAAGTTGACTGGCGCAAAAGGAGAACCTGTCGCCACCAGCGCGCACCCATTGGTCCAATTGATCAAATCCTCAGCCGTTGCTTCCGACTTGGAAGTCGGATTGGAAAGAGGAAAAATCATCGGACGTGGAGTTTTGCGCGCCATCTCTCGCACAATCGATTTCGTGAAAGCCCCACTAGTAGAGGAAAAGCCGATGAGAATCGTGGCGTCAATCTTCCCGATCACGTCGGCCAGTCCGATCTGACCCTTGATGGTTCGCGGCCATTCAACCAGGCGCTCGGCAGGCTGCGCATATACTTGTTGCTCAGGCGTGAGATCCGTCCGCCCACTGTGGAGCAGACCGTTTAGGTCAACGATCCAGAAACGACTGCGTGCTTCTTCCTCGGATAATCCGTCCTCGCGCATTGCTGCCCGCAAGTAGTCAGCGACACCAATGCTTGCTCCCCCCGCCCCAAGCATGACGATCTGCTGATCCTTTAAACTCTTTCCCGCGACTCTGACTCCGCCCAGAATTGCGCCGAGGGCCACTGCTGCCGTGCTCTGAATGTCATCGTTGAAGGTCAGCAATTGATCGCGATAACGCTCAAGAATGGGCCGCGCGTGTGGAGTCGCAAAGTCCTCCCATTGCAGAAGCGTGTCCGGAAACTCCACCTTCACTGCCTGAACGAATTGCTCGATGAAGTCGTAATAGGCTTGACCGGTCACACGTTCATGTCGCCAGCCGAGATATTCCGGGTCATTCAGTCTTTCCTGATTGTTGGTCCCCACATCCAAAACGATGGGCAACGTCCGTTCTGGACGAATCCCACCTATGAGTGAGTAAAGGGAAAGTTTTCCAATCGAGATGCCGAGACCGCCCGCGCCCTGATCACCGATGCCCAGGATGCGCTCTCCATCCGTGACGACGATCACGTCGATGTCTCGATTGGGACGATTACGCAACAGCGCAGGAATAGAATCAAGAAGCGGGTAAGAGATGAATAAGCCACGCGGTCGCCGGTAGATGTGGCTGAACTGCTGGATTGCTAGTCCAACCACGGGTGTATAGACCAGCGGAGTCATCTCTTCAATGTGGTCCAGTAGCAGTCGGTAGAAAAGGGCTTCGTTGGTATCTTGTAGCGCGCGCAAATAAATATGGCGCTCCAGGTCGTCTCCCTTTCGCTTATAGGCCTCATACGCACGCACGGCTTGCTCTTCGAGCGTCTCGACGTGCGGCGGCAGCAGCCCTTCCAATCCAAGCTGCTTCCGTTCCGCTTCGGTGAAGGCTGTTCCTTTGTTTAAGATCGGCAGGTTCAACAGGTCCGTGCCTGAGACGACTGTCGGCTTTTGTATCTCACTACGTTTGCTTGCCATTCAAAATTGCCCCCTTCAATAGCGCGGAGTCTAACTCGCGATGGTCGAACAGTTCTTTTCTGATCTGCGCTAAAGTGTCGCGATCTTGATTTTGTATGCGAGTTGCTTTCGGAAGAAATTAGCCGCCGATTAACGCCGATAGAACGGGGATCAGAAAGTGATGCAGTTTCAACTCACGGGTCATGAAGTCAGTACCGATTCGCGGTAGCGTCGGGTCAGCTTTCATATCGAGACCTAGATCTGGAATGACGAACCCGACGCTACCGCGAATCGGTACTGACTTCATGACCCGCGAGTTGAATGCGAGTTGCTGTAAACGAACTCGATAGCAAAGGCAAGTAAGCACCAGCAGGATTTTGAAAGAGTGCGTTGCGCAAATCGGCAACAATTAATGGAGGGCTTGGTCCAGTTTGCACGATGGCAGTTCGATCTCAATTGGGCATTGACAGGCTGCGGGCCGAAGTGGTCCGCGTGTCGACGCCTTCAGTCGACAGCTCGTGGGGCATGAAGATGCTCCCGAGTGTGCTCAGCATGATCGCAGGAAGCGCTGATGTCATTGGTTTCCTCGGACTTGGTGGGCTGTTCACCGCGCACATTACCGGTAACCTAATCCTCATAGCCGCACACATAGTCAGCGGGACCGGAGTTAGTCCAGTGCATCTTCTATCGGTTCCGGTCTTCATCGCGGTGCTCGGCGTGACGAGGCTGCTGGTAGCTGGCCTGGAAGCGGCAGGGCTTGCCTCGTTGCGACCTCTGCTGCTGCTTCAGTTACTCCTGCTCACCGGTTTTCTTGCGTTCAGCGTAGCAGCGGGTCCGAGCGTCAGCCCGAACGGGGCGATCACGATACTTGCAGGCATGCTAGGGGTGTCGGCGATGGCGGTACAGAACGCAATGGTGGTGATGTCGCTGAAGGACTCGCCCTCCACGGCCGTGATGACGACCAACATCACACGATTCGTGATGGATGTGGGCGAAGTATTACTCAGAAACGATCCGGATAAGGTGGCGGAGGCCAGTCGTCGAGCGCGTCACACGTTTCCGGCGATCATCGGCTTCGCTGGCGGTGCGGGGCTCGGGGCGGGGTGCTTTGTGATCGCCGGGCTGTGGTCCCTGATGCTGCCCACAACTCTTGCTCTACTCGCCCTCGCAATTTCTCTGGCGGCGCCGGAACGTAACCAGCGGCATGCTTAGCCTGTTCTTCGGTTGACCTGCGGCTGTGCCGCTTCCCTTGCGGAAAGGCTCAGGCTTTCCGATTATGCGCCAAAGATGTTTTTGCGGCTCTGCCGCCGAGGCGTAGCCTCAAGACGACTGGGTCAGGGCCGGAAAGCCAGAGGCTTTCCGCAAAGAGAGCGGCAAAGCCGCGAGCCTCGCGCGCCCGTTTAGTTGCGGATATGCAAAACCAGTTGGAACCACCTTCTACTTTGTCGGTGTCGGCGAGGTTGAATCGAAGTAGACCTTCATTGGTTTCATGCAAGCGATCAGAACAATGGCAAAGGCTGCAACAAATGCGATCGCGAGATAACCATCGGCACGCAGTCGGTGTTTCGGGCCACTCTTCCCAATCCCACGGACCGCAGTCCGTGGTTCGTTCATACCCAACCTACAAAGAACCGCACCCCGCCACTCTTCCCAATCCCACGGACCGCAGTCCGTGGTTCGTTC
>DASQPD010000080.1:0-6287 GCA_035644135.1 Pyrinomonadaceae bacterium
ACCCTCGAATCCCGCATCCGCGCGCTGAAAATCAATAAACACCTGTTTAAGTAATACTCATGGCACGCGACATGCCGGGAACCTCCAGCGGAGTTAACGCTAAGGAGTTCTGAGCGCGTGTTAAAGATTACGACGGATAACGGAAACCCCAAATGCATTACAGTGAATCTTTGCGGTCGTTTCACTGCCGAGTATGTTCCCGAAGTTGAGAAGGTGTTGTCGCGAACCGGTACTAGACGGAAGAAACTGGCTCTTGACTTGACTGAGGTTACTTTTGTAGATCGCGCGGCAATGACGTTTCTCTGTGGTGCGCGCTTCAGGAATATCGCTATCCAAAATGCTCCTTTGTACGTCGAACTATGGATGGAGCAGGAGGAACGCAAAGATCCTCCTCATTCAGACTGAGAAGTCTCTCGCCTTATTTCCGCAGGTAGACAGAACCACACCTCCAACCGCACAACGAAAGAGAGTGACCCTCCTGGCAACTAAATGTCGATTAATGCTCTTGCTCAGTTTGTGATCTTTTCAGGATATGCCCCACTATTTTCGTGGTTTCACGAACGTCTTCACGAAAACCACGAAGCTTCATCGCGTAACGATGAATCACGAATAGCACCTCCGAAATCAACGTCTCATTTTCTTCAATAAATCCGTCATTCTCCCGGGAGAAACAGAAGCTCAAGGCGATACAGGCTTGTGTCGAAGTCTCTGGCAAAGCTTTTGCACTAAAGGATTGATGCATACGGCAGAGTTAAACGGCGGAGGCGACAGAGCAATGAAAAGACGAATTGTGGAAATCCGAAAGAGATTAGCGGAACAGCGAAGGTTATGGCGCCACAACCACATGCAGCATCGATGGACCGCCGAAACAACGGATGATTCGGGATCGAGGTTGCGTTAATGATTTCTGACATGCCTACCACACACTGATTCAAGTGTTACCTCTTTCCCTGAGGTGGAAACTTCTCGAACATCTTCTTCATCACGTTATCGATTACCTTCGCGTTCTTGTCAGGTTTGCTGCTGATCGTCTTAGTGGCAGTTCCGCGCCAAATGTACCTCTTGGTAGATGAGTCGCCGATATCGACGATGAGAGTCCCAACAGGAATTTGCTCCACTTCAGTGATCTCTGTTCCGCCTCCTCCCCAACGTCTCCAGCCGCGTCCCCAACCCCAGCCGTCCAGGTTCCTAGTGCTGAACTGTGTTCGTTCGGTGACGGAGCAGTGGAAGACCACAGTTAAGTCGGCATTGCTTTCAACTCTCGTCAGGCCTTTGGCGGTAAGCTGAGCCTCTATGGCCTTTTCTATTCGTTGATTAGTTAGCGTGACCGGCGTTGGCGTGCCCTCCGTAAAGGCGTAGGTCTTGTATTTTGAGAAATCGACGTCCCTATCGAAGTCCACATCTACTCTTTGCGCAAACGATTCGATGGCAGTGAGCAACAAGAAGAGGACAACCACCACCCGCATACCGATTGTGACGTGCCGATTAGATTTGATTGGTTTCATTCCAAGTCTACCTTTCTTTTCTTGTAGTCCAAGTCGACCTTCAAAGCTGTGTTCGTTTTCGTAAAGGGCAAGAGGTGTTCCAATCGGCCGAATCAATGAACTCTTGTGAATGCCGAGCTCTTATTCGAGCGTGCTGCTGAAACACCGCCCAGTTTTTCGTCATTTGCCGAAATGGCGGCAGATCTGGTAACCGACCATGAGGCAGCGAAAGTAACTTGCAAATTGAAAAGCGCTGGAAAACAAGCAAGAGACCATCTCGCCGGTCACAATTTGCTTTGGCATCCCAGGTGCTTCAGACAATTGGCATTGAGGCTGGGAAAGATCTTCTCAATGAGTATTACCAGAAAGTCTCGATGATGAGATGAAATGGCTGGCGACGATTTCGCGAGGCTAAGAGATGTTTCCCGCACCAAATTATTGGGGGTGAGGTAATTCCGACGTGAGTTCCAGAGTGAGAATCGTAAAGCCGGGAAGAAACGAAGGTTTGAAAGATCCTCAAACCTACAAGCTAGAAAAGACGGACCAGCTGAGCACGCGTGAAATCGCTGCAACCGTCAAAAGTTGGGTAACCGAATTGCAGCAACGAAAGCGTGCTAGGAGGGATGCGTTTCCCGCATTAACAAAATGAATTTCAGGATAACACTTGGCCTCGGTCTCCTGATCCTTTCAGGAGTCTGGAACCAGAGCCATGGTCAGCAACTTCGAGAGGCGTTTCGTAAAGTCGAACAAGCCGTTGTCATCGTCAGAACTGCGCAGAAGGAATTAGCACCCTTCCCTCAGGAGCGAATGGTCAGTTTGAACGGTTTGGGATCAGGTGTACTCGTTTCAAGTGATGGCAAAGTGCTCACAGCAGCACATCTGGTGCAGGCAGCTGACGCGATAGTGGTCGAGTTCGCTGATGGTACGGTGATTCCCGCACACGTTGTGGGCACGACCGTCTCTGCTGATGTCGCATTGCTGCACCTTGAGCGCCCGCCTCTGAACCTGGCGCCGGCCACGCTTGCCGATTCGGACCGCGTCGCGGTGGGAGATGAAATATTTGTAGTGGGGGCTCCCTACGGCTTGAGTCATACATTGACTGCGGGACACATCAGCGGGCGATACACAGTCAACAGAGGAGTCGAGAACACCATAGTGGAGTTCTTACAAACCGACGCCGCTGTCAACCGTGGCAACTCCGGTAGCCCGCTGTTCAGTTTGGACGGCGAAGTCATTGGAATTGTCAGCAAGATTATGAGCACTTCCGGGGGCTCGGAAGGCTTGGCCTTTGCTGCAAGCTCAAATACAACACGACGGCTCTTGCTGGAGCAGAAACCGTTCTGGTCTGGTATCGAAGGTCTTCTCGTAGACGGGAATCTCGCCAAGGCACTTAATCTGCCGCAGCCGGCAGGTGTTCTTGTTCAGCGGGTGGCAGAAGGGTCGATAGCCTGGCGCTGGGGAATCCATGCAGGCACGCAGCGAGCGAACGTCGAAGGGCAAGAGCTGGTTCTTGGAGGAGATATTATTCTGGGAGTGAATGACGTTCCGGTGGAAGAAGGCGGCGGCAGCTGCGGTGATATTTACGCCAGCATCATCAAACTCAGACCGGGCGACAATTTAGTGATCAAGGTCTTTCGACAAGGCCAGATCGTCAAGCTGTCAATTCCGGTAGCACCGTAAGTTCTCGCGATCGTATTGAAAGGAAGTACAACTATGAGGAAGACCATCGCAATCATTCTTGGGCTCGCCATTGTGCTTTGGCTGGCGCAGCCTGCCTCTACGGTCGCACAGCGGATCGTTTCTCTCCAATCGCTAGCCCATGGCACGGGTACCCTCATCACGGACGGCGATGAATACAAGATCACCGGGGTTCTGGTTATCCTAAGGGAGAACGGTGAAGCGGAGTTTACGCTATACACTGACATGCAACTTTACGAGCAGGGCCGGTGGTCCGCCAGCAAAGATCTCAGCCAGGGCATTTACCTGAAAATTACGGGCGGCGTTGTCAAGAACGCGAAGGACGCGAAGGGCACGGGAAAACTGTTTCTGCGAGCAGACGGCAAATCCATTGCCACCTTAACAATGCAAGGCGCCAGTGACACGGGAGGAAAATTTGCAGTAAGTTTCGTGGCCGAAGACAAGAAGGAGTCGCAGCCCTGATTTAGTTTGGAGCCAGACACCTTACAACAGAGCAAACTCCGCCGGACGGATAACGGCCACTTTCCTTGGGTCCGATCCCACCCTAGAACTGACAACCTTCCATCCTGGGAAGCTACAACGCCAATGGCATCTCTCTGATCAAAGACAAATTGCGCCGCCGACTGATGCCGTGTGCCGCCCAGTTCGGATAAACCATAATTCGGGTCGTCTCAAGTTGGTTGGTAAGCTGCTTGGGTCAACGAATTCTGTTCTCGAACCTGAAATATATGCGGTGAAACCCGCCACGCCAAAATCAAACGCCACCAGGAGTTGACCGGGCTCGTACTCTAACCGCCAGCGTCATATAGCCGCTGTGCGACATGCGGGTTTACATGAAATGTGTTGTCAAAAGTGCTATCCGCACGGGTCATATTCAAACTCACAGATGAAAGAACCTTCTTGTACTCGAGTTGTCGCCTCCCGGCGGCGATGCTTAACACCACACCCGAAGGTCTAAAAAGATAGCCTTCAACTGAGTGCGCAACATCACTGCTGCCAGCCGCCGCCAAGGGCTTTGTAGAGCTGCACCAAAGAAAGCAGCTCGTTACGTTTCGTTTGCGCCATGAGTGAGCAAGCTCTTGCCGCGAAGATTTTGCTGAACTGCTTCGGTCTCCAGTCGCCTTCGTCGTGCGTCAAGCTTTGCAGGCGAGTACCGTTGCCTCCCGGCAATACGATGGCCCATGTGCTCACCTCAACTGACATATCTAAATCCTTGCCCTCTCCGTCTCCGGCGATTGTTCGGCGCTTCTTTTTTCATCCTCACCTCAATTGCGAAGGCGATGAGAAATCGCGTTGCTCACTTACTCGTAGATACCGCGATACCACGCTATTGCCGCAGTCAACACCAGCAGTACGATTGCGGAAATCGGGGGTGGGCCAATGATGAACAGATGCGTCGCAATTGCAGCAATCATTATTGCAGCAAGGACCGTCGCGGCCAGCGCAGCCGTTCTCGGCGCCATGATCAAAATCGCGCTGATCATTTCCAGACCTCCGATGAAATACCGGAACCATTGGCCCAGTCCGATCTTTTCAAAGTTCGCGAGATTTATTGGTCCCGCATGTTTAGTCGCGCCCGCGATCAGGAATGCTGCCGCTGCTAAAAACTGCAGCAGCTCGAACGTCATGTTAAGCGCCTTTGACCGTCGCCTTTGCTGCGCGTAAAAACCGATTACCGAGTTGTCCGACACGTCAAACATTGCTGGTTCTCCTTCCATCGTAGCCGTTTTCCACCAAGGCCACTGAACTCTGCAACCGAACACTTACCAAGTTGCTCCGTCACAGATTCGCTTTACTCAGCGAACGATTTCTCTTCCTTCGCGAATAGCCCCCAGTGCAACAGGCATTCCAATCTGGTTCTCGATTGAAGGGAGGGCTGGAAACGAGCGAATTAAATAGAGGACAATTTTTATGTGACTGGGACTCGACTGAATTCGGCGGGCCGCGCTCTTGACTACGCTCGTGATTTCGCGAACGCAATCGCAAAATCACGAAGGGTTAGTATAGGTGGGTTGTAAGCCCGCGCAGCGGGCGACAGAATGTATAAACTGAATTAGCTGTCGCCCCGCTTCGCGGGCTTGCACCTTATTCACGATTGGTCCTAGGGTTCCGCTCGCAAAGCCTCGCTTCACCCTAGGCTTTATGCTTTCGCCTGCTTCGCAGGCTGCAAGAATCTTGCGGTGCCAACCGCGCTGTGATCTCGTCAAGAAAGATCCTACTTCCTGATCGGTTTGATCGCGCTCGATCCTAGGGTGTCGCTCGCAAAGCCTCGCTTCACCCAAGGCTATATGCTTTCACCTGCTTCGCAGGTTGAGAGTCCCTATCCCCAAAAACCTTGTCAAGAAAACAAGAACTTGGCGGTTTGTTACACAGTCTGGAGATACAAGTGGTGCTCTTGCGGCCCAGTACACAAAAAGAAGTCGGTGGCTCTGACACCACCGACCTCAAAATGTGCTACCCGTGAAATCCGCGTATTACGCGCCTCCTCAATTTGCAGCCAGCGGTACGGATTGCGACTCAGGCGCTTTGTTATTGCTCGCCAGTCCGCGTTCCATTCCGCGTTCCTGCTCAGAAGGCTGCAGCTCACGCGAGATCCCCTCGTACCGCGACCTGATCTCGGCAAGGAAGTAGACGTCGCCATAGCGGTGAAATACTAGCGCGCTCTGACGAATCGAATCCCGGTCATCGAGGAGACTCGTCTTGAAGATGATCACGTTCCGGCTATCGTCAACGTTTTGGATGCAAAGTAAATATGGATCATTTCCGAGTCGCCTCAACTCATACGTACCCGCGGGAAGCGTTTGCTCGCCGACAATAAAATCAAATGGAATCTGTGCGCTCGTCCTGGTTCCAGGCAGTTGCGCCGAAGCAGTTGCCACGGCGACGACCGTTAGGATCGATAGAGCCAAGATTGTGTTAAGAAGTTTCCCTCGCAAATTATTTCTCCCTTTGTGGGTCAGCGACCGAAGCGAATCGCCTTCCGGTTTATTCGAAGGGGCCAGCCATCGCCGGCAGCTTCACCCGATAAGGAACTATAAATGCAGTCCCAGGACCAGCTCACTGCTACTGCTGTGCCGTCGGAATAACCGATTGGAGTTTGTCGAT
>DASQPD010000081.1:0-32757 GCA_035644135.1 Pyrinomonadaceae bacterium
TCTTGCCGAACGAATCATATCGAAATCCTGCTACAGTAGTACCGGTGCTGGATCACTCCGACATGATCTCCGCTGATCAGCTGTAAGTTGCTACAATACCCCAAGATGGGCCTGAGCAAATAGGCACTTACTCTTTCTTTCGGTTGCAATTTTCACTTAGAAATTTAGAATGACTTCTTCTTAATAAAAATCAGGGCGCCTCAACGACACAGGTTGCAACGATTAATTTGTATTAGGGAGATGATAACGTGAAGGGCTGGATATACGAGGGCTTGGCTATTTGCCTGATTCTTTTTCTGCAAAACCAGTTAGCGTCGCCCGCGCAGGCTCAGGCAAACACCGTGTTTACGCCCAAGTTCATCTTGAAGAAAAGCGGACTGGAGTTGGAGCGAATTACCCATGCGGGAACTTTCTTTGATGTGGTCGGTCACAAGTCAGCTGTCTTAGGTTACGAGCATCGAGCTCTTGAATCTTGGGTCTACCCGTTGAAATTGCTTGATGATTTCCAGCTCTCGTTTCGCATCGAAGGCTATCCGCTGGAATTCCGCGCCGCGGACCTCGCAATCCTGATCAATGCGCGTCCCGAAGCCACGACCTTTACCTACTCGCACGCAGCCTTCACTGTGCATCAAACCATTTTCGCCCCGGTGGATGAACCGGGCATTATCATGCTGCTTGACGTAAAGAGTACGCTGCCGATAAGCGTGACGGTCTCGTTCCGTCCCAAGCTGAGACTGGCCTGGCCTGCCGGTTTAATGACAGGTAATCTCGAATGGGAAAAGAAGGAACATGTTTACTACATCACCGAAGAATCTAAACGGTTTGTTGGTCTGATTGGCTCACCAGCCGGGCAAGACGCTTCGGTCATGCCGTACCAGGAAGAGCCGAGAGATGTCCCTGCAAGTTTCGTCATCAACGCCTCGCCTGAAGATTTGATTACGAGCTTTATTCCTATTGTCATTGCCGGCGGCGTCGAAGGGCGTGAGAAGACGAAGGCTATCTATGATCGCCTGCTTCACTCAATACCAGAGCTTTACGATAAGAACGTCGCTTATTACGAACGCCTCGAAAATGAGACGGTTAGCTTAAAAACTCCTGACGACAGTCTCAACAAGGCCTTTAGTTGGGCCAAGGTTGGTGTGGACAAGGGCATCGCAACCAACCCCTCCCTCGGTACAGGATTGGTCGCGGGCTTTCGCACTTCAGGCGATAGCGAACGTCCTGGGTTCGCCTGGTTCTTCGGACGCGATGCAATGTGGACCTCGCTGGCCATCAACTCCTACGGTGATTTTGGAGCTGCAAGGAAAGCGCTTGAATTCTTGAGGAAATTTCAGCGGGCAGATGGCAAGATCCCGCACGAGATCTCCCAGAGCGCGTCGCTGATTCCCTGGTTCACCGATTATGAATTTCCCTGGAACAGCGCCGACGGATCACCGCTCTACGTGATTGCCCATGGCGATTACTGGCGGGCAACCGGCGATAAAGATTTCCTTCGGACGAATTGGGAATCGATCGTCAAAGCTTATCGCTTCTCTGCCGCCACCGACACGGATAGCAATCAACTGATTGAGAATTCAAAGAAAACGAAGTTTGGTCACGGATGGGTCGAGGGCGGCGCACTCTATCCCCCACACGAAGAGATTTACATGCAAGGTCTCTGGATCGAGGCATCGCGTTGTCTTGCTGAGATGGCCGCTGTCGTCGGCGATAGTGACCTGGCCGCAGCGGCGCGGGCTAATGGCGAGCGAACGCGCACCGCGATGGAGCAAACTTATTGGCTTGGGGACCGCGGCTTCTACGCCTTCGCTACCAAGCTACCAGCTGAAAAACCGCCTGAGGCTGAACCCGGCCCGAATATCATCGAGCGTCAGGCGCGTTTAAATGAATTGAGCAATAGGAGAATCTTTGACGAGGACACTGTGCTTCCTGCTGTCCCGCTCTGGTTTGAGACAATGACGGCTGAGCGTGCACAATCGGAGATAGATCATATAGGCAGCAACCATATCGCCACCGACTGGGGTGCGCGCCTCCTCTCGGATCAAAGCCGGCTCTACGATCCGCTTTCCTATCACAATGGTTCCGTATGGCCGCTTTTTACGGGCTGGGCCAGCATGGGCGCTTATCGTTACGGTCGCCCCCACGTTGGTTATCAAGCACTAACGGCGAATGCCTTGCTCACTTTCACCGGTGCACTTGGATATGTGACAGAACTGTTGTCTGGCGACTTCAACGCACCTTTCGGCCGCTCATCTCATCATCAAGTCTGGTCGGAGGCCATGGTCATCACGCCTGCCGTCCGCGGGCTGCTCGGGATAGAGGCAAGAGCCGGAGGCAAAGAGTTGCGGTTTGCACCTCAGTTGCCTGCGAACTGGAATCAAATTGAAGCTCGGAACGTGCCGGCCGGCAACACGCGTTTTGATATCACGCTCGAGCGCGAGATACGGCGCTTAACGGTTAAGATCACAAGACGAGGGGCGTTGACCGTCAAGGGTGCGACCATGGGCGAGAGAATCACCGTCGCGCCAGCTTTTCCGCTTGACGCACGCATCAGCGCAGTTAGAGTTCGGGGGCGATCCACCAAATTTGTGACCAACATTATCGGCGATGTGCAGCGCGCTGAGGTTAGTCTTGATGCTGACCAGCCGACCATTGATGTAGTCTATAGTTACGACGAAGGAACAGATGTTTTCGCAGATCAGGACATACCCGCCCCAGGCGCACAAAGCAAAGGCCTCCGGATTCTTAGCTCACGCGCAGATCATGACGCTTTGCATCTAGTACTTGAGGGGCTCGGCGGGCATTCCTATCGGTTGAACGTGCGAACTCCGCACGAAATCGGCGAGGTAAGCGACGTAATAAAGGAAACGGGCGGACCTAATGCAACGCGTTTAGTAATTGCCTTCAATGGGCCAACAGACACTTACGTCCGGCGAGACTTGACCATCCCTCTTAGGCATTACAAAAGGTAAAGTCTCTCTGACTGAGATGTGCGATACACGGCAATACGCCTTTTCACACACCCGCTGCCGCGAAGTGGTCCCGACCTGCTTGCTGCCAGCATGGATGGAAGATCGGAAGATGAAATGAAAACCTTATATTCCCTAATCGTGATATTTGCCGTGCCCTTAATTTTGGCGGCCCGAACGGAAAAACCAACCGCAATGGAACCACTGAGTCCTAACGCTCAAAACGACAGCACCGCGAACGGTTACAAAAAAAAATGGTGGAAAGAAGCCGTTGTCTATCAAATCTATCCACGCTCATTCAAAGACTCAAACGGCGATGGTATCGGTGACTTGAAAGGTATTACTTCAAAACTCGATTACATCAAGGGTTTAGGCGTAGACGTTATTTGGCTTAGCCCGATGTACGACTCACCGAATGCGGATAACGGTTACGACATTCGTGACTACCGGAAGATAATGAGAGAGTTCGGCACGATGGCTGATTTTGATGAACTGTTGAGAGGCGTTAAGCAGCGCAAAATGAAGATGATTCTTGACCTGGTGGTTAACCACTCGAGCGACGAACACGTATGGTTCGCCGAGAGTCGGAAATCAAAAGACAATCCGTATCGCGATTACTACGTTTGGCGACCCGCCAAGGCGGGCAAAGAGCCGAATAACTGGGTCTCGTACTTTTCCGGTCCAGCCTGGAAGAAAGATGCGGCAACGGGCGAATACTACCTGCACCTCTTCGCCGAAAAGCAGCCCGATCTAAATTGGGAGAATCCCAAAGTGCGCCACGAAGTCTACGACATCATGAAGTTTTGGCTTGATAAAGGGGCGGACGGCTTCCGTATGGACGTGATTCCCTTTATCTCAAAAGATCAGAGCTTTCCGGATTTTCCTAAAGACTACGACGGCAATTTCGGCAAAGTCTATGCTTCGGGGCCGAAACTCCATGATTACATTCAAGAAATGAATCGTGAAGTATTGTCAAAATATGATGTGATGACTGTCGGTGAAGCTGCGGGCTGGACGCTCGAGAAGACGCCTTTGCTTGTGGACGAAAGACGCAATGAATTGAACATGATTTTTCAGTTCGACGTCGTCGGTATTGACCGTCAGCGGTGGCGAAAGAAACCGTGGACCTGGCGCGATGTTAAGGCGATCTATACTCGCTACGACAAGGCACTGGACGTACATAGTTGGAATACGGTCTTCTTGTCCAACCATGACAACCCGCGCGTGGTTTCTCACTTCGGTGACGACTCCCCAGGGTATCGCTTAGCTTCGGCAAAAGCGTTGGCGACGATACTGCTGACGCAGAAAGGCACACCGTTCATCTATCAAGGCGATGAACTGGGGATGACCAACTATCCTTTCACGAAGATCGAAGAGTTTGATGATATTGAGGTGAAGAATGCCTGGAAGGCTGAGGTCTTGACCGGACAAGTAGACGCAGCCGATTATATCGCTCACCTACGGAAAACCAGCCGCGACCACTCCCGCACGCCTATGCAGTGGGACAACTCCGCAAATGCAGGTTTTACTACCGGCGCTAAAGCATGGCTTGCGGTGAATCCAAACTATAAAGAGATTAACGCCAGTCAGGCTTTGGCCGATCCGAATTCGGTTTACGATTATTTCAGAAGAATGATCGAATTGCGGAAAAGAACTCCTGCCTTGATTTACGGCGACTACAAGGACCTCGACCCGCAACACCCTTCGATCTTTGCTTATACGCGCACGCTCGGCCCGGATAAGTATCTCGTTGTTCTAAACCTTTCAAAAGAAAAGGTGGCGTACACGCTGCCCGCAGGCGTGAAGGCTGGTCAGTTGGCACTTTCAAACTCAGACGCCAAAGAAGAGAATGTCACGGTCGTGAATTTGAGCGGTTGGGAAGCGAGAGTTTACAGACTGTAGATCCTTAAAATTCGAGGGTGAATTATTGGTGATCCTAGACATTAATATCGAACCCTCAGCCTTTCATCCCGATGGCTCAGAGTCTATATTGAATACCGGAAGCGTAATGATTTTAAGGAGAAGAATGAGCGTGACAGAGAAACCAAAGGCCAGGAAAGATTTCCTCTTTCTCATAACAATTCTTTTACTGATCTCTTCTCCCTTAGCCTTATCCGAGTCTGCGCCAGATAAGGCATCCGCGGACCAGCTTCGGGCTATCCAAAAATATATCAAAGAAAGCTGGCGTTCATTGACACGATCGAGCGCACAACTTGCCAGGGCTGCCCCTGATCCAAAGTTCAAGCCTATGGCCAATGGGCGCTGGCCTGTTTATGTTTCTCGCCGCGAGAATATCAAAAACATCGAGCAAACGTTACAGGCTCAGATGTCGCCCGAAGACTTTGCCACGATTGAAATTCGGCAGCTGCCTGCGAACGCGGGTGAGATTCGAGAACACGGTCTGCTTTACCTGCCTTACCCGTATGTCGTGCCTGGTGGGCGCTTCAACGAGATGTATGGATGGGACAGCTACTTTACGCAAGTGGGACTAGTCCGAGATGGCGAGGTAGCATTGGCAAGGAATATGACTGATGATTTTCTTTATCAGATTGAACACTACGGCAAAATACTGAACGCCAATCGAACTTATTACCTGTCACGCTCTCAGCCTCCGTTTTTGACGCAAATGATCCTTAACGTTTACCGGAAGCAGCGAAGTGTCGCTTGGCTGCGAACAACCGTCCCGGCCATCGAGAAATACTACCGCTTCTGGATCGAAGAACCACACCTCACAAAGCAGACAGGGCTTTCACGTTATTATGACCTGGGTGACGGTCCAGCACCGGAAGTTCTATCGGGTGAGCGCGACGACAAAGGACGAGACCATTACGATCTCGTCAAAGACTATTACCGCACACACGATGTCAAAGACTACGATCTAAGCCAGTATTACGACAAAGCGAGGGACCAATTAACAGATCTCTTCTACAAGGGCGACCGCTCGATGCGCGAGTCCGGCTTTGATCCCTCAAATCGATTCGGACCCTTCAACATCGATATCATCCACTACGATCCAGTGTGCCTGAATTCTTTGCTCTACCTGATGGAGACGGATACGGCAGAAATTCTAAGAATCCTTGGCCGTGGTCGGGAGGCACGGGTCTGGACGAATCGCGCTCAAGAACGGCGTAAAAGGATCAACAACTTGATGTGGGATGAACAGGACGGTCTTTACTACGATTATAACTTTGCCGAGAAGAAACTGCGGCGCTATCCCTTCGTGACGACTTTCTATCCCCTGTGGGTTGGTGCTGCTGATGAAAGGCGGGCGGCGCGGA
The DNA here is from genome assembly GCA_035644135.1 of Pyrinomonadaceae bacterium. Lineage (GTDB taxonomy): Bacteria > Acidobacteriota > Blastocatellia > Pyrinomonadales > Pyrinomonadaceae > PSRF01. The sequence continues at coordinate 6,245 of DASQPD010000081.1, forward strand.
TTGTGGCGAACCTTCATCTTTTTGAACGACCAGGCGGGCTGCTAACAAGCACTTCCGTCAGCGGTAGTCAATGGGATGCTCCTTTTGGCTGGGCGCCGACGGAGATGATAGCCATCCAGGGACTGCGCCGCTATGGATATAACGAAGAAGCTAATCGCGTCACTGCGAACTTTCTTTCGACAATTCTGAAGGAATTCATCCAGCACAACACGATCGTGGAGAAGTATGACGTCGAGCGACGCGAATCGGAGGTCAGCGCGGGACTGAAGTTTGGATACAAGTCTAATGAGATTGGGTTTGGCTGGACCAATGCCGCTTTCACAGAGCTCTATGCTCAATTGCCTGAAAGAGAGAAGCAGAACGTGTTGAAGCTGGATGGCACGAAATTGACTCGATAAGCCATAGACCAGCCACCCGCGTTAGAAAAACGAGAAGCCCAGAAAGGCTTCTCGTTTTTGTTAGGTACGTCGTTGGCGTTAGTTGGCTAAGTACCGCCAACTCAGATTCGCAGCTCAAACTCGCTAGAATTTGAACTTCAACGCAAATTGGAAATTGCGCTGCGGGTCTCCACCGCCGTAAGCCGTGTTCGAGATAACTCCCGCATGGGCATTGGGGCTGGCCGGATTCCCGATAAATGAGTCGGGTTGGTCGAGGTTAACGTGATTGTAGAGATTCACTACCTCAACGCGGAACTCCAGTTCCGTGTTTTCAGTGAAGCGGAATTTCTTGAATAGCGAAGCGTCAGTTCTCCAGTAACCCGGCCCGCGCAGCGCGTTTCTCTTCAGGTTGCCAAAAGTTCCTACGGCCGGTTTCGCAAAGACAGTAGGATCGAAGAAACGATCTCGTGGTCCACCCGTCTTAGCATCCCCTACTATGTTCGGTCGATTGGGGCCTGTGTCTGAGATTCCGCTGGTATCGTAGCCAACATTGAAGGGCAATCCGCTTTCAATGAACGAATTCGAGTTGACTTGCCATCCACCAACAAGATAGTCCATACGTTTGGAGACATTCCCGAAAAATCGCTTGTTGCGCCCGAACGGCAGCTCCGACACCTGCGCAATGACAAAAACGTGGGTACGGCTAAAATCCGCCGGCCCATAATTGACCTTTCGGTCGATGAAGAAGTAGTCGCGGTCGTAATTGGTCGCCCGCTGCAATGTGTAGTGAGCCAGAATCGAATAACCGTTAGTGAAACGCTTCGTGAGTTTAGCTTGAAGCGCGTTGTAGTGGTCATCGCCGCCATCAGAGTAGAGAAGAACGTCTTGCGTCCACCCGAACCTGTTGAAGAAGACACGGCGGTTATTTCTCGGCACAGTCCCAAACCCTGCGAGAGTCGCCTGGTTGCCTTCGCAGTCCGGGTTATTACCGCAGAACACATGCGTGCCCTTATTCCCAACGTATGCTGCTTCAACCGATATGCTATTGGTCAGTTGGTGTTGCACGGTCACGTTCCAGGCATCGACGGTGGGAAGCGTTTGTTTGAAATTCACGACACGGGGAGTGACTCCATCCGGGAGGAAGAACCGCCCGTTTGATGGTAGCGACGCATTCGGCACGCCGCCCCGATTGGGAGGCGCAGTCAGGCCGAAGAAATTCGTGAACCCTGGCGGGCCTTGCGCCAGAGTGAAGACAGCTTCCTGTCCGTTGTTGCCTGAAAGATTTTGGATGGCCAGAACCGGCAGGTTCTGTGTAACGGTATGGCCGAAGACAGAGCCGAACACGCCGATGTCATAACTGCGACCGTAGCCAGCCCGCACCACCGTCTTCTCACTTAGCTGATAAGTGATCCCGAGGCGAGGCGCCCAATTCAAGTTATTTTTGACGCCACCATTCAGGTTGTTTCCCCCTTCTCCGGCTACGATGACTTCTCCAGTTGTTGTGTCAGGGAAACCACCGTTGCCTGCTGCATTAACCTTCTGTGGGTTGATGACGTCTAATCGCAGACCATAGGCGAGAGTGAGCTTCGGGGTTACGCGCCAGGTGTCTTGCGCATAATAAAAATGACGCCACTGCCGCTCTGCCGCTGTGGTGCTTGTGCTGACGAAGCGCTTGAAGAAAGTCACATCTCCGATCAGGAAGGTCGCAATCCCAAGCCCCTTTGCCTGAAGTTGGCCATTCACTACCTGGCCCGTGCGATTCTCGCTGAAGGACAGCTCCCCAGATCGATGATTGTCGCTTGGCACTCGCAAGTTTAATGCGCGGCGGATATCAATGCCGAACTTAAAGGTGTGATTGCCCCAAGACTTCACGAGATTGCCGACAAATTGGTATTGTTTTTCTTGCTCATTCAAAGGACAGTTACAACGTCCGGCGAATTCATCCAGGCCGGAACCGAAAGTGAAACCTCGGTCGCCTTGAACAAAACCTTCAAACAGGCCCGATGTGAAATTCTCGTCGAGATTCAACCCAGGAACGCCTGCATCCGCCGCCGGCTTCTTGCCGAAATCGTTGGGCAGAACATTGACTCCGTACTTGAAGAAGCCGAACCGGAAGTCGACCACGACAGTAGGAGAAAGAGTGTAGTCAAAGCCAATCGCCACGCTGTGATTGCGAACCTTCGAGGTGCCGCCCAGCGCCACTAACTGCTGGCCGCCACCCGCTCCGAAAGCTTGTGCACCATTGCGCTTGTAGTTGGCGAAACTATATCTGCCAAACAAATTCAAGTTGCCCGAGAGCCGACTGTCGATGCGAACATCGAAGGTATCGTTGTTGAAAACCTCACTCCCGGAAGCGACATAATTGTTACGAGTGCCATTGTCCGTCCCTGGTGCGTTAGGTGCAGGGATCAGTTTCAAGAGATTCTGAGCCTGCTGTGATAGACGGCCGGCTGGAATCATATTGCCGGGGAACTGCAGACCAGTCTGCGGGTCATAGATGTTTACACCATACCCACTCAAGTCGCCAGTGCGCGCTGCATTTGTCGGAACCGTCAGCAAGCGCGATCCGCCGGTCTTGCTGCGCGTTCCTTGATAGTCGCCGAAGTAAAAGAATTTATCTTTTATGATCGGACCGCCAATCGATCCTCCAAACTGGTTCTTCAAACTATCGGGTATGAACTTGCCAGTAAGTGGATCCTTCTGGAATTGGGTGAAGGGATTCCGTGCTTGCAGCACATCATTCTGCCGGAACTCGAAGATGCTGCCGTGGAGCTCGTTCGTGCCCGATTTGGTTTGCACCGAAACGACGCCGGCGATTGCCTGCCCGAACTCAGCATCATAATTCTGCGAAGTAATCTTGGTCTCGCCAACCGCCTCGAAGTTCGGGTTGATGACGATGATGCCAAGAATAGGGTCGCGGTTCTCAGTGCCATCCAGTTGGTAGCCGGTACCGCTAAAGTGCTGACCGTTGACCATGATCTGCGTCGAACCTTGCGGGTTTTCGCTCGCCGCGTGTTGCCATTGAAGCTGCTGCGTGCCCGGTGTGAGCAGAATGAATTTTGTGAAGTTCCGGTCGACGATTGGTAAATCGGTGATTTGGCGCGTTTCGAAGGTTGTCGCCACATCAGCGCGGTCGGTCTTTAGGTCTTGACCTTCGGCGGCCGTGATCGTCACTGTTTCGCTGACCTGCCCGGCTTGGAGCGTGACGTCAGTTTTGGCTTGAGCATCAACATTCACCACAACCGAAGTTACAAGCCCTTGCTTGTACCCGGACTTTTCGATTGTGACCTTATAATTCCCAGGCAGTAACCGGTCTTTGACATACAGTCCGGAGTCGTTCGTCTTAACAGTATCCGAGGTATTTCGGTCGATGCTCGTGATTGTCACGGTGGCATCTGGGATCACCGCTCCCTGGGCATCGGTGACGATACCAGAAATACTGCCATACACTGCTTGCGCACGAATATCCAGGGCGAATGTGACGACAAGTAACAGGCTAAGAAGGAATAACGTGAGTTTGCTTCTGCGCATAAAGTGCTCCTTAGGTGTTGGCTTTTGAGAAAGCGGTTACCACGAACTTTAAACCCGCACGTAGAAAATTCTGTGAGCCGGGGCTTCGAACTTCTTTAATAGCGCAAGAAAGACGATGCAGACTAGGGGGTTGCTGATTAGATCGCTTACGGCTCACGCAATTTAGACGCCGCTAACGGTAAAGTCAATGTTTTCAGACGTCCCTTAACGGTAAGGCCAAAGCTTTAATCATCGAGACGCTATAATACAGCTTGATATGAAAGGAAATGGGGCTTAGAAATACCGATGCCTCACGCAGACAGACCTTCAAACTAGCCCCGGAACAACGCAGGCTTTACGAAAATTTGGATTTAATCCAATTTCTAAAATACCAAGGAATAAAAAAGCCTAAGTCGAATGTCGACCGTCGATTTCTCGAACTTTGCAGAGAATGAATCCTTAGAAAAAGACCTCGTTAACGAGGCTAGAAACTAACACCCGCTGGTCGAGCGACTCAAGCGATACTCTAGCGGCTAACCTGACGCGCCGAGCAGTTGATTCAATTTTTTCCTGTACGCATCCGGGGCGTCGCTGTCCCTGTGTGATGATCAAAGCCCTCTTCGCCGCTTCATTAATCATCTGACCCACTGAATCAATCGGAACCTGAATGGACTTATCAGTGTCAGGCATATCAGATTTATTGCCTCGTTGTGCGCCTCCACTGTGCTTAACAAGCGACTTATATTCTTCTCGCTGCCCAGTGTCAACGGAAAACGAAGAAGGGAGCCGGTGTGTTACCATTTCGCACTACAGCTAAAGAGTACAAGTATGATCAAGTCTGCCTTCCAGGTGATGTCGACCAACCTGCTGGTCGCTATTTTTGCGCTAAGCGTCGCAAGTCAAACGCAAAGCCAGTCAGTGTCAAAGACTCAATCAGACGCTCCAACGGTCGCGCAAGCGCAGTCGCTCATAAGTGTCGGTAGGATTGACGATGCCATAGGGATGCTGAGAGGCCTGGCAAAGTCCAGTTCAAACGATACGACAATAAATTATCTTTTAGGGCTCGCCTACTACCAAAAGAGCGACCACGTCCGAGCGATTGAGCATCTTTCGATAGCCGTGAAGCAAGTGCGGGAAGCTAACCCTCAGTACCAACAAGGGGTGCAGATGCTGGGGCTATCTCACTACCTGATGGGACACTTTAAAGAGGCGATTCCATATCTCGAAGAAGTTAAACACTGGTCACCTGATAGTGTGGAGACAGGATATGTATTAGGACTCAGCTACATTCAAACACACAGCCCAGAAAAGGCGCGCGACGCGTTCGCACGAATGTTTCGTGTCCCACCCGATTCCGCATCTGCTTACCTAATCAACGCCCAGATGCTGATTCGCCAGCAGTTCGAAGACTTAGCCGAGAAAGAACTGCGAAAAGCGCTTGAACTTGATCCGCACCTGCCACAGGCTAATTTCTTACTTGGTGAACTCGCAATATTTCGTGCCGAAATCGATCGTGGTATCGAACTTCTCCAAAGAGAGATAGCGATCAATCCAGCGTTCGGTATGGCTTACTACAGGTTGGGAGAGGCATACACGCGGCAGCTCAAATGGGATGAAGCGGTTGCACCTCTGCAAAAATCTATTTGGCTCAACCCGTACTTCAGTGGTCCTTATATTGTGCTGGGGAAGGTTCATTTTAAGAAAGGGGATCTATTGAACGCTGAAACTGTATTAAGGCGCGCGCTAGCGATGGACCCGAACAATTTCTCCGGTCATCAGCTGCTCGCTCAAGTTTTGCGACAAGCCAATCGATTAGAAGAGGCAAAAAAGGAGTTTGAAATCGCTGACCGCCTAAGGACAAGCTCTGATAAGGATAGGTAGGTAGATGGCTTAAAGATGTTCGCGAAGATTCGAAAGGGTTGCCACCCGGTCATATTCTGTCTCGCAGCCGGCGCGTTGCTTGCAAATGGACCTACTGTGTCGCCATCTGGCCCGTATGGTGCGAATACACAACACCATCATCCTGCCGGTCTAATGGTGACAGCTGGAAAGGATGAAGAAGGTTTTCCAGTCAGCTTCGTCGATGTGGCGGCATCCGCGGGGCTTTCGGAACCGATTATCTACGGTGGACTTGAACGAAAGAAATACATCATTGAAACTAACGGCAGTGGTGTCGCGTTCCTCGATTATGATAACGACGGTTGGATAGACATTCTGCTCCTCAACGGAACTCGCCTCGAAGGCTTTCCCAAAGGGAAAGAGCCTACCGTTAAGCTATACCAGAACAAGCGCAACGGCACATTCGCAGATGTCACCGTCAAAGCAGGGCTGCGGTCGTCCGGATGGGGCTCGGCGATTTGCGCCGGCGATTACGATAATGACGGGTACGAAGATTTTTTCCTCACGTATTGGGGCCAGAACGTTCTCTATCGAAATAATGGGAACGGCACGTTCACAGATACAACTACAAAAGCAGGACTCGGAACGACAGGCAATCGTTGGGGCTCGGGCTGTACCTTCGTCGACTACGATCGCGATGGCAAGCTCGATCTCTTTGTCGCAAACTATTTGAAATTCGATCTCAACACAGCGCCGGAGCCGGGAAAGGGAGCAAATTGCACATGGAAAGGCATTCCTGTGAATTGCGGACCTAAAGGTTTACCTACAGATACAAACCTTCTTTACCACAACAATGGTGACGGTACGTTTACTGATGTATCTGAGAGATCAGCTATTTCTGCAGTGAAGGGTCGCTATTCTATGACAGCGATAACGACCGACTTCAATAATGACGGCTGGCCGGACATCTACGTCGCCTGCGATTCAACAGCCAGCACGCTCTACCGCAACAACCGCGATGGCACTTTTACAGATGTCGCGCTGGAAACGAGCACTGCTTATAACGAGGACGGTCAGGCGCAGGCCGGGATGGGTGTCGCCATTGGTGACTACAATGGCGACGGCCTTCTCGACATCTTCAAGACTCATTTTTCGGATGATCTGCCCGGGCTCTACAGGAATAGTGGACGCGAGTTTTTTGAGGACGCATCCAGAGCAGCAGGTTTCGATCACACTCCCTATGTCGAGTGGGGAACCGGGTTTGCTGATTTCGACAACAATGGTTCACCGGACATAATGATCGTTACCGGTAATGTCTACCCCGAGGTCGAGAAACTCTTTCCGGAATATGCGCATCGCAGCCCGCGCCTCGTTTATCAAAATCTCGGAAATGGCCGCTTCAAAGAAGTGACCGCTCGAGCTGGACCAGGAGTGCTGACTCCTAAATCGAGTCGAGGTTGCGCTTTTGGAGATTTTGATAACGATGGCGACATTGATGTTTTAGTCATGAACATGAACGAACCGCCGTCCCTACTGCGGAATGAATACATCAATAAGCAAAGTCAGCGAACCAATAACTGGCTCCAAGTGAAGCTCATTGGGACGAAGTCGAATCGCAGTGCCATCGGTGCTCGAGTGCAGGTAAAAAGCAGCGTGCGTGTGCAAGTTCAAGAGGTGACCAGCCAATCCAGTTACTACTCACACAATGATCTACGCTTACATTTCGGCATGGGTCTAAATCAGAAAGCGGTACAAATGGAAATTCGCTGGCCTAACGGGCAGACCGAAACGGTCAAAGATGTTGCCGTCAATCAGACTGTAAGGATCAGAGAAGGAAGTGGAGTGGTTAAGAGTAGTAAGTAGTAGGTCTTCTTCTTATGATGCTCCTCTGATGTAGTCGAGGAAACAGTTAATACGATTTTCCAAGCTGTTGCGTGCCTCACCCCGCTGAACAAGCTATGAAAAAAGCGTCAACGCCTTTCACCCCGTTAGGGGGTGGCATGTTTATAGCTTGAGGAGCAAAACCCCTCCGGCGGCGTTCGGAGGAGCGGAACTGATCTCGCGTGCTGAAGGTCTAGTTGCATTCCGCTCCTCCGAACGCCGTTGTTTCAGACGTATCAACTGGGGCTATAAACATCTCGCTCCTACGGAGTGAAGAGCTTAAGTCTTTAGCGCGCAGCGATACTGAATCCAGCGCCACGAGGAAACCGTAAAAAAGGTCACCCTAAGGTTCGGGCAGCGGCTTTACTCGAGGATCAAGCTGTTTGGCTTTCTGATATGCGATGTGAGCGGCTTCTCGTTGACCCTTTTTCTGAAGGGCGTCAGCTAAATTGTAATAGGCTTGTGCATTTGTAGGGTCGAGTTCAATGGCGACGCGGAATCTTTCGATGGCCGCATCAACATTCCCCTCTTTAAGCCGGGCGATACCAGTGTTTGCCGCAAATACCGCAGCCTGCTTATCTGATTTCATCTTGTTAAGTCGCGCGGCCTCCTGAAACTCCACACGGGCCGCCTCCACATCGCCCTTCCGTCTCAACGCACTAGCGAGTGTATTGTGTATTTCCGGGGCATCAGGCGCGTATCGCAACGCCTGGCGGAAGGCCTCTATCGCACCGTCGAGATTACCTTGTTGTTGCAGGACACTACCGAGGGCATAATGCGCCTCCGCATAGTCGGGTTTTGCCTCTGTCGCCGCTCTAAACGCCGCCGCTGCGTCATCCAGCTTGGATTGCTGCAAGAGAATGATGCCGAGAACGTAGTGCGCCTCTTGTAACGTTGGTTGTAAGGCAATAGCTTTTCTCAACTCCCCGACAGCCTGATCAAGTTTATCCTCTTGCTTTAAAGCCAGTCCCAGGCCGTAGTGAGCTTCGGCGTTGTCAGGCGCCAGTGAGAGTAGCCGACGATACGCCTCGACAGCCCGGGCATAATCGCTCTTCTGAATGAGTACCGCGCCAAGATTATGCTGGGCCACCAGATCATTCGGGTCCAGCTTGAGCGCAGCATTGAAAGCACCGATTGCGCCATCGGGATCGCGGTTTTGCATTAGCGCCAGTCCAAGATCATTGTGAGCCCGCACTGAATCGGGCTGGAGCTTGACGACGGTTCGTAAGGCCTCGATTGCTGCGTCAAGATCTTCTTCTTTCAGTAGGGCCAAACCCAACGCCTGGCGGGGCTCAACCCTCTCCGGCGCCAGCTTAACAGCCATCTTCAGTTCCGCTATCGCCGTTTGCAGATCCCCACTTTTCTGCAAAGTCAGCCCTAGGTAGTAATGCGCATTGACGTGGTTTGGGATCAGTTTCACTGCTGCGGTCAGCGCGGCGAGAGCGCCTGCAGTATCATTAGAAAACCACCGTGCCGCGCCCAGATAATAGTGTGCCTCGCCAAAATCCGGTCTAAGTTTTACAGCAGTTTCAAATTCCCGGATCGAATCCAGAAGGAGGCCCTTCACGCCGAGCGCATAGCCAAGGTAGGAATGTGCTTCGGCAGCATTCGCGTTAAGCTTAATAGCTTCGCGAAACTGTTCAATCGCGGAGTCCAGATCTCTCTTCTGTTGATAGGTCCTGCCAAGTAACAAGCGAGCGTCTACGTCACCAGGTTTGAGTGCAATCGCCTGTTTAAATGCTGCAATCGCGCCATCAAGATCACCATTCTGCTGGAGCACGGAGCCGAGTCCCAGCTGGGCTGAATAAAGACGCGGATTAATCTGGATTGCTCTACGGAATGATTGTTCGGCTGCCTTGATCTCACCTTTTCTGGCCCTCGCAGTACCGAGCGCATTGTGGGCGTCAGCAAATCCTGGCATCATTCTTGTCGACAATGACAACTCCTCAATTGCCGCATCCAGTTGCTGTTTTTCTAATAGCTCGACACCTTTTTTATAGTGCTGTTGGGCGCTACCCGATGATGCTTGCCCGTACGCCCAAATTGAGAACAGCAGAATAAGAATGGGCAGGACAAAACATATCGCGTGCTTGCGTCGCGTGAAAAAAAGGAGTTGATAACTCATGGTCCAAAGGCTTTCAGCCTGCGAGGTATGTCGGAATACCGCCTTCGGCGTTATTTCGAACACTCTGCTTCCCAGGTTGAAATGCTGATGACTGAGAAGTAGAGATTAGCTCTTTCGGGGGGCTGACTCCTTGCTTTCTTTAATTCCTGGCACAATACCAACTTTCTCTTTCACAATAATTACTTGGTTAGCGGCGATGTTGTTGAGAGTGTCCACCTGCCCGCTCGGCCATCGTATCTCAATTATCTTGACTCTTTGATTCTTACCGAGTCCAAAATGGACGCGCAGATCATTTTGCGAGTAGTAGCTGCCGCCACTGCGCACTTCGTCAATCTGGCTGCCGTCTTCGGTAATGCATTTTACGCGCGCGCCTATGCCACTGCGATTCGACTTAACTCCTATCGTCTTAATCTTGATCCAATTGTTTTGATTGCCGGATTCGGCCCTGAGTAACTGGGGAAGAGCGTTCACCGAGTTGATCAGTACATCGACATCACCATCGTTGTCATAGTCGCCAAAGGCACAACCGCGAGAGGCATTCGGCTCCATGACCGCCTCTCCTGCAATATCAGAAACATCGGTAAAGCGCCCGTTGTGCAGATTGTGGTAGAGCACTTTGCGCTGCGCATAACCAGTTTCGGTTGCCAGCTTTTCGACTTCCGGGTATACATGCCCGTTGACCAGAAAGATATCAGGCCAGCCGTCGTTATCTACATCTATAAGGCCACAGCCCCAGCCCAGCCAGCGCGTGTTCACTCCAATACCCGCTGAGAAAGTGACATCATCGAAGCTGCCCTTGCCCGTATTGTGGTAGAGCGATGAAGTGTCACCGGAAAAGTTGGTCTTAAAGATATCCATCCATCCGTCGCGGTCGTAATCGCCTGCTGTAACTCCCATGCCGGCCTGGGGCTTGCCATCAATGCTTAATGCACAACCAGCCTCAATACCAATGTCTGTGAACGTTCCGTTCTTATTGTTGTGATAAAGAGCAGCTGGAGCCGAGTCGTTCGCTACATAGATGTCTGGCCAGCCGTCATTGTCGAAATCTGCTGTTAAGACCCCCAGGCCATATGTGCCATTTGTCTTTGTTATGCCGGCCTTTTCCGAAACGTCTGTGAATTTGCCATTACTCTCATTGTGGTAGAGCATATTGATTCCGCCGGTCAATCCTGGGGGACCACAAGCAACTGTTAGACCCTTGTAAAGACAAGGACCGGTTTCAGGCAGGGGCGCTGTTTTCAGATCAAGGTCGATGTAGCTGGCCACAAAAAGGTCGAGGTTACCATCGCGGTCGTAGTCCACAAAAGCACACCCCGAACCCCACCGGGTGCGGTTATTCGCGACTCCAACCTTCTCAGCCACTTCCGTAAAAGTGCCAGTTCCGTTGTTGTGGTAAAGGGCATTTTTGCCGTAACTGCTGATGAAGAGATCGTCGTAGCCATCGTTGTCGTAGTCTCCGACGCACACGCCTTGAGCCCAACCTGTACGGACGAGCCCGGCTTTGTTGGTCACGTCACTAAACTTGCCATCACCGTTGTTGTGGTACAGGCGATTCGTGGAGTTTACGTTAGGAGGTAATCCGTCGAGGCGAGTCCCGCTGGCCAGAAAGATATCCTGCCAGCCATCATTGTCGTAATCGATGAAGGCGGCACCGCTTCCAGTGGTTTCCAACAAGTATCTGTTCCGGTGTTCGTCTCCATAGATGGTCTTCGCAGTCAGCCCCGCTTGCCCAGCTACGTTGACAAACCTCACTTCGGGCGAACGGCTCGGGGCGTATGGAATGGAATTCTGACCGGTGACGGGGGCGAGACAAAGAAGCAGAGAGGCTGAAACCTGCCACAATGTTCGCCTCCGCCTCGTTAAAGTTGAGCTGGTCACAGTGGCTCCTTACCGTATATGGCGGATACCTAGCCAAGCGCGTAAAGGGCACTGGAGAGACTGGCCCAGGCCGCGAAGGCAGCGGTAAACTTACCGGCGAGGACCAGGCTAAGAGCACCCATCAGTGTAGGTTGTGATTCCAACGTGGACGGGATTATTCGTGCCGATGGCAACCCGCGCCGAACAGTTCGCTCCATGGTTTCCGTCAGCGCTTCTTCAATCAATGACCATGCGCGCGTAATCTTGCCGCCAACCACGACGGCCTCTGGACTGAAGCCCACTACTAAATTTGAAATCCCGATACCGAGATAATGGGCTGTCTCGACCAATGCGGCTCGGGCGTTTGGCTCTCCTGCAAGAGCGAGATCAACTAACTCTTCAAATCCGGTGCAGGGCGAGCCCTCCGATCTGATTAGGTTGCTATATCTGGCCAGTGCGGCGCGTTCCGAAGAGAGAGCTTCCCAGCAATCATAGTTGCCACAAGAGCAGGGCACTGGCGCGCCGGAGCCTACTATCATGTGGCCAAATTCGCCTGCTGCCCCTCGTTCACCACGATAGACCTGGCCATCGAAGACAATTCCGGTGCCAATACCTTCTCCAACCAGGACAAGTATGAAGTCTCGGCCCTCAATGACTCCCGGCCGCCCAAACCACAACTCCGCCAAAGCAACCGCATTAGCGTCGTTGTCAATCGTTACGGGGAGGCCTGTGCCCGAAGAGATCCGCTCAGCTATCGGAAGGTCACGCCATTGGAAGTAGGGGACAAAGAGCGCGTGACCTGTCGAAGGATCAACTAAACCTGGAAGGCTGACTCCGACAGATTCGATTGAGCCATTGTTCGTGCTGGAAAACTCTCGCGCCAGAGCAATTACCCGGTTAAGAGTCTTCTCCGGATCAGGATCAGTTTGGAACTCTCGCTGCCTGACGATCCGCCCGGCGAGATCGCTTGTCGCGATGATAGTCACTGTCGGCATGATTGCCACACCGAGAGCTATTGCCCCCGCCGTCCGCAACCTGAGAAGCGTCGGCCGGCGTCCGCCAGTGGACTCGCCCTCCCCCACTTCCTCAATTAAGCCTTCCTCTGTTAGACCGTCAACAATAACCGAAATCGTCGAGCGTTGGAGTTCTGTCTCTCGGGCAATCTCCGCGCGCGAGATAGGCTCTCGCTCGCGAACATAATTTAATACTATCTGCCGATTAATATCGCGGATCATGTTAAGGCGGGCCGCCTGGACCTTTCGAAGATCGATTCGTCGCAAGTGTGTGCTAACCCCAATCGGAACAGAATTTATCGACTATCGTACCCTCAGACCGAGAAACCGTAAACGGGCCACGCGAAGCATTTGAGCAAAATCTGGCAAAAGTCTGGTAGGCGCGTCAACCGTGAGAATGAAAGAGACGGTAAACTATTGATTCGATTGGTAGCGGGGGCCGGGCTTGAACCGGCGACCTTGGGGTTATGAATCCCACGCTCTAACCACCTGAGCTACCCCGCCACATTTAGAGTCAACAACTTACAAAGATATCCTGACTTTGTCTGGCGTCATTATGACGTAATTTTGCCGTAATTCGCCACATGAATATTCATTCGCTGTTTGATAAAACGATTCAGTTGCTCCCAAGGTTCAGGCTCTTCAGTCGTCCGGGAAACTCCGCAGAATTCTGCGGACTGCGACTGTGTCTGGATGATCGACGCCGTGCACGGACTCGAAGATCCTCAATGCTTCCTCTAGCCTTCCGCGTGCACCTTTGATTCCGAGGTCTCGCTCGACGTACCCGAGCTGCCTGAGGGTGCCGGCCAGCTCGAGAGGCGCTCCGGCTACGAGCGTGCGCTTGATGTCAAGGCTCCGCAGCCAAGACTGTCGGGCGGCTTTGAGATCGCCCTCCTCGTACTGCACTACGCCAAGGTTGTGATGATTCACTGCGAGGTCCCGCGGCTGGCACTGGCCGGATTCCACTCGAAGTCGTACGGCTTCCTCCAACATGGCTCCACGCTCGTGTGGCTTGCCAAGTCTGCACAGGACGATACACAGCTCGTTCAAGGTAAAGGCGAGCGAGTTCGCAGGAGGCCGATCCATCTCACGCAGCCTGCGTAGCGATTCTTCATGGGCCTCGCGAGCGCGTTCCAGGTCCCCCAGCTTCATGTGAACGCGACCCAAGTACGAAAGCGTCTCAGCGATGACCGGCGCCTTCGGGTTGGTGGACCTCTCCAGCACCTGGACGGCCTTCTGCATCTTCTCCCGGGCTTCCTCCAGCTCTCCAACACCTTCGAGTGCCAGGCCCAGGATCTCGTAGGCAAGACCCATGTCGGGATGGTCCGCACGCATTCGTCCTTCGCGCAATCGAATGGCTTCTCGGATGTTCCTCAGAGCATCGCGGTGTTTCCCCAGATCCCCTTGGACAGCCGCCAAATTGTGGTGGCCGACTGCGAGACTGAGAGCGTCCTGGCCAAGCGCACTGCGGATTTCCAGCGCCCGTTCAAATGTATCGAGTGCAAGGTCTGGAGCCCCCGCAGCTCTCATGATGGCGGCCAGCTCGTTGAGAACGAATGCGTCGCGTGCGTCCAGCTTCCGTTGCTGACTCTGGATCTCGTCGGCAGCAGTCTTGGCGAGCTCGAGGGCACGCCGGGGATCTCCGATCTCGGCCTCCACCATCGCCAGAACGAGACGAAGCTCTTCTCGGTCTGGGATGCTTTGACCGCGCGTGGCTAAGAGGTCGTTCGAGCGCTCCGCAGCATGGGCCGCCTCTTTGCGACGACCCAGGTGACAGAGGGCGCGGGCCACGAACGCGAGGGGGTGAGCCAACTCGGCAGCACGCTCGCCGAAGATCTTCTCCCTTAGCTTCACGCACTGCTGGAAGGAATCGTGCGCCTCGAGATGGAGACCCAGCTCCAGTTCCGCTTTCCCGCGATGGAGTAGGCTGCTCGCGGTTTCCCAGTGATCTGCCATACCCGAGGCCCTCCGCGCCTCGATGGCGCGATCGAACAATTCTCGGGCTTTACTGTCGTTCCCAGACGTGAGCTCGATCAGGCCCAGGTTATGATAAATGCCGCCGGTGTGCGGGTGGCCGCCCGGGAAGAGTCTCAGCTGAATGTCGAGCGCTTCGAGAGAGCGAGCGCGTGCCTCGTCGAGTTGGTCCTCTTGGTTCAGCACAGTGGATAGGAGCGTCAGTGACTCGACCATGTCCGAGTGATCGCCAGGGAAGGCCGCGCGACGAATCCCGAGCGCCTCGCGGAATAAATGTTCTGCTTGGTCCAGGTAGCCCTCGTCGCGCTCGATAGCGGCCAGCTGTGTGAGGATCGATGCAATCTCAGGGTGTTGTTCACCAGGATGGACTTGCTTGGCCAGGGCAAGCGCTTCCTGAGCGTGCTGACGGGCCTCAGGTAGGAGACGTAAGTCGTGCTCCGAACGCGCTAGGTTGCAAAGCGAAATCGCGAGGTTCGGGAAGGCTGCGCCGCCCTCCCGGCGCTGTATGGCGACGGTGCGCTCAAGAAGCCGGCGCGCTTCATCCGGCTGGCATAGATCCAGATTGAAGTTTGCCAGATTCGAGAGGAGCATCGAGAGCGAGATGTTCTCGGGAAGACGCATCGACTCATGGAGCGAGATTGCCCTCAGAATTGTGTCCCGACCCTCGATCGTCTTGCCCAAGCCGCGTAGCACGCCGCTCAACGTCGAGTAGCAGTCCATGAGTCCGCGCGTTCCGGATCCTGCCGCCTGCAGGAGTTTGATGGCCTCACGCACGTCCCGCTCCGCCTCGATCAATCGATCGAGATTCATCTCGACCACAGACCGGGTTTGGAGACAGGCTGCGCGTATCTCAGACTCCGGCTGGATCTCATCGAACGCCGCTACACACCGATCCAAGACCTCGAGCGCCTCAATCCGACGACCCAGTCGGTCCAGTGCTGCCCCCGTCATCGCACCGATCTCCAAAGCCTGGGCACTGCCATCGTCGACGGCCTGATGGAAGTAGGCGGTTAAAGCGTCGGCCTCCCATCGGCCCTCCGGGTCTGCCCAACCAACCGAGAACATTTCGGCTCGCCGCACCACGAACGCGGCGAGTTCACGCTTCATTTCTCGCATCTTGAGATCGTCACGTTCCAGGGCCCGCCTAACCAAGTCCTGCACGAGACGGTGTGCGCGGACCACTCGGGCTTTGCCGAAGACACTTTTCGCATCATGGACCAACCCAAGCCGGTGCAGGTTTGCGCAAATCTCCTCCCAAAGGTCCGGATAGCCAGGTCGCGGTCTTACGCTGACTTCAGGAAAGCCCCTCGCGACGAGTTCGCGCAGCCATGGTAGAGGTACCTGGTCCGGCGGGAGCAGTGACGCATACTCCATGGCGTGCCTCTCGGCCAGGCCTAACACTGCAAGGACAGGTTCAAGGACGGCATCGAGGCGTCGCTCGTGGTCGTGCCGGCGAAGCGTAAGGCTCCGGTCCTCCGCTAGGGTCTCGAGGGCCTCGAGGTCCTCTAGGCCGAGCCGTTCGAGAAAAGCCGCGCATGTGACCTCAGGATGCTTCGCGAGCCACGCGGCGACGAGCTCCACTGCCAGCGTGAAGCCGCCCAGTCGCTTGGCGATCTTCCGAGCAGCCTCCCGCTCGATCTCGTTGGCGAAGGGCCGGTGCTTCTCCAGCAACTCCAAGGAGGCTTCCTCGGGGAGCTCCCCCAGCGTCACCCAATCAGCATGCCTGGTCACACGGCCGACTCCCGGGTCGATCCGTGTTGTGGCAAGAAGATGCAGTGTCGGCCCGAGCGCTGTAAGCGCGTCGGTCCATTGCGGCTTGAGCAGCGTGGGGTCCGTGACGTTGTCCAGAACGATCAGGATGTGTCCAAGGCGGTCCAGCCGCTCGCGGAGAGACACGGTGATCGCGGCGAAGTAGCTCGCGCCCGTCTTGCGATCTTCGTCCCTGATCCTGTCGCGGAACAGATCTCCCAGATACAGCACCGCGTCGCGCAGGTCCGTCTTGCCCTCGCACGGCACCAGGAACCGTCCGCCCGGATAGGCGCCGGCGAATGCGTGCGCGTAGGTCAGGGCTAGCTCGGTCTTGCCGATCCCTCCGAGACCATGCACGCCGGATATGACTCCGGCCCAATCATCTTTGAGGCGCTCCCGCAGCGCGAGCAGTTCCTCGATCCGGCCTGAGAAGCGCTTGTTGTATGGTGGCAGCGTGCTTTCGGATGCGGCAGCCCGGCGCAGGTGTTCGATCCCCCCTTCGAGATCGCGGGCTAGGCGTTGGAGAACGCAGCGCAGGTCTTCTCGGCGGAGGGCAGACAGTCCTTCGCGGAAGAAATGGGTGACGTACCTGAGTTGGCGGCGACGCAGTTGCCGGATGACCTGCGTGGTCCCAGCCAGGAGCGGGGCACCGGTCGGCGGAATGCCACACAGCTCGGCGACCGTGCGAGCGACCTCATCCTCGCCATGCTTCTCGTTGTCGAACCCCGGCACCTCAACGATGTACACCGGCGCCGCCCCGGAAGACAGGATGTGCTTTGCGATTTCCGTATCGATCCACGCACGCCACTCGCGGCAGCACCATTCGCTCACGAAGTAGTTCGGAGAGATGAAGGCCAGAAACAGACGGGACCGAGTCAGCGAGTCGTAGATCCGCAATCGCCAGTCGTCGAAACTGCCGATGTCCTGCGTGTCGAAAAAAGGAACGAGGGCGCGACCGCCGGAGAACTTCCAATGCTCTGCGAGCAGTTCCTCGACGAAGCCACTGATCCAGCCCCCGAAGTTGTCCTTGCGGGCGTAAGAGACGAAGAAGTCGAACAGGTCAGGGTCACGAGGCATGCATTGACCCCTTAAGATAAGAGTATGAGTGAATCCCTTTTACATGCACGCTTTTGTTGGACGCAAGTACCTAGTTGAATTTTACGCGGCTTTGCGGGCAGACCTGAGCTGCGTTCTCAAGGCTTCCCCGACGAGCTTAATTGTAAGAAAGCCTCGGTTGGCGGAGAACACGAAATCCACTTTGACGGAATTCACAAACGCAACTCGATCAATAGTACCAATGTAAGCAACTGTGCTGGCAATCTGCCGAAGGTTTTTGGTTGATGTTTGCGAGGTGCTCGCCGTGTTTAGCCGTGGACGGCGTTATGAATCCCACGCTCTAACCACCTGAGCTACCCCGCCACGAGGGAGGTCATTATACGAAGGGGTTGGTTAAAACTCTACTTGTTAGTGGTCAGTGGTCAGTTGTTAGTGGGTAGTTGTCGGTGTTAAGGGCGGTGGTTAATTGTTGGTGGGCAGTGTTCAGTTTTCAGTTGTTGGTGCTGCGGTCAGTCGTCAAGCAGGGGTGACCATTAAATCCGCGCTGTGCCGTACCAGAAAATGAGGATCCACGAAATCACACGAAGAAAACACCAACAATTGTCCTCGACTTGCATCATTTCTTTGGCGGGTACAAAATGGGCACAAGTTCACCGTCCCCGAGCAATATTCGCCCCGAGTAATATTTACCCCTGAGTAACATTAGCCCCTGAGCCCCTTCGAGAGCAGCGTTGGCCCCCCTTCGATCTTTAGGCGTTTCCCCTGAAAGGAATTCGCAATGGAAAACAGTGATCGACCCACAGGCGTCGCGGCAGATCGACCGACGATCATGGTGGCTGATGACTACGACGACGTTCGCTCCATTCTGAAGAGCTGGCTTGAGCAACACAATTGCCGCGTCATTGAAGCAGTTACCGGACAGGAAGCCGTGCAGCAAGCCGAGCGCGAGCGCCCCGATCTGATCCTGATGGATCTGGCTATGCCGGAGGTTGACGGGTTCGGGGCAGTATTCTTGATCCGCACCAATGAGAATTTGCGCGATGTGCCGATCATCGGCATCTCGGCCTATGGTGAGCTTGGCATAGATGCGCAGTTGAAGATTGATCCCAAAGCGGTTGGTTTTAATGACTACCTGGAGAAGCCGTTTGCCGCCGCTAAGCTGTACGAGCTTGTTGATCGATATTTGCCTGAGCGGAGTGGAGTGTTACCGGAGTGACTGTCAGTTGTCAGTTGTCAGTCGCAAGATCAAATGATCTGTCGATTGGCGAAGCCGGAAAAATAAAAAAATCGGCCACAGATTAACGCGGATGACACAGCGCAGCAGAGCCGCAATCAAAAAACCTAAGGGATGATCCACGAAATCACACGAAATAAATAGAGGAACATTTCGTGTGAGTTTGTTTTTCGGGTCGTGTAACTTCGTGGATCGATTTGTTTACTCGCAAAAAGACCTGCTCAAAAAAAAAGAAATTGCCAGTTGGCTTATATTATTTGTTCTGATCGGCATTAATCTGCAGCCAATTTTCTTCTCGGGGAATGAAGACTAAAAGTCTAACCACGTTCCTGCTTTCTGGCGTTGCGCCTGACGAAATATGAAGTCGGCTGCGGCCAGATCCTCAACCGCGAGGCCGAGCGACTTGAACAGAGTGATCTCATCCGCAGATTGGCGTCCACCCTTGAGACCCACTAAGACCTCTCCCAACTCAGCCCTGATATGCTCAGGTCCGATTTCTCCTTCCTTAGCAGCCAGCAAATATTCTCCTGCTTCATTCTGTGCAGACTCGCGCCGGTCTACAAAAAGACTGGCAGCCTTCATGGTCGCACTGTCGATCTCGCGCGCCGCAGGCGAATAAGTGCCGACCGCGTTTATGTGAGCACCCGGAGAGATCCATTCAAGTCGCAGCACCGGGTCGAGAGCGTTTGTCACGGTAACAATAATGTCTGCTCCCTTCAGTGCCGCTTCGACAGTCGGCGCAACTTCTACTGGAAACGAGTAGGCGGGCGAGACCTCACGGACGAACTGCTGAGCGCCCTCCGCCGTACGACTAACAACGCGCACCCGCTTGACCGTTCTTACACAAGCGATGGCTTCAAGATGAGAGCGAGCCTGGACTCCCGCGCCGATGATGGTCAATTGACAGGCGCCCGAACGTGACAGGGTGCGTGTGGCGACCCCGGATACGGCTGCAGTGCGGATAGCGGTGATCGCCGAGGCATTAACCAGGGCCAGCAACTCTCCCGTCTCCCCGCTGAACAACAGCACACCGCCCTGATGTGCATCCTTGCCTCGGGCTGCATTCCCAGGAAAGACGCAAATCGCTTTCAGACCATAAGCCGATGGCTCGGTTGCCTTGTATGCAGGCATCATGGCAATCAGTCCAGCCGAGTTGGGAGGGCGAATTACCATTCGCAAAGGCAGATGGAACTCTCCGCGTGCCAGGGAAGCAAGAGTTTGTCCCATGAGCTCGATGCAGTCGGCCATTGGCAGGAGCTGTTCGACTTCGGCATGCGTGACGACGAGGAGTTTAGGCAAGGGTTCTTTCTCCGGCACTGGTGATTTTTCGTTTTGGTTGAGTGTTGTGTTTGTTGGAATAGTCCACGAAATCACACGAACAAGAACGATTCGATAGTCCACGAAATCACGCGAACAAAACGATTCGAAGGCCACTCGATAATCGACGAAACCACACGAAGGATTACCCCAAATCGTAAGTCAAATCATTCCCATATACTGAAATCGTTGAACAAGAAAACTGGGCCGTAAGTGCTGGCGCCAATTGAATTGTGATTCTACTAGGAATCGCCGCGTTTCGCTCCGGTTTTGGAAAAAAAAGTCTGCGTGGCATAGCCATTGCCAAACACACAGGCGGAGGCTATGGAAATGAAAAAAATTGCAGCAACCGTTTTATGTCTCTTGGCCCTGACTATAACGGCAATCCCCGCGGGAGCTCAGACTCGCAGCCGTCGCACTTATGATCAACGGATTCAAACCAGTCGTTATAGCAACGATGTTTATCGTAATGGCGGAAGCCGTGACCGGAGTTATCGGAACAATGTTTATCGAGATCAGCAATACAGCAACAACGCCTACTACGATGGCTATGGATACGACAACCGATCCGTTTGGGACAAACACCGTGACAAGATCACTACCGCAGGTGGCGCGGCAGCCGGTGCAATCATTGGCGGATTGATTGGTGGAAAGAAAGGCGCAATCCTGGGTGCGCTCGGCGGTGGTGGAGGTGCGGCACTTTACACCTACAAGATTCGCAATAACCGGCGGTACTAATTAATTCACGAGTTTGGTTACTCATCTAATCGATGAGTAACCTTGTAGGGGCCCGGGTGTGAAGGGGAGAGCACACCCGGGCCTCAACACTTTTCTGCCTGCCAAACAAAAAGCTCATTTTTCATTTGTCGTTTTCCATTCGTCATTTGTCATCGAACCGAGGCAAGGCTATTCAAAGACTGCACCGCAATCCATTACAATCGCTTTGATGAAGGTCGGCGCTCGCGGAAAAAAGCTCTTTCCCAAGTTACTACTACTCCTGTTCGGCATTATCGCTGGCGCGCTAATCGCCGAAGTTGCGCTGCGAGTGCTTGGCTACTCTTACCCGGAGTTTTATCAGCTCGACTACTCTCGTGGTTACACCTTGCGCCCGGGGATGGAAGGTTGGTATCGCAAAGAAGGGGACTCGTACGTCCGCATCAACAGCGATGGGCTACGCGATCGCGAACACTCCAAAAACAAACCGCTGGATACCATACGAATTGCCGTCCTCGGAGATTCCTATCCCGAGGCCCTTCAGGTGACGCAGGAGCAGGCCTTCTGGGCGGTCATGGAAAAACAACTGCAAGACTGCGGCAGCTTTGGCGGCAAGAAAGTGGAAGTGCTTAACTTCGGCGTCTCAGGCTACGGCACGGCGCAGGAGCTGATCACGCTGCGCAAACAGGTTTGGCAGTATTCACCGAATATCGTTCTGCTCGCGGTAACCACGAACAACGACATTAGCGATAACTCCCTTGCGTTGAAAAAAACGGGAGAAGTTCCTTACTTTGTTTATCGCGACGGCGCGCTGGTGTTGGACGATTCGTTCCGGACTTCCCGAGCCTTCCGGCTGCGACAGTCTTTCTTGAATCGCTTTGGGCGCTGGTTGAAGGATCACTCGCGTGTCGTCCAGGCACTCAACGAAGGGCATCATGGTTTAAAGATTCTGTTGGGTTCCTGGCGCGATCGGCTGAAGAAGTCCCCGCCACCTCCTGCGCAGACTCAACCCGCTGCCGGCATACCAAGGACCGAAGAACCGGGCATTGATAACCAGATTTATCTCGAGCCGATCAACCAGGCTTGGAGCGACGCCTGGAATGTTACCGCGGGCATAGTTAAAGCGATGGCCGCCGAAGTTAAGAATCATGGCGCGAGTTTTGTCGTAGTCACGTTGAGCAACCCGCCGCAGGTGTTTCCTAATGAAGACTTTCGCCGGGAGTTTCTGAAGCGAATCGGAGCGGGAGATATCTTCTATCCGGACAATCGCATCAAGGCATTATCCGAGCAGGCAGTCATACCTGTGATCAATCTCGCCCCAGATCTGCAAAAGTATGCTGATCAACGAAACGCATTCCTGCACGGGGTTGGAGCAAACATCGGAAATGGGCATTGGAACGCGTTGGGCCATCGCGTTGCGGGTGAGCTGCTCGCGGGGAAATTGTGCGAGCAAATGGGTTCTTTGAAACCCAAAACATGATCCACGAACTTACACGAAATTTTGTGTGATGCGCGTGGATCGATTTGCTTACGTGCTAACACTTTGGCACGGAGGCGCTGACAAGAACACCAGTACGACATTGCCAAATAGCGCCGGCCGTTCGGTTCTGTTATAGATATCCTTACGATCAAACACTTCGGAGAGAGCATGGATTACCACGAGAATGTTCTAGGTCTTATCGGGCACACACCGCTGGTCAGGCTGCACCGGTTAGCCCGGGAAACCAAAGCGACTGTGCTGGCCAAGATGGAGAGCCTAAATCCCGGGTACTCGGTAAAAGACCGGATCGGCATCGCGATGATTGAGGCCGCCGAACGCGAAGGGATTCTCAAGCCGGGTGGGACCATCGTTGAGGCAACTTCCGGGAATACCGGAATCGGACTTGCCCTGGCGGCTGCGGTTAAGGGTTACCAGTGCATCTTCGTTATGACTGACAAAGCCTCAGTCGAGAAGTCGCGATATCTGAAATCACTCGGCGCTGATGTGGTCATCACTCCCGTATCCGCCAAGCCGGGGACGCCGGACCACTACGTTTCCACTGCTAAAAGGATCGCTGCCGAGACTCCCAACTCCTTTTATCCCGACCAGTATTCACATCCGGCAAATCCGGAGGCCCATTACCGCACTACGGGTCCGGAAATATGGGAACAGACGGAAGGGAAGATCACGCACTTTGTGGCCGGGCTCGGCACGGGCGGGACGATCTCGGGCACAGGCCGCTTTCTCAAGGAGAAGAACCCTGCGATCAGGATCATCGGCGCCGATCCATACGGTTCAGTCTTCAAGACGTACAAAGAAACCGGAAAACTGGTCGAGGCCACGCCTTACCTGGTTGAAGGAATTGGTCAGGAAGTAATACCACCAAACGTGCACATCAAGTATGTCGATGAAGTAATCAATGTCACCGATCGCGAATCATTTGAGACCGCTCGCCAGTTGGGCCGGTTGGAAGGAATTTTTTGCGGGGGTTCCACGGGCACCAATCTGGTTGCCGCCCTGCGCGTGGCACGCGACCTGGATGAAGACGCGGTGGTGGTATTCATCGTGTGTGACACGGGGGAACATTACCTCAGCAAGTTTCAGTCAGACGAGTGGATGAAAGAAAAGCGTTTGCTCGAGCCTCAAAAAATCACCGCCGGTCTGATGTGTGGAACAAAAAGAGCCCAGGCGCCGGCACAAGTCATCTTCGTTGCCCCCACAGATAATGTTGGCGATGCCCTGGCTCGGATGGACCAGGTAGGTGTGACGCAGTTGCCGGTGATCGAAGATGGGCGGGCAGTTGGATCAATTCGTGAGAACCGGGTATTGGCCAGGGTTGTTCGCAATCGCGAGCTGCTGGATGCAAAAGTCCATGAGGTGATGGAAGCGAGTTTCCCAACTGTAGATGTTGATGCCAGTTCCGATGAAGTGACGCGGCGTTTGCGCACCAGCCCGGCGGTGCTCGTGGAAGAGTATGGCCGCATCGTGGGCATCATTACGCGACATGACGTATTGGATACCACTGGGGGTTAGTGTCTGACGTTCCAGTCCGGGGAAAACTGCATTTATCATTGGACGTTGGACATTTTTCATTTGTCATTTAGAGACGATGTTTCGTGTGATTTCGTGGATCGTTCCTCTCGTGCGGAGGACAACGGATCCACGAAATTACACAAACCCTAAGAACCAAATCACACGAAATGTACGGCGTTGTATTTCGTGTTATTTCGTGGATCAGGTCTTAGGTTGGGCTGACAACGTTCGACGGTTGTAGAATTTAACAACCAGACCTTCACCAAGGTCTCTGGAAGCCGTCGAAGCAAACCCCTCTAAATAATTTGCAGGAACGTAAGTATCGGCTCCTTCAATCGTCAGCGGCACTTCGGTCACGATCCACTTTTCAATGTAAGGAAGAAACGACTGGTAGATCTTTGCGCCGCCTATCACGAATAAATCGGATTTCAAATCCCGACTGAGCGCCAGCACCGATTCGACATTGCGATGCACGACTACGAGTTCCTGCGCCTCGATGTCTGACTGACGACTCAGTACGATGTTCAATCGATTCGGGAGAGGGCGCTTTAGTGTGAGCCACGTCTTGTGACCCATCACGCAAGCATGCCCGGTGGTTGTTTCTTTGAAGAACTTCATATCGGCAGGGTAATGCCAGGGCAGCTTGCCTTCCTTGCCTATGGCCCCATTTCTGTCGACGGCGACTATGCCGATAATTGACATCGGTTATGGCACCTTTCAAACCTTGAGTTCGCGCCGACAAAGCTTTCATGCCCAGGCGCAATAAAGCAAAGAAGTCTTCTTTGATGTTTCTATTTGTTGGCGATCGAGTTCCAGCCCTCGCCCATCCCGCGCCAATATAGCCCAGCAAAGGCGCAAGATAGCCGCAAATCGCGGAATCAACAAGACTAAACATTGTTGTTGACCGCCTAAGAGCCAGGTCAGTATAATTTGAGTCGCCTCACGCCCGCCTGATATCCCCGAAGGAGCACAAGATGATGTCCACAATAGAGGTAAGGGTTCAAACCAATAATGCATGGCGTTTGCTGCTGGTTGCTCCCGTTGGAATGGCTCTGTTCTATTACTTGTTCGGGTATATGCCCGCTTCGTTTTGGATTCTCGGCGGCGCTGTCTTGCTCGCTCTTCCTTTCAGTCTGCTCCGACGAACTGGTGACGGACCCTGCATTGTATTGAGCGATGAAGGAATCCTGGACAAGCGACTCAAGGTCGGGGTCATTCATTGGCGCGACGTAAAGAGGGCGTACCGCTATTCGCTGCATGGAGTGCCTTACGTATGTCTGGACCTTCACAACCTCAAAGAGTATGAGGCACGCCGGCCCGTACTATTGCGAGTCCTCTCAAGTTTCCAAAGGCTATTCGGGATGAGTTCGATCGCAATCTGTGCCAGCGGTCTTGATCTCGATAGCGGCGCCCTGTTGAATCAAATTCAAGCAGGCTGCCAGGCGGCCTACCAAAAGTAAATAAGGGGAGATAAAGGAATGATTATTTATCGAGGGCTAGGGTTTCTCGCGCTGATTTGTTATGTCGGTGCTGGAGTCTTGATTGCCTCATTGCTGAATTGGGGCTTCGGAATCGATGTTCTGATGACCAAAGCGTGGTGGCCCCTCCACCTCACCTTTGTATTTGGTGCGGCCGTCACTTTCATCGTTGGTTTCTATCTCAACCGCCAACCTGTTGAAGAAATGATTTACGAGAAATCAGGACCGGTAACCGTTCTCAAACCCCGTCATACTCTTTACTTCATTAGAATGGAATACTGGGGGCCAATTATCCTTGCCATTTATCTTTTTGCCTGCTTTGGTTACCAGTTCAAATAATTCAAACTGCAACTGGCGCGGCGATCTTGCCGTGCGATTGATAACCCACCAGTTTCAAATTCTCGTAGCTCATTGCCAGCAGACCATCCAGTCCTCGCAGGCGTTTTCCTTCATCGTTAATCTCCAGGCGAGGGAGCGGCAGCGGTGTGCGAGACAGAAGTTCGCGCACCTGGTCCAGATGGTTTTGATAGATGTGATAATCGCCGAGCGTGTAGATGAACTCCCCCGCCTCGAGACCGGTGACATGGGCCACCATATGCAGCAGTAACGCATAAGAACTGATATTAAAAGGTATGCCCAGAAAAGCGTCTGCGGATCGCTGGTAGAGCTGCAAGTGCAGTACTCGAGACTCTTCGACTTTGAACTGAAACAGAGTGTGGCACGGTGGCAGGTCCACCTTGCCAGCCTGGCGCGGATCCCAACCAGTGACAATCAGCCGGCGCGAGTTTGGGTTATGCTCAATACCACTGATTAAGCTTGCTATCTGATCCACGCCGTCGCGTTGGGGATAGTGCCCACCAAATGAGCGCCAAAGGTAACCGTAAACTGGCCCCAGATCGCCGGCTTCGCGGCCGAAACGTTCCGTGTGTGCTTCATCAGCCCATTCGGCCCAGATATCCACACCCTTGTTGCGCAAGTTCAACTCGTTCGTGTCGCCTGAAAGAAACCAGAAGAGTTCTTCAGCGACCCAACGGAAAGGGATTTTCTTGGTCGTGACAATAGGAAAGCCGGCCCGAAGATCAAAGCGAGTTTGGTAACCAAAGTGCGAGATGGTCCCCACCCCGGTGCGATCGCTGTGCTCGCGACCATTTTCAAGAATTGACCCCAGCAGCTCGTGGTATTGTTTCATAGCCTCTAATATCACACGAACAATTGCGAAACTCGTTCAGCCAAAGCGAGAAAGGGTGATTATAATACGTCGGTCCCGTCGACTACGAAAATGAATCAATTCAACCTTTGCTTTCTGGGATTCGGGAATGTGGGCCGCGCGCTGGCTCGTTTGCTGGTAGCGAAAACCGAAGAACTGCGCCAGCTGT
>DASQPD010000082.1:0-4323 GCA_035644135.1 Pyrinomonadaceae bacterium
ACATTTGGGCCTTCACGGACGTCGACCAGTCGGCCGGAGCCATATTCTAGCTGCTGCCTGCCCGCCCGAATTTTGATCCAGTTACGTGTTCCGGCGGTACTCAATTCCAGAAACGCCGCCTGAAAATCGAGTTTCTTTTCGTCTATCGGACGTGGACCGCCTTGACGGAAGGAATTCAGCCCGCTCTTGAACTGAAAGAAGGTGCGAACGCGTTTGCCGAGGTGAAGGTCCAACGAGAGCATGTATCTCTGATTGAGGTATCCGTTCATTAAGGGTTGCTGTCCCCAGTTGTCGTTTCCGATCTGCTCCCAGACCTCACGGGCTTCTCCGCCGATCGTCATGTACCAATCATCAGAGTTTTTGCGGAGTCGAATGTATTTGATCTTATCCCAGGGATCCCGTCTGAGACTCGGGTCGCGCAGAAAGCTCCAATCCTCGTCTTCCCGCAGTAATTTGTAGCTCCGATCCGGGGCATTGGCTTCGGACGCATCGTCGGACTGCGCAAGCGCGGCCGTGACACCAACAATGAGAACCAGTGCGAAAACTATAGGGAGTCGCTGAAACATGTTTCCTCTGCCGACTGGCTTTGCCCAAAAGTCTTAATCTCATTCTCACCGGGCTTCAGCCCGGTGCTTCGAGTCCGGACATTTTCTATTTTCGAACTCCGTTAGGAGTTCAACGTCTATATACGAAGAAGCTGTTTGCCGATTGCACCCCATCGGGGTGCCATGTTTCGCTCTCGTGTCACAGCAGAACATGGCGCACCTACGGAGCGCGCCTGGTTCCGGTGTTGCATCTATAAACATTGCACTCCTACGGAGTGCCCCCTGCACCCGGCTTCCGCTCGGTATTAGCAAACAACTTTGAGGCAAAGCCCTGCCCACCGTTTCTCAGTTGACACTACTTCTTAACCGCTGAGTGGATCTCAGCGATATAACCTCCGGGGAATTGCACGAAGCTGGCTTGCCGCTGATCGGCTTGATATGGACCAACCAGGATTGTTGCGCCGGCGCCTTTCGCTTTTGCGAGCGTCTCCGCCAGGTTAGTAACCTCATATCCGGTGACCTCTCGTCCATATGGATACGGAAGCTGACCATCCGTCACGAAAACTGTTAGCTTCCCGAAATTCGATGAGATACGGACCCTCCGATATGTGTCTTGCGGCCGGCCAATCTCAATGCCGGGGGCACGATCATCGTCAGAAACAATGTAGCCCTTCGAAAAGGAAAGGAAGCTGCGAATAAACGTGTCCGCCCTATCCGACGACACATAGACACGATTCTCAGGAATCGTTTCGAGCGGCTTGTAGGATGGTGGTGTGGTGTGCCAGTAGAGCTGTGTATATACGCCACCCGGCCATTGGATTATCGCGTCTTTACCGATCGGATCATCGAAAGGAGTAACCAAAACATCTGCGCCTGTCACTCGAGCGGTGCGCACCGCCACATCCATGTCACTCACCAGATATCCAGTTCGCTCCACGCCAAACGGATATGGCACCGGCGTTTTGTAGCCGAATACGGAAATCGATCCCACCGGCGTCAATAGCAACTGCGAGAGGGTGCTGCTGGGAGTTGGTGTCACGGTTGCGACAACCTGTTTGGTTGTAGTACCTCCGAAGGTTGCTAAGACGCTCGCAACGAAATGGTCGAAGTCGTCTGGCGTGACGTAAACGTGTGTTGTGTCGTATTGCGGCCCAACGGCTACGTTGGGTGTCGCTGTCTGCTGACCAACGGCGACGGGAACCGTGCCAACGATCAAAAGAATCGTAAAAGATAATGCTCGTATTAATCGCATCGGAATCTCCTTCACTCACCCGAACCAAAAATCAGATCGTTTCTCACTCACAGACTACGCGGCCTTTGCCAGAGGGCGCCCCTCACCGCTGGGATCGTCCAATCGGGCTCCGTCAGGACGCGTCCCGCACAGTCGGTACGTGAGCACTTGTCGTCGTTTTCGAAGAGCGCGGAGCAGCTGTGCTCCGAGTTCGGCGCCGACCATCGGAGCCACCAGGAACACCCATAGTTTGGCTGTGTGTGCGGATGCAACTGCGGGCCCAAATTGGCGTGCAGGATTTAAGCTGCCGCCGCTTTGGGTACCTAACAGTGCAATCCCGAGCCCGATCAGAATCCCAACCAGCCATGGAACATTTGGGGCCAGCCGCGGGATGGACAGAAAGTAACCAACCAAGAAAACAATCAGCCCCATACCGGTGAGTTCCGCGGCAAACAGCGGCACCGACGACCAGACAGGAGCTGGCTGAATGACGGCATACAACACCGGGGGCCGGGCCACGACTGCACCCCAGACTACCTGGGCGGCAAGCACGCCAAGTATCGACCCGAGCAACTGCGCTGCGATGTAAGGGACTATTCCAACCGCGGGAAACACGCCGAAGCGCCACATCGCAAGCGATATGGCAGGATTCATATGTCCTCCGCTGACTTTACCTGCGCGGCTCATGATTAATAAGGACAGCAACACCGCGACCAACGCACCAACCAGAAATAACTGGACATGGATCTGCGGAAGCGCGCGAGAAATCGGCGAGGGGCCCACGACAAATCTCACGAACGTTGTGACTCCGAAAAGCAATGCTGAGGTGAGAATCAGCTCAAGCATGCTGTTGCGAATCAATGTACCTAATTGCAGTTGCGATGTCGTACTCATAGGTCGATATCAGAATGCGAAACAATCGCACCCAAGACTCCACATGCCCTCTTCACCTAAAACCCAGGGATGGTAATGGTAAGCCTTGGACTCGATTGCCGACCGTGCGGCGCGGTCGCCTATGCCGACGGTCGATTCCTGCGGTTGCTGATAGCCGCCGTAATGCTTTATCGGCGACCAGTCCACACTGACCGGAAGCGGCGGCGGCGCGAGCTTCGAGAATTCTCCCGACGCATAAACGACTTTGCCCCCGACCATCGTCAACACCGATTCGAGTTTCTTGATTTCTTCGTCAGGAATAGAAAAGTAATCAGCGGAGAGTACGGCAATGTCGGCTAGTTGACCCGGAGCAATCGCGCCCTTCTTCCCTTCCTCATTCGAGAACCAGGAACTTCCGACGGTATAGAGCCGGAGCGCTTCCGCGCGATCGAGGCGATTGTTTTCGGGGTACAGGTTCAGACCTCCAACGGTGTTACCGGTGATGAGCCAGTAAAGGGAGACGAACGGGTTATAGCTCGACACGCGCGTGGCGTCGGTGCCGGCGCCGACGGGAACGCCTAGCTCAAGCATGCGCCTGATCGGCGGAGTTCGTTCTGCTTGCCGCCGGCCGTACCGATCAACGAAGTACTCACCCTGAAACGCCATCCGGTTTTGAACCGCAATGCCGCCGCCCAACGCCTTTACACGCTCGATGTTCCGGTCGGAGATCGTTTCACAATGGTCAAAGAACCAGTGGAGGCCATCAAAAGGGATCTCGCGGTTGACTTCTTCGTAGACGTTCAAAACCCGCCTGATTGTCTCGTCGTAAGTCGCGTGCAAACGGAACGGCCAGCGGTTCGCGGCCAGGTGCCGGATTACCGCCTTAAGTTCAGATTCCATCACGGGCTGCATGTCAGGACGCACTTGCAGAAAGTCCTCGAAATCAGCGGCCGAAAAGACAAGCATTTCGCCCGCGCCGTTCACCCGGTAGAAGTCGTCCCCTTGGCCTGGCTTCGTAATCTTTGTCCAGTTTTGAAAGTCGGCGAGCTCTTCTTTGGGGCGCTGGGGAAACAGGTTGGCGGCGAACCGGAGGGTAAGATCGCCGCTGCGGTGGAGCTCCTCGATAACTGCATAGTCCTCCGGATAATTTTGGAAGCCGCCACCTGCGTCAATGACACTCGTGAGACCAAAGCGATTTAGCTCACGCATGAAGAGGCGCGTTGAATTTACCTGATCTGAGCGTGACAGCTTTGGACCCTTCGCCAGAGTGGAGTAAAGGATATTTGCGTTCGGCTTTGCGATCAGCAGTCCTGTGGGGTTTCCGTTTTTGTCGTGCTGGATTTCGCCCCCAGGCGGGTTAGGAGTGTCCTTTGTATATCCGACGGCACGCAACGCTGCCGCATTTAACAGAGCACTGTCATACAAGTGAAGCACAAAGACAGGCGTATCGGGCGCAGCGGCATTGATTTCATCCAGGGTTGGCATGCGCCGCTCTGCAAACTGGAATTCCGTCCACCCGCCGATCACCCGCACCCACTGTGGCGCCGGCGTCCGAGCAGCCTGCTCCCTGAGCATGCGTAGCGCGTCGGCGAGCGAAGGCACTCCGTCCCATCGCAGTTCCATGTTGTAGCTGAGTCCGGCCCGAATCGGATGCATGTGTGAATCGTTAAGGCC
>DASQPD010000083.1:0-13381 GCA_035644135.1 Pyrinomonadaceae bacterium
CAACACCAGGTCAGCGCCGCTGATTGAGATGGCAATTCCCCAGCCAAGAAAAAAGGTTGAAGCGCGTAAAAAATAGTACCGCTTCGCCGCCATACCCCCCATTCAATAGCACGTTATCCAATCCTCTCCCGATCTGACAAGCGAAAATTGCCGGCCGGTTGATATCTGGCCTTAATAATACCAGACCACTACCGCAATCTGACGGAAGTAGAAACGTTTGAATTACAGACGCGCGTACAATGGCGTTGCTGCAGCCGCCCGATACTTTCGGCTGCCGGCGTAGGCGTAATATGGCACGTATGAGTTTTCCGGTATCTCATTGACCGCCTGGGCAACCCAATTGATCGTTGGATCGAGGACAAAGGTCACCGACGCGCTCGTCCATTCAACCCAGGTGTGGGTGCGGCGGCTCACTGGAGTGCGTTTGCCGATTACCAGACGCAGATTATGCGCACCATTTTCTCGCATTCTTTGATAAAGTGCGACTGCTTTTCCCTTGCAATCCGCAGTTGGCGCGTGGGCAATCTCATTCGGCGTCTTCCACTCCATTGAATAGCTGTAGGGAATTGCACGCAGCTCGCCTATCCACTGATTAACAAGGGACAGGGGCAGAACGGAATGATGAAGAGAAGTTGGCGTGTTCAAGACTGGCTGAATTCGCGCCATCTGATGATCGTAAGGGGTCTTTTTGGCGGTGACGAGAAGTGAATCAGCAAAGCAAGTAGCAATGGAAAGCGCGGAAAAGGCGGCAGCCAGAAAAAGAATGCGCCTTGGGCGGAACGGAACAATACTTACCAAGACCATGGTACTTATGGTTCATATGAGCACTGTCTATGCCACCGTACTCCCGCACATCTCCGCGCTTCCCCTTTTGGCGCCCTCGCAACGCGTTAACGCTTAACGCTTTCCCGATACGGCTCACTCGCTTCGTAACCGGCAAGCTCCCGCTGCAATGCGCTCGCAAGCGGGCTTTGCCGGTCGGTGAGGGATAAAGCGAGTTGCCCCACTTCAACCGCCGTGCTGAATTGCCCTACATTCGCATGGGCCGCCGCCAGCGTTCGAAGAATGATCGGGTTGTTGCGACCCGAAAATTCATTTGCTCTCTGAGCAAGCTCGAGCGCCTTTGTGCCATCTCGAAATGCCGGATCCGAATAGGTTGCTAATATCCAGGCCAGGTTATTCAGGGCGGGAACAGATCGCGGCACAATCTCCAGTGTCTTTTTGTACTGCTCAATCGCGTTCCCGATTTCGCCCTTTTGAAGAAGGGCAGCGGCAAGATTAGTGTGAGCGTCTGCGTGGTCAGGCTGTATGGATAGGACAGCCTGGCAATGAAAGATTGCTTCGTCGATTTCACCTTTCTTCAGAAAGGCGCTGCTAAGATTATAATGAGCGGTAACGTAATAAGGCCGTATTGCCAACGTTTTTTGGTAATGAACAATCGAATCGTCGATTAATCCCTTTTGGAAAAGAGCGTTGCCGAGAGCAACTTGGGCGTCTGGGTCATTGGGTTGAATCGTTACTGCTCTCTGGCAATGGACGATTGCGGCGTCAATTTCCCCTTTTTGAAGAAGAGCGTTGCCAAGATTATAATCGGCGTCTGCAAAATCGGGGCTCATTTCCAGCGTTTTCCGGTAATGAGCAATCGCTTCGTCAATCTCGCCTTTCTCTGAAAGAACGATGCCCAAATTATTATGAGCCATCCAGCAACCAGGGTTTCTGGCAATCGTGGTCCGCCACAGCGCTTCGATGTCAGCGTAGATCGTGCTTTGGCGCCAGGTGAACACGGCAAGCGCCGCAACAATACAAACCGCTGCGCCGAAGATGGAATGACGGCTCTCTTTGAACGAAGCGGCCAGAGTTGTGATACCGGCGGACGCAAGCGCGATTGGACCGATGCTGGCCAGGTATTGGTAATGGTCTGCCACAAAGGTGTAGCGAAAGGTATAAAGCATGATGAAGCCGAGTACCGGGCTGAGTGTCGCAACAAAAAATAACGCTGCGACTTCGAGGCTGCGTCCCACATACCTTCTTGCGAAGGATATCACAGCGCATAATCCGCCTAGAGCGGCCAACCATGCATACTCCAAAAGGTGCGTCGGTGAGACTATCCATCGCGGATAAATGAAAGTAAGGTTCGATGGCCAAAATAGTTTGCCCAGATAGAACCAGATAGCTCGGCTGGCAATCAGAAGACGCTCGGGTGGACTTATGGCGAAAAGGGGCCCGCGCGTGCCTTGATGGTAACGCTCCCACCAAACTGTCAATAAACCCATGCCAAGCGCGAGAACTACAAAGGGAACAAGTTGCACCAGCTGGCGTTGGTTGATTCGCCGTCCCTGCAACCACAAGATTAAGAGCAGCGCGGCTGGAAGCGTACAGGCGGTCGTTTTACTGAAAAGGGCCAAGGCATAAAGCAGCAGTGCCAGAACGTAAAAAAACCAGCGATGCTTCGTTTGTTTATCGACAAATTCAACCCAGGCACGAATCGTGAGCAGAAAGAAAAGTCCCATTAACACATTTTTCCGTTCCGTGATCCATGCGACCGATTCGACTTGTACCGGATGAAGTGCGAAAATTGCGCCAGCCAGCCAGGCGCCGGGCACGCGCAAACGGGCCAGTAAACTCCACAGAATCAGCGCATTCGCGAGATGAAGCAAAATATTGACGAAATGGTAACCGGTCGGGCTAAGTCCCCACCAGGCACGTTCAAAGCGAAACATGGTGTAAACGAGTGGGAAGTACTGAGAGGGAGAATCCAACGAGAACCAAATCCGGCGCAAACCGTCCGGAGCGGTCAGCAACTCGTTGTTAGTTATGTAAGCATCGTCGTCCCAAATGAAACCGCCGTGCCACACCGGCTGGTAAGCCAAAATCGTGGTGACAGCCAAAAGCAGCGCCAAGAGGAGATAGTCTCGCTTGGGACGGGCTAGATATCTAAAGAGCGCATTCTGCATTTTGTTATTGGATACTTGGTAATGGGTCTGCCTAAAATGCTATCCAGTTCCCGATCTTCAAGTATGCATCCTCGCTGCTTACCAGTCTCAACGCTTTCCTGTTGCGGGTGCTTACGGACAATTTAGACCTCTAGAAAGTAGTAAAGTTACTCTAGTAATTGATGCTTAATTCATGAGATCCCGAGATAAAAGAACCTGCAGTGGAGTGGGAGTTTTATCGCAAATCATCCGCGTGTGAAGAACGATCAGGACAAGATTCTTGGCATCGCCTGGTGGGTGCTTGCAGTGGGTGCTTTCAGTCTGACTACCGCAGTAAGAATTCGACTTCTTGGAATTCCGCTCGAACGCGACGAAGGAGAATACGCTTACGCCGGTCAACTTCTCTTACAGGGTATTCCGCCTTACAAGCTGGCTTATAGCATGAAGTTTCCGGGAACCTACGTCGCCTACGCGATTACGATGTTTCTCTTCGGACAAACCGTCGCCGCAATCCATCTGGGGCTGTTGTTCGTGAACAGCGCAACGAGCGTGCTAATCTTCTTCATTGGGAAGCGACTGCTGAATTCTACCGTTGGCATTGCCGCCGCGGCTAGTTATGCGCTTCTTTCTCTCAGCCCATCGGTGCTCGGGCTGGCTGGGCATGCAACTCATTTTGTCGTACTGCCCGTGCTCGGCGGTGCAATCCTGTTGCTGAACCAGCGTAATCGATTAGGCGTGGGCCGGCTCTTCCTCAGCGGTTTGCTTATGGGCCTCGGCCTTCTTATGAAGCAACCCGCATTATTTTTCATCCTCTTTGGAGCGAGTTATGTTTTTCTAGGTGATATTCGTACTGGATTAGTCTTACGAAAAGCCATTCTGCGAAACCTTGTATTCGCCGGAGGTGCGACAACCCCCCTCCTACTCACCTTTCTTGCTCTCTGCTCCGCCGGCGTGTTTGCCAAGTTTTGGTTTTGGACAATCCACTATGCGCACGAGTACGGAACCCTTGTTTCGATGTCAGATTTGCGCCAGATCCTTATTCATAGCGTCAGGGACGCGATTGGACCAAATTGGCCGCTCTGGATATTGGCTGGAGTCGGTTTATTCACCTGCTTCTTGAACAGATCAACCGGAAAGAGCACCGGTTTCCTCCTTGGATTGCTCATTTCCTCAATATTGGCAGTCTGCCCAGGCTTCTATTTCCGATCACATTACTTTATTCTACTTCTGCCCGCCGTCGCCTTATTCGCCGGCGTAGCAGTC
Organism: Pyrinomonadaceae bacterium; assembly: GCA_035644135.1. Lineage (GTDB taxonomy): Bacteria > Acidobacteriota > Blastocatellia > Pyrinomonadales > Pyrinomonadaceae > PSRF01. Next base: position 4,197 of record DASQPD010000083.1, read on the forward strand.
AACAACATTTCAAGCGTATTGCGCCGCCACATCACTGCGGTGCGCTTTTTACCCATCCTTTTACTTGCATCGTGCATAGCTTTTCTTGTCTATCGTCAGCGCGATCTTTTTTTTCGCTTTTCTCCAGTAGAAATCTCACACACCATCTACGCTGGAAATCTTTTTCCCGAGACAATCAAAGTTGCGGAATACGTCCGAGACCATACAGACTCTTCCGACACAATCGCGGTGTTAGGATCGGAGCCTCAGATTTACTTTTACTCCCACCGTCATTCCGCGACCGGCTACATTTACACTTATCCGCTAATGGAGCCACAGACATATGCGCGCCAGATGCAAAGCGCGATGATTCATGAGATCGAATCGGCAAAACCGAAATATCTGATTTCCGTTACCGTCGATACCTCCTGGTTGCATTCGCCTCGATCTGAAAACCGAATCTTTGAATGGGCTCAGCGGTACATCGCCGACAATTATGTTCCAGTCGGTTTCGTCAACATGATAGCCCCGGATCGAGTTGAATATTATTTTGACGATATCCCGCAACAGGTGCCGGAGTTGGGAGAGTTTATCTTGATTTACCGACGAAACCCCTGATAACTGGGTTTCAGAATAACATCGCGCCCTGTCACGCTGGAAGCCCGCTGCGCGATCTCAACCTGAGAAATGGCTACCCGTCATCGTAGAACTGTCGGTCAGTCGAGCAAATCCAGAGCCGTTCGCCAGCGGCGTGGTTTTTCTTTAGGGGGTCACGGGCAGACACCGTCTCGCGCGCAAGTCGTTTTGGTTTACCTCTTTTTGGGCGCAATCACGTGGTTGATCTTTGGTCAGACTGTTAGGCATGATTTTGTCAACTTCGATGACCACGTCTACATTTACGATAACCCGTTGGTCACAGGGGGTCTGACTACTAGTGGAATAGTCGGTGCCTTTACCCACCCACACGCGCGGAACTGGCATCCCCTAACGACAATTTCACATATGCTGGATTGCCAGCTGTATGGTTTGAATGCCGGGGGCCATCACTTCACCAATGTCGCATTACACACCATCGCGGTGCTGTTGTTGTTTCGAGTGCTGCGGGGGACCACAGGAGCACTCTGGCCAAGCGCTTTAGTGGCAGCGTTGTTTGCAATTCACCCCTTGCACGTTGAATCCGTGGCGTGGTTGAGTGAACGAAAAGATGTGCTGAGCGCCGTCCTTTTTATGCTCACGCTGGCAGCATATGTTCGTTATGCAGGAGCACCTTCCATCGGGCGCTATTTTATTGTCTTAATGATTTTCGCGCTTGGCCTGATGTCCAAGCCAATGCTGGTAACAGTTCCGTTCGTTTTCTTGTTACTTGATTACTGGCCCCTGCGGCGATTTGACAAGGTAGAGCGGTTCAAGCCTGGAAGCGGCATTACTCGCTCGCTGAATCAAAGACCGAGCTTCCTGTTTCTGGAGAAGACACCGTTGTTGGTCCTTTCCGGGCTGTCTTGTCTGGTTACAATATGGGCGCAGGATCAGACTACCGGATCATTGGAGCAGCTGCCTTTTACCTGGCGGCTCAATAACGCACTAGTTAGTTACATCGAGTATGTGCGGCAGACATTCTGGCCGGCGCGACTGGCCGTTTTCTACCCCTATCCGAACAATCCACTTTCGATCTGGAAGGTTACCCTGGCGAGCGCGTTTCTCCTCACTGTTTCTGCAATAGCGATTTCCTTGCGAAAGAAACGTCCTTATGTCCTTACCGGATGGTTCTGGTATGTCGGTATGCTGGTGCCGGTCATCGGGATCGTTCAGATTGGCGAACAAGGACACGCTGACCGTTATACCTACCTGCCTCACATCGGTCTCTTTCTACTGATCGTCTGGGGAGCAGCAGACCTTGCAAACACGTGGCATCTTCGAAGGGAGTATCTCTGGCTTGCGGCAACGATAACCATCGCAGTTTTAAGCTACCGCGCAGCTGTTCAGACGTTGTTCTGGAAGAATAGCGAACGGCTTTGGGATCACACTCTTTCCGTGACCTCGGATAACGACTTCGCCCATAATAACCTTGGATTTCTTCATCTGCGGCGCGGTGAACTGGACAAAGCCATCTCACATTTCGAGACGGCGCTAAAAATTAGATCGGGCAAGAGTCAGACGCGTTACAACCTGGGGACGGCTCTCGTTCATGTGAATTTGGCCAACGCTCTCGCTCGCGAAGGGAGACCAGAGGAGGCGATCGTCCACTACGAGGAAGCGGTAAAGCTACGACCTGATTATGGTGACGCCTATTACAACTTCGGTAGTGTGCTCTTTCAACAAGGCCGGATCGACGATGCAATCGCGCAATGGCAAAAAGCTTTGGCGATACAGCCTAATGATGCCGCGGCCCATACGAGTCTTGGGAATGCCTTTCTACAAAAGGGCTGGCTGGAAAAGGCGATTGTTCGCTATCAGAGGGCAGTTGAAATTGACCCGAGTGAAGTAAGCGCCCGTAATAACATGGCGTGGGTGCTGGCCACGTCTTCCGATCCTTCAATTCGGAATGGAGCGATGGCACTCAACCTTGCCCGACAGGCGGTAGAGATTTCCGGCGGCAAAGATGCGATCTTTTTTCGGACGCTAGCTGCGTCTTACGGCGAGTGCGGCAAATTTGCTGATGCAATCGCCGCGGCCGAAAAAGGCGAGATGATAGCGATCTCGCGTGGTGATTCTCACCTGGCGAGAACTTTTGAGAAAGACATTGCCCTTTATCGAGCAGATATTCCGCTTCATCAGGCGGCGCTCCATTAGAACAGCCATCGGCCTGACCGCGGCCAACTTCCCTCGATGCTGGGTAACTGGAATTGCACCGGAGGCCTTCCGGCAAAAGAGAATGGAAACAAAACGGCCGGACCCCGTAAGAGGTCCGGCCGCTGTTTGAGTGTTTCGGCCTGCCTTAGAAGCGTTTCTTCAGCCCGACGTACCAGAACCGGCCTCTGACATCAGCCAGCGATTCGTCGTAATTGTTCTCGAACGCTCCGGCGACAAACGGTGGATCGGCATCGAACACGTTCTGCATGCCGAGCGTGACGGTTGTGCCATTCAACCACGCGCGCCATCCGCACTCGCTATATGTAGCGGTACTGACGGGCATCACGTTCTTTTCCTTTCCGTCCTTCATCTTCACGTTCTTACCGCCGTCCTTGGAGTAACCAGGCACTTCCTGAACCACTGGTGTCGGCATGTTAAACGTGTAGGAGGCGAGCAGATCAAGAGTTGTCCACTCCCGAATTTTGCGGTCAAAGCCCTCCAGAATGTCGTCATTATATTGGCCAGTCCAGTGAACCGTGGCACCGACATCCAAGCCATTCATCCAACTGTCATGCGGACCGTGATAGAACAAACTGGCGAACGCTCGGTTACGCGGTAGCGAACTGGTCAGGGCAAACCCGGTCGGCACAAACTCACCGGCAATGCCAAACGGTTTCTGATTGGGATTAACTTGCAATTCAAATCGCGACAACCAGGTCCCGTTCACAGTGTAGGTGAACTGGCCAAAATCGCCGTGTCCGAAGATCGACGTATCCAGAATATAAATTAACTCGTAGTCGAGACCTTCCAAGACCGCGCCAGCAAGGTTATCGTTTGGATCGATGACGAGCGTGATTGGGCCAAGTTCACCAGGAATTGCCGTAGGGGCACGCTGTACCAGACCCGGGAGATTATGCTCGATAATGAATTGCGCTCCGAGAATGGACGCAATCGATCGCATGTCGATATGCCACCAATCGGCACTTATCGTCAGGCCCTTGAGCCATTTCGGGCTATAAACGAATCCGTAGGACCATTCGTAGGCAACTTCCGGTTGCAGGTTGGGGTTTCCGATTTGGCGCTCCTCGACCTGCACGTCCGTCTGAGACGAGAATGGATCGGTAACCGCAGGGAAGCTCTGGATTGACGCAGGCGAAATCTCGAACAACTGCGGAGCATGAAACCCTTCGCTGTAGCTCCCACGCAGCGTCAACTGCTGGTCAATCGGTTGCCAGCGAACCGAGAACTTCGGTCTCTGGGTGTCGAACTGCGATTGCCCGGAGTGTACGACTGAGGTCGCAGCGGTATTCTGCGAGTACCATTCCTCGCGCTCGGCAAGATCGAACTCGAGGCTGTATGCGCCGGGGAAGTTCCAGGTTGGGCTGGTCACGGGAATTCGTACTTCCTGGTAGAAGCCCCAAACATCTCGATTTACTTTTGAGGCCTCCAAGTCCGTGGCGCCAATCGTGTTAAAGGTGGTGTTTAACGAATCGGGATCGTCCCTGAATCGCTCCCCTCGGTATTCAGCACCGACGGCAAACGAGACCGGCCCGGCCGGAAGCTGGAACAGATCTCCGTTCAAATTGAAATAGGCCGAGGGCGTTTCAAACTCGGCGGTGTCGTGCAGAGTTACATAGACTCTGGAGCGCGCGATGGCGGTCTGTTGGTTCACTCCATTGAAGCCCAAGAAGGGATTAAAGGCCGTGGCCGGATTCGTATCCAGCAGTGCCTCCCGCAGGCCGGGCGCGCTTACAACAGCTTCCGAGAGATTTATCGCCTCATCCCGGGAATAACGGAAACCCAGTTCCCAGTTCCATGTTTTGAAGTAATCACCAAATTCTCCCATCTCGCCTTTAAGGCCAAAATCAAACAGCATATCGTGCTTGGTGGTGGGAGATGTTCGGTTCCCCGCTTCCAAACTACGATATTTAACTCCGGTCGTCACCGGAATCCCGGGTTGGGGTGAGTCCGCCGGCGTGAACGTGTCCGGGACGGTGAACGGATTAAATGCGTTTGCGATCGGTACGCTGATGCCGGTCGGACTAAACCCAGTTCCTAACGCAGTATGAAACGGATCGGGCGTAAAGGGAGTTGGCGCCAGGGCCGCATTAAAGAATGATCGCGTATACTTAAAGTCCGCAAACACGGTCAGGTACTTGTCGCACAGATCGCGCGTGAACGAACCGTAGAAGCTTTGACGATCGGCGTTTGGAATCGCTGGCGTGAGGGACGCGAAATTGAATGCGAAAAAGTTCGAATTGTAAAACGGGCCGTTATGACCATCGAAAGGACGCGGAATGTACTGCGTACTAGTCTGGCATTCGGAGCAGAGTGCGGTGTTGGAGCGGCAAGCGTCGGATCCAAGATGAAATTTCCGTCACTAGTGACAATGCCACCGGGCCTATTGCTACTGCGGCCATCGCCCCCGCCAAATGGTATTGCATTTCCGTTGGCAGTAAGGTTGCGATCACGGCTGAAAATAGCCTGTCTATCGTAGGCATCGGCAATGATCAGAATGTCGGTTTTGTCATCTCCCGTGCCTGCCTTCAACCATGCCTCTGTTTCGCGTGCATCATTGGAAGCTCCCAGGTTGGTGTTTCCCCACGTGCCTCCGATCTCGAGGCCGCGGAATTTGTGTACCAAGATGATGTTGAACACACCCGCAATCGCATCGGCTCCGTAAATAGCCGAAGCGCCATCCTTCAAAATTTCGATGCGATCGATCATCGGGAATGGAATCAGGTTGATGTCCACGCCAACGCCATTTGCATTCGGCGCGACGCGTTTTCCATCCACCAAGACTAAGGTTTCTTTGGGCAGAAGGCCGCGAAGGTTGGGGATGATGGAACCGTCACCACCATTGGCGATGTTTTGGTTGATCGTTCCGCCCGCCTCAATAGGCAGTTTGTTGAGCAAATCCGTTTGGTTCATGACACCCAACTTCTGAATGTCCTCCGTGCGGTAGGTGTCCACCGGATTTGGGCCGGTCTCCTCCGACGTCGGAATATTCGAGCCGGTGACTATAACGCGCTCAGCCGTGGCTTCAGCGGCCGGTGCCGGCGCCCCCGGAGGGGGCGGAGGGTTTTGAGCAAATGTATTTGCTACGAAGAGAAGTGAAAATCCGACGCTTGCAACAGAAGCAAGACGAACGAATTCGATTTTAATCCTTCGATTTCTTTTAGGTAGTTTCTCCATGGTTTTGGCTAGGTTTAGGGTTAGGCATTATCAACATTTCAAGGGGTGACAAGTTTTTTTTTCACTTTTTTGAAAATTTATTTGAACGGCCAGGAGTGGCCATTTGTCTGTGTTTGGTTGGATCTTAGTGATTGTTAGCAAGCTTTGGGCCTCTTCCGAGCGGAAGATTTGGATCAGGGGTATTTACGCGTTGAGTCAGTGAAGGGGTCCCTGGTTCAGGGCGCGTTTCTCGCTGAAAAACCGATTCATTTGCGTTTACCCAGAAGATCGAGCGCCCGTTGTCCAAGCTGGCGTGCCTTCTGGTTCCCCCGGACCTGTGCCCGGGGTGCCGCGATCACGGGGGCGGATGAAAACCGAACTCAGCCTGTAGTTTTCCCCACAGCCAATCAACAAACCAGTCTCTCTTAATTAGTCCGCTGCTGCTGGCCACGAGGTCTTCGGCCTTGTTAACCTCGCCATTTACGCAATAGAGATAAGTGAGAATGAAAAGATCGTTGAGCTCGAGTGCTCCGAGTTTTTTCTCGCTCTCGAGCAGCCGGATCGCATCGTCGAAATCGCGCCGGGCAAGTGCTCCTGCTACCAGATCCGGCACTGTTTCCGGCGGCGGCATTTCTGAATTGTGCGCGACTGTTTCCGCAATCGACAGTCGGAATTCGTCGCTGCCCAAAATTTCCAGAACCGGCACGCGCAAGCGGGAATGGCGCAGGTAGAGGTCGAGTTCGGCCAAGGCGTTGGACCCTTGGACGCGCGAAAAATAACGAGTCTCGCGAACGATAAAATAGGACTGAAGCGGTTTATTGAGCGTCGGTGGCCAAATCTTGTTGATCATCGCAGAGTCGAGGAAGCGCTGAATCGCGGAGGACGCCACCATGTAGGTTGAGGCAAAGCGGTGGCTGGCGGACTCATCCCAGGCTGCATCAGACAGGCGCTTGGGATAAAAGTCCGTCAACGGTGCAATCTCCCCTGTGATGCGATCGATTTCTTTTCCGTCCATGAGGAACAAGGCGCCTAATTGCTCGGGAACCTCGATCCCCATGCGTCTGAGGTCTGCCCCTGTACCCGGATTGCTCAACAAACGACGAATCTCCCCTTCCTCGACTCTGCGACCCGGACCCTTGATCCCCATCATGATCCATTCTTCATCGGCGCCCGCCCAAACCGAAGTGTTAGGGAAAGCGTTGCGGAAGGCGCGAAGAATTGCTTTTGCTTCGCTCACCTTTAGCTGGTCAACGGGAAGCCAGAAAGTAGCGATTCCGCCCTGCTTCAAGCGGCTGTTCATGAGCGAAAAGAACTCTTCGGTGTAGAGATTGACCGACCCGGCAACCTTGGGCGGCGGAGGTTCTCCTGTTATAATATCGTACTGCCGCGGGCTGCCCTGGAGGAAGAAACGGCCATCTTGAACAAAGGTGATTACGCGTGGGTCGCGCAGCGGATTGGCGGAGTAGGGACCGGAATAAAAGGGCGCGAGATCGAATACCTCCCTTGAAATATCGACGATATCGATCCGCTTGAGCCTCGATTCGTGAGTGAAAGCATCCGCCGTGACACCGCAGCCGTAGCAAATAAGCAACGCGTCTTCTGATTCCGGACGCAGAGCCAACGGAAGATATGCGAACAACCTCATGTATCGCTGGCTGCGGGGGAGCGTAGCTGACATGGAAAATCCATTGGTCAAGAGCCGGCAGTAATACGGTTCGCCGAAAAGATCGCGACGCACCAACTGCAAGGTGTCGGAGGTGCCCTCCACTTTTTTGATCACCTGTGCGATCAAATTTCCGCGGCCATCCATCACGTAGGGCAGGCTCGCGTGCGCGAAATGCGCCTGATCGCGACGATAGGGAAAAAGCGCAACTATTAGAATGAAAGCGGCCAAGAGGGCGGACGTCGCAATGCCGAGCGGACGTGTGAAAGACCAGTTTCCTCGCTCGCTAACGAAAATGGCCAATAAAGTGTAACTGGCCGCGCACAGCAGGAGGCTCCACTGGAAGCCAACGGCGGGCAAGAGGACGAAGCTGGCCAGGAGCGGACCGAGAGCGGCTCCGCTGGTATTGAACAGGGTCGTAAGACCAATGCTGTTCATTCTGTCGCCCACGCGGGATTGAACATGCGCGGCGATGAGCGGAAATATGATCCCCGACACAACGGCGACCGGGAACATCAGGGCAAAGGAAAGCAGGGCGATCTGCGGCCAGGAACGGATGTCGAAGATAGATGTGGTCGTTTGAGCTATCTCGGCCGGGAAAAATTCGTAGGAGAGCAGTGTTAAAATGGCGGCGAAAAGCAGCAAAACAGGCAGCAAGAGACTCGATCGCGCCAGAAGGCGGTGAATCGCTCCAGACACGACCCCACCTAGGCCAATCCCGGCGAGGACAACCGCCAGCATTATCGAGAAAGCGGTTGACGACGACGCTACGTACAAACGTAAGAATCTAACCCAGACGACTTCGAGACAGAGAAGAGTTCCGCCGGTAACGAAACTAACGAAAAGTAAACGCCAGGGTGGTCGATAGGTGATGCTTAAACGCAATGGCAGCGAATGTCTGGCCGCAGGCAGAGCGGCGCCGTCGCGTCTCGCCACCAGCAAGGCTGTGGCCGCGGCAATCGATGTTGCCGCGCCGGCTGTGAGAGCGGTCCCCAAAAGTCCAAAGGCCTCAATAAGGTAAGCTTCGCCAAGCAGAGCACCGACTACGGCTCCGAGGGTGTTGACACCATAGAGAATGCCAATGGCTCGGCCAAATTCGGCGTTCTGCAAAAAGGAATCTTCCATCAACACCGGCAGAGTTAGTCCCATTGCCGTCGCCGGCAGCAACAGTAGCAAAAATGAGAGAACAAAACGCAATCCGAGGAGGATCGATTGGTAATTCCAAAGCGTTTGGAAAGCCGGGCGCAGCCATTCCCCGAGCAAGGGAAGACCGAAAACGATGGTGCAGCCTAGGAACACTATTACCAGTTCCAGAAAAGCGTAAAGCCGTAGTGGGCGCCACCGTTGAACGCGTGATGACGCCGCGAAAGCATTCCCGAGCGCCATGCCGGCCATGAAACTGGAAAGAATTAAGGCGGCGGACCAGATCGAGTTGCCAAAAGTCAAACCGCTCAGGCGCAGCCAAAGTGTTTCGAAAATGAGCGAACCAATTCCCGAGAGGAAGAGAACGCCGGACAGAATCGCAACGCGGCCGGTCGAAGACCAACCACTCCGAGGCTGAAGCCGATCATTTACCATT
>DASQPD010000084.1:0-8896 GCA_035644135.1 Pyrinomonadaceae bacterium
CGCGCCGTGGCGGTCTCGGAAAGCGGCTAACAAGTCACCACCGGCAAGACCATCGGCGGCCGTAAAATGACTGACGCGGCCTGTTTCTGGATTCACGCGATCCAGCCCACGACCCGTGGCAACGTAGATTTTACCGTCGTCATCCTCAGTAATTACTTCTGCGCTGTTGCTCGACAACCCTGTTACCCTTGTATAGGTAGGCCGTTGGACTCCTGGATCATCAACGCGAATTAATCCGCTGCGTGTTGAGGCAAGCCATAACCTACCGCGACGGTCTGAATAAATATATTGAATCGCGCCGGCCGGCAAACCATCATTCGTATTGAAAAAAGTGAAACGGCCGTCACGATAGCGCGCCAGGCCACTGCTAAAACCGATCCACAAGTTGCCTACTGCATCCTCGCCAAACGAGCGCGCCAGATCTGTTGCAGGCGATGGCAATGATGGTGACTCAGCCAGGTCTCGAAAGAACGTTCCCGTCGCGCGCTCCCAGCGGGCCAGGCCGTTAGGCGCAGCAGCGGTAGAGGCCCAGACATCGCCGCGCGAATCTTCAAAGATGCGGAAGACCTGTTGATAATCGACCAATCCTTCTTTGGTTTGGTAGATAGCGAGGGGGCGCGCATTCTTGAGCTGCGTAAAATCATCTGTCGCCGGAAAGCGATAAAGCCCTTCACCGGTACCCAGCCACCATTCACCATTCCGGGCCTGCAACGTGACTTCTTCACCCACCCATCCGAAGTTGCCACTCCTGGGCACGCTGGGAATAAACCATTTGAACCGTTGGCCGTCAAAACATCCATATCTAAAGTGATGAATGTCTGCACGCCGAAGCAAATCTATTCTCGCACCCTCAAAAACGCTGGTGTGCTCGTCCCCAATGACATACCCGCGAAAGCATGTGCCGTTCTTCTGATCTTCAAAGATCCCGCTCACTGTCACGAGCCCTTCCTGCTCGCCGTAAGTAACAAAGCCATCGCGCACCAGCTTCATGGCCCCGGCGTAACTCCCCAACCAGAGGTTGCCGCTCATGTCTTCGTTCAGTGCGGTGATCTCGCTGTATGCCAGACCGTTCTTCGTTGAATAGCAGTGAAACTGGCTCTCGGTATTGCTGCTGTCAGGTACGAACTCGACGAGTCCAGCATTCGTAGCCACCCAGAAACGGTGGTCGGAAGTCTCGAAGATCTGATACACCCATTTCGTGTGCCCATCCCATTTCTGATAGGCACGCACGACTGCTGGCGGGGCGTGGGTCTCGTCGGCCTCGAAGCGAAAAAAGCCTGCGTCTCGAGTAGCCGCCCACAGTTGCCCGTGAGTGTCTTGAAACAGGTCCTGCAAGTACATACCCGGCAGGCCTTCACTTAGGGTATAACGCGCCACACTACCGTCCGCCCAACGACGATACAATCCGCTCGGGGCGGCTACCCATAGCGAGTCGTATCGATCTTCCAGCAAGTCCAAGACAAAACCTTCCTCCTGACTCTTCGAAGGCATCCTTAAGTCCACGGGCAACAACGCGAAGCGCCCGGCCGAGGAGTCCAGGCGGTAGAGTCCTCGCAAAGTCCCACACCAGATTGTGCCGTCGCGTGCTTCCAACAACGCCGTGATAGCCTTAGCATTCCGATCTTCGGACTCAGGCAGGACGACGGTAAATCTTGGGCCAGCGCTCAAAGAGTTTGAATCCTTTTTTGCGACGCGATCGTTCGGCACGCCCCGCGGGTTGAAGTGGACCAGCCCGCCGCTGGTCCCAACCCACAGCTGGCCATCCCGTGTTTGGAGAAAGTCAGTGACAACGCGATGCGGCAAGCCGTCGTCGGTATCAAAGTTCGTGAATGAATATCCGTCGAACCGCGACAGTCCTTCGTCAGTGCAGAACCAGAGAAAGCCACGTGAATCACGCACAATCTTGTTGATGTTGTTATGTCCCAGGCCATCCAGGACTGTGTAAGCTTTGAGCGGCAGGCGTTCGGCTCGGACGATGGGTGAAAGGATCAGCGCTAAAATGGTAAAGACGATTCCGGCATAACTTGATTTGACGGTTCTCCGCCCTGGAGCGCGTGCGACCATCCGGTTTCTGACCTTGGGGGGAAGAACCAAGTAAGTCATGATACACGAGCAAGACATCTGTTCCGCGGCGAAACCAATTGTACGCGGGCAGCAGGACCAACGTGGGATTTGCGTTGTTGATATTACAAGGAAGGCATTGTAGTTCGACTCTAACTGCCCTGAACAGGGTGCCGTGGGGCTTTGCACAAAAACTCTCAGGTTGGAGACACCCGATGAATCAGTACCACTGGGTCACTATTTTGATTATTATCTTGCGAACACGATGTTCTGCCATTAACTCTCGCTAAAGAGATCCATGCCACCTACAAAAAAACGAACGGCGCGAATGACGCCTACCAAGACGACGTCGAAGCGTCGCGCAGCTATCGAAAAGCGCCCCCGGGCCACCACCTTGATTACCGGGGGCACAGGTTTTCTTGGTGCCCATCTGGTTCGGCAACTGGTCGAAAACGGCACTCGGGATATACGGGTCATGGCCACTTCAATTCCCGATTGGCTGGTTGAGTTGGGCGTTGAACCCCTGGAGGGCTCGATCACTAACCAGGACGACGTCAAGCGCGCAGTTGAGGACATTAAAGAGATCTACCACCTCGCGGGCAAAGTGTCCCGCGAGCGTGATCAGTCGCGCGAGATGTACGCCGTTCACGTGGAAGGGACGCGCCTGCTTGCGGATGCGGCGCGCGAGGCTGGTGCCAAATCGATCGTCCTCGCTTCGACGAGCGGCACTATCGCCGTAACATCCGATGGTGACGTAATGCCAGACGAATCATATCCTCCACCCCTCGACATAATCTCCCGCTGGCCCTACTACGCAAGTAAAGCCTATCAGGAGATGGCTGCTCTGGAGCGCTTTAGCGGCAAGGGTTTGAGGTTAGTTATCATGAATCCCAGCCTGTTGCTCGGCCCGGGTGATGACCGCCTCAGTTCTACGAAGATCATCCTCGACTTTATGGCGCGAAAGATCAGTGCAGTACCCACCGGCGGACTCAGTTTCGCTGATGTCCGCGATACAGCCGCCGCTTTCCGGATGGCAATGAAGAAGGGGCGTCACGGTGAGCGTTATTTACTCGGCGCGGCAAACTGGACTTTCAGCAAGTTCTTTGGCCGGCTGGAAAGATTGACAAAGGTCTCGGCGCCTTTGCTGGCGCTGCCATCAAGAGTGGTCGTCGCCGGATCGCAGTTTATCGACTCGCTATTCAAGCAATGGGACCTGGCTTCGCCGGTTGAGCCGGGCGCCATTGAGATGGCGCAATACTTCTGGTATCTCAACTGTCACAAGGCGACACGCGAACTGGGTTTTCACCCTCGCGATCCCGGAGAAACGCTGCACGACACGGTCTCCTATGTGCGCGAGAACTTCCTCGGCGGCAACGCCTTTGGAAAATAAGAGTGGCATTCAATCAACGGCTGCTACGCTCCTACCTGGCCGCGGACAGAAGCAATTAATCTTGCCGAGTCGTATCCGACACCGTCTTTGAATACCGCCTCGACGTTTTTCACATCAGCAATGTTGGTGGCCGGGTTCCCACGTACTATTACTATGTCTGCCTGCTTCCCAACTTCCAGGGTGCCAATGTCCGCCTGGCCCAGGAACTGAGCGCCGTTTGCGCTGGCAATGCGGATAGCTTCCAACGGCGTAAAGCCTGCCTGGACCAACAACTCTATGCCACGCTGATCACCAAAGCCCGCCACCACCCCGCCCCAGCCAGTCGGATCTACGCCCGACATCAAAAGACCACCGGCCTTTACAAATTCCCGCTCAAATTCCATCTCGCGCTTCAACACCATCTCCCAAACTTTGGCCCACCGCGGGTCTGCTTTGTCGTGCTCCATCTGCGAGACACAATTGGAATATGCCGCCTCGGAGAGAACATCCTTCATTCTTGGATCCATTTGGAATCGCTCGCCAAGGAAAGCCTCAAGAATGGCGAGTGTCGAAGTAACGGCAACACGATGATTTACCAGATCGCGAATCATTGCCTGGATTGGCGCGCTGTGCACATCCATGCGGGCCAGTTCGGGCAGCCATTGGCTTCTTTCCGGGCACTGGTCCACCTTCTTGCCTGAATAGAATTCAGTATCCACCGCCAGGCCATGCTCGAGGCTGTCAATGCCCAAATCCGCAGCTTCGCGGAAACCGACGGCGCAAAGGTGACCGGCAACCTTAAGGCCACGTTTGTGCGCCACCGCAATCACAGTGGCCAACTCTGCCCGGGTAGTATTTGTATAAACTTTGAATGAGGTAACACCTTCGTCTGCCCAGTCGTTCATCTGTTGAGACAAGTTTTCCAGCTCTGCCGGTGATTCGGCGCTATGGTTGACATAGGGACTGGTGAGATGAATCTTTGGGCCGGGCCATTCACCCCGGTCCACCAACTGCTTCGTTGTGCGATCGGCGTGAAAGTCCAACGCTCCTGCGGTTCTGATCGTCGTGACGCCAGAGGCCAGATAGAGTCGAGCGAAACTGGCATTCGCCGCAACTTCCTTTTTTCCCCTTTCGGCCGTGTAAAAGAGATGATCATGCATTCCCACGAGCCCGGGAATAGCGGTTCGACCGCTCAGATCCAGGACTTTTGCATTCGCTGGAATGTCACCGGCGCTGCCGAGCGCTTTTATCCGGCCCTGCTCAATCAGGATTGTTTGGTCCTCCCTCGCAGGTGCACCGCTGCCGTCGATCACGCGAACGTGAGTCAGAGCGATCAAGGGAGCGTCAACGGTAATGAATTCTCTGTTTGAGTAGCGGCAGGAAAAGCTCAGGACGAGGATCAGTATCAGCAGTATTTTCTTATTCATTCACTCTGGAGATTAGCAGCTTATGTTTGAGACCTACATTATTTTCGTGTTGTGAAAACGATACGCGAGGAGGCGCCCGACCCCATCGAACCTAAGTCACGATCCACGCGCATCACACAAGACACAATTCGTCTGAGTCGTGGGTCGATTTGTTGAGCGTGAGACCCGCGAATTTCACCAGTGCCAGATCTGCTGATAACCATCCATTAGAGACGCGATGTCGGTCCGCTGGAGCAACTGGACGCCGGCGAGAACCTTGCTGGTATCAATCCCCCGCTCTTGCAAATCCTCGCTGACTGCAAATACTGTCACTCCCTTTTGGCGGAGCCTGTCTATATCTTCATTCGGCCGGGCCGGATGATTGATTGCGAGGGCGCCTATTGGGACCGCCGGGCATTCCTGTGGCACCAGATAGTTGACGGCACTTCCCCGAAGGAGGACATCAAGATCGGCGCCGGAGTTTTTAAGTGCGCCACTCAGCCAAACGATCGTGTCGTCCTGTTCTTCGAGCGTTGCACGGTAAGCTGTTTCCACTATGTTCAAAATCTTCATAATTCCTCCGCCTGTCTGGAAAACTTTCGTGTAAGTTCGTGGATCAAGTTTTAGGTTTCACTTTGTGGGAATGACCAGCGTGTTGGTCGATTCCTGGGCCATTTTCAGAAAGTCGGCGGGACTGCCGCGCTTTACTCCCTCGACCACGTTGGTTGCACCGCGTTCGTCCGCGCACAAACCGCAATTGACCCACTGAAGTAAGGGCTCGCCCTTACCTATGGCCATCAGCGAACTGATGAATGCCCTCGTGGTCGGGTGATCTTCCTCCTCGACCGTTGTGCCTTTGACTGGATTGGCGTGCGGCGCCTGGTCCTTCAACGGCAGGCAAACGGCGCCTTCGTAAGCAAACACATTTACGTGAATTCCTTTCTGCAATGCTGCGGAAATTATCCGCAGCGCTGTGGTGGAATTCGCGGACTCGAAAGGCGGATCCATCAACGCCAAGGTTAATCTTTTCTCACTCATAATTCCTCCAGCAAAACAAGCATTCCTGCCTGTTGTTGTTTACACAGATGACTGAGACCTGCTCACTAATGCCAAATGGCTTTCGTGTTCTCATTGACCAGGGCTTCCACCAGCGTGTCGACCGTAGCCTGTTGAATACCGGAAGTTAATTCTGCGGGCTGGATCCCGCGCTCGCACAGCGAGAAGTCATCGACGAGCAACGTAATCCCGGCCTGGCTCAAGCGGCCCAGTCGCTGGGCATTTTTCCTGGCGGCAAGAACGCCGTTCTGAATTAGAAACACCGTGACATCGTGGCCGCGCTGCTTCAGAGCAGTGGCCGTGTCTTCAATGAAAGTGTCGCGAGACTCGAACGGGTCTCGCGACTCGATAAACAGATACCTGGTCATGACCGACTCCTTTCAGAGTTGTTGATTTTACTGTGTGTTAATGGAATTTCCCATGCCCACCAATCTGTAATAGTTCAGGCCTACTCACCAAGCGCGGCGTACTTAAACAACCTGAAACGATAGCGCTGCTGATCGCGAATGTTCTTTGCGAGCACTCCATGCAGGTTCTCGTCCCAGGTCGTGTACTGCTCGATGAATCGATCGGCTGCCGCTTTGTCGCCCTGGTATTGAATCTCGAGCACCTTCGCCAGTAACCTCCCCACGACATCGTGATATTTGTCGTAGTGAATCTTCAGCATGCCTTTGTCGAAACTGAGTAATCCGTTCTCGAGAAAAAAGTTCCACTGCATCAGTTGCATGGTGTTGTAGGGCTGGTCGCGACGTGGCTTGTTATTCTGCAAAACACGCAGAATCCCCCCGGCGTAAACCGACCGGAGTTGTTCGTCATCGTAGTAGCCCTGCCGGTGTAGCGCATCGGCCACGAACAGTGAAACCAGATCGGCTTTCATCTCCTCGAGTGCATTGGAATCATCCTGGAGGGCTTCGTCCAGATCCCGGCCGTCCTTTGTCTGGTCCACGCCAAGATAGTGGCCGACCTCGTGCCACAAGGTGCGATAGAAATTTCCGTCCGAAGTCAGTTCCTTTCCCTGCTCGGGGCCGACTGCGGCGACAAAACTCCGCGAGGTCCCTTCAAAGATATTCGGTTCGCGCATGATGTTTGCGCGCAGCAGAATCGTGCGACCATAGCGTCGAGCCAGGTAACTCTCGTTAGGCAGAATCGTTGCCGTATTTGCGCCGCGGGCCTGGCCGAAATCGGCGATTACGTCGTACACACCCACCGGTATGTCTTCCCGGATCTTCTTGTGATGATCGTAAGGTAAAGACTCTTCGAGCGCCTGAAGCCCTTTCATCGCCTGACGCAGCGCGATGGTCTCCTGCCGGCGCGTGCCGAGCAGACTGAACGCGAAGAACGTTTTTACTCCGTACAGCTCGTCGTCGTAAGTCTCATATGAGCCAATCTGCGCGTTCAGGTTTTTGAAATGACCCGTGACCCAGGCCGCATCTCCCGACTCATAATCATCCGACAAAAGATCGCGCGCGCGATTGCGAAGAAACCTGGCAAACTCTTCATCATCCTTTTGCAGCTCGTCCGCGGCTTGATTCAACAATTCATGACTCTTAATCAATTGCTCGGCGTACGCTATCGAATAAGGAACGGCGTAGAATGCTACCGGCGCTCCAGCCGAATCTTTCCGCTGTGTGTTGTTGCTAGCAAAGGACTTTGACAGTTTTTCGATTTGTGTCTTCAGTCGCGGATGCAGAGTATCGAGCACCGGATAATTTCTCAGGACGGCCAAATCGTTGCGCAGGTTTGCGGCTGCCACCCTCCTGACGACAGTGCGTTGGTCCAGTATCTCGTCTCGCTGTTCCGGATGCGTTGTAAGAAAGGCGTCAATCTCCTCTTTCTTCACGCCCGGCGGATAAACATTCTTTCCTGGCGTCGTTGGTTCAACAGGCAAAAATGGCTCGCGTTTGTTTTCCAGTGTGGTGGCAATTGGACCTTGATTGAGGCGATAGAGCGTCAGCAGATTTCGCGTGACAGGCGCCGAGCCCGTTCGCCGGTCAACTTCAACGAGCTCGCGACGTGAGAAAAGGGCCTGTGTATGCCGCTGCTCTTCATAGAGATCCTGAAAGATCTTTCCCACCTCCAGCAGTTTCGCCACCGCTCGCTGTTCGCCCGCGCTCAGATGCGACACGTCCGGTGCCAGTCTGATCGGCTGGGTCTTGTCGATGATTGGCTGGCTTTTCTCGAGTGGCCAGTAAGCTGTTGGCAAAGCACCTCGCGAAGTCATCCGTGATCCTGTCTGGGCAAAAGTACCGCCAAAGGTAGCGGTCAATGCGCAGAACACCAGGAATTTATTCAGCATGGATGGCACTTTTCCTTCGTTACGAATCTCCGTGTTCTCCGTGTCTTCGTGGTGAGTGTTCGCCGGGTAAATTCACCACTGAGATAGAGGCAATTCTTGTTTTTCTTGAGCAGGTCTTTTTGCGATTAAACAAATCGATCCACGAAATCACACGAACCGAAAACAAAGTCACACTAAATGTTCCTCTAATTTAGTTCGTGTGATGCCCTACTCTTCCACGAGATCGGCCGAGATTGGGAGCGGCTTGCCACCAGCTTCCACGGCCAGCTTGATGACTAGAGCAATCTTCTGCTTTTGATCATACTCCAACTCAATAAACTGCACTCCGAAACCCAATCCCGCAGAATAGTGTCTGACTTCGCCTTCCAGGTAGAGCCAGTCGCCATCCGGCAACAACACCCGAAAGCCTACAATTTCTCCCCGTCTTACTTCGCCTACCGTATCGAGGTAACAACCACCCTCGGACATGTTAATTATCTTGGCCGGATGATGTCCGGTCGTGCCGTCCCACTCGGCATCCAGGCTGACGCTTAGTCTTGGTTTTTCTCTTCTGTCTACCATGAGGTCCCACGTAATCGTGAAGTGAATTATTCCAAACGCGGATCGAGCATTATCTCGTAGCCGCAAACTGAGTTATATCGCCGGGTTTCCGCAACATCTTATTTACTTCGCCAAGATGCTGTTCTTCTTCCGCAATCATGCGTCGCG
>DASQPD010000085.1:0-30767 GCA_035644135.1 Pyrinomonadaceae bacterium
CTACTCCGTTTCCTCAAAAGGCGCTTCCCCGGGACGGTGCTTATGCTTGGCTTTGCGGCCCGCTGGTCGCGCCTTTTCGTCCGGTTTGGCGTTGGCAATCGGATGGCCTGGCGGGGCGCCCGGCTTTCTGATGGTGTCAAAAACTAGTCTTGGCTGTCGCTTCTTTGAGTTCTTGCCTCTCCGTGTAACCATTTCGCCGGCCCCACACAAGTAATCACAAGTATTAAACTGATGGGATGCTATAGCCGCAGGGAGCAGAGTGTCAATTTTTCGGGAACTCAACCACGAAATTAAGCTAGTCCCTGAAAATCTCAGTGCCTGGATCGGCATTTTTGCCGCAGGGTACACTTCTGCCACACCGGTTCACCCTGGACCGCCTGAAAAAGCAGTCCACGAATTCACACGAAACCGCCTCCGATTCGTGTGATGCGCGTCAATAGCCTGGCTGCTTTTAAGCGAGCGACTAGGCTCGCGTTGGCGGCGGTGTTTCAGATAGCAGTTTGAGGGCGGCGGCCGTTTCTGAACGGCGCTTTTGCTGAAATTCGGTAACCCAATTCGTTACAGTTTCAACCATTTCACGCGCTGTGCCGCGCGCCGAATTCTTCTTTTCGATCTTCTGCTCGCGGTTTTGATCGCGTTTCTTAACGACGCGAATTGTTTTTTTGCCGGACATTTATATTAACCTTGAATGAATCGTTTGCTTTGCTCTATCGAACGAATTTTAAAACTTCGGGTTCCCGAATTCTTTCTGCTTAGGAACGCGATTGCCGCTTCTCCCTTGCAAGGGCAAGGCCAAAGTCTGAAGAAAAGCAAGATCGTTAAAGGAAATAGCTTTACTACCGGTGCGGAGGGTTGGTTTTGCCCAAAACTGCCTTAAAATGCTCGCAAACGGTACAGCGTGGTATATTCCCGGCGTCTTGCTTTAATCCCCTTTCTCTCCCTCAGGCAGCTTTGCCTCAAAAGTCTACTTCGGTTTTCCAAGGCCGCAAAGAAGCACAAAAAGCGCAAACGATTTATGGAAGACCTTTGTGCCTTTTGTGCCTCTTTGTGGCAAAGCTCCCTCAGGCAGCTAACTCCTTTTCTTGCATATCCATGGCCCAGACCTTTCGATGGGTCCGGTAAATCAACAAACCTAACCCGATCAAGCCCCCAATGTTTACGAACTTCAACCCACTTATCATGTATCTGACTCCGAACTGAACTACCAGTGCGTTGATCACAATCAAGGCCAACCGGAACTCGGTGGGCCCAAATTTCAAATAGCTGATCTTCAAACGATCAGTTGCTGCAAAGGCAAGGAAGGTGCTCATTTCATAACCGGCGAATATAGCCAGCATGAATAACAGTTGATATCTCGCCCGCTCCGGCAGGATGAACGCGTAACCGATTATTACCGAACACAGAAAGAAGTAATCCAACAGATGATCCATGTAGTAGCCCCAACGCACGAGCCCGGTATTTCGGTACTTCCCGACCTTGCCATCGAAGTGATCTGTCACGTAATGGCAGAAGATCATCAGCGACACCAGCCATAACCATTGAATGTTGCCAGCCGCAAGATAGCTGAAAAAGAGAATGAGAGCAGACCAAAGCAACGTGAGCATGGTCAGGTGGTGCGTCTCGAGCCACCGCGGGATTCGCGGCAACACGACCGGCGCAAGTCGTCGCTCAAGGGGCGACAGAAACGACGTATTGGTTTTTGTGGCTCCGGCAAATTGTTGGTTTTGCATGGTTAACAACGGTTCCTTAGCCTCGGCATCTGGGCAAACCACGCGCCAGCCATGAAACTCTCAGAAGTCCAATGTTCGACCACACGTATTAGTCGTGCAGGTAGCGATTGGCTTACAGATCAACTATTTCGCTGACAGTTGAATGGTCGAAGGATAGGTAGACTGAGAAATCGTCTAGGGAAACGGCTGTTCAGGCGGGTTTACTCAGATGAAAACGACCGACTGAGAACTGGGTATCTCGAATCGCCGCCGGCAGCGCATGTTCTTGCAGGCCAACATGTCGTCTATTCGCACCATGTAATCGCGAGACTTTTGAAAGCGAATGCGATCCTGCTCGTTGGCGCCACGCGGCGGGCCCGGCTTCTTGGTGCGCTTAAGCCAGCGAACCTCATATTCAGATCGCTCGCGACAGTGTGGACAACTGTAGGTTGCCTTTTTTAGTTCCTGTTTTTCGTTGAAAAAATCCTGCTCATTCATAGTTATCAAGGTGCGTCTGGCGGAAACTGGTCTCCGCACAAATCACGTAGGTAGCGAAAGCTGTAGATGCCGGTATCATGCCCGTCGCTCCAGCGGAAGTTCAAGGCATATCGACCCACTATACTGACGTCGGTGATGACCGTCGCATCCGAAATCGTTTCCGGTTTAACCGTGCGTTGGCCTGTCCACTCATTGACGCACTGGGCGCATGGACACGCGCGACGAAGATCGGCAGCTCGGTAACGACACTTCTGACCATCACCCCAGGCAATGCTCAAGCTGACATCGTCTTCCTGCTTAATCTCGCGGGGTTCGATTGCCGGTCCCCGCCTTTCAGAAACTTCAACCATTTATTCTGCCTGGGAGCGGTCAGTCACCGCTACCGTTAGCTGTTGTCCAGCACGGCTGTCGTCACTGCATTTGCCTTGATTTGCCAATGCGACGCGTTCCAAACCGCTTTGCCATAACGGAGAACAATAACCTGTGGCGATTCATGCCGAATCCCGAACTTCTTTTCAATCTCAAGGGACAATGCACTTGAGCTTTGTACTTCGATCAGATTCACTTCATTGTGCACCTGCTGCATCTCTCGATAGGCCGAGGCGCTGATCGGGCACGTAGTGCTGTGCTTAAAGATTATTACCGGAGTTTTCTGGGAACGCGTCAGCAAGTCTTCCAACGCCCGTGCGTCCTCAACCTTAAGGAAATGATTGTCCATCATGATCTAAACCGGATAAAGCCACTTCGATATTAGCTTACGGATTTGTTAAGCACAAAGCGACGGCGGAAACGTGGTCAGTCATCTCTGGTTTCTGGCCGGTACTGCCGGGTTTAGCAATTTGAACGCAAAGGGCGCAAAGTTCTTCGCAAAGAAGCGCAAAGGCCACGTCACTTCAGTTCCTTTGCGCTCCTCTCTTTGCGTCCTTTGCGTTTGAATTCTTGATTCGCTAGGGGAGGGTAAAAGCCAAAGCAATCCTGGTAACATTTCAATATTCCTGTTGACGAAATCAGTCAAAAGGAATATTGTGCGCCGCTACTGAGAAGGCTTTGGCTGACCTCCGAGCCGGGCAACTTGCTGCGACGCCTCACGAGTCTCTTACGAAAGATTCTCCTGCTTTCTCTGATTTAATCTAGACCTGAATCCTCATCTAAGGAGAAAACTATGTTCAATAATGCGATACGACGCCTCACCCGGCGTTCAGGATTGCCTGTGGCTTTGCTGCTCCTGCTGCTTCTCAGCGCAGCTCGAACGGCCAGAGCGGACGAAATAGCTGTCTGGAACTTCAACGATTCAGATTTGCTGGTAGATCATGGCTCCGGAACGCTGACTACAACGTTTAACCCGCTTAATGTGGTATTTGCCGCCGGCACTCTGACTAATGCCCGCCAGGGTGATCTGGCGGGGCAAGCGCTTTCGCTACAAGGAGGCACAGGAAACGCAAACAACGGCCGAAATATCACATTCAATGTCAGTACGGTAGGCTTCTCGGCGATCGTGGTTAGCTTCGCCACGCAGGGAACGGGTACCGGCTTTACGAGCAACCAGTTCCAGTACAGTCTTGATGGCGTGACATTTGTCGATTTCAATCCGGCCTTTACGCCCCCGGCTGCTTTTGGGTCCTCCCCGATTGTATTCACCTTGAGTGGCATCGCGGAGCTGGACAATAACCCCAACGCAGCATTCCGCATCGTGTTCAACGGCGCAACTTCGGCCAGTGGCAACAATAGAATCGATAATCTAGTAGTGCAGGGATCAAACACAACGATCCCCGAGCCCACATCGGTGTTGCTGTTGGGCTCGGGGCTAACCGCAGCGTTTAAGCTCCTTCGGGGAAAAACAACGCCGCGGCGGTGTAAGTGAAGCCCGGATGGGCAGAGCCGGCAGCGACTACTGCCAATCGCCAACCAGTACAAATGGCGCCCAGTAGAAAGGGGCACTGAATTTCTTGCCCCCAATCATCGCCAACTGCGCGTCACGCATGGCTGCCGAGGGAGAAACGTTGTCCGCCGCGAATAGGCGTTTGTAAAAGTCGGTCATCAGGTCCGCAGTGGATTTGTCAGCCACCGACCAGAGGCTTACACCTACAGTCGGCGCGCCGGCGTACATGAAGGCCCGGGTCAAACCCATGACACCTTCACCCCGTTTCTCCCGGCCCAATCCGGTTTCGCAAGCTGAAAGCATCACCAGCGGAGAGCCCAAATGTAGATTAAAAACTTCGTCCGTACGAAGAAACCCATCCGAGTTGTGATTGCCGACGAGCGAAAGCACTACGCCGGTGAATTGAGGACGTTCGGCATTAAGTAAACCGTGGGTCGCAATGTGCAGGGCGCGGTATTTACTCATGTCGCGCGCTGTGATGTTGTCTTCACTGGCTTCCAGGTCAAGCCAAACGTCAGTTTGCCCGCCCGAACTTTTGGCGAGAGCGGAAATCTGTTGCGCCTCAATTCGTGTTCCTGTTAGTCGCGCCAGTGGCAGACCCTGCATTTTCTGCGATTGCGCGGAACCAGCAACGCTTTGTCCGGTAACGTCTGTCAGTGCGCTATCAATTCCCAGACCGCGAGTTTCGGCGGTCTCGGTGGGCGTTGTGGCTTTACCCGCACGTGGATCATTCGAATTAAAGACCGGGTCAGCCACAATCAACATCGCGCGTCCAGTTGGTTTTGTCCGTTGTTGTCTGATGGCCGCCACCACCGAAGCTGAGGGCGCATAGACAATCTCGTTTGACTTGATCAGGTACTGAAGCGCGGAAAAATCGTTGCCCTCAGCTTGCTTGACCAACACCTCAAACGGCACGTAATTCAAGGCACCGTCAGGTACAAGCAACAGGCGCTTTTCACCAATTAACGCGGCGGCCGGTTCCACTACGGCCTTGTAAAGCGCTCGCGAAGCGGCTGCAAACGGGCTGACATCCTGCGAACCGGCGGCCGCTATGCCCAAGCCGCGTTGCTGATCCGACGCCACATCAATTCCTACGATTCGTCGTTGCAGTTTGGCCGGTATCAATTGTCCGCGTAAATCTGTCGCGAGCTTATCGATTGTTGCCTTGTCAGGTAGTTTGTATAGGCTGACGGCATTCTTGCCCACAGCCCACATGTAAGAGGCTTCCGAACCCAGGCTGTACTCAAGTAACACCGTCTGATCGTCAAGGACCCTCTGTTGCACGTCGGCCAGCGTCAACGGCTGATTGGAAGACAGCGCCGCATAACGTGGGCTGGCAGTCCTGATCTGGTTTTCTAGTGCCTCGTAATCGGTCTGGAGTTTTTCCAGTTCCGCATCCAGCTCACTGGGTTTCTTCTTCTGCTCGTCAGTGGAAATGTTTACGCCGGTCAAGATCTCGGCTATCTCCTGCTGGCGATCCAGATTTTCCTGTTTTCTTTTCAGCAGATCGGCCGGCACACCTTCCGTTATCGTTCCACCAATCTCGCCAAGAAGATCCAAAAGCGAACGGGCACGCGACTCTTCGGTGATCCGAAAGGCTTCCGCAGCATATTCGAGAGCTTTGCCGGAGAGAGGCGCACCGGGGGTGGTTCCCGCCAGCAGGGCCATCTCTGAAAGTCCAGCAGCCCCCTCATCAAAGACATCCTTTGTGCTGGCGAGAAACGTTGTGCGAGCTTCGTCCGCCCGTAAGCTGCCTTCTCGCAGGGTCTCGATTGTCTTGATTGCGTCCCGGTAGCTTGCGATCGCCGACTCTCGCATTGAAGTGGCCTTGTTGGGATCTTTTTCCTGCGCCGCTTGTAACCACATTGTGCGTCCCAGGCCGCGCTGCGCGGGCCAGGTCAAATCCAGCCGCTTATCGTCCTTAGCTCCTTTGATCGCCTCGTCGTAACTGTCCTTTGCCTCCTTTAGTTTTCCTTGACGCAGAGCGACGTCACCAAGACTTGTTCGGGCTGCGGCACGGAAGCGTCGAGTTTGGCCAAGATTTGCTATGCCCGCGATGGTAACTTTGGAAGCATCACGAGCGGCCTGGAAGTACTTCTTTGCGCCATCCAGATCATTGTTCGCATAAGAGATTCGGCCCATTCCCACCTGATAACTCGCGTAAACGATCGAGTTGCGGTAATCATCCAATTCCTTCTTCGCTTCGATCGCTACCGTCGCCAGGCTAGTCGAGGTTCCGACCCCTGCGTTACCGCTGGACGCTCCGCCGATGATGGCCCCAATTCCCCCAAATCTTCTTAGCCCCTTGGCTGCAGGAGCTTCAGGTTTTTTTACTTCCATCTGTCCATAGGCGGCTAGCGCTTCCGGAATGCGCTTGAGTCTAAAGTTAACGTCACCAATCTTCGCCAACATCAAATTAGCGTTGAATTTGTCGTCGGCAATATTTGCGTTTGCTAACCGGCTGTCGACCATACTTGCTGCGGCAGTGGCCTGTTGGTTCTTCTTGTCCTCGCCCACAAAACCATCGAGCGCTTTCTTGTAGTGATCCAAGGCAACCTGAAACTGACCCTGGCGGAGGTAGAGGTCTCCTATTTCGTTATTCGCCTTGGCCACGCCTCGATCGTTTTTTGCAGCTGTGTAGAGATTTAGAGCGTTCTGAAGCTGAACCAGAGCCTGGTCCGCATGACCGCGTCTGAGCAGTCGTTTACCTTGTTCAAATGCAACTCCAGCCTGATCCGGCTGCTGCGGCGGAGAGGTCCCCTCACTTACTCGTGCCTGGAGTGCGGCGGTTGGAAAGGTAAACAACAAACTCGCAATCACAATGAGATGAGCTATCTTTGGGACTTTTGTATTCATTGCAAACTCCTGGGTTGCGTCTACAGCAAACCCGTTTCACGCCTCAGCGGGAAATGGGTTGACTCTTTATTAAGGGACTGAGCGGCTTGCCGGTTAACCGGAGCTGCGGAACTACCTATGAACGAGATCGAGAGCAGTTACAAGACTATTTGTACCTGTAGCCACAGCCATCAGGATCACAGAAGGCTCCGGGTCCTCCTGGCTGAGGCCGATACCGCGGGTTGTCGAGTCTTTTTCCACGGCGGTTTGTGCTCGTCCGTATTTCTGACTCTTATCTGTTTTCAATGGCGCATTCATCTCGCGTTGCAACTGCGTCCATAATTCAGGACCTGGACGCCAGGGACATGCTTTTTCGTTTGCGCGACAATAGGTGATTAGATCATCTTCTATGGGAACGTTCGGCAAGGGTTGGCGAGTGAACACAAAATACAAACGTTCAGTGCCGGCATATTGATCGAAGGTAAACCACTTCAGACGCTCTTCCAAAGAGGCGCTTGAGGGGATCTCGAACGGAACGTGGGCTCGCAGATAGTTGCCGCCCTGGTCTAGTTCGGCATTTGGATAGATCATTACCGGCGGACCATTATCGGTTGTGTTGAATATGTAGAGGTAGCCGTCCGCATTGGTCTCGAGCAGGACTCGAACTTTTTCGCCTTTGTGAAATTCATGCGAAGGGTCGACCCTAATGGCCAGGCCGTTCGGATCGCGTGTGAAAAGCGTTAAGCCCAGACCCATCCGCTGAACACCCATTTTGGCTCCAGCGCTCACCTTAGTATTACCTGCCTCAGCAGACATGCTTACGTCAGCAGTTGGCCCGGGAGTTGGCGTCGATTTCGCTCCCGAGTTTGTGGGAGTGGTTCTGGGGCGCCTCCTTGTTGGTCTTTCGGCGGTCGAGCTCTGCGGCGGCCTTTCTTTGGGACGGCTGGTGAGAAAGGCTCCACGCACATTTTCTTCTTCCTGCTGGTCTGGCGATTGCGCGAGTACCAAGCCCGTGCAGGCGAGTGCAATTAAAGATAACAAAATCTTGAATTTCATTTCTTAAGGTCTCCAGTGTCTTCTTGCTCGGGCTATTTTGAGCTCCGGACCTAAAGGTGTTAGCCCAGCCTACCGATGTTGGATACGTATTTCAAAAACTGTCGGATTCCTGGCGCCGTCAGCCGGAACTTTCAATCCCACAAAAGGAGCCGAGCCGTCTGCCTTATTTAACTCGGTAACGGCCTTGTTGTGGTTGTATTTAGTGACGAAATCCGCCAGCTCTTTTTGCTCAGCGGAGGTGAGTGGTTCCTGCGTAAAATCTCCATTCAGGAAGGCAGGCACCAATTGGGAGTCAGGTGAAAAAATAACCGTATAGTTTTCGGTTCCCGGATTCTTGTCCAGCGTCAACCAATTGTCTGGGCCGGAGGGAAAACTAAATTCCGATCCCTTACTCACGCGGTTGCTGGTCAGCCCCGATTCGGCCGGAGGCTTCGCGGTCAGAAACGCCATTGGTTGATTGTCCTTGCCCGGCCCAACAATATATGCGTAACCCTCATTTCCAAAGGAAAAGTGGAATTTGAATGATTCGCCCGATTTGAGCGGTTCCGCGCCACTCAGTCTAACCGGTTCAGCTCGCGGACTGGGTTCGACTTCAAGCCAGTACCGGCCAACTTCGGTCAATGGATTCGCCGGGGGTTTCGAGGAGGTGGTACCGGCCGTCGTCGTGCCGGAATCTCCTTTTCCACTTAGCCATTTGTACGCGACAAAGCCGCCTCCAGCGACTAACAACAGTACTGCTACGAGAACGCCCACGCCGACAAATATTGCGCTGCTACCACGTGAGGGCCTTTCGGCAGGCTTCGGCAGTTGAGGGACCGTAATGCTGGAAGCGAGATCCACCCTTTCCACAACTGTTGCCGATGGCAGGGAAGCGGGCGGCGGCAATGGCATTTCAAACTCAGCTGCCTTCGGCAATGGCTTTTCAGGTATTGGCAGGGGGAAAGGCGTCACAGCCGTCACGCCTGGAGCGTCAACGGTCAGGATCGTCGGGGCATCTACGTCTGAATTTGTTCCTCGTGCGCTTGAAACTTCGCGGGTTTGGGCTTTTGTTGGCTCTGCTCCTACGGGAAGGCTGGAACTATCGTAGCTCTTGCTGGCTCCGAGATTGGCGCGCAACTGAGCAGCGAGTTCGCCGGCGGTGGCTTGTCTGTCCGCCCGGTCCTTGGACGTTGCTCGCTTTATTGCGTCACTAAAACCGGGTGGAACATCCGGAATCACCTGGTGAAGCGGCGCGGGGCTCATCTGAACGTGCTCCCGCCGTAGTTCCTGTAGCGTCTTGCCGGAGTACGCTCGCTTGCCGGTAATCATCTCGTAGCAGACCAAACCCAAACTGTAAATATCAGCACGCCCGTCAATGTCGGAACTACCATCTTTCGGAATTTCCCCCCATTGTTCCGGTGACATGTAGTAGGGTGTGCCCAGCACCTGACCGGCAACTGTTAAAGCAGTTGTTCCTCCGGTATCTGAGCCGGCGATCTCACTCATTTTCGCAATTCCGAGATCAAGCAGCTTAATCACGGGCTCGCCATTGTCTCCGGTTTTTCCGATCATGATATTTTCGGGCTTTAGATCGCGATGAACGACTCCCATCGCGTGTGCTGTATTCAGCACGCTCATGATCGGTTCCAGCACTGCGAAAGCATCGGTGTGAGTCAGCCGCCCGCGTTTGCGAATTTCCGCATCGAGCGTGTGTCCCTCGACATACTCCATGACCATGTAAATGACGCCTTCTGACGACGTGCGAAGATCGTAGACAGTAACGGCGTTTGGATGGCGAAAGCGCCGGGCGGCCTGTCCTTCACGCCGAAACCGACGCAGCCACTCTGCGTTGTTCCGCACTTCGGGTGGGAGAATCTTTATGGCTACGCGGTCCCCGAGCAGGATGTGACGAGCGCGATAAACTGCTCCCATACCGCCCTTCCCGAGCATTGCGTCAATCTGGTACTGGCCGTCGAGCACCGAACCCACGAGGGAAGAAGGATCCTCTTCCAACACCTCGCCATCAACGGGGCAAAAGCTGACGCCATCGTCGTATTTCGCTTTACAAACAGTGCAGTGTTTCATTTAGGATTGAGCCCAAACGACGCCAAAGTTAGGCTAAGGTGGAAGCTATTTTTGCATCACAAAGCCACAGTGCGAGGCTGGGACAGATAGTCTAGCACATCACGGCTCACGACCATGATTGAGCTTGAGTCCCGGTCGGCAATCGCCCGGACGACAATACTTTTGTGGTGCCTGGGGCTAGTTAAGGTAGGAGTATTTTTTCAAGTCGAGTAGATTCGCCGGGCGTATTCCTCAACCATCCGGTCGCTGTTGTACTCAGGTACCAAAGTTTGAATAGAACGCTTCATCATGGCCACCCACTTTGCCGGTAAGCCATGCCGATCCTGATCGTAAAAGAGTGGCACTACCTGATCTTCCAGTACTCGATAAAGTGATTCAGCATCCAATGCATCGACGTCGGCTGCTTCCGCGGCTTCAACCGTGTCCCCAATGGCAAACCCATTTGAGCCATCGTAGGCCTCAAGCCACCACCCATCGAGAATCGAAAGATTGAGACCTCCATTTACCGCAACCTTTTCGCCGCTGGTGCCCGAAGCTTCCAAGGGACGCCGCGGTACGTTGAGCCACACATCAACGGATTGAACCAGCTGACGAGCAATTTCCTGATCGTAGTCCTGCAGGAAGACTGCTCCGTTTTGCACTCGTGGTTCGTACTTCCATTGAGCCAGTTGCTGGAGAATCTGTTTGGCACCCTGATCCTGAGGGTGTGCCTTGCCGGCGAAGACAAACTGAACCGGGCGTTCTTCATCACAAATCAGACGAAGCAGACGCTCGGGATCTGTCATCAACAAGCTCCAACGTTTGTACCCGGCAATGCGCCGCGCAAACCCAATTGTCAATGCGTGGGGATTGAACATAGTTCTCGCAGCTTCGACATACTGTCCACTCTCGTTGCGATTGAGACGAGCCTGAAAGGAACGATGGCGAATAAAAGTGACCAGCCGCTGCTTGAGAAGTGAATGTGCGAGCCATAACTCCTCATCAGCGATGCTGGAAATACCTTTTTGCCAGCGCTCTCGGTTGCGCGTCTGTTCTGTCCAATCTTCACCGACATACTTGACATAGAGGGATCGGATTAGAGCAGCAACCCATGTCGGTGCATGGACACCGTTTGTGACATGTGTAATTGGTATCTCTGCGATCGTGGCTCCCGGCCAGAGCTTCTGCCACAAAGCGCGTGATACCTCTCCGTGCTTGCGGCTAACGCCATTGGTTGAGCGGCACATGCGGATCGCCAACGGCGTCAGGCCATAGGGCTCTGCCGGGTTATTGCGGTCGACGCGGCCAAGGGACAGGAAGTCATCTTCGGTTAGTCCGAGTTGCTGCGGGTATTCCGGACCGAAGGAATTTCGAACAACCTGAGGATCGAATTCATCATTGCCCGCCGCAACAGGTGTGTGCGTTGTGAACACGCAGCGCTCTTTCACAATGGCGGCGGCTTCGTCAAAGCTCAGCCGTCGCGACTGGACCAACTCACGCGCCAGTTCGAGGGTAAGAAAGGCGGAATGACCTTCATTCAGGTGAAAGACGTGCGGCTCAATTACCAACTTGCGCAGCAATCTGATACCGCCAATACCGAGTAGCATCTCCTGAACGATGCGTGTTTCGCGGTCGCCACCGTAGAGATGACCCGTAACCAGGCGATCGGTCTCTTCATTCTTTTCTACATTGGTATCCAACAGGTAGAGCGGCACGCGACCGACATCTGCGCGCCATACCTGGGCATAGACCACGCGCCGTCGGATTGATACTTCGATTAGAAGCGGCTCGCCATTTTCCCCAGTGACCTGGTGAATCGGAATCTCTGAAGGGTGCGTCTCGCCATAGTACTCTTCCTGCCATCCATCGCGACGCAAGCGTTGCCGAAAGTAGCCATAACGATACAAAAGGCCAATGCCTACCAGCGGCAGGCGCAGATCGCTGGCCGACTTCAGATGGTCCCCGGCAAGAATGCCCAGGCCGCCGGAGTAAAGTGGTAACGAGTTGTGAACTCCGTATTCCGCGCAGAAGTAAGCTACGGGTCGCTCGCGGGTAATCTGCGTTACCCCGGACTCGATCCCCCAGGTCTCAACCGGGGACATGTATTGCTGGAAAAGATCAGCCAGGCGACGTACACGTTCGATATAGACAGGATCAGTGGACATTTGGGCCAGGCGGTATTCAGACACTCTGGCCAGCAACAAACGCGGGTTGGACTCGCACTCGTCCCACAACTCAGGATCGAGATCGCGAAATACACTGGGGCCATCAGCCGACCAACTCCACCAGTAATTCCAGGCAAGTGTGGCAAGAGGTTTCAGCGGCGCCGGGAGTTCAGCAATTATTGGTTCTCTTAAATTGGTCCTGCTGTCTGTCGTTTCAATCATCGCGATTCTAAACAAGATACAAACTAGAATTAAATTATTAATAACAAGCCGACACCAGAAATCCACCCCTGGAAACTATTCATTTCAAAAGGTAAGTTTCGATCTCATCAACCGGTTGTCACTCAAACTGTTGATGCTCCAGAAAAACGCGAGAGTCATCATCGCTAAAAAAGACGAAACGGATCTCCGCAAGCCGAGATTCGTTAGCGAGGAACTTTTTGACTGTCGCGGAGGAAACCGAAGCAGCTTCAGCTCGGGGATAGCCAAAGACACCGGTGGAGATGGCTGGAAAAGCTAAAGAGGCTAGTGAGTGTTTGGCGGCCAGGGCCAGAGAGTTTTCGTAACACGCGGCCAGGAGTTCAGCGTCACGCCCCCTTTCCTCGCCGTAGATTGGTCCCACAGTGTGGATTACGTGCCGAGCAGGCAAGTTTCCAGCGGTGGTAATTACGGCGTCACCTGTCGGGAGTCCCTGGGGATAGATCGTCCGGCGAATCTCGCGACACTGCTGGAGAATGGCTGGTCCACCAGCGCGATGAATTGCACCATCCACCCCGCCGCCACCCATTAACGAAGAATTGGCCGCGTTGACAATGGCATCGACCTTCTGCCCAGTGATGTCTGCAACCAGAATCGCTACCCGCCCCTGCAAAAAGTTCTTGACCAACCCACTCATACTTCGTCTTCAGTTCGTGGTTCTACTTTGATTTCGTCGAACATGTCCTGCCGGCGCAAGGCATCAGCGACACCCTTCGCCTTATGCTCTGTCAAAGGATGCTCCGGGTCGGTACTCGCGATTTCAAACACACGATCGTCCAGCATGAATACGCCAAGAGAGCCGAGGGTTACCCCCGGGGTGATCTGTATTTCATCCATGTTGTGGATACGAAATCGTCCGGTTTGCTCGACCCAGTCCTCGATGAACGGGTCGCGTAAGGCGTGTTCGGCTTCTGACTCCGAAAGGTACGCGCCTTCGACGATGAGACAATATTCGCGCACTTTACCGTTTAATAAGCGTGAGCCACTCAGGCCGGACATCAATGGCGTGCCGTGCCGGCCAGGCGGTGCAACTTTATCATCGCGAGTAACCACGGGCCAAGCGTTAACCGTCGGTATTCTTCAATAAATATTGATCGCGTCAGGCAGAAAAACGCCGTCGGGAGACCAGATCTCTCGACGGCGCTCATGGGGCAGTTGAAGGTTCAGCGGTAAAGTTTCTTACGAGGCTCGGGCATATTGTTCGTTGAGAGTCTGACGCAACCTTTGGAAGTAAGAGTCAAAGGTTACAAAACCAGTGGTACCCTGGAAGAAAGCCTTTCCGCCAGTATCGTTTGCCAAACGGTTCAGCGAGCTCTGTCCATAACTCGCAGCCAAATGGCTATGGCTCGTCAGACCCACCGAGGGTGCGTAGAAAGTGTAGATTGCTACGTTGCGTTTATTAGCTTCTCTGATCGAGCGCTCCAGATCCAAAGTTCGACCAGCAGAAGTTGAGTCAAAGCCCCTTGAAACATCCAAGCCGTCGGAAATTAGCAGCACTGCATTTACACCTTTCAAATTGCTATCAAACTTCTTCAGTGCTTCAATCACTTCGACATAGGGATTGTAAGGAGATCTGCTCGTACTTGCCGCCGGAATGCGCAACGACCGCGCAGCCTGATCGAGATCGCCCGTGAACGGCTGCCGCACTTGCAGAGTGCCGCTGGTGATGTATCCCACCATCACACGCGAACCGGCGGGCAAGGCTCGAATGAAATCTTTTGTTACACCGAGTTCATTTCCCACTTGCGAAGTAAGATCATCCTGAATCAGGATTGCCAGGTTAAGCGGCGCTATGACTCGACTGTTTGGTTTGTCACCACTCTTAGCGGCTAACGGAAGGGCTGCAAAAACCGTTATTGCCAACACCGTTAAGAACGAAACTGCTTTGCGGTAAAACATGACTCTTTTGCTCCAAATTCTGTTAAAACTTCTTGCTGATTAGGATGCACATTAATCAATTATGGATGGCCGTTCGGTCATAAAGCCACGTGGGAGAGGGCCGCTATGAAGAAGCCGAACGGATAATAAAACTGCTCCCGGCCGGCAGTCCGAAGTGATTACAAGCTCAACTTGCCTTCCCCCTCCCGCTCGGATAAATTAACAGTAATCCGGAACACATCCTGCTAATTCACGATGGAACTTAAATCGCGCGGATGCGTCTCCTTCGCCAACTACGCATGCTCGAAAGGAATCGCAATCTATGAAAGTTTATCCTACCGAATCAATTCGCAATTTCGCGGTCATTGGACATGGCGACGCAGGGAAGACGCAACTTATCAGTTCGCTTCTTTACGTCGCCGGAGCCACACCGCGTTGGGGTAGAGTCGATGAGGGGACAACTGTTACAGATCATGAAGAGGATTCAATCTCCCGAAAGATTACGCTGAACACAGCGCTTGCTCACCTTGATCATCGCGATACTAAACTTAACTTTATTGATACACCCGGCTATGCCGCGTTCGTCGCTCATGCACGGCCGGCTCTGCGCGTTGCCGACTGCGCAATCGTCGTGCTGGACGGAGTCAAGGGCGTCGAAGTTCAAACGGAAAAGACCTGGGCCTATGCAAACGAATTTATTGTTCCCCGCGTCATGGTCATCACAAAACTGGACAAGGAGCATGCCGATTTTGGTAAAGCGCTGGAAAGCGCACAAAAAACCTTCAGCAGAGCGATTATTCCTTTTACTTTGCCAATCGGGAAAGAGAAGGATTTCCGCGGTGTCGTCGATGTCGTGCATATGAAGGCTTACGAATTGGGCGCTGACGGTCAGGCCAAAGAGATTGATATTCCCGCCGAGGGTCGCGACATCGTCGAAAGGACCAGGGAGCGTTTAGTAGAGTTGGTGGCTGAGTCCGATGACGCTTTGATGGAAAAGTATTTTGAGCAGGGAACCCTGGACGAAGCCGACATTTTACCCAACATCAATAAAGCAATCGCGAACAGCAAACTGTGCCCCGTGTTTGCAGTCTCGAGTCTCACACAGGTCGGCTTGCGCGCGCTGCTTAACGGATTGGTTGACTACGCCCCAACGCCGGCTACTCATGAAGCGGAGTATGGATTAAAAGTCGATTCGGGTCCGGAAGGCGATAAGATCGCGCGAAAGTACAGCGATAGTGAACCGTTCTCCGCTTATTGCTTCCGCACCGTCGCCGACCCGTTTGCCGGCCGCATCAACATCATGAAAATTGTCAGTGGCCACCTGCAAACCGACGCGAATGTGTTCAACTCCTCGCGAGGCACAATGGAACGGCTGGGAGCACTGCATGCAGTACAGGGCAAGCAGTTGGACAAAGTTCCCGAAGCGCACGCTGGAGACATCATTGCCTGTGTAAAGCTGAAAGAAACGCAAACCGGCGACACTCTAAGCGATAAACAAGCCCCAATCGTCTACAAACCCGTGGAATATCCCGAGGCAGCAATCGCGTTTGCAATTGAACCGAAATCGCGACAGGACGAAGAGAAGATCAGCGTGGCGCTGCACAAGATCCTCGAAGAGGATCAGGCGCTGCATTTCAGCCGCGATGCACAAACAAAGGAGTTCTTGCTTTCCGGCTCGGGCCAGTTGCACGTGGAAACAGTCGTCGAGAAACTCAAGAAGCGCTACAGTGTGGAGGTCACCCTCCATCCGCCCAAAGTGCCGTACAAAGAAACCATCACGCAACGAGCAGAGGTGCAGGGCCGGCACAAGAAGCAAACGGGTGGTCGGGGTCAGTTCGGCGACTGCAAATGCGTTTTCGAGCCCTTGCCGCGCGGCAGCGGATTTATTTTTGAGGACAAGATTTTCGGCGGCGCCGTCCCTCAACAATTTCGACCGGCAATTGAAAAGGGCATCGTTGAAGCAGCGCAGTCCGGTGCGATCGCCGGGTACCCCTTGGTAGATTTCAAAGTTCAACTGGTCGACGGTTCGTATCACACCGTCGACTCCGATGAGCATTCCTTTCGCGCCGCCGGCCGCAAGGCCTTTCGCGCCGCAATGGAAAAGGTGAGGCCGGCCTTGCTCGAGCCGATCATGGATGTCGAGATAGTCGCGCCTCAGGAATACAGCGGCGACATTATGGGCGATTTGAATTCTCGCCGCGGTCGCGTACAGGGGATGGAGACCCGCAGCAATCAGCAGGCTATAAAAGCCCAGGTGCCGATGTCGGAGATGTTGAACTATCAATCTACATTGAATTCAATCACGGCAGCGCGCGGCTCTTTTCACATGCAGTTCTCGCACTACGATCCGGTGCCGGGCCAGCTGGCGCAGAAGATAGTGGAACAGGCCAGGGCTGAGGGACGCATCCGCGGTGGCGAAGAGGAAGACTGATGAGCTAGCCCGGCAGGCTGTTGAAAAACTCGCTCCGCAAAATCAAGAGAAGCGTATTCAGAAAAGGGCCACTCATGGGAGTGGCCCTTTTCGCTTGCTTGCTTTTAACTACAGTTTGCTAATTCATGCTTACTGAGTCGGCGGCGCAGGCTTCTTCATTCGCATCATCGGAGCCGGATCGTCTCTCACCGTATAATCAGTTGGTACTTCGAAGAGTGAATGCGCCGGTTCCTCCCGACTGATATTTGTCAGGCGGTATACAGTCTCTCCAAAACGCGGGTCGCTATGTCGAGACATGACCACAGTCTTTAACTCGGGGGAGTACCATCTCTCGCTGACTATCTCGATTGCTCGTTCGTTACCGATCTCGCCGGCAGGAATCGTGATGGTCGTCCGGCTGCCCTCGGCAGCGACGCCTTCGACAATCTGCGTTCCCAGTTTTTCCGTGACTGCTCGATCGTCTTGACCGCCTTCTCTCTTAAAAACAAATTGGGCCGTGCCGCCTGTAGCCGCTGGAGCTCGCCAGGTAAAAACATCTCCTGGTGGCGGACCTTCTCCTATCATGGGCGCGCCCGGTGCAGGCGGCGGCATCGGCCCGCGTTCCCGCACAATCACAGTGCCCTGCGATTCTCCTGCCGTTCGCTTCGCAGGCGCAGCGGTCTTGAACTCAAACTGGAACGCAGGCATCTTTCGAGCAACGTGTGATCGAGGATCGAGCGTATAACTGACACTCGCAACCGGATCGCTGATAAAGATCGTCTGCTGCGCGTCGCCGCCCGCAGCGAAGGGACCAAAGGCGCGCAGCGATTGCTCACGCCGCGTGCGCCCGTCGCTATCTCGATAAATGGATGAAGTAGCCTTATTGACTATCCGATTGCCGTCGCTGAGAGTCTGCGTCGTCTCGGTAACCGCCTGTGCCGAATAGGGTGCGCCCTTGATTGACTGTCCTTCAAAGCCAAACTCTGAAGCCACAAAAACAAAATTGTCCCCTGGCGGAGGTGGCGGCGGACCTTCGGGACCAACCGGACCCTGAAACACGCGTTCAACTACTACCTGTTTCTGCTGTCCCAGACTCGCAACTGAACTGGACAGAAGCACTCCCGTAAGCATAGTGCCAACAAAAACTTTCCACTCGCTTTTCATAACCTGTTCCTTTCCTCTTGCGGGCTGAGAGCCCCGATATGTTTAAAGAATAATTACTGCACGAAACGGATGGCCCGGGCTGAACCGTCAACCCCAAATAGCACATCAGCTTTTACCCTTTCGCCGACACGATTCATGTTCATTGGCAAACCGAAAGTCGCCAACGCCGAACGCGGTACTTCAACCCTGACAATTTGTCCCCCATCCTGCAAATTCAAGGCATTCCCGTAGCCCAGGGGCAGAAACTCGGTGGCGATTTCGCTGGCATAGTCCGCCGCCGTAGAGGTCGCCGGCTGCTGCGCGCTTGAACTGGCCGGTCTTGAAGAGGGTCTGAGACTGCGCGGTCGTTGATTTCGATTTGGACGACTCGGCGGGGTCGATTGTTTCGCTATAGTCTGGGTCGAAACACTCGGCGCTTGCGATTTGGTGTTGTCGCCTGCTGGCCTCTCGGAGTTCCTGCCGGCGTTCTCCACCGGTCGTTTTTGATAGAGACGTACGGCGGCTGCACTAAATACAATCAGCAGCGTTGCTGCGACAGCGCTGCTCCAGTAAGTCCATCGAGAACGACTCGGCGCCGCTTCAGTCATAGCAGCGCGGTCGCGAAGTGCAGCCACCAGATTGTGTTCGACTAGCTGCGGGGCTTGGATCAGCTCACTATCCCTCGCGAGATCCCATAACGCCAAAGTTAAGGCGCGCTGTTCGGCAAACACTTTTGCACAACTGCTGCACGTTTCACAGTGCGACAATGCAGCGTCACGAACACCTGTTTCCATCATCTGTTCGCGCACAAGATCATTTATGACGCTCTCTGTTTTTTGACAGTTCATGCGAAACACCTCGTCGATCCCGCAGCTTCTTCAGCCGCTTCTTCAGGCGCGGCCGGACGCAACTTCTCAATCAGAAGCGCTCTAGCTCGATGGAGTCTGGAGCGCACGGTGCCGACAGCGCAACCGAGAATCTCTGCCGCCTCGGCGTAGCTCATTTCCTGAAGCTCGCAAAAAACCACGACTTCCCTGTAGTGCGGCGGCAAACTGAGTACCGCGCGCCGTACTGCATTAATAGTTTCACCACGCGACAATTCATCCAATGGACCATCATTCGCCACCAGTTCGACGCCACCACCAGCCTCTGAATCATCTGCGAATGAAACTAAAGCCTGCTGATATCGCAGTCGCCGCAAAACATGATTCCGAGCGATACCTAACATGAAAGCGTTTACGGATCCTCGTTCCGGGTCATACTTCGCCTCGCCTCGAATCAAGACCAGAAAAACTTCCTGAGTCACATCCTCAGCCAGGGCATGAGAGCCGCTCATCTGCAAGGCAAAACGATAAACAGATCCTTGTCGCCGGCGATAAAGGGTCGCCAGGGCTTGTTCGTCACCGTCAAGCAGCGACCGTAACAGGTCATTGTCAGTTTTGGTGTCTGGTAGCGTCATCCGAAATCCAGCCTGGCTATCTTAGTTCGCTTGGAGAGCGGAAAGAGTTCCAAAAAGATATCCGAGCAGGCAGCTTTCACTTTAGCAGGACCGGGCTCTTCCGCCCTAAAGCTTGGTTTCAGTATCCGGAAATTACATTTTTCTTTCGTGTAATTTCGTGGATCATCCTTCTTGTGCGCGAAAATAGGATCCACTAAATCACACGAACAAAAAGTCAAAAAAAGGACGAATGGAAAATGTCTTCGATGGTGATTGAATGCCACGCTGGGCAGTTTCCTTCAAGAGGATCTCTCAAAATCTGGAAAAAGCGCCCGGAACTCGGAAGACCCAACTCGCAGTTCAAGCCAGTCTGGAAACAGATCCTGAGTTTGTTTCCAGACCGAAAGCCATTGCCGGATTTCCTTCGACTCGGTTTGCTGGCGGCGAGTCGACGTCTGGCTGCTCGACTTGAACAAGAGTTCGGCGGCAGCATCTGCTAAGAATTCATGCAACAGCTGTGATCGCGTAACGCAGCGCTGTTCCTCGGATTCCTTACGCCAAGTCTCAAGGCTGGCCATAGAAGCCGCGGCGGCAGAGAGTGAACTGAAATCCAACTCGGCAGGAAACCCTGTGTAAAGCTTTTGTCTCCATTCAGTGTCAAAGTCGAGCACTTCAGGGTGACGCAAAACCGCGCCCTCTTCCGCAAGGAGGCGAGCGATGGCAGCCGGAGAATCCACTGCACCGTCTCCAAATCTGTCTCGAACCTCCTGCTGAATCGTTTCAAGCTCGTGCGCTCCAACTGATTCGCAGTCCAACTGCTCCCATACCTCGATGATCAGATCACTCTTATTTCGCGCTCGCCATTTCCGTTTTTCCATACGGTGAGTGTGATTTCGTGGATCGTCCTTTGCTGAAGCCAAAGCCGCGGCGCTACACTGTACTCCCTCTAGCCTAGCCGTTTCTACCGATCGAGCCCGGGATGAGCCTAAGTATGTATCTCCCGTCAGAAACAGAAAGCATGGGTCCCCACCCGCTCCGCGTTCGAGTCGCGAATGTGATTGGCGAGACTGTCAAGGCCTTTGACCGAAAGCCTTTTCGTCCTTACCCGCTTTTGAAGGGCGGTCATGCGCAAACAATCGCTGCCTTTCTTTGGCCTCGCCCATACCGCTTCCAATCGCCTGTTGATGAAGCTCGTTTGTTTGAAGTCGAGCCGGGAGTAAATGTGCTGGCCTATTGCCGCTGGCAACACGACCGGAGGCTGCATCCTACCGTCGTTCTCTGGCATGGCATTGAGGGATCTACTGCATCAGTGTACATGATAGCGACCGCCGACAAAGCTTTTCGCGCCGGGTTCAATGTGGTGCGCGTGAATTTCAGAAATTGCGGAGGCAGTGAACACCTGACCCCGACGCTCTATCATGGTGGCTTGAGCAGTGATCTGCGAGCTGTGATAACTGCACTCATCGAAGAGGAGAAACTCAAGGATATTTTTCCGATAGGATTCTCGCTCGGCGGAAATATTGTCTTGAAACTCGCGGCTGAATATGGCGATGCTCCCCCCGATGAAGTCGTCGCAGTCTGCGCTGTTTCCCCTTCGGTAAATCTGCGGGCAAGCGCTGACTTGATTTGCGAGAAGTCAAACTGGATTTATCACCGCGACTTTGTCAGACGACTGCGCCGCCGAATCATTACTAAGCAAAGACTCTATCCGGCACTCTACGATGCCAAAAGAATTTCGCTTGTGCGCACGATCAGGGATTTTGATGAATACTTTACTGCCGCGCACCATGGGTTTTCCAGTGCTAATGACTACTACCAAAAGTCCAGCTCAATTCACGTAATTGATAAGATCCATCTTCCGACTCTGATTATTCATGCCCGGGATGATCCTTTCATTCCCTTCGCTGCGCTGCGCGATTCGGCACTTGAGGCAAACCCTCACATCCTCCTGGTCGCTCCGGAACATGGCGGTCACGTGGCCTTTATCGCCGCCCAGACCAATGGAGACGAAGATCGTTTCTGGGCCGAGAACCGCGCAGTCCAGTTTTGCAATCTGGTAAGAGAAATGAAAACATGACTGGCAGACTGTGTCAAAACTCTGAAGAATCTGCAGTCGCGACTGAACAACTCAAGCTGCGTAAATTCGCAGGTCGGGAAGGGGGCAGTCGTTAGTTTGAAGGTTCGGTAAGTTCAAGGCGCCCCCGCTCAAGTCTCCGAGGCTTCATCATCGAATCAATCACTTCAATGCAGTAAACCCAGAGGCTTGACTGCTAGGCATAAGGAATGGCATTCAAGGTTGAGCGGGGGCGCCTTGAACTTACCGAACCTTCAAACTAACGACTGCCCCCTTCCCTTCCCGACCTGCGAATTTACGCAGCTTGAGTTGTCTAGAGGAATTGGTGGCGTTTTCTCCCTAATGGTCTGGAGGGACTCGCTTGTTGAGTCTCCGACGCGGCATATGGCTCGCCCTGGCGCTCGACTACTGGCCGCACTCGCCGTTCGAGCGCGTCACCACCGGGCTAAATCGCTGTTGGTACTCAGCCGAGGTGATGAACGCGCAGACCATCGCGTGTTGGATTCCAGCATCGCGAACCGGAAATTGGTTGACCTGGCCCAGCCAGAACAGGAAACCGCCTGTGTCCGCATCGCGACGCAGATAGCCGCTGTATTGAGTGTACACAAATGAACGGTTGTACTCGGCGTCAATAAAGGGCCGGTTGATGATTGGATTTGTTTGCACGTTATCGTCAGCCAAACGATAGAGCACGGCGCCTCGGCCGCCCTGGTTGAATAGATTGATTAACGCGCTTCGTTGCGAACCGAGATTGACCCCGCTGTCACTGGAGATGCGCGCCAGGAGGGCATCAACGAATTGTGAACCACTCAGCGCAGCTGGATAGCGCGACAGAAATTCCGGACGTGGCACAAATACATTGGCCAAATCGAGCTGCGACTGCGCGAGATCTGTTCCCGCTACAACACGGGACCGATCTCTGACAAAAACAGCGTAGCTTGGGATCTTTCGGGCCTCGGTAGGGTTGGTCGAATCCGGGTTCGGAAACGGTTGATTGTTCCCGTAAGACGCGCGATAAAGCCGGTATACATAAGCGCCTGTCTGTTGAAATTCGAGTTCGTAAAAGAAGGCGTTGGAAACATCCACTCGCCTGCCGCGCAGACAGGCCTGGTCTGCACCGCACGCAGTGATTTGACTGGACCAGTAATCCAGTCCGCCCTGATCCGGCAAACGGTTCAGGAAATCGTAATAGTGCTGGCGCACAAAAAACTGGGCGTTGTCCAAAGGGTTCGTTGAAGGTTGGCCGGCGTCGTTGTCCTGGATCGTAAGCGTTGCCATGCCCGGACTGCCCAGGCTTGCTCCGGTTGGATTACTCAGCGTGACACTGATCGTTTCATTGCCCTCGACATACAAGTCGTCTGAAATCAGCACACCGATTGTTTTGCTGGTTTCGCCAGGCGCAAAGCTCAGCGTGCCTCCGCTAATCGTGTAATCCGCACGCTGTTGTGCGCTGCCGTCAGAAGTAACAAAGTCGACTGTGGCAGCGCCACTGGTACCTCCCGAACGCGTCACTGTGAGGGTACCTGACCCCGAGCCCTCGCCGGCAGAATAGCTGGCAGCGCTGAATTGAAGCTGCGAAGAGCCACTAGTCGCGATTGCCAGGCACGAGGAGTTGCTGTTTACGTAGTTTGTTATCTGATCGACAGACAGCTGACAAAAGTTCAAAGTGGTTGACGAGGTGGCGACTGCCTGCATGATGGTATTTTCACAACCGGCGGTGCCGTCTGAATGGTTGGCACCGAGGTTGTGACCGATCTCGTGAGCGGGAATGCTCACCTTAAAGACAGCCTGGGTAACTCGCGCTGACATTCCGTAAGAAAATGTCGGCGCGCTGCAAACCACGTTAAGCCAGGCAATTCCGGCAGCGTCCATAGGGCGGTTGGTCCAAAGGTGGGCTGTATCGCGAGCTGTGCCGGCAAAGTTTGCATTCCAGTAGTCTGTGAATTCATTGAGCATAGCGGAGGAATTGCCGGTTAGGTTGTAAGGGTCGCCAGCGGTATTCCAGTCATGCTGAAAGACTATGCTGAAGGTTAATCCAAGCTGTGATTCATAGATTCCCTGCACCTGATTCATGATGCCCAGGATTTCATTATTAGCCTGGACGGATCCGCCAAGTGCGCTCACATAATCAAAGTCCGCTTCTGTAGCCAGCTCGATCACCCTGGTCGGAGATACGAAGTCCGGAGCTATACCCGAAAGGAGAGTACTTCTGATATCGACTTGCTGCTTTAAGGTTACACCGCAGGTAATGCTTGCATCGGGCACAACGTCCGAGGCTTTATAGAGGACGTATTCAGTCGGGCGGGCTGTGTTGGAGTATTTTCTGGCTTCCTCAACGAAGTAAATGTCATCGGGTGTGATGATCATCCCTTCAAGGTTTGCCTCGTCGATGGTAAAGCGGGCGTTGCTTCCGGCAATGCCGGCAGCCGTCCCTTTGTAAGTCCGAATGGGTTGCGGCGAGAGTTCGCGCACATTTCCGCCGTCAGTAACTTCCTCGGCCCGATAGTTTGGCGCTCTCAGATCGTTTTGACGCAGCGACAGCTCGAATATTTGACTTGGAGTCGCGATCCTGAGCTTGCCCGACTGTCGCACCTCGCTCACTGCGGTGTCTGCGTCAAGCTCAACCATTTCGTACTTGCGAAAGCGGCGCTGAAGTTCCTGTTGCAGAATGGCTGCATTTGCCGCTGAACTGCGCGCAGGACAAAGGACTGGAACAAACAGAGCAGTCAGCAGAAGTATGCTACCCAGAATCGATAAGACGAGTCGGGCATTAATCCGGAAATGCGTTAACGAGCTGAACATTCTTAGCCTTCTCGATGAAGTCAGAAGCGCAATCGCGTTCTTCGAGGCGGTGAACCGCAGCCGCGCAAACCACTCGCTTTAGTGGGCAAGAAACTCGCAACCGCTCATAAATTGTCGGGAATTCAAATCGCTATAGCACAAAGTTCTGAGGTGGGAGAGCTTTGGACGTCAATATAGACAGTGAGAGTTCGGGGGCAATCGTACGGGGGGCATTTACGCGTTTTGCCAACCCAGTTTTCAGCTTAGGGTGGCGCTGACTGGAAAGTCAAGAAGAGATTAAAGACCCACTCTATTTGCGGGGAAGAGTCGAGAAAAATCTCCTATCTCAACTCTCAATTGTCTGTTTTAGGTTTCGTGGATCGATTTGTTTACTCGAAAAAAACCTGCTCAAGAAAACAAGAAATTGTCAGTTTGTTAGGATGATCAACAAGATCCTCATATGCACCGGCCAACGAAGTCAATTTGCAATGAGGTATTGAGGTATCCTGATGTCTTCTATTTCTGTGACTAATCCAGGGCTGGCGAATACTCAAGATTGGACAGGTCGGCTCGAGTCACCCAGCCAGAATTTCAATTCTGGATGGTCAGGCCCCTCCTGCGCCCGCATTACACGCTGGCGGCGGGTTCGACCACCGGCTTACTTTAGAATCTGCTTAAGGAGACGCTTGGCGTGATTACGAGCAATGAGGGGCACGTGCTCGTCTGTACTTATCTCGTTGAGGAGAGGCACTAGTTGCTGGGCATCAGATAGTCCGCCACGTTTTAACAAGGATTCGAGTTGTTCCATCAGCTTGGGGGCATTGAGCG
Source organism: Pyrinomonadaceae bacterium (assembly GCA_035644135.1). Taxonomy (GTDB): domain Bacteria; phylum Acidobacteriota; class Blastocatellia; order Pyrinomonadales; family Pyrinomonadaceae; genus PSRF01. Next base: position 24,996 of record DASQPD010000085.1, read on the forward strand.
GCTGGTTTTCTCGCGCTACTGAAATATCAAACACAAGTATTGCCTGATCTGCGATGTGACGATACTCATTGACGAGCGCCGCAGCGCTCTCGTTGTGAGTCCAGTTGAACTCAGCTGTCCGGTTGCGGGTACCCTGCTCCATCCGCAGACGCATCGTTCCCAGATGGGGAAATTGTTTGGACGACTGATAATTCGTGTCCGAGTCAAGAAAACTCAGGGCCTGCCAGAGGCCAGTTATCCTGGCCAAAGCGGGTGCGGATAGTTCGATCGGTTCAACAACCGAACCGTCCTCCCCCAGCTTCTCAAAAGTTATCTTGCCGTTGCCGTTGCCATCGTGCTCTACAACAAGGTGGTGAATGAAGAATTGCGGCTGGGTAAACTCATAGGAGTACCGGACCTCATTCCCGACCGTTTGGTTCACAGTAGGGGGCGCAGGTTGTTCCGGACGAGCATTCCTTTTGCTGGCAGGAGTGGAGCTCTCTTGCGCTCCGCTGAACGGCAACGCAAACGATAAAATCGCCGCGCCCAGGATGATAAGCGCGGCGGGGAGTACGTGCCGAGGACTATTCTGAAAAGTCACAAATCTACGAATAACACGTCGAAAGGTCGACAGGCAAGAATGCTGTCACTACTGGAATCTTACCGAAACCAGCTTCGATATGCCAACCTCTTCCATTGTAACGCCGTAGAGGGCCCGGGCCATCTCCATGGTCCGTTTGTTGTGGGTGATGACAATGAACTGGGTGTTGGTCGACAACTGCGCTACCTTGTCAGTGAACCGGCCGACGTTTGCTTCGTCAAGCGGCGCATCAACCTCATCGAGCAAGCAGAATGGAGCAGGCCGATAGTGAAAAATCCCCAGTACCAAAGCCAAAGCGGCCATGGCCTTCTCACCGCCCGATAGCAGCAATACGTTCTGCAATCGCTTGCCCGGTGGTTGAGCAATCACGTCAATCCCGGACTCGAGAATGTCGTCGGCGTCGATCAGGCTCATCTCACCGCGGCCGCCGCCGAACAACTCCTTGAAAAGCTCGCCAAAGTTTTGATTGATTTGTTCAAAAGCCTGGCGAAATCTCTCACGCGATCGACGCTTGATCTCACGCAGCGCCTCATCAGTTGAAGAGATGCCGTCTACAATATCCTGCCGTTGTGCGGTCAGAAACAGGAGACGCTCTTCGGCTTCGGCCAATTCCTCGAGGGCCATCATATTGACGGCGCCAAAGCCCTCCAACCGTGTGCGCAACTCCTCTACCCGAGCGTGGCCCGTATCGAAATCGAAATCTTCTTCCAACGACAGCTCGCACGCCAATTCTTCCAGAGATTGATTGAGTTCGCTCTGGCAGTTTTCATGCACAAAGGATTGGCGGGCCTGCGCTTCTGCTCGCTGGACCTCAAGCGCCGAGCGGCCATCACGGATCTCGGCGGCCCGCCGATTCAGCTCTGAAAGCTCCGACGACAGGGTATCTGCGTGTTGACGGGCCTGCTCGAGTTGCAATGCGAGCTCTGAAATCTGCTGTTCTTCTCTGGCACGTTCGTCGTCAACAGCATTGGCCCTTGTTTGTAAATCCGCGATTGACTGAGCAAGCTCTTCAGTCCTCGCATTCATTTCAACCAGTTCCAGACGATGCCGATCGACTCGCGCTGCAAGGTCAGCCAACTCGCTTTCCATGCGACGTAACTCGCTCGCAGTAGAGCGACGCCTTTCCGCTGCCGCTGCCGCCGTGGCCCTTTGCTGAGCGAGTGACTCGCTTTCGACCTCAGCGGCCCGGCGAAGGTCGGCGAGGACTGCTGAAGCCTGCGATACCGTGATGGTTGCTGACTCGCGCGCTGCTTCGGCCGCCTCGGCATCCACCAGGGCTGAATCGCGACGACGCAGCACCTCGAGCCGCTCTTCTTCCAGCCGCGCAGCATCATCAGCCACAACGCGCAAATGACGCTCGGCACGTTCCACTTCCTGTAACAGTCCGGCGGCTGTAAGCTCGCGGGCCATTGTCTCCCGTTCTTCGCGACCGATGGCTTCGTTGTAAAGTACGACTGCTTCCTCCAACAGCATTACTCGCTCGCGAGCCTGCCTCACTCCCTGCTCCGCGCCTTCGACTTCCGACAACAGCACTTCCGAGCGGCCCTCCAGCTCGCGCAACTCTCGCTTGAATGCCAGCAATCCTGCGCCCTCTTCGAGGTCTCGCGCATCGCCGGCGTTAACAAACTGGCCCCCGACAATCCAATCGCCGTTCATGGTGACGTACATCTCCCCACTGGCGATCGACTTCGTCATTGCATCTTCAAGGTTGACGGCGAGACGCGCGTTCATTCGATGGGGCAATATCCGCCTTAGCACCGTAACCAGTTCACGGGGTGCCCCCAGCAAATCACTAATGCACAAATCGACGGGAACTTCACCACTGAAGGAGATTGAAAGTGCAGAACGCTCATCGAGCTTGCAGACGAGCGTGTCGATTTCATCGCTGCCGCCATGGAGCCCCGCGACGAGGAAACTCGCGCGACCACCGCCGTTCTCTCTCAACCATTGTGCCGCGCGCACCGCGTCGTCCGGGGTCGGCACGACGATGGCTTGCAGCGATGAGCCGAGCACTCCTTCGACTGCTCGCTCCCATTTGGCATCCACGTTGAGCGCATCCGCAAGAGTGCCTATGAAATGAAAGTCCCGTGATGTCTCGTCTTGCGAAAAGATGAGCTGCACCGCAGGTGAATAGTATGCCCGTCGCTGGTCGAGTTCCTGCAGGCTCTCGAGCTTGTGTCTGGTTCGGGAGTATTCATCGCGAACGCGCGACAACTCGGCTTCTGTATCGCTGACCGCCTCGTGACCCTGGACGACTGCGTCAACGGCCGCTTCGCGCTCGCTGTTCAGTTGGACGATGTGACTGCGGGAAGTTGCGACCTCCTGGGAAAACTTTTCCGCCTCGCTTTGCTTCTCAGCGTGCTGCTTGCCGGCACGTTCACCTTCTCGTGACAACCCCTCGGCTTGCACTGATAGCCTGTCCAACGTGCTGTCGAGTTGTCGCGCAATCTCTCGCAGCCGCTCAGAAAACGCTGTCTGTTTAAGGAGCTCAGCGCGGGCATTTTCGATCTCAACCTCTGCTTCAGTCGCGGCAGTTAGTTTGCCCGCATACGATTCTTCCGCAATCTTAAGCGATGAAGCACTCTGCTCCGCTTCAAGCTGCAACCGGCCATCTTCATTCTGAAGGCGCCGGCATTCAGTCTCGACCAGAACCAGTCGCGCGGCCAGAGCTTCGATTTCCGATCGCACCTCACCCTTACGCTTTTCCAAAGCGACCAATTGCTCTTGCTGATAAACACACTCGCGAGCCTGGCGATCCCGCTGCAACACGGCTTCTGCCGCGGCAGCGCGCGCCGCGGTCAATTCATCTTCGAGGCTGCGAGCGGCGAGGGTTGCGTTTCGCGCATCGTCTTCGCGCTTACCTAATTCATCAGTCAACGAGCGCTCAATATTGGTAACCTCTTCGAGCCTGGTCCTGGTCTCGTCGAGCAACAAGGCCAGCTTGCGATCTTCAGCGAGGTAAACGTGCCGAAGAAGCTCTCGCAATTCGTCCCGGAGCACGGAATAGCGGCGCGCCTTCCCGGCCTGACGGCGAAGGCTGTTCACTTGTCTATCGATTTCAGAGATGATGTCGGAGATGCGCGAGAGATTTGTGCGAGCTGCCTCAAGTCGTGCTTCGGCGGCCCTTTGGCGGACCCTGAACTTGGTGATACCGGCGGCCTCTTCAATAATTGTGCGCCGATCCATCGGCTTGGCAGAAAGAATCTGACCGATCCGGCCCTGCTCGATGATGGCGTAATGTCCACCAGAAAGACCGGTTCCGGAGAATAGATCCTGAATGTCTCGCAGGCGGCAAAGTCGGTCGTTCAGCAGGTATTCGCTTTCGCCGGAACGATATAGCCTGCGGGTGATCGAGACGGCCTCGCCCGGGGCAAACTCCAGCGCAAGATTCCGTCTTCTCCAGTGCCGCTTGTGACCTTTATGTGCCTGCTCAACCGCCCCCTTCGCAGCATCGGCCTCCGCCGAAAGCGGGGTGTCTGTTTGGATGATATCTTCTGCTGCTGAAATTTCGCCGTTTGCCTGCTGATCTGCTGATTCCTGAGGAAAAGCGTCGGCAAGATTAACGACTCGGTCATCGATCTGTTCGAGGGTCGAGTCGATATCTTCGATATCCGGTTCAGATTCAACAACTTCATCACGCACCATGTGCATGACTACCTCGGCCATACCGCTGGGAGAACGGTTTCTCGAACCCTGAAATATCACGTCCTTCATTTCAGAGCCCCGGAGGTGCTTTACCCGCTGTTCTCCCAAAACCCAGGCAATGGCATCGGCTACGTTACTCTTACCGCAGCCATTTGGCCCCACAATGGCTGTTATGCCGTCCCCTGTAAAGACGATTTCGGTGTAGTCGGCGAAGGATTTAAAACCGGTAATTTCTAGCCGCTGGAGTTTGAACATTCGCGAATAGTCTACGCAATTGAGTTGCCTGCTGGGAACCGCAAACGGGTTCAACAGGCTGGCGTACGGGCGAGCAAATATAATTGGGGGGTGCTTAGAATGTCAACTAAAACTTGAGCTTAACCTACGTTACTGAAGTCAGGAGCATGGTTAGAAAGTGTCGCATAGGGGAGCATACGAAAGCCATCCTGGCACAGAGACCCGCTCAGCAAGTAACGCTTCTCAGAGTTAGCCCAGGCAACTTACCTGGACCAACGTTACAGCCAACTAACATGATCTCCTTTGAAGTGCCTTCGCCGCAGTCAAGAGGTCCAAAAAAGCTGCCAATCGAACAGTTGTGAGGTCTGTGCGGGTTCTGCGGAAATGACGTCCGGTAAACTTAGAAATTCCGGCGGAATCCTGAGGTTCTACAAACTCATTGACCAGGAAACCCAGTCGATTGTGCCTGCCTCTTTTCTGCCGCCTACCCACATAAGAAGTAACTCTACTTTATCACCTGCCTTCAGCCGCTTCTCAAAAAGGCAAATAATTCGTTTTGAACCGGGAGCCAATACTGGACCAAATCTTCAATGAAGAGTATTTCCCTTTCGAACAGACTCACGATTTCGGGCTCAGCCTTGCGCATTTTTCCCATTCGGAAATGACCTGCTTCTTTTTCTCGGATATCTTGCGAGATTTTCCTGCGCACAGCACCTTTACTCTTGACGGAAAGCTATCGGCTGAAACAAGAAAAGTTACTTGAGAGTTTTGCTGCAAACGTGAACTTTTTCCAGACTTTGTTGTTGCCCGTAATGCCACCACCGATGACAGAGGTCCAGGCGCTCCCGTTCCAGTACTGCACGTCATAGCCTGTCAGACCGTAACTGCTGAACGTCATTGTCTCTGTCGGCTCAGACGGACTGCTCCAGTTGTCCTGCAGGGTGACGACATCTATCTCATCTATGGTCTTGCTACCGTTGAAATCAATCTGCAGCCAATCAGGAAAAGTGTTTGCCGGAGCGGCATCGTTCCAGCTGCCATGGGTGCTATCACCTTTGCGGTCGCCGTCGTTCGTAGTGCTCGCACCGACATTGCCCGTTGCATAAACCGATGACGCACTGGCTGCTGTGAAAAAAAATTAAGACGCATCAGAGTTTGACTCAAGTTCGAGAAATTCGCAGGGTTGGAGTAGAGATGACCATTACTGGCCACCCCCTCCACGGATCCGGACGTGCGCAATTAACGCATCCGGCTCTTGCCTTAGGTGATGACGCCAAAGCGACGCAAAGGATAAGGGTGATAAAGCTGTGGCC
>DASQPD010000086.1:0-24840 GCA_035644135.1 Pyrinomonadaceae bacterium
GGGGGGCTGGATTGCCTGGGAAGGTCCTCTTCCTCGATGCCTGTCGGGAATGATTCTGTTACCTTCGTCCTACGGCTACCTATTTCTAAATCTCCCACTATCCCCTCTCGCCTGCCTATAGGACGACGGCGTTCCAAAAACGGAGCATCTTAAACGATCTTGGTTGAGATTCACAAATGACAATTTCGTTGCAAATCCGCAACATTCGAAAGATCTTCGCAGCATTTTGGGCCACAGGCTGTCTCAGCCGCGCGGTTAAGCACGAATCGATCGTCTCGCAGACATCTAACGCCTTCGCTAGAGATCGCGCCGCACCGCGAAGTAAGAATTCTACTGCTGTCTTATTGATGGAATCGGGAGAGCCGGCCCAAGCTGAAAAATCTAAGCCCCCGCACGACGAGCTGGTTCCCTTAACTATGTCGGGTATTGAGATCGGGTGTGAGCCGCCCCTGCTCACTCAGTTGCCCCTTGCTCACTCAGTTTTAGCGAAGCCCGAGAAATTAGTGCCTAACGAGCATCGCTAAAGGCAGCCGATATTACAAATTCCACTCGCAGGACGCAACCTTTTAATGATCCAGAACGTCGGTTAGACGGTCGATAAGCTTGTAGTCAGATCACTCGATGCCGCGACCACTGCAAGCAATCACGCGCTCGGAACCACAAACCAGCAAATTATTATTCTTGCGGAGAGCCTTTGTTTACTGTACTTCCAGGTAAGCCGTGGCGCTGATAGGCGCCGACCTTCCCTTTGCGCCGGTGGAAACACTTACCGCATGCATTCCTCGACACGAATTCGCTGAGGTCGGATATGCAGTAGTGACAAGTACCGACTGCCCGGGAGCCAACGCCAGCCTGTTATAGCCCAAATCCATTTTGGTTCCGCAGGGGTCGACAGCTTCAAATGTTACCGTGATCCTCGCCTTACTTGACGAAGTGTTGATAATCACAGCCGATACGCCGGCCCACTCCCCTGCAATAAGCGTTGTTGGGTTCACGCTAATAAACATGTCCGGGGATGCCTGCACCGGCATAGGTACTAAGATCAGCGTTAGACATGCCAATGCTAATGCGCTCGTCATCAGGTGTTTTCTCATCGCTCTCTCCTCAAAAGGTTTGTACTCGGGCCAGTTCATCCTCATACATCTGACCTCAACTGGTCACTAACTTTCGCGGCTACGAATTGCGCATTAGCAACGCAGATCTGAGGCCTATGAGCTGTGTTTTCTGGTGGGAGGTAGGACGGTTGGAGCCCGGGATCGGCTAAAGGATCATTCGGGAAAAGCTTTGCTCTGAAACGAAATTCCGCACGTCCCAACACAATTGGGCAAAGCGGTCTTTAAACAAACGGCATGCCAAAAAACCACGACTCTTTACACCTCACGAATCAATGCTTTGTCGCCTGGAGTTGACAACCAAACATTGTTTCGAGCAGTTCACCCTCGTAATTTGATCATTGCGCTGGTTTTCGTCTGATTCTTAATGTCGCCCGGGGGGATTGGACCGACTAGTGAAATGTAAACCCGGGGCTACAAGAGCATCGCTGTGCTACTATTCCGTCACTCTAATCGTCGACGAGGTATCCAGATGAATCGTGGCCTGGCCTATCTGCTTCTCACCTCCCTTCTCCTCTCCGCGACGTTGGGCCTGCCAGAGACATTTGCCAAACAATCAGACAACTCGCAAATGACAACCCTTAAGGTTGCGGGTTTGCTGGACCAGACGACCATCCGCCGCGACGAACGAGGGATTCCCTACATCGAGGCAAAGAACGAGCACGATCTTTACTTCGCGCAGGGGTATGCCACAGCGGCTGATCGTCTTTGGCAGATGGATTTTCTGCGACGCACCGCCAGAGGCGAACTCTCTGAAGTATTGGGAGCGGGGCCAAATAATCTCGCCCTCGAGCAGGACAAGCTTCATCGCACGTTCGGCTTTGCTCAAGTCGCTGAAGTAGAGTTTTCCCAGGCGACCCCGGAAGCTCGTGCTGTGCTCGAAGCCTACGCTCAGGGAGTTAATGCCTTTCTCGGCTCGCTCAATCCCAAGACCTTGCCCCCGGAGTTTCAGATTCTCCAGTACTCGCCCCGTCAGTGGACTCCGGTTGATTCCCTGGTGATGGTCAAACTCTTCTTCGAAGCGCTTTCCTCGACCTGGAGACTCGATGTGATGCGTGAGCTCTACGCGACACTCCCTCAGGAAAAGCGAGATGTGCTGATGCCGGAGACTTCACCGCTGGATGTACTGGTGGTGGGAACGGATGGACGACGACGCAATGCGACGTCGGGAGTCGAGAGTCTGGAGTCGGGAGTCTGGAGTCGGGAGCGTGGCGCTCCGAGGACGGCTCGAAGCGTCGGCCAAACGAGTTCCGCAAAAATTCCGGCGTCAGCAAACAGTCTGATCAGCGAATTGGTCAGGAGTCGGTCCGTCGAACAAAGTGCCCTCAGCCAGGCGGGTCTGTTTGCCGAAAATCTGGCTGCAAGCAACAACTGGGTGGTGAGCGGCAAGTTGACTGCTTCCGGCAAGCCGCTGCTGGCAAATGATCCTCACCTTATGCCCTCGGCGCCTCCCATTTGGCACATGGTCCACTTAAGCGCGCCCGGTGTTCGCGTCGCGGGCGTTACGGGCCCCGGCTTGCCCGGCGTAGTGATTGGTCATAACAACAATATCGCCTGGGGATTCACAAACGTTGGACCGGATGTTCAGGATGTCTATATAGAGAAGTTCGATCCCGCCAATCCAGTTCGCTATTTAACGCCGGCCGGCTGGCGCGAGGCTGAAATCAGGCATGAACAAATCAAGGTGCGCAAGAGTTTCGGCGAAACTGCCACCGACACAATTAATTTCGATGTAACGACTACGCGCCATGGCCCAATTGTGCTCGAAAAAGATGGGAAGCGTTATGCTTTACGATGGACGGCGCTTGATCCGAAGCTGAACAATCCAAGCAGCACCTACACCCTCAATCGCGCCCGCAACTGGAAAGAATTCACAACTGCATTACGTAACTACACAGCGCCGACACAGAATATTGTTTACGCCGATACGGAAGGCCATATTGGCTACTACGCTGCGGGAGTGGTTCCCATTCGCAAGTCAGGGGATGGCAGTCAGCCCTATGACGGTTCAAAGAATGACGGAGAATGGGTGAGCTTCATTCCGATTGAAAAGATGCCTCACGTGTATGATCCGCCGGCGGGAATGATAGTTACCGCCAATCAACGTATCGTCGGCGCCGATTACCCCTACTTCCTCACACACTCGTGGGCCCAACCTTATCGCGCGCACCGGATCCTCGATCTGTTACAGGAGTATGCAAAGAAGAAAAAAATGACTGCCGATGATTTCCGGGCGATTCATGGAGACGTGTATTCCATTGGCGGTGTTTTGTTCGCGTCACAGGCGGCGGCGGCACTACGAGGACGGCTGGAAGCACCTGCTGACGCAGGGCTTCGTGAGGCAATCGCTCAGTTTGAAAAGTGGGATGGCCGGATGAGTGCAGACTCGACGGTGGCGCCGTTGGTGTTGCAGATGCGCATCGCCTTTCGCAACAGAATTCTAAATGGCGCGCTTGGTGAAGTGCTGTTCAAGATCTATTCCTGGTCAAATTTCGACACAACGCTCGACACAGTTATCTCTGAGCGGCCTCCGAGTTGGCTGCCAAAGGAATTTCCGAGTTATGCCGATCTGCTCCGCGCTTGTTATCAGGACGCGACGGGAGTGCTGAAAAGGAATCTAGGTGAGGATCAATCAAAATGGACCTGGGGCAATCTGCTGAAAGCGCGTTTCCCACATCCACTTGCATCGGCGCCTCTCATCGGCGCCCAGTTTAGTATTCCGCCGCGTCCACAAAATGGCTTGGGAGGTACAGCTGCGACCGTGAACGTTGGCGCAGCTGTTTCGATGCGGTTGATTGCCGACCCGAGTGATTGGGACAAGACTCAACAGGGCATTACGCTGGGCGAGTCCGGCATCCCTTCAAATCCCCACTGGAAAGATCAGCTTGACGACTGGGCAAATGTAAGTCCGGGAGTCTTCCCTTTCAGCGAAGCGGCAGTTGCAAAAGCGGCTAAGACTTCGCTAGTGCTCGAACCCATGAAGTGATACGAGTGCAGAATGCGGAAAGGCAAGCGGAGCTCTCGCGACTCGATAGTTCATCCTTCATCGCCGGATCAAGCTACCTCCACTTGGCGCGTGTTCTGTGCGATTGAAATGCCGGACGCAGTCCGCACCTTAGTTGCTCGTCATATTCAGCAACTTCAATCGCAACTGCCAGACGTCGCGGCAAGTTGGAGTCGCCAGGAAAAGATTCATCTCACTCTAAAGTTTCTCGGAAGTATTCCGGGTGATCGGGTGGAAGACATTTCGCAAGCAGCCGACCTCACCATAAAGGCTTTTGCTCCGTTCCCAATTGTCCTTGGAGGATCAGGAACATTTCCGAAGAATGGACCACCCCGTGTTCTCTGGATTGGCATAAACGATTCAACCGGGAGACTTCAGGAATTGCACCAGCAATTGGAAGATGAATGTTCGCGGCTGGGATTTGAACCGGAAGAGCGACCCTTTAATCCCCATCTTACAATTGCCCGTTTGCGAATGCCTCGAGGCCCCCGAGAACTCGCTCGCGCGCATTTGGATTTGGGCTTCCCTTCAGTTGAAGTATTGATTAGGGAATTGAGTGTCTATCGCAGCGAGTTGGGATCAGGAGGCTCGAAGTACTCTGTCATCTCAACGCATAAACTTTCTGAGAGTCTGGAGTCGTGAGTCTGGAGTCGGGAGTCGGGAGTCGGGAGTCGGGAGTCGGGAGTCTGGAGTCGGGAGTCTGGGAGTCTGGAAGTCTGGAAGTCTGGGAGTCTGGGAGTCTGGAAGTCTTGGAGTCACTCCCAACCCAAAGTCTTCACCACCTAAGACTTGCAGGACTCCTAGACTCCAAGACTTCCTAGACTCCAAGACTTCCTAGACTCCAGACTCCAGACTCCCGACTCCCGACTCCAGACTCCAGACTCCCGACTCCCGACTCCCGACTCCCGACTTACCTTGGTAACTGGCGCGGGCCGGGTGGAGTAGGCGGGCTCTGTTCCCCACTCTGCTCTCCAGTTTGACTGAACACTTCCTTGATGGCCCCCACGCTTGACAGAAGCGTCGAAGTCTCAACCGGCATGAAGATCACTTTGGAATTGTTCGTTCGGGCCATGTCACGCAAACTCTCGATATAACTCCTTGTGATTAGATACTGCGCCGGATTGCCGTGTTCCTGCATGGCCCCCGCCACGCGCGAGATCGCCTCGGCCTCAGCTTCAGCATTGCGCAACCTGGCCTGCGCTGAACCTTCCGCCGCCAGAATGGCTGACTGCTTCTCGCCTTCTGCTCGGGTGACAGCCGCCTGCTTTTCACCCTCGGCGCGAGTAATCGCAGCCTGCCGATCACCCTCCGCCTGCAACACCAGTGCGCGCCGATTGCGTTCCGCAGTCATCTGCTTTTCCATTGTGATGCGCACGTCTTCCGGCGGATTAATGTTCTTCACATCAACGCGAGTTACCTTCACGCCCCATTTGTCGGTGGCCTCATCGAGGATGATGCGCAGCTTGGCATTGATCTGGTCGCGTTGCGATAGTGTGTGGTCCAGATCCATATCACCCATTACGGCGCGCATTCCGGTAATCGTCAACTGCACGATACCGCCCACCAGATCGTTCATTTCGTAAACAGCTTTAACCGGATCAGTGATCTGCCAATAGACGACCGAATCGACGTGGATCGTTACGTTGTCGCGCGTAATCACGGGCTGGGGCGGCAGGTCGATGTACTGCTCGCGCAAATCGATTGAGGTTAGGCCCGGCCGCGTGTTAGTCCAGTAGACCGCCCGCGGGCGATCAAAAAAAGGAATCAGAACGTTCAGGCCGCTGTCCGCAACTTTGCTAAACCGGCCCAGACGCTCGACCAGCATCACTGTCGCCTGGGGGACGATCCTGATCGTTTTCACCGCAACGACAATCAAAGTGATCCCGATGACCAGGAAAAACATGAACATGAAGAGTGTCAGAATACCTTCCATGGGCGTACTCCTGTGTAAGACGCAATCGGAAAGATCGCGAAGCTGTGGTGGAACTATATCGGATCGAGACCGTTCATAGGAAGAGTTTGAGATCCCCGGTAGTGTCATGTTTGGGGTTTTGCCGGTACTCCGTGTCCTCAGTGTCTCCGTGGTGGAGTATGACGAGGAAACCGCTCGCCACGGAGACACGGGGACACAGAGATGCAGAACCTAAAAAATGATCCATGAACTTACACTAAAGCTCTGGCGGTGGCTGCCAACCGCCTAGTGCTTTTTCCACAATCCTGGCAGCCCTGAGCACTTCGAACTCCGCAAAAGGACGACCAATAATTTGAATCCCAATCGGCAATCCTTCAGCCGAGCGTCCAGCCGGAACAGAAACGGCCGGCAGATCAAATGCGTTGAAACTCTGCGAATAACTGAAAGCGCGAAACACACCGATCCTTTCGCCCGCCACAGAGATCTTGAGGGTGTCGTGCTTAAACGCCGGGGTGGCGCCCACAGGAGCGACAAGCAAAGGTGTTCGAGCCATCCAGTCTATTAGCGCCTCGCGCAAACGATCTCGCTCCATCCACGCATGAATGTAGTCGTCGAGCGAAGGTGTTAAGGTGTCATCAGCAGTTGCCAATCGCCAACGCACAAATCCCCCGCCCTCTTCTTCATGATCCTGGTAGACGTCACGCAGTTGAACCACCGAAGCCCAGGAAAACAGTTTGAGCCAAAGATCAAACCCCTGTTCAATACCTGGCGGCCGGCATTCTTGAACCGCCAGTCCCGCGTCGGCCAATGCGCGCGCCGCACTCTCAACGGCCCGCAGCGTTTCTGCGGTTACCGGCGCAGTGTCGTCGCTCGCGTACCATCCAACGCGCTGTCCTTGCAGTGCATCGCCTTTACTCTCTTGCAAGGGCACATCAATAAGCGCCGAGAACAGCAACTTCAAATCCTCGACATACCTAGCCAGCGGACCAATAGCAGACCCCAAACTGTAGGGACCAATGCTTGGCGGAAACTGGCCGGCTCCGGGCACTCGAGCTGAGCCCGGTTTGAGTCCCGCAATGCCACAGAAGTGTGAAGGGATGCGTATCGATCCAGCCAGATCACTTCCGATACCGGCTGGGGACAAGCAGGCTGCGATGGCGGCAGCTTCGCCTCCACTGGATCCACCAGGCGTGCGCGAAAGGTCGTACGGATTATGCGTCCTGCCAAAGACCGGATTGTCCGCCGTGTAGTCCATGGCCATCTCGGCGGTGTTTGTTTTTGCGAGGATGATGGCCCCTTTAGCTTTCAGACGAGCAATCGCAGGCGCATCTCGGTTGGGCACAAAATGAGCGCGTCTTGATGATCCACTCGTAGAGCGCAATCCGGCGGTTTCGATAGTGTCCTTAATAGTTATCGGCAGACCGGTTAGTTCGCCAATTGCTTTTCCCTGGATGATTGCCGCCTCAGCTTCTTTTGCTTTGCTGACAGCATCGGGCGCAATCGTCACGATCGCATTAAGTCGTGGGTTGATTTTTTCGATCCGCCGCAGGTGCGCCTGAAGCACGTCCACCGGCGACACCTCGCGGCGGCGCATCATGTCGCAAAGTGCGGTTGCCGACTGAAACGTTAGTTCATCCATTTTTTACTTTGTTTTCGTGTTAGCTTTGCACAAAAAATACTTCTCAACCAGTCCGCGTAGCGGATGACCAAGAACCCAGGGATTAGAGACTGTGTCAGAACTCTGAAGAAATCTGCAGTCGCGACCGGACAACTCAAGCCGCGTAAATTCGCAGGTCGGGAAGGGGGCAGTCGTTAGTTTGAAGATTCGGTGAATTCAAGGCGCCCCCGCTCAACCTTGAATGCCACTGCTTATTCCTATCACTTCAGCCTCTGGGTTGACTGCATTGAGTGATTAATTCGATGAATGAAGCCTCGGAAAATCGAGCGGGGGCGCCTTGAACTTACCGTACCTTCAAACTAACGACTGCCCCCTTCCCGACCTGCGAATTTACGCGGCTTGAGTTGTCCAGTCGCGACTGCGATTTTTCAGAGTTTTGACACATTCAAGCACTTCTCAATATAATTTGCGTGTTCCCGTGAAAACTCTTTGTCACCTGCCAAATCGACGACCAGTGGCCTTTTTGCCGGCACTCAATAATAAAGGAGTCTGTACTTGGCGATCCCTTTGAGCAGGACCTTCGTCTTGCGCAAACTGCACCAACTATCAGGCATTGTTCCACTGGGTCTGTTTGTACTGGAACACTTTTATACAAATTCCAAGGCCCTTAGCGGAGCGGCAGATTTCAACAACGCCGTCAGGGATTTGCAGTCGATCCCTTATATCTTGTTTGTTGAAATCTGCGGCATCTTTATACCCCTCATCTACCACGCCGTCTATGGACTGGTCATCACAGTTGAAGCTCGGCCCAACAATTTGCACTATCCGTATCCGCGCAATTGGTTCTATTTGATCCAAAGAATCACCGGAGTAATCCTGTTCTTCTTTATTACCTTTCACGTGCTCAATTTTCGGTTCGGAAGGGTACCCGGTCTAAACATGATCTCAGTTGCTCATAATCCCGACAAAGCGTTTGCCATTGTGGCCGGCGAGTTTGGCATGGCGTGGATCTTTGCCATCTACATGGTTGGGATTGCCGCAACCGTTTGGCATCTGGCGAATGGAATCTGGCTATTCATGGTCGACTGGGGCATAACCATCGGCGAACGTGCTCAACGCTTAACCGGTTATGCCTGCATTGCGTTTGGCGTAGTGTTGCTTCTCGTGGGAATCAACGCCGCGGTTGCCTTTATCCTTCCCGGCGGTCTATTGCAAGGCCTTCTTTGAACGATGGCAAATAACGGTATCAGAATCGGAATTGTCGGTGGCGGCCTCGCGGGTCTCGCGGCGGCCATGAAAACAGCGGAGGCCGGCCACGCGGTAGATCTTTTTTCTGTCGTGCCGGTTAAGCGCTCTCACTCCGTATGCGCGCAGGGTGGAATCAACGGCGCAGTGAATACCAAAGGGGAAGGCGATTCCACCTGGTTGCATTTTGACGACACCGTGTACGGGGGCGACTTTCTGGCTAACCAACCTCCGGTAAAGGCCATGTGCGAAATGGCACCGTCGATCATCTATCTCTTTGATCGATTAGGGGTCCCCTTCTCACGTACTCCTGAAGGTCTGCTGGATTTTCGACGCTTTGGCGGCACGAAGCACCATCGGACTGCCTTTGCCGGCGCCTCAACCGGTCAGCAACTGCTTTATGCACTCGACGAGCAGGTGCGCCGTTATGAGGAGTCGGGAAAGGTAAGAAAATTTGAGCACTGGGAAATGCTTTCGCTCGTGCTCGACGATCACCAGGTTTGTCGGGGCCTCGTAGCAATGAATCTTCAGACCCTTGAGCTAAAGGCCTTTCCGGCGGATGCCGTAATTATCGCGACGGGTGGTCCGGGACTCATCTTTGGCAAGTCGACCAACTCAATGGTTTGTACCGGAAGCGCTGTTTCGGCCTGCTATCAACAGGGCGCGAAATATGCAAACGGCGAGTTTATCCAGGTACATCCGACGTCGATCCCGGGCGAAGACAAGCTGCGCTTAATGTCCGAGTCGGCGCGCGGCGAAGGGGGGCGCGTCTGGGTGTCGCGCAAGAAAGGCGACACGCGACCGCCTTCTCAGATTCCGGAAAAAGAGCGTCTCTATTTTCTTGAGGAAAAGTATCCGGCTTACGGCAATCTTGTACCCAGGGACATTGCCACGCGCGAGATCTTTCAGATTTGCCTTGACGGTTACGGAGTCGGCGGTGAGAACCAGGTTTATCTCGACCTCACGCACATCCCGGCGGAGGTCCTGGATCGAAAACTCGGTGCGATTCTGGAAATCTACGAGATGTTTGTCGGCGACGATCCACGCCACGTACCGATGCGCATTTTTCCCGGCGTCCATTATTCAATGGGCGGGCTCTGGGTAGATTATCAGCAGCGCACAAATGTCCCGGGGCTGCTCGCTGCGGGCGAGTGCGACTACTCGATTCACGGCGCGAATCGTCTCGGGGCCAACTCGTTGGTGAGTTGCGTTTATGGTGGTTTCATGGCGGCTCCTGCCGCTATCGAGTATGCAAAGAATGTGGAACGAAATGGCGGCGAAGACTCGCAGATCTACGAGCAGGAAGTTAAGCGACAGCAGGAAATCAACGATACTCTAATCAAGCAGAGCGGCAGCGAGAATCAGTATCTGATTCACCAGGAAATGGGCAAGTGGATGACGGACAATGTCACAGTCATCCGCTATAACGACAAGCTCAAAGAGACTGATAACAAGTTGCTTGAGCTCATGGATCGATATCATCGCATCTCGATCAACGATTCAAATCTCTGGGCCACCATGGCGCTGCCGCATGCAAGGCACCTGGATAACATGCTTGAGCTAGCTCGAGTCATTACCCTGGGCGCGCTTAATCGAAATGAATCGCGTGGGGCTCATTACAAACCCGAGTTCCCCCAGCGCGACGACGAGCAATTCCTGAAGACAACAATTGCCGAATACTCGGGTGAGGGGCCGGTGTTAGCGTATGAGCCGGTTGATGTTTCGCTGATTCCACCCAGGAAAAGAGACTACTCGAAAGCTACGAAGTAGAGAGTTAATGTCCACAAACCGCGCAACATCCGTTCGCAGCGAACCGGTGGAGATTCATATCCGCCGCCGCGCTAATCCTGATTCAGACCAATACTGGGAACGGTTCGAGATTCCTTACCGTCCGAACCTAAACGTGATCTCCTGCCTGATGGAGATCCAAAAGAACCCCGTTACCAGGGAAGGCAACCGGACGACGCCCCCAGTGTGGCAGATGAACTGTCTCGAGCAGGTTTGCGGCATCTGCACGATGATCATCAACGGGCGCGCGCGCCAGTCGTGTTCAGCGCTCGTTGATAACCTTGAACAACCGATAAAACTCGAGCCAATGTCCAAGTTCCCGAATGTTCGCGATCTCGTAGTAGATCGGTCCCGGATGTTTGATCACCTGAAACGCGTGCACGCGTGGATCGAAATTGACGGAACTTACGATCTGGGACCGGGTCCGCGCATGGATCAGGATGATGTTCAGGAACGGTATGCGTACTCGCGTTGCATGACCTGTGGCTGCTGTCTGGAAGCTTGCCCGCAATACGAGGACGAGCACTATATCGGCCCGCAGGCAATCGCCCAGGTCCGCCTATTCAACATGCACCCCACCGGCAAGATTACGCGCGACGAACGATTGGAAGGAATCATGGGCGACGATGGCATCACCAATTGCGGCAACGCCCAGAACTGCGTGAAGGCTTGTCCGATGAACATTCCGCTTACAAAGGCTATCTACGAAGAGAATCGTGAAACTGTAGTTCACGGTTTGTTCGGGTGGCTCAAGCGATAGGCGGCCGATCCATCGACGCCTGTCGGAGCTGGCTGCAGCATAGTCATTCAAGGCGCAGGGAGGTAGGCCTTTTAGTATCAGCGCCTGCAGCCACCAGAAAGAGGCACCGGTTCAAGCCGGCGCCTCTTTCTTCCGTAGCTTAGGCACATTTTCTAATTCGACCGCTCTTGCCGCGCGTAAGAGAATAAGCTCCGGCCCTTTCATTCCCTTCTAAGACGATCTCGAGTGCCATTGTCTGGTCATGGACTGACCCTGAGTAAGTGGCCGGCTTTCCCTTGACATCTTCGTCTTGGCGGGTGGGCCCTGGATGTTCCCTGAGATAAAAGCCTTTCGCAACGAACTTACCATTCGCGTCGAGAACAATCTGATCCGTAATAGTTCCACGAGCACAGTCAAATTCAACTGTCGCGCCATCATCACCGACGTCCATTGAGATGCCCTGTCCTCCCCACTGACCTTTCATTTGTGTTGCCTCCTTGGGAAAACTGCTCTGTTGAGTTTGCCCTGTTCCCGTACTTGAATTCTTACTCTTCTGACTACCGCACGACGGAGACTGAACGAAAAACAACAGAGCCATTTGCAGACATACAGTGCGGCCTGAAAAACCTCTGATCATATGCATGACATGACTCCTTCGTCGTCTGTTTAAAATACCTGAAATACATCTCGTAATGCCGTTTCAAAAAGCACGAGCGACTAACTTCGGCTCGAACAACAGTTCGAAAAATTTTCCAAATTCTAGAATGGTCGTCCAAGCTATGGACAACTCGCGCCATCGGCTTTGACTCGATTGAAAAAACTATAATGATTTCACTTTCCTGGTGACAATTTCTTACTGGCATGATACTTGTAGCAACTTCGACGTCTTTCTGTAAAATTCTGTTGGCTCACGCATTAGATCTGTAATCCATAAGACTGCTTTGGAACGGACACTCCCAAGGTATCGTTCTGCGACATTCAGCGGCATCGGTCTCGGTTTAGAAATCGTTCTCAACTTAGAATACGACACCCAATAGTACACCTGCACCTCGGTGTGTACTTGAACTACCTAAACAGAGGTTGAACCTTTCCAAATAAATCGGAACCCGCCTTGACCATAGAGGAGAAAAATGAGTAATCGTACGAGATGGATACTCGTGTTTCTGTCGGTAACGGCATTAACAACCTTACTTTACTTGCCTTTTACTGAAGCAAAACGAGGAACTCCTCCCGCTTCCAGCTCTAAGAACCCGTCATCTTCGGCAGTGGTTCCAAAACTTGCGCCACAACCAGGTGTCAAGGCTGTTCAAAACGAGAACGCGCCATACTCATCGCAGGCCGTCGCCTTCGCGGAAACTGCAAACCTCCGGGATTTAAAGGCGGAACCTCTTACGCCTGACGAGATGGAAAAATTCAAAGATCGCATTCATGACGAGGAAAAGAACGAAGCAAATACTCGTAAATTAAGGTCGGTAGATACAAGCAGAATCCTCCCGTTCCGCGATCCCACGCTTATTTCCTCAACAACAAAAGGCAGGTCAATAACGACCGATGCGGTAACCAATCCGATCCAGAATTTTGATGGACCCGATATTGATTTTGTCTCAACCTTATTTGGTGGAAGATTCGCTCCCCCTGACACCAACGCCGCCGTTGGCCCCAACCACGTCGTAATCACGACCAATAGCGTAGTCCAGGTTTTTAATAAGTCCGGCTCTGCCTTGACTCCTCCTATAAGAATTAGCGCCCTGTTGGCTGGTATTGCCAACGCCGCCGACGATGATGGCGATCCGATAGTGCTCTATGATCCCCTGGCCGATCGTTGGCTGGTAAGTCAGTTCAATCTTCGCGTTACGAACAACAGCACCCATGAACATATCGCAGTTTCTAAGACCTCAGATCCGACGGGTGCTTATTTCGCCTATGACTTCTTGCTGACACCAAATCGGCCGGGAGACTATCCGCACCTAGGCGTGTGGCCCGACGGCTATTACATGTCAACCAACGATTTTAGTCTTCCCGTTTTCTCTAGTCCCTTTCAAGGGGCAGGCTTGTATGCGTTCGAACGGAATAAAATGCTCATCGGCGATCCGACCGCTAAGATAATCGGATTTAATACCAACAACCTGCACGGCGGAATGCTACCTGCCAACCTTCAGGGTTTGACGCCTCCGCCAGTCGGCACGCCAAATCTCTTCTTCGAGTTTGACGCTGACGAGTTTGGCGCCCCCTTCGATTTGGTTCGCCCCTTTATTTTTCACGCCGATTTCGGGGTGCCCGCAAACTCGACTCTTGTGCAAGGGCCTGATATACCTACAGTCCCGTTTGATGCTCGACAACCCGCAAGCAGGTCCGTAATCCAACAACCGGCGCCTGGCGAGGGGCTGGACGCGATCGCAGATCGCTTGATGCACGCATTAAACTTCCGCGTCCTTCCGGGTGGGATCCAATCTTATGTTCTAAACTTTACGGTGAACGTAAGCGGTGTCAATCCTACCTCAGCAGCGCTTTACCAGGGCGGCGTTCGTTGGATGGAATTGCGACGAAATGCCGGGACAGGAGTCGTAACAATAAATCAGCAAGCGACTTACGCACCCGGCTCGGGAAATCCAGTTGGTCGAGACCTCTGGATGGCGGCAGTTGCACAGGACGGTGAAGGGAATATCGGTTTGGGCGCCAGCGCGAGCGCTCCCGGTCCCGTACCTGCTGCGTTGAATCCAACTGCGATCTACACGGGCCGCCTGACTGCCGATCCTCCGAGCACATTGCCTCAAGGCGAAGTCGACGCGCTTTCAGCAGTTACGAAAGGTGTCCAAACCGCCACCGCCAATCGCTGGGGAGATTACAGTTCGCTGTTTGTAGATCCGTCCGATGATTGCACATTCTGGGGCGCCTTCGAATATGTCGATTCGCCCACCGCGACCTTTGACTGGAACACCCGCATCTTTAGTTTCAAGGTCAATCCGCAATGTGTTCCCGCGCCCAGGGGTATGTTCTCCGGTACCATTACGAATTGCGTCAGTGGCCTTCCGATTGCGGACGCCATAGTTCAAACCAGTGATGGTTTCTTTGCCACTACAGATGCAAATGGTAACTACACTATCAAAGCGTCTCCCGGCAGCTATTCAGTTTCGGTTTCGAAACCAAACGCAGGATTCAGCACCGCAAATGGGAACGTTGTAGTCACTAATGGCGGAAACTCGATTTTCAATGCCTGTCTGCAACCCTCTCCAATTATAGTTTCTGCCGGCGCAACGATCGTTTCGGAAAGCTGCCAGCCGGCCAACGGCGCTATCGACCCAGGCGAGACAGTTACTGTCAGCTTCTGCGTGCAGAATACCGGTGGGTTGAATACGACAAACCTTCAGGGCACTCTGCAGGCTACCGGCGGTGTTACTAACATTCAACCGCCGAACCCAGCTACTTATGGTGTGGTAGTAGCCGGTGGTGCTGCGTCCTGCCAGAACTATACGTTCACGGCAACCGGGGATTGTGGAGGTGGTCTGACCGCAACCATTCACTTTCAGGATGGCGCCTCAGACTTTGGAAACTACACCTACAACTTTACGCTGGGAGCCCAGCAGGTTCGACTGTCCGAGAACTTCGACGGGGTGGTTCCGCCCGCGTTACCAGCCGGCTGGACGACTGCCTTTACCAACGGCGACGGCGACTGTACTGTAGGCGGTCCGTTGTGCACGCTCGGCACCAATTGGACCACGGTGAATACCGCGAGCGATACAGCACCAAACTCCGCGTTTCATAACGACCCGAGTTGCGTAACTAATAATGTACTCGACAGTCCGAGTTTCCCAATTACGTCGACCTCCGCTCAGATCACGTTCCGGCATTCGTTCAATCTGGAAGATACGTTTGATGGAACAGTCCTGGAGGTCTCGTCACCGAATATCAATGGCGGCGCGTTCACCGATATTACCAATGCAGCCGTCGGCGGGAACTTCGTGAGTGGTGGTTACACCGACATAATTTCCGGTGCCTTCCTGAGCCCGATAGCCGGCAGACAAGCGTGGTCCGGAAATTCGGGTGGGTTTATTACTACGACCGCAAACCTCGGACCCAATGTGTTGGGCCAGACGATTAAGATTCGTTTCCGATTTGCATCCGACTGCAGTTTTTCGGCCACCGGCCATAACATTGATACCATTCGGGTAACCGATGGCTTCCAATGCTGCGGCGTTTCCGGTACACCTAATCTGCGCGCCGGCACGGCAACACTAATTAACGAGAGCTGCCCGCCTGCCAATAACGCGATCGATCCGAATGAGCGCGTTTCCGTAAATCTACAACTGGTGAATATCGGAAGTGCGCCGACCTCGAACCTCGTAGCTACGCTACAGTCGAGTCCTGGTGTGGTGGCTCCCAGTGGTCCACAAAACTACGGCGCAATCGCGATCGGCGGTTCAGCGGCCAGAGATTTTGCCTTCACAGCAGACGTTAGCTGTGGCAGCAACATCACTCTCAATCTCCAACTTCAGGACGGCGCTACCAACCTGGGTACGGTCAGTTACACAATGTCGACCGGCGTCCTGGTTCCGGGCGCTCCCGTCACGTTCAGTAATACGGCGCCTATCACCATTCCAAGCGTCGGCGTCGCAACTCCATATCCGTCCAACATCACCGTTAGCGGTTTGTCGTCAACGGTAGGCAACGTGACTGTGACGCTTTCAGGTCTCAGTCACACCTTCCCGGACGACATTGATGTCCTTCTCGTGTCACCCACGGGACGAAAGATGATCATAATGTCTGACGCCGGTGGCCTGAATGCCGTGACCAATGTGACCATCACGCTTGATGACGCAGCGGCCACGGCCTTGCCGGACAGCGCAGCATTGACGACCGGCACCTTCAAGCCAGCCAACTATTTGACTGTGCAGGATCCATTCGCCGCGCCGGCGCCTGCTGGTCCGTACCTGACTCCTGCGCCCGGCGGTACTGAAACGCTTACATCCGCTTTCACGGGCGCGGCTGGCGGTAACCCGAACGGCACATGGAGCCTCTATGTGGTGGATGACGCCAGCGGCGACCTGGGGAGCTTTAGCGGCGGCTGGAGCTTGACACTCACCCCGCTGACGGTGACCTGCACAACGCCATGTGGGCAGGTGAGGCTGGATGTCACTTCCACCTTGAATCGCACCAACGCTTCAACCGTGGCAGCCACGATCACGATCCAGAACATCGGCTCGCTGACAGCGAACAATGTGATGGTCGCTACCGCGAAACTGGGAGCCACCAATGGCACGCCGTTGCCGCAAAGTTTGGGCAACCTCGCGCCGGGAGCTTCGGTAACGACCACGGTCAACTTCGCCAATTCCACTCCGGGAGCTGGTTCCACGCTCAGTATTGGCGGTTCCTATACCGGAGGCAAATTCAGCAGTAATAAACGCGTCACCATCCCGTGACAGGCAGATCAGAAAGGAAACTAGGTCCAATGAAAATGAAACCCCTCTTGCTTACCACCGCCGTCCTGGCGCTGCTGGCAATCCTGCCGGCAGCCGCCAAGGCTGACCCGGTCACTATCACCTTGCAGGATACGCTGGTGATTGCCCAGGGCGGCAGTGCTTTGGGAGTGCAAGGCTCGCTGGCCAACGGCGGCGCCCCCACCTTCTGGATCACTTCCGGCAACCTGAGTATTACCGGGCCGGCGGGCATTACCTTTGACGACTCGGCCTTTCTAGCCAATGCGCCGTTGTTCTTAACTGCCGGCGGTAATTCGGGCCTCTTCAGCTTCTTCGATATCTTCGTGGATCTGAGTGTGGCGCCGGGCACCTACGTGGCTACCTTTACCGTCATTGGCGGCCCCGACCAGGGCTCGGAAGCAGTTACTCTGACCCAGGACTTTAACATCGTGGTGCGGCAGTCGACCCAGAACGTGCCGGAACCAACCTCGATGCTATTGCTGGGCAGCGGGCTGGGCGGTGCTTGGTTGGCGCGCCGGCGCAAGCAGAAAAAAGCTCATCGCCGCACCCTCTGACTTGTACCGTTACTTTCAGTTCCCTCATGTCACGGGAAGAGGTGCTGACAATACAAACCGGATGGCGGTTGCTACTTTGAAGAACAGCCGCTGTCCGGTTGATTATTTAAACTCCCGAGCCCCGGAATCCATAAGTGTCCGCATTTTCGGATATTCATTTAGATTTTTGCGCTACTCGTTTTCTATTCCGTGCTTGTTTATCTTGACTTGTCACCGCGCACGTCGTAATGTGCGCCTGCTTCCAAACAGAAAACGGACGAAGTAGCTGTCTTCAGAGTTACTACTGCGCGTCGTAGTCATTCAACTTACAAAGTGATGAATCGAGGGTCGTGCGGGCCTTTCGACTTTAGCCCGGATGACAATAAACACCCACGTTCGAAGTCTTGCTTGCCCTGCTCTTATCCCCGTTACGATTAAACACCCAGGAGAAAATCTATGAAGCGGACCACGAGATGGAGTTTTTTTCTCACATTCGTTGCAGCGTTGTTTGTTTTTTCGTGGGAACTCACTCCACGAAGTTCAAGCCAGAGTAAAGGTCGTTCTCGGCCAGGCGAGTCTGGACGACTGCAAACCCCGGGTCGAAGCGACGCCGGTGATGGCATCGTAAAGAAGATGCTCGACAGATCAAATAAACAAGATCCCCTCAAATCCGATGTTCTCATTGACGAGGATGGGGACGATCCGGATCTGCCTCCGGGCCTGGCGGGCAGAATCGATAAGGAAGCTTATCTGCGCGCTCGAGGAGATTACATCGATATGCTTCGCGGCCGGCGTGGTGACGTGCCAAGCGACGCGCGTGAAAATGCGATCCGCCAGATGGAAAACCAGGAAAGGCAAATGAAGCTGAAAGTGCGAGCTGGTCTGGCGCCGCTGATCAATACCACAGACTGGACGTTTCTTGGCCCAGCACCGATTCCATTGGGCCAGACAAGCCCCACCAGGGTTCCCGTCAGCGGACGTACTATCTCCATCGCGGTTCATCCTACTGATCCGGATATTGTCTACGTTGGCACTGCTCAGGGCGGGCTTTACAAGTCGACGAATGGGGGAGCCAACTGGACCAAGCTTTTCGAGTTTCAGTTGGAGTCGCTAGCCATTGGAGCCATCACTATCGACCCAACGGACACCAGCATTGTCTACGTTGGTACCGGCGAAACAAGCCAGTCGGCTGACAGCGCTCTTGGGCGCGGACTCTACATCATTAGAAATGCCAACGCCGCAAGTCCGACTCTAACCGGCCCGTTCCGGCAAGATGGAGTCGGAAACAACGTGTTCAACATTCGTTCTATCGGCCGCATTCAAGTTAATCCGTTAGACCACAATGTCATCTTTGTGTCTACGACGAACGGCACGGGCGGCAACCCTAATACGACGGTTCCGCCCGGCTCACCCAATCGCGGACTTTATCGCTCGACTGATGCGCAGTCAGCCAATCCGACGTTTGAGCAAGTTCCAGTTCTACCCGTCCCCTACGATCGCAGCGCTGTGGACGTGGTGATTGATCCTAACAATCCTAATTTGCTCATTACCTCGCTCATCGGGGCCAGCGGGGATGGTGGCATTTATCGGACGACCAACGCACTCGCCCCGATTCCAACTTTCACACGCACGTTGACCTTGCCCAACGGTTCAACAAATGGCCGTGCGAAGCTTTATCTCAATAGCACCGGAGGTGCGGTGACGGTCTTTGCTGCTACGGGAGAGATCGCGACCATCGCGGGAGGTGCTCCAGCGAATTGCACCGCATCCAGCGCTGGTCTGGTTCGACGATCTAACGACGAGGGCGTAACCTGGTCTGTACCGCTGGGCGGATCGACCGGGTTCTGCGGCGGTCAGTGTTTCTACGACATCACCATTGCGGCGTCGCCGGATAATCAAAATATTTTCCTCGGGGGCGCCGCACGCGGAAACACAACTGCCCAATGCACCCCAGACGTCATGAGGCGTTCAATAGGCGGTGCGAACTTTACGCGCATGGACAATACTCTCCACGCTGACGAACATGCGCTGGCCATTGCCCCTTCAAATCCGCAGGTGGTCTACACCGGCAACGACGGAGGCATCTGGAGATCCGGTGATAATGGCACAAACTGGGTCAGCCGCAACAACGTGGACTTCAGCGCCACTCAGTTTCAAGGCGTCGCGTTGCATCCATTCGACAGGTTTTTCCTAATGGGCGGCACTCAGGACAACGGTACTAATTGTCTGGCGCCGGACGGGGTGACCTGGTCACACTGTCGAGACGGTGACGGCGGGTACACCATTATCGACAACAACGCACCGGATACATTCAACGTCCTGATGTACCACACCTTCTTTAACCAAACCAATTCGCAAATCGGTTACGAGCGTGCCAGTAATACCGTGGCCAACGCTGACGGCCAACTTTCTGGTTGGACTTTCCGAGGTTGCTCGGGGACAGTTAGCAATAACGGCTTTAGGTGCGCTGACAACGTGCTCTTTTACGCGCCGATGGAGCAAGGGCCAGGCAATCCAAACACACTTTACTTCGGTACCGATCGCTTGTACCGCTCTGTCAACAAAGGCGACACGATGACGCTAGTGAGCCAGGGGCCATTAGTGCCAACCAGTCCAGGCGCTCTTTCGGGAATCGTTGTCACTACCATAGGCGTTTCGCCACAAGATGATAACGTTAGGATCGTCGGCATGCGCGACGGTCACGTCTTTGCGACCACAACCGGTTCAACCACCCTAACAGACGTTACGGGCTCGAATTTCCCAGCGCCAAATCCGGTTGATCCCCTCAGAAACTCTATCGGTCACGCGGTAATCGATCCAAACAACAAGTTTACCGCCTACGTGACCTTTACCAGCTTCACACCAGCATTGGGTCAGCAAATTTTCAAGACCACGAACCTTAACAGTCCGACTCCAACCTGGACGCCTGTAAGCAATGGCATTCCAGTCATACCGGTCAGCGGATTTGCAGTCGATCAGCAGGACTCGAATTCGCTTTTCGCCGGGACGGATATCGGCGTCTACCATTCAAGCGACGGCGGTACAACCTGGGCGCCACATGGCACCGGTTTGCCGCGCGTGGCTGTCTTTGACGTAAAAATATCGAACGTGCAGCGGGTGCTCCGCATTGCAACTCACGGTCGAGGTATTTGGGAAATCGGAATCCCCGGCCGTCAATTGCCGGTACTTAGAAATGCCGGTACAACTCTGGTCGCGGAAAGTTGCGCGCCCGGCAACGGCGTTATAGATCCCGGCGAAGATGTCACTGTCGGTCTCGGTATCAGTAATATCGGACCGGGCCCAACTCTCAATCTCGTGGTAACCCTGCTGCCGACAGGCGGTGTCACTTTCCCGACCGGTCCGGAAACCTACGGCGCAATCGCATCGGGTAACACCGCGACCAGAAACTTCAGCTTCTCGAACAATGGGAATTGCGGCGATACCATCACGTTAACGTTCCATCTGCAGGACGGAACAACTGACTTGGGGAACTTTACGGCAACGTTCACATTGGGTCAGTTGATTACCGTTAACGCATTTACGGAAAACTTTGATGGTGTCACAGCGCCGGCCTTGCCGGCTGGATGGACGACTGCCAAGAACCCGGCAACTGGAAACCCGCCCTTGTGGGTAACCAGCACCACAGCCAGCGATTCGGCGCCGAACTCTGCGTTCGGTGGCGGTTCGACAACCCCCGGAGACAATCGTCTTGATTCTCCAGTGATTGCGATTCCCGCTGCACCGGCGTTCGGCACTAATCCGGGAGTGCGATTGGCGTTTAGAAACAGCTATAACACCGAACCAGGTTTCGATGGCGGAGTGCTTGAGATAAGCATCAACGGCGGTGCTTTCCAGGATATCCTGGCTGCCGGTGGTTCGTTTATCGAAGGTGGGTACAACGGCGTCATCGGGCCCACGGATAGCGTACTGACCGGACGACAGGCTTGGACCGGGAATTCCGGCGGGTTTATTACAACCACCGTAATTCTTCCGGCGGCTTCCTACGGCCAGAACGCGCAGCTCCGATGGCGTACAGCTTACGATACGGGCACCAACCCGACTGGCGGCGGTATGCGTATCGATACGCTGTCTATCTTTAGCGCCACGAGAGTCTGCTGCGGCGGGGCATGCGTGGTCACCTGCCCGGCGGATATTACTGTGGCTAATGACCCGGGCCTATGCGGTGCTGTTGTCAACTATCCAGCACCCACATTAACCGGCAATTGCGGCGCAAACGTTACCAGCGATCACCCCTCTGGATCTTTCTTCCCGGTGGGCACAACCCTGGTGACGATTACGGCCACAAGGTTAGACGGCACTACCGCCTCATGTAGTTTCAACGTGACGGTCAACGATACGGAAGGTCCGAATGTCAGCGCGGCCACAGTAGACAAGCCTTCGCTTTGGCCGCCCAATCATCAGTTGGAATTGGTTACGGTCGACTATACAGCCACTGACAACTGCGCAGTGACCTGTACCTTGAGCGTTACCAGCAACGAACCAATTGACGGACTCGGTGATGGCGATACCGCACCTGATTGGGAGATTGTCGATGCCCATCATGTGCGTTTGCGAGCGGAGCGGTCGGGCAAGGGTAGCGGGCGTACTTACCTGATTACCCTTACGTGCACTGATCCGGCGGGACATACCGTCACCAGAAACGCAACTGTCAAGGTGCCGAAGAACCAAAGCGTAAACTAAACGTTCCTTGGGCAACTAAGACATAACTCAGAGGGCGGCGATCTTCGAGATCGCCGTCCTCTTTTCTCTTTTTTCGGTCCACTCTTGTACGCCCTCGCCTCTCACGCTGGAAAGTAATAGTCTGTATCTGTTGTTTGCAGCTTGTTGAAGCAAGATTACCTGCCTTACCTCGTTCAGTGGATCGTAGTGCAGACTTTGCGAACGAGATACGGTTATCCAGATGCGCACAATAAAGGGTCCGAACGCAGTTTTGCCAGTCTTACTAATCCTCAGCGGACTGGCCTGCGGAAATCAGGAAGTTCAGAATCCCCGGAAGCATGTCACTAATAAGACTGGCGAAACAAGGAGTCAAACCACGAATCCGAAACTGATGCAGCTTGGGGCAGGCGATCACAGCTCGATAGCCGAATCGTTTGTCTTCGTCGCTCGCAATCTCGAAACATACGAGTTGATGCGGGCGGTGATGACTAATCTACCTGACCAAAGTGAGGAATTCTTCAAATCTCATGCAATCGTGGTTGTCTTTCTCGGGCAACGTCCCAGCGGAGGTTTTGCGATCGAAATCGCGTATGAGGCGGGTGCTCTAGAGATTACTGAAAGACGACCACCAAAGGGCGCCATGGTGAAAACGGTTCTAACGGCGCCATATAAAGCGATTGCCATTCAGCTCCGTGAGAATGAACCGCTAGCATTGTCGTTGGGCGAAACATGGAAAAAGCAATTGCGCTCATACCGCATTACCAGTGGTGAGCTAATGGTCTCCGGAGGAATTAGTGGTAAGCAACGGAGATTCCCACTGCAAGGAACCATCGAAATTATGTGCGGCAAAGAACTATGTACTTTTATATTTGACGTACGCAGTTCACCTGACAATGCGAGCCGTCTTTCCGACGTGGCGAGCGGGAAAATGGATTCTAAGGGAGAAATCTTGCTTTTCCCGATTGACTCGTTTTCGTTATCCGGCGCGATCCTCAGTCCCTTTCGTGCCAAAGCGAAATTTACGGACGGACAACAAAGACTGGCGATGAGCCTCGAGACAATCGCGAACCCAACTGTGTCAGACAACTTTTCCGGAGCCGGCTCGATCATCGCAGTCGCCACTTCTCTTCCAAATCAAGAACGATAGACGCGGCAAAGAGTTTCTGTCCGAAGTCTGGAATTCACGTCCAAATATCAGACCAGAGTCGGGTATTTCTCGAAGTCCTTTGTGTTTACCAGCCATTTCCTGGATCTTTTTGTCTGGCCCCAGTGGCATAGGAGTTGATGGCATGTGCAAACATCAGTAGGTACAGGTTTGTTCCTTCCGTCAATCAGGGGTTCCAGCATTTCCGGTAATTAGATTTCGATTCCTTTAGTTTTTCCCTGACCTTCCTTTGAATCTATCCGCGAGCCAACCACGCTTGCGAAAGCTTCGTGTTGATAAATGCGCCTATTCCCGGTTTCTGTATTGATCACCCACTTGAGAACCAGACGAGTCACTTATCCCGTGACAAAAACAGACTAGAGGAGAAATTGATATGAATCAAAAAGCTAAACAACTTTCACTTTCGCTAATGGCGCTGGCGGTGCTCTTTCTGCTGCCGGCAGCCGTTAAGGCTGACCCAATCGCTATTACGCTCGATCCGACCCACACGGTCGCGGTAGGAAGCACAGCAACCTTCCAGGGTTCGTTGGTGAATGGCGGCCCGCCGGGCCGCTTCGTCAATTCTGTCAGTTTTAGTTTCTCAGGAGGCTTTGCAAACTTCACCTTCGACCCGGCTGCTTTCTTTGCCGCCGTGCCATCGTTTGTAGCCCAAGGCTTCAGCACAGGTGCGTTGCCCGTCAACTTCTTTGACGTGGGGGTATCCGCCGCGGCGACGCCTGGAACATACACGGGAACTTTCTCGGTGCTCGGAGGAGCTACCGTCTCCGACCAGAACGTGCTGGCGAGTCAGCCGTTCACGCTCATCGTACAAGGGGCGCAAACTGCGGTACCCGAGCCGGCTTCGATGCTCCTCTTAGCTACCGGACTCGGCGGAGCTCTACTTGCCAGGCGGCGTGCTAAACTGAAGGGAAAGACCGAAACCAGCAATTGAATACTCATCAGCGGCAATAAACTACTGCCATCTCCTCAAGTCTGCTTTCAGTTCCCTCTTGTCACGGGAAGAGGTGCTGATAAAAACAAACCGGATGGTGCTGATCTTTCACGATCAGCACCGTCCGGTTCGCTTTTACTTCGCAGTTTAGGAGAATTCATCGCTGGTACAGCCAGCATAGTGATGTGGGTTACAGTACCACGAGCGCAGCGACCGGATGCTGACATTCATCGTTGGTACAGCCAGCATAGTGACGTGGGTACAGTACCGTGGGCGCAGCGACCGGTTGCCACACTCATCGCTGCTACAGTACTGCGAGTATGGTGAACCGAGGGTTACAGTACCGCGAGCGCAGCGACCGGATGCTGAGATTCATCGTTGTATAGTACGCGACCATGGTGACCGAGGGGTTACAGTACCGCGAGCGCAGCGACCGGATGCCACACTCAACATCGAGCCGCTGGGCCTTCGCGTGCTGTAACCCATTGAACAGCTATTCGACACGATCTAGAATTACCCTGCCTTAACCTCCACTCAAAGGAATCCTCACTGATGCCTTACCCTGATGAAGACTTCAAGGATGACCATACTCCGGTCGGTTTCCTGATAACCTTTCGTTGTTTCGGCACATGGCTGCATGGTGATCGACGAGGCTCCGTCGATCGCTTTCATAATGTA
>DASQPD010000087.1:0-37517 GCA_035644135.1 Pyrinomonadaceae bacterium
TACATTATGAAAGCGATCGACGGAGCCTCGTCGATCACCATGCAGCCATGTGCCGAAACAACGAAAGGTTATCAGGAAACCGACCGGAGTATGGTCATCCTTGAAGTCTTCATCAGGGTAAGGCATCAGTGAGGATTCCTTGAGTGGAGGTGTAAAAGCTGGGTAATTCTAGATCGTGTCGAATAGCTGTTCAATGGTTACAGCACGCGAAGGCCCAGCGGCTCGACGTTGAGTGTGGCATCCGGTCGCTGCGCTCGCGGTACTGTAAATCAGGTCACTGTGCTGGCTGCAGCAACGATGAGTCCCAGCATCCGGTCGCTGCGCTCGCGGTACTGTAAATCACGTCACTGTGCTGGTTGTAGCACCGATGAGTGGCAGCATCCGGTCGCTGCGCTCGCGGTACTGTAACCCTCGGTCAGCTGGAATCTACAATGGCAAATGAAGAACGCCTTGACTGTTTTGTTTCAGTTGGGATAAAAGCCACCCGCAGATGCTCTAAATCATGTCCGCCAAAAGGAGTTCCCAACCATGTACAAAGTGCTTGTTTTAGCTGTATTCATTTTGTCTGTCTCCTGCGCCGCCCAGGCACAGGATCCGGTGAAGGTTGATTCAAAGCATTACAGTGTGGAATTCGAGAATTCCCAAGTGCGTGTACTTCGAATTAAGGTCGGCGCCCACGAAAAATCTGTGATGCATCGACACCCAAATGCAGTGGCGATCTTTATGACGGATGCCAACGGGAAGTTTAGTTTTCCCAAAGGCGCCCCCCAGGACATCACCGCGAAAGCTGGCGATGTGCGCTGGACGCCGGCTGTAACTCACTTGCCTGAAAATACCAGCGACCAGCCGTTTGAGGTGATTCTGGTAGAGTTAAAAAGTAAGCCCGTTAAGAAGATGGCCAAGAAGCCTTCAACCACAAGCACTGCGACGAACTCCAATAAGCAGTAAATGCAGTCTTGGCTGTTCAGATCGCCGGGGGGTGGCACTCCGTGGCTATCCCTCGATGTCCTCACACTCAGATAACACGGTAACCAAAAAGGAAACCCCATGCTAAGACTTTGTTCGATCGTTGGTTTGTCATTGATTGTTTCCATAGTCTTTTCTGTCTCAGCGCAGACTTCAGCGCCTTCTCTCGGGTCATCCGCTGAGATCGAGCGGCGGGTCGACTCGATACTTAACCAGATGACGCTGAAGGAAAAGCTTGACTTGCTCGGAGGCGTCGACGGCTTTTTCATTCGCGATATTCCGCGTCTTAACTTACCCCGACTGAAGATGGCCGACGGCCCAATAGGCGTTCGCAACTTTGGACCAGCTACTGCCTTTGCCGGAGGCGTGGCGCTGGCCGCTACGTGGAATCCGGTGCTGGCCGAGCTTGTTGGGACCGAACTCGGACGTGACTCCCGCGCCAAAGGCATACACTTCCTGCTGGCGCCCGGGGTTAACATCAACCGTGCTCCAATGAACGGCCGAAACTTTGAGTACTTCGGCGAAGACCCCTTCCTCGCCTCGCGTGTTGCGGTCGGTTACATCAAGGGCGTACAGAGCCAGGGCGTGAGCGCGACGATCAAGCATTTTCTAGGCAACAACTCTGAATTTGATCGCCACAATACGGACTCAATCATCGACGAGCGGACATTGCGCGAGATCTATCTGCCCGTCTTCGAGGCCGCCGTGAAGGAAGCCCGCGTCGGAGCCATCATGGACTCGTACAATCTGACCAACGGCCGGCACATGTCGCAGAACAAGTATCTGCTCACCGACGTGGTGAAGAGGGAATGGGGATTCGACGGCCTGATCATGTCCGACTGGTCCGCGACCTATGACGGTGTCGAGGCAGTAAACGCTGGACAGGATCTCGAAATGCCTTCGGGCTTACACATGAACGAGCAGACGCTCAGGCCCGCGATTGAACAGGGCAGAGTTTCTGTCGCCACTATTGACGACAAAGTGCGCCGCATCCTAAGCACCGCGATGCGCTTTGGCTGGCTCGACCGTGATCAGACCGATCTGTCGATTCCCCGATATAACCCGCAAGGCCGCCAAGTGGCGCTCAATTCCGCGCGTGAGGGGATTACTCTGCTGAAGAACGATGGTGATCTGTTGCCACTGAATAAAAGCAAAATCAAATCGATCCTGATTGTTGGCCCAAACGCCTTCCCGGCGATGCCCGTCGGCGGCGGCAGCGCCGAAGTGCAGCCATTCGCAGCCATCAGTTACCTGGAGGGCCTGGCAAACTATGCTGTGAATCACCCGCCCAATCGGTTTCAGGTGAATTACGATCGCGGCCTGCTCTCCTATAGCGATTTGGCCGACGCGACCAATTTCACTACAGCTGAAACTGGCGGGAAGCCTGGACTAAGCGCGGAATATTTTGCCAGCTTAGACCTGAAAGGGACTCCCTTGATTACCCGCACCGAAGAGCACCTCAACTTCGGAACTGCGGCGCGCTTGCTGTTTCCGGAACAGACACTTTCGTCACGTTGGACCGGTTATTACACCCCGCAGGAGTCAGGCTCCTACGACATCTTCGTGCAAACGACGAGAGAAGTCGGCGGCTCTTATCGTCTGTACGTTGATGACAAACTCGTCCTGGACAATTGGACAACACTTACCGCGCTTGCCGACTATCGCACGCTGCGCCTCGAACCCGGGGCCCACAAGATTGTCCTGGAGCAACACGGACGGGCGTATAGACGGGCTGTGCGCCTCAGGATGGGCATTGTAGTCGCTGGACAATTTGTTAGCGCCAACGCCAAAAAGCTTGCCGCAAGCTCCGACGTAGTAGTGGTGGCCGCAGGTTTCGACTCCGAGTCGGAGGCCGAAAGTGCGGACAGAACTTTTCGCCTGCCTCTGGGACAAGACGAGTTGATTCAGGAAATGGCTACGGCCAACAAGAACACGATTGTTGTCATGACGTCGGGCGGCAGCGTGGATATGAACACCTGGCTTGACCGCGTCCCGGTGCTGGTCCAGGCGTGGTATCCGGGACAGGAGGGTGGCACCGCGCTGACCGAAATTCTGTTCGGGGATGTGAATCCTTCAGGCCGCTTGCCCGTCACATTCGAGCGCCGCTGGGAAGATAACCCGGTCCATGACAGCTACTATCCGGAGGCGGGCACGAAGCGTGTCGTCTATAAAGAAGGAGTGTTCGTTGGTTATCGCGGTTACGAGCGCAACGGTGCGAAGCCACTGTTCCCATTCGGGTTTGGACTGTCCTACACAACCTTCAAGTACAGAAACTTGTCTATCAAGCCTGTGTCGAACAGCGAATCAGGTCCGCGCTATGAGGTTTCGTTCGAGGTTACGAACACAGGGACACGCGAGGGCGCCGACGTAGCCCAGGTATATGTTGGCGACACGCAAACTAAAGTTCCGCGGCCGGCTAAGGAGTTGAAAGGATTTTTGAAAGTCAGCCTTCGTCCCGGCGAGACAAGGAAGGTCTCGGTCATGCTAGACAGCCGCGCTCTGTCTTATTATGACGTCAATGCAAAACAATGGCGCGCGGACCCTGGTGATTTCAACGTGTTCGTTGGCCGCTCGTCCGAGCAGATTGAACTGCGTGGCAAGCTCACACTGGAAGCTATAGCTTTCGGAGGTACGCCAGCAACGCCGCCCGCTCATCCGCATTAACGAAACCGCGATCAACGGCAAGACCGTTCGATGAAAGAATCGGTGGCAAATTGGGTGGCGGATTAAGCCGAGCGACGCGCGCGAAAAAGGCGATATAGTGATCAACCACGTCTTCAAGCGTGGCGGCAGAGTTGTTGTGGAAGTATGGGGCGGTCCTACTGATTCCGCGGAGCTGGGTGATGTCCATTACCCCGAGATCCGCGGGCTGGCCGGTGAGAAGTAGTCGACCTGGATCAGAAGTGGTAACAAATTGGAAGGCGCCATTCGCGAGAGTGATGCGGTACGTGCGCGCGTTTCTCGCAAGCCGCTCGGGACAGGGCGCGTAACCATCGGTGGTTGGGCGAGGGCAGGCAGTCTGGATGTTGTGATAGCGCACAATCGGTCGCACAAACGCAGTCTCGGGCGTTGATCCACTCGGATGCATTGTGCCGCCGTGGCATTGCGCGCAGGCGCGGTTGAAGATTCCCTTGCCGTGCTGCTCAAGCTCGTTCAGTTCCGGGTCGGGGTCGGGGAACGGCGACGAGCCGGAGAGGATTGAGTCGGCCAGCAGTTCAACCCCCGGCGAAGAGAACAACGTTTGCTGAAAAGCTGCGAGATCGTCGAGCATACGCTGCGGCGGTTCAACCGTCACTTGAGCGTGCGCGAAGAGTGCACCGCGGGCTTGTTCCTGAAGTGTTCCGAACCGCCCATCGTGCTGGTAGCCGCCTTGCCGGTTGGGGCCGTTAGGATCCTGGCCCATGATTGGGGGACGTGGCGCGCCCGGCGGCCAGATCGGTAACACGCCGTCCGGTCCCGTGATCGCGACGTTGAATACAGGCATGACCGCGCGCCAGAGATCGACCGAGGTCTCTTCGCTGGGCTGACCGGTGGCAGGATCAATGAGCTTCACGTTCAAGGGCAAGGGCATCGTCACTCGAATAAGACCGTTTTCGACAAGGTTCGAGAAGTCGATCGCATTGTCTCCGTTTATACGGAAGTCGTCGGCATCCACCGGCCGGAAGAGCGGGTCATCCGCATTCCTGTTGTGCTCTCGTCTCGCCTGGAGCGCATCGAACCTGGTCCTTGCGGACGCAGGAGAGAGCTGGAAGTTATCCGAAGGCATGTGGCAGTCGGCGCACGAACGTCCGTTCCCGCCAAGTTGGTTCAGATTTCGGCGATTGAAGGCTGCACGACCTCGTGCCACTGCGTCGCATGGTTGGTCATCGCAGTTAAGCTCCATCGCGCCGTTTCCTTCTAAGGCTTGTCCGAGGCCTGTGTGCGGAATCACAGTCGCAATCACACTTAGTAGGCCAAAACCGAGGAATGCGATGGTCGATCTCTTAGGTTTGTACATGGTCTTTAGTCCTTGTGCGCCGGAGTGAACCGGCAGGTTGCATTCAATACAAGAGTCAAACGACTCGTTCGCAATTTGTGGGTGTCAATAACTCCGCGAGGGCGAGCTACTCTGTTGACCACGAATTGAACGTGGCGGATAATCGCTTGTGAATAGGCGCAAAGTCCTTCAAAATTCCCTAAACCTTCCTAAATTTTGCTAAAGGTGACAGTGGGCGACACACCAATGCACATCTATGAGTTTGGCCCGTTCCGTGTCGACGCTCTCAGGCGTGTCCTACTACGCGAAGGGAACCAGGTGCGGCTACCCGCGAAGGCTTTTGAGATTCTGCTGGTACTGCTCGAAGGAAAAGGCCGCCTCGTCGAAAAAGACGAGTTGATGCGGAGGGTTTGGCCTGACGCCGTGGTGGAGGAGAACAACCTCACCGTTAACATTTCGGCGCTCAGGAGGTCTCTCACAGAAAGCCCGGGCGAACACCGGTATGTGGTAACTGTGCCTGGTCGCGGGTACCAGTTTGTGGCGGACGTGCGTCAGCATAACGGCGACCCGGCGGAGGAGAGCGAACAAGAGGCGCTCCCCGAAATCAATGCCGAGCGGGCCAGCTCGGAGAACATGCACCCGCTATCGAGTGCAGAATACATTGGGGGCGAGATTAGACGTCACAAGCAGGGCCTACTGTTACTTCTAGCCGCTCTGCTCGCAACCACAATTATCGTCTCCTACTTAGCCTACTCACGTTATCTTGCCGGTGGCAGCAAGCCGGGAACGACTTCCATCGCAGTCTTGCCTTTTGCAAACGAGACCGGCGATCCGAACGCAGAATACCTCTCGGACGGAATCTCCGAGAGCCTCATCAACAGTCTCTCGCAGTTGCCCGGCGTCAAAGTAATCGCGCGCAGTTCCGCTTTTGCGTACAAGGGCAAAGAAACTGATTTGAAGGAAGTGGCGAATGCATTAGGCGTCGAAGCGATCTTAACCGGAAGGGTCACACAGCGCGGCGAGAACCTATCGATCAGCGTCGAACTTGTGAATGCGAGCGATAAGACGCAGATGTGGGGCGAGCAGTACGACCGCAACATGTCAGACTTGCTCGCGATCCAGCGCGAGATTGCGAGCGAAATTGTCGAGAAACTGAGGCTAAAAGTTTCGGGCGAAGAGAAAGGGGCTGCCAAACACTACACCGAGAGCAACGAGGCTTATCAGCTCTATTTGAAAGGCCGCTTCTACTGGAACAAGCGGACGGCAGAAGGGCTCAAGAAATCAATCGAGTATTTCAATCAGGCGACTGATAAAGACCCCCGCTTCGCCTTGGCTTACGCCGGGTTGGCTGACTCCTATGTTGTGCCGGCCAACCGGCTGCCGCCGCGAGAGGCAATGCCAAAAGCTAAGGCAGCAGCGATCCGGGCACTGGAACTGGACGAGACGCTCGCCGAAGCACACGTCTCACTAGGCCGCGTCTTCGCAGTATACGATTGGGACTGGACGAGTGCCGAGAAGGAATACAAGCGTGCCATCGAGCTGAATCCGAGCTATGCGATAGCCCATCAATGGTATGGCGGATATTTAGCAGTAATGGGCCGAACTAGTGAAGCGATTGCAGAGAAAAAACGGGCAGTGGAACTGGAGCCACTCTCACTCATCATCAACTTTGAATTGGGATTGGCTTTTTACTACTCTCGCGACTACGACCGGGCCATCGAACAGTTCCAAAAGACGCTGGAGTTGGACCAGAACTTCCCTCCGCCGCACAATTTTCTTCCAGCTGCTTATGAACAAAAGGGGATGTATAGCGAAGCCATTGCTGAATTTAAGAAGGCGATTCCGCTTACAGCAGGCAGTGAATCGTCACTTTCAAAAGCTGGTCTGGGCCATGTCTATGCGGTAACAGGTAAGAAAAGCGAGGCCCGAACGGTGCTCAACGAGCTCAAGCAACTCTCCGCACAAGAATTTGTACCGGCGACCAGCGTAGCCCTCATCTATGCGGGCCTCGGCGAGAAGGACCAGGCTTTTGCCTGGCTCGACAAGGGTTACGAACAGCACGCTTTTCAACTGCAATGGATCAAAATAGAACCAAGATGGGACAGCCTACGCTCAGACCCACGTTTCCAAGACCTCTTGCGCCGTATCGGCCTGCCGCAGTAAGAATCAACGTGGTCCGAAATTCGCTCCCAGCTTTCTTGTTCGAGTGGTTTCGTGGATCGATTTGCTTACTCGCAAAAAAACCTGCTCAAAAACAAGAAATTGTCAATTGTTACACAGACACATGGACCAGCTTATGTTTCTTCGACAACACTCTTACTTGCGCGCCGCACTCGTAGCGGCTCTGACGCTCATTTCATTAACACTCGTGCCTGTACAAACTCCTGCGCAGCGCAAGAATATTTATTCCAGACAGTATATATCCGCGATCATGAACAGGGTCTACGACTGGCAGCTCGCCAATCCCGTAGAAATAAACCAAGAGAATAATAACTTATGGGCGCGAGCCGCTTTCTACACCGGCATCATGGCTGCTTATTCCACGACGCATCGCAAGAAATATTTCCAACAGGCTATGAGATGGGCCGAAGGCCGGGAATGGAGGCTTGGGGACAGGCCCAGACATGCAGATGATCTTTCGCCTGGCCAGACATACCTGGAGCTCTACCTACTGAAGAAAAACCCGGTGATGATTGCTCACACCAAGTCCGCTTTAGATGCGATGCTGGATGATCCCAAGCCGGGTCGTGAAGACTGGTGGTGGTGTGATGCGCTGTTTATGGCCCCGCCTGTTCTTGCGCGACTTAACGCTGCCACTGGTGACAAGAAGTACATCGACTATTTGAACACCATGTGGTGGGACACAACCGACTTCCTCTACGATCAAGAGGCTAAACTTTATTACCGAGACAAGAACTACATAGGGAAACTGAACCCCAACGGCAAGAAGATCTTTTGGGCGCGCGGTAACGGCTGGGTGATGGGCGGTACGGTACGCGTCCTTCAATATCTCCCAAAAAATAATAAAGATCGCCAGCGCTATGTAACTCTGCTACGGACAATGGCGGCATCGGTCAGTCGTCTTCAGGGAGAAGACGGATTGTGGCGGCCAAGCCTGCTTGACCCGCAGGAGGTACCCATCCCTGAGACAAGCAGTTCCGGCTTTTTCTGTTATGCCCTCGCCTGGGGCATCAATCATGGTTATCTGGAACGACAAACTTACCTGCCCGTAGTTAAGAAAGCCTGGCAGGGGCTAATTGGCGCTGTGCGTACGGATGGCAAGCTGGGCTATGTTCAGGCAATCGGGGCCTCACCGGCGAAACTAACGTCTGAAGACAATCAAGAATATGGGTCAGGCGCTTTCCTATTGGCTGGAAGTGAGATGTACAAACTGAAATAGGGAACCCATTAGAGGATATTGACGGCTCGACCGGCAAGCAAAGCGATCACCAGCAAAGAAATCATGGCTTGCGTGATCATCAATAGTTTGGCCCAGCGTGACAGTGGCGGCGTGTCGGTTGGAGAGAAAGCTGTACTCGTATTAAAGGCCAGGAAGAGGTAGTCGATGAAGTTTGGGGACCAGTCTTCTTCACCAGCGGCGGCTTTTAGTTCCGGAGACATGGTCATTTGTGGAAACAGGAAAGCCCCATCAGTATGGCCTGGCGTCAGCGCCCTCGAGTGTGGGCCACCCGCGTCGAGCCGCCAGTACCAGGAAGCAAACACCAGGATGTTTCCTATCCACAGCGCGGCTGCCGAACGCAAAAGATCCTTCGGAGTGATCCCATGTTCAGGTAAAACGTCAATTAGCAGTAACAAGGACCAGACCAGCGCGATGGTCACCACTGAGTTAAGAATCATCCCGAGAACTTCATTCAGAAAGTGATTGCCAGTGTAGTGGGCAATGATTGTGGGCACCAGCATTAGGATAACAACTATAAGTAACAACCAGCGATGTCCTCCGACGAGCAGTGCTGAAGGGAGAGCTGAGTACAAACCTCCGAGTGCCAACAAGGCTATTGCCGCGGGCCAGCGGGGTTCTTCGTCTGGCGGATGAAGAAGACGCCCAAGCGCAGCCTCGCTGTTCGTGTTCCGATAGGGTTTTGCTTCGGCTTTGGTCTTGTCCATCAGATGTCAATCACAATTTGAGTGATTCTTCTTCCGCAATGAGCACAATTGGCGCCCCACCGGTCGATATTTTAACTGCGTGGGCGATTGTTTCCTGCCCACCCGGCGAAGCGGCGCATTCTTGAAGCGCTTCGAGGGAAGGGAAGTAGAGCTCTGCAATGCGATGGAAAGGAGCGGTGCCTTGAGGTGAGGCGACGACCTTGGTCGCGACGAAATTCGTCATACCCTTCATCTTCTCCCTCACCATCGGGACATGTTCCTCAGCGTACACCTTTTCAAACGCGTCGATATCCACAGGACGCGGATAGATCGCAACTATCTTTACTTCTGCCATTTCACTCTCCTCCTCAGAATTTGATGAGACAAAGCTGCCGCCATATGGCAGATTGAATTCTTAGATCCAATAACGATCATTTGCGAAGAAGGGGGCGACTTACACTAACAAATCCTCGATCTTCACTGGCAGTTCTCGCACGCGCACTCCGGTTGCGTGGTGGACCGCTGCGGTGATGGCAGCAGCTATCCCGGCCAGGCCGATCTCGCCGATCCCGCGTGCGCCAATTTCGTTAATCTCTTTGTCGGGGAAATCCAGGAAATGCACGTCGATCGCTGGCACGTCGGCGTTGACCGCCATCACGTAGTCGGCAAGATTGCTATTGATCGGCGCGCCGTTCTGCGGATCGTAAGTCGTGTGTTCGAATAGTGCCATGCCGATTCCCATCACGACCGCGCCCTCGATCTGGTTCCGGCCGGCAAGTGGATTCACGATACGTCCCGCATCGATGACAGTCACAACGCGGCTGACGCGCAACTGGGCGATCTCCGGCTGCCATGTGACCTCGACAAAGTGACAGCCGAACGAGTGCGTCGAGAACTTCGCTTCAGGATTACCGAATGTCGATTCGGACTTGCCGCTGCCTGTGACCATGCTGAGGTTGGCGCGTTGGAGCAATTCGGCGAACGGCACGCCGCCAGCCGGACCACCAGCTTTCACAAAAACCCGGCCGCCTTCGAATTTGAGCTCGTCGAGCGTGTGCTTCTCGAAGGGCGATCCAGGCGTTGACGTTGCGATTGTCAGCAGCGACGCGATCGCGTTGTCCGCCGCGGCAAAGACGGCTGGAATCACCGACCCGGTCACCATCGAACCGCCCGAGAGCGGTCCTTCCGGAAGTGACGTATCGCCGAGTGCGACTTCGATTTTGTCGAGCGGCACGCCCGTCCTCTCCGAAGTGAGCTGCGCGAGGATCGTGTACGTGCCGGTGCCGATGTCCTGCGTGCCGCACGCGACGCGGGCTGTGCCATCGTTGCGAAGCTGGACGTATGCCTCGGCGGGGAATCGCGCGGCGATCCACGTACACCCGGCCATCCCCCATCCCACGATCAAGCCATCGCGTTTCATCGAGCCGACCTCGGGATTGCGCTTGGACCAGCCGAACTTCTCCGCGCCGAGCGCGAAGCACTCGAGCAAATGACGTGATGAGAATGGAATGCCCAAAGACTCATCGATTTTCGGCTCGTTGATTACGCGGAGCCAGACGGGATCGATCTTGAGCTGGTCGGCGAGTTCGTTCATCGCTGATTCGGTCGCGTAGAGGCCCGGCACTGCTCCGGGACCGCGCAGGTCCGCGGTTGCGCCGATGTTGCGTTTCGCTCGACCAAACGTCACGCGCAGGTTGGGCACGCTGTATTGGAAAGGCGTTGCTTCGCCGCAGTCTTCGTGGTGGATATCGAGTATTGACCTGTCGTAGACGTAATCATGCTGGAGCGAGACGAGCTTGCCGTCAGACGTGGCGCTCAATCGCACACGCTGGTGCGTGCGCGGGCGATGACCGACGGTCTGGAACATCATCTTGCGGCTGACCACGAGCTTGATCGGCTTGCCGAGCTGCCGCGCCGCCGCGGCGGCAAGTGAACAATGCGTCCAGGGAAACAGTTTGGACCCAAAACCTGAGCCAACGAACTTGGTGATGACGCGGACGTTCTCTTTCGGCAGGCCGAACATTTGTGCGAGTACGCCTTGGAAGTTGACGACCCCCTGCGACGAGTCGTACAGCGTTAGAGTCGAACCATCCCAGATTGCTGTTGTCGCGTGCAATTCGATCGGATTGTGCGTCTCAGCGGGCGTGACATAAGTTTGGTCGATCTTCACCGGTGCGCTTGCGAAGGCGGCGTCGGCGTCGCCGCGTTGGCTTTGCAGACGCTCGCGCAGGCTAAAAGTGGTGACTACCACTTCCGGATCGTCATCCGCCTGCAGGTCCGTCTCGACGTTGGGCTTGTCCTCGGCATAAGTCGCGCGAACCGCGTCGGCGGCGGCTTTGGCGGTCTCGAACGTATCTGCCACAGCGAGTGCGATGTACTGGCCGTAGTAGCGGACAACATCGTCCTCGAAGGGTGGACGCCGCTCGTCACAGATGCCATCGAACCCCGCTCCCAGGACGGAGCGGTAGATCTTTCCGATGTTCTCGCGATGAAAAACAGCTCGGACGCCGGGCATCTTCTCCGCTGCTGCCGTTTCGAGCTTGAGCACGCAGCCGTTTGCGATTGTGGCTTCGACCGGCACCGCATAAAGCTGGCCGGTAAAGTGGAAGTCGGAGGTGTACTGAGCCATCCCACTCACTTTGACCGGCCCATCCACTCGGGGCGTGCTGCGACCAATCGGAGAATGCGTCGATATTTCTGGTGTTGGCGGCATGTCTGCTCCTTCGATTCAATCAGCCTGTCGTGGCGATATGCAGCGCGTGTGCGAGGCAGCGCCTCGCCAGCTCGATCTTAAATCCATTCTCGCTCTGCGGTTTTGCGTCGCGCATCGCCGCTTCGGCTGCTTTGCGAAAGTTGTCCTCGTTCGCATCCTTTTCAACGAGCGCCGCCTCGGCTTCGAGGGATCGCCATGGCTTGGTCCCCACGCCGCCCAGTGCGACGCGTGCCCGAGTCACTTTCCCACCCGCGACCGTGATCACGATGGCTGCCGACGCCAGGGCGAACTCGTATGACGCCCGGTCGCGCAGCTTCAGATAGAGTTGCCTGCTACCCTCGACGGGCGGTGGGAGTGTCACGTGCGTGATGAGGTCGCCTGGCTCGAGCACTGTTTCGCGGTCCGGTGTGCTGCCGGGCAGAAGATGAAAGTCACCGATGGGGATTGCGCGTGTACCTTCAGGTCCCTGTACGTGGATCGTCGCCTCCAATGCGGCCATCGCCACGCACATGTCTGAGGGGTTGGTCGCGATGCAATGTTCGCTTGTGCCAAGCACGGCAAGCATTCGATTGCTGCCAGTGATGGCCGGGCAGCCGGTTCCGGGCTCACGCTTATTGCAGGGCATCGCGGTGTCGCGGAAGTACATACATCGTGTTCGCTGGAGCAAGTTGCCGGCAGTCGTTGCCATATTGCGAAGCTGTGCCGATGCGCCGGCGAGAATTGCCTGCGACAGCACAGCATAATCTCGTTGCACTGTCGGGTGGTGGGCGAGATCTGAATTTCGAACTGTGGCGCCAATCTTCAGCCCGCCATCAGGCGTTGCATCGATCTTGTCGAGCGGCAAACGGTTTATGTCGATGACCCGCGCAGGAGTTTCGACGTTCAGTTTCATCAAGTCCAGCAGGGTCGTCCCGCCGGCGACGAACCGCGAGTCCGCGCCCTGCTGTGCGGTTTTCGCTTGTGCGGCGATGGCGACCGCCGCCGCGGAATCTGTTGGCCGAATGAATTCAAAAGTATGCATGGACTCGCTCCTGATCGCGGCTAATTGTTTTGCCGGACTTGTTGGATCGCCGCAACGATATTTGCATAGGCTCCGCAGCGGCAGATGTTGCCGCTCATCAGTTCCTTAACTGCCGCGTCGTCGGGGCCGCAGGGTTCCTCGAGCAACGCAACGGCGGACATGATCTGGCCTGACGTGCAGTATCCGCACTGGTATCCGTCGCAAGCGACGAATGCCGCTTGCATGGGATGCAATGCGTCGGGCGTGCCCAGGCCTTCTATGGTTGTGATCTCTTCCCCATCATGCATCAAGGCCAGGCTAAGACATGAGTTGACGCGCTTGCCATTCACATGCACCGTACATGCGCCGCATTGTCCATGGTCACAGCCCTTCTTCGTCCCGGTGAGAGCAACGGTCTCACGAATGCAATCGAGGAGTGTAGTACGAGGGTCGACGCGAAGTTGGCGGTCCTTGCCGTTGATGCGCAGCGTGATCGCGACCGCGCCCTCGATGTTGGTTCCGGCGTTCGCAAGGCCTGCGGAAGCTACCGTACCTTCCGGGGTCCGAAGAAATGACTGTTGGGCGGGATTTGACAAGCCCGATTGTGAATCGTCTCGCATAGAGCCTCCGTCGAATTAATGAAATTAATAGCTTATTGCAGCAATAAGTAACTGTCCATCGCGATGCATGAAACGAAGCCGAGCCGAGTGTAAATGGCTTTGCACAAAAAGTCCGCGATAGCGGCATAGTTGTTTGCTGGTC
The DNA here is from genome assembly GCA_035644135.1 of Pyrinomonadaceae bacterium. Taxonomy (GTDB): domain Bacteria; phylum Acidobacteriota; class Blastocatellia; order Pyrinomonadales; family Pyrinomonadaceae; genus PSRF01. Next base: position 13,522 of record DASQPD010000087.1, read on the forward strand.
TGCCGTACTCACGGAAGCATTGGCCCGCAAGAATAGTTCGCCGGTTCGGGCAGCCTCGGGTAATGGGTCAGTTTGATGTCCGATAAGCTTTAGCTTGTCGTAACGCCCGACAAACTAAAGTTTATCGGACACGCAGCGACAAACTAAAGTTTATCGGACACTCAGTGAAAATGACGCACTACCCAGCCTGGACATCCCAGCGGTTTGTAGTCGGCGCGGCACCATTTGACTTCTTTCCTGAAGTCCGGCTATGTTATGTGGCAACACTACATATGGAGATAGCATATGCTTGATCGTGAGGTGAAGAGAGGCAGTACTGAGATGCTCATCCTGGCACTGGTGGAAGACCGGCCTCGCCATGGGTATGAGATTGCCAAGTTGATTGAACAACGCTCTCAGGGGGTGCTGCAATTTCACGTTGCTTCGCTTTACCCTTTGCTTTATCGCCTCGAGAATCGGGGTCTGATCAAGGGACGCTGGGTTGAAAAGGCCGGGCAGAGACGGCGAAGATTCTATAAGCTAACCGCCGCGGGCCAAAAAATCCTAGTTGAGCAGCGCAAGACCTGGAAGGACTTTTTTGCCGCTTTGGACCAGGTCGCCGGAATCACTGCGGCGTGAGCCGCACTCCAATCTTTTGCCCCTCGTGCATTCCTGGAGGTGATGAATCGTGCCTGACTGGAAGGAAGAAATCAGCAAGCATGTGGCGAGCTTAAACCTCACACCGCAGCGCGAAACTGAAATCGTCGACGAGTTGTCCCAACACCTGGACGATCGTTATCACGAGTTGCTCGCGGATGGCGCAGCCTCCGAGGAAGCGTTTCACAGGTCGCTCGCCGAACTGGGCGAGGGTAACTCTTTGGCCCACAAGCTGCGACGGCTCGAGCGTGCGGTTCCGGCCGACTCCGTCATTCTGAGGGAAAGTGGCAGCCGCAATCTGGTTGCAGGGGTTTGGCGCGACTTGCGCTACGGAGTGCGAGCGATCCGCTTACGTTTGTTTTTGTTTCAATGCTGTTGACTCTGGTGGCGCTAATAGCTTGTATCGTCCCCGCTCGGCGCGCCACAAAGGTAGATCCGCTGATCGCTCTGCGGAGCGAATGACCGCGATTGGCTACTGCTGCAGTTTGAAAATACCCAACGGCAGAAGCTGTGTCAAAACTCTGAAGAATCTGCAGTCGCGACTGGACAACTCAAGCCGAATGAATTCGCAGGTGGGGAAGGGGGCAGTCGTTAGTTTGAAGGTTCGGTAAGTTCAAGTCGCCCCCGCTCAAGCTTGAATGCCAGTGCTTATCCCTATCACTAAGCCTCTGGGTTTACTGCATTGAGTGATTGATTCGATGATGAAGCCTCGCAAACTTGAGCGGGGCGACTTGAACTTACCGAACCTTCAAACTAACGACTGCCCCCTTCCCCACCTGCGAATTTACGCAGCTTGAATTGTCCAAATCCTCAGCTTCAAAGCTCCAAGGAATCCTCAGAGTTTTCACGCAGTCTCGGCAGTTGGTGGATTCGTTCATATCCAGCCTATGATCACAGTGGGATTGCCTGAAATCTCATCAAATGCTTGTTAGGCCTCAGTAACTAGCGCGCCGGCTGAGGCCTGGTCCATAGAAGGGCTGTCCTGTCTTCGCAAGCCGATAGCAGAAAGCGCGTAGAACAGGATTGCGACCAGCACCACGTACTGAAACCCCAGTAGCATCGAACTATATTCGGCCAGGCCGCCCATCATTGCGCCGGCGATGTTGACGCCGAAGGCGCGGTCGGGCGCCGTCGTTCGTTTAAACAACGACGCGAAAATGACACCGGCAAATAGTATCGGCGTAAACACGAGCAAGCATGATGCAAGCACCTGAACGCTGCGATTCATTCCCAGAAAAAAATCAGGAGGAACAATAGCGTTCAGCGCAAGCGTTATGAGCAGACCCAAGTAGTATGGCCATAGCCGCGCAGGCCTGGATTGCAGCGTCCAGAGATTCGCGAGGAGAATCATCACCAGCACGGCAAGGAACACCACTGAGTTCACGACCCAGGTACTGCCGAACAGGAGCGCCATTGTTACCACAGCTTTCGTCTCAAGCAACATGAATCCCGCTCCCAAAAAGAAAAGCTGAACGTTGACTCCACTGCCGAATCTCACGGCTCCCACACCGCGTTCAGCCATGGCCGTCGCCTGTTCTTTCTTCCGAGGTAGTAGCAGAAAAATCAGCGGCAACCCCAGTCCGCCCATGATCAGCATTCCGCGCAAGCTCAATGCCGGTATCATCGGCTGACGCAAATACAGGAACGGCCAGTCGTCGGTTGCAGTCCGCAGGCTGCCTTCCGGAGGCAACACGCTCGCTAATCCAAAATGTTGCCAGCGAGACGCTGTTGCCGGCTCGTTCTTCGTCGTCTGTTCGCCCACATTCGTTGCAGCTGATCCTGGCTGCTGGAATCCGTTTGGTGACGTTGGCGAGGGCGGCTCGTCATTGCGGAGCCAATAGTCAGGCTGACGGGCAAACGTATTCTGCAAATCGCCAGTAGCTCCAGCAAAGAAAATCGTAAAGTCTCCTAAGGTCGCTTTCTCGGGGTCAATCACTTTCCGGTAGGGCAGAGTCAGCACTAATGAATTGCCCGCACCGAACACTTCGTCCAACCCCTTTTTCAAGCGCGCGGCAAGCCAGCCTTGACGGAAATAGTTGTAGATTACGAAGGTACCGTTCGGCTTGAGGTGGCGGCGGACGTCTTCGAACGTCTGCCGCGTGAACAGAAAACTCTCTAAGCGGATATTGCTGTAGCCGCTGTGCAGTACCAGCGAGTCGACCAGGGCATAAACGATCAAATCGTACTTCCGGTCAGTAGAACGCAGAAAGTTGCGGCCGTCATCGAGATGAATCTGAACGCGCTCGTCCTGGTAAGGATGATCGGGATGATAGGTTTGCCCCAGCCGGTAGATCGCGGGGTCGATTTCCACTGCATCAACGTGTTTAGCGCCCCATTGCAAGGCTCGACTGACGTCATTGCCTGACCCGGCGCCGATGATGAGCGCGTCCTCGAAGGGGGACCTGCCCGCGTCTCGATTCAGCAGATGTGGCAGAGCATACGCTGGAAAGTTTTCATTTCGCGAGACCATCTGCTGGTGATAGATCAGATTTACTGAAAGAGACAGGTCAGCCTGCTTAAAATCAATCCTGTAGTAAGGCGACCATAGTTGCTGTGCCTGATACTGGTCCCGAACGCCGGCATCTCGAGCGGTGAACGCTGCCAGCCAGACCAGGAGCACCAATAAGGCCGCAATCAGCGGCACCCAACCGAAAACTAGTCTTCGGAAACGATGCCGCGGTGAGATGAAATAAAAATATCCCAATCCCAGGGCTACGAGCAGAAACCACCAGAACGACGGTAACTCCAGCCAGGAACAGACAGCAAACAGCGCGATTCCGCCGATGCTGCCAATGATGTTGAGCGTGTACGCCTGCACACGATTGGGCCATTGTTTGAGAGCACGACCCAATTCTTGCCCGAGACCAAGAAAGCCCAACGCGATCACGATGAAGAAGAAGCCGCAAAGAGCCTCGACCGGAATCGCGTAGCGCAACAGATCCTGAGTGTGGTATTCGGTCCCGAAGTAAATTTGTTGTGGCGAGGCTTGATTACCCACGTCCACGAAGTTCGTGAATTTGCTGCTGACCTCCACAGCATGGGCGGCAGCCAAACCAATGACGAGCAACAGCGGTGTCCATGGAAGATAGCTCCGCTTCCGGCTGGCGCCCATACAACCGACGGACATTCCCAGGAAGCTGGCCAGGAGCACTACGTTGGTAAAAAACGTGAGATAGAGAACATGTGCGGGGAACCAGCGAATGCAAGCCAGTTCAAGAAATAGAATTGTGAAACTTACGAGGATCAGCTCGAAGCCATCACTGAAACGGAACAATCTGGGTGAAGTGGCGTTATGCAAGGGGCTGGTCCTAAAACTTAAGTGGTATCCGTGTCCGACCACAGCTGCTTAACGTGCGGCACTCGAATGTAAGTTACCTTATGCCGGCCAGGATGGCGGCCAAAGCCTCAGGCGCTGACCATTGCGCATTATGATCGGCAGTCAACTGTTCGACGGGCCAGCCGCCTACTACCCAGGATCGCTCTGCACCCCGAAGAGAGAAGCATCCTAACATGGAATTTTCACAGCTCACGCGCGATAGCGGCTAATGTCAGAACCCCGCAATCCCACCATTGCCGAAGTCGTAGAAAAAATTGAAATCGCTTGGGATTACCACTCGACTTGCGAATTTCCATCTTGCGCCTGGCGTGCAAAGTCAAATACCATGCGCGGCCGGTAAGCAGATTTTCATGGCGGCATGTCGGCGTAAAAGCGAGTATTGCCTATGACCTGGTGTCGAAAAAGACCAGTGCTGTGCTGGATCATTCTTCTGCTGGAACTGACAGTGTCCGCTTCGAGCCATGGTCAATCGAGATTCGTTTCGACTCGTGGGAAAGATCTGATCTCGACGGACGAGAAACCGCTCCTATTGAAAGGCGTCAATCTTGGCAACTGGCTGCTGCCTGAAGGTTACATGTTCAAATTCAAGACAACCAATTCGCCGCGGCGGATACAAACGTTAATCAATGAGCTGGTCGGTGAAGACGAGGGAAGGCGATTCTGGAAAACTTATCGCGAGACATACATCACCTCGGAAGATATCAGGTTCATAAAACAATCCGGGTTCAACTCTGTTCGCATTCCTTTCAACTATCGGTTGTTTGTTTCAGATTCGGCCCTCACAAAGTTGGAAGGTGAAGGCTACAGGCTTTTGGACAATGTTGTAGCCTGGTGCCGGAGAGAGAATCTCTACGTCATTCTGGACATGCACGCGGCGCCGGGCGGACAGACTGGAGACAACATCGATGATAGCTGGGGCTACCCGTTTCTATTTGAAAGCGCCGAAAGCCAGGATCTCATTGTCCGGATATGGCGCAATATTGCCGCACGTTATCGAGATGAGCCTACAGTCATCGGGTTCGATCTGCTCAACGAGCCGATTGCCCATTATTTTGACACCAACAATCTAAACCCCAAGCTAGAGCCGCTCTATCGCAAGATCGTGGCTGGCATAAGGGAGGTCAACAGAAACCAAATCATCTTTCTTGGCGGGGCCCAATGGGACACCAACTTCAAAGTTTTTGGACCGCCATTTGACGATAAACTTGTCTACACTTTTCATAAGTACTGGATGGAAGTGAACAAAGGAGCGATTCAGGAGTACCTTGATTTTCGCGACAAATACAATGTGCCGGTTTGGATGGGAGAATCCGGCGAAAACACGGACGAGTGGATTAGTTCCTTCAGAAGGTTGCTTGAAGCGAACAATATTGGCTGGTGCTTCTGGCCGTACAAGAAACTGGAAGCGACCTCGTGTGTTGCCTCAATAAACAAACCAGTGGATTGGGACGTGATTGTCGACTTCGCGGAGGGACCGCGGACCACTTTTGAGGAAGTGAGGAAGCACCGGCCGTCGAAAGAAAAGGTTCACAGAGCGCTGAACGATTATCTGGAGCGAATAAAGTTTTCCAATTGTCGTGTCAACCAGGGATATCTCAAAGCCCTGGGGTTGAAATGATCAGCTCTGATGTGGTAACGCAAACTGTTAGTTTGCGGACGGTCCATCGTCTCTCACGCACGACGCAAACTAACAGTTTGCGTTACAAGATAAACGAAATATGAAGAGCGCAAGACTATTCTCGACGGTTCTCGCCCTGATAGCTTTCACCGGCTACGCCTCTCAAGCTCAAACGAGCATTAGATCGAAGGAAATCTCGAGGACAAAAATATCGCTCCAGTCTGGCTGGCAATTTCGCGAGTTGGACAAAGATACCTGGTACTCCGCAACTGTGCCGGGTTGCGTGCACACTGACCTGCTGAACAATAAGCTTATTGACGATCCGTTCTATCGAGACAACGAACAGAAACTGCAATGGCTTGGCAAGACCGACTGGGAATATCAGATCACCTTTAATGTCGCTCCCGGAATTCTCAAGCGCGACAAAATAGAATTAGTATTCGAAGGCCTTGATACATATGCCAACGTTTTTCTCAACAATGAATCCCTGCTAAATGCCGACAACATGTTTCGTACCTGGCGACTAGACTGCAAAAGATTGCTCAAGCCGGGCGCCAACATTTTACGCATCCGCTTTCGTTCGCCCATCAACGAAGTTTTGCCGCTCATGGCCAAGCTGAACTATCAGTTGCCCGCCGGCAACGATCAGGGGGAAAAAACAAGCCCGCATACGCGCAAGGCGCCCTATCAGTTTGGCTGGGACTGGGGGCCGCGCTTTGTCACCAGCGGCATCTGGCGGCCGGTTTTCCTTGAGGCGTGGGATAAAGCGCGAGTAGATGATTTACAAATCCTGCCGAGAAAGATCACAGCGGACTCGGCTTTTCTTACAGCGATGGTGGAAGTTGAATCGAGCGTAAGCGGTAACGCAACGCTGGTCCTAAACAGCCCGACCGATAATACTGTGGCAATGAGGCAGGAAGTGACATTAGCGAAGGGCTCAAATCGCTTTGCTTTAGATTTCAAGATAATCCATCCGGCGCTTTGGTGGCCCAACGGACTGGGCGCTCATCCTCTCTACACCTTCAAAGCACGGATACTAATCAACGGCAAGCCGGTTGATGAAAAAACGAGCCGTACGGGACTGCGATCATTGGAACTGCGGCAGGAGCCGGATGAGAGCGGCAAGAGCTTCACCTTCGTAATCAATGGCGTGCCTATCTTTGCCAAGGGCGCCAATTGGATTCCGGCCGACAGTTTTCCGACCCGCATCAGCAAAGCAAAATATCGCCAGTTACTGGAATCGGCGCGCGACGCCAACATGAACATGCTGCGTGTCTGGGGCGGAGGCATTTACGAGCGCAACGATTTTTATGAGCTCTGCGACGAAATGGGAATTCTTGTTTGGCAGGATTTCATGTTCGGCTGCAGTCTTTATCCCGGTGATCAGGCGTTCCTTGACAACGTGAGGCAGGAAGCGATCGATAACGTAAAAAGGTTGCGCAATCATCCGAGCATCGTGATGTGGGTTGGCAACAACGAAATCGAGTCCGGCTGGTTCCACTGGGGCTGGAAAGAGCAGTTGCCGGCGAAACTTTGGGACGATTATTTGAAGCTCTTCTATGGCGTTCTGCCAGAGGTTTGTGGCTTGCTGGATCCCTCGCGGCCGTATTGGCCCAGTTCGCCCAGTTCCAAACTCGAAGACGACCCGGAGTCTCAGAAGATGGGCGATCTTCACTATTGGCAGGTCTGGCACGCCTCACTGCCGTTTAGCGAGTATGAAAAACAATTTCCACGCTTCATGAGCGAATACGGCTTCCAGTCGTTTCCGCAACTTGACACGGTCAACACCTACACTTTACCCGCAGACCATGACATCACCTCACCAGTGATGATGGCTCATCAACGGCATCCGCGTGGCAACCAACTAATACGCGAGTACATGCTGCGCGAATATCCGGAGCCTAAGGACTTCGAAGCGTTTCTTTATGTCAGCCAGGTATTGCAAGCTGACGGGATCAAGATCGGAGCCGAGCATCTGCGGCGAATCATGCCGCACAACATGGGCTCACTTTTCTGGCAGCTCAACGACTGTTGGCCAGTTGCTTCGTGGTCCAGTATCGACTACACGGTGCGATGGAAGGCGCTGCAATATTACGCCCGCCGGTTCTACAACGAAATTCTTGCCAGCCCTTTCGAAGAGAACGGCAATATCAAAGTGTTTGTGGTCTCCGATCGGATACAGCCAACCGCTGCGCAATTGAATGTGAGCCTGCTCGACTTCGAAGGAAACAAGTTGTGGGGCCAACAGCAGGACATTACGGTTCCGGCGCTCAACAGCAAATCGTATTTGACTATTCCTCTCAAGACCTTGTTGGCAGGCAGGGATCCAAAAGGGGTGGTTCTGTTTATCGAAGTATTAGTAGACGGCAAGCCGGTGTCGAGCAATGAACGCTTCTTCGAAGCCTACAAGAATCTCTCCATACCAAGGCCGCAAATCAATTTTGAGGTGGCACGCGTGGGCACTGGATTCAAAGTCGCCTTGTCCACAGACAAGTTTGCGCGGGCCGTCTACTTGTCAGCCCCTTACGCCGGCTCTTTTGTGGATAATTACTTCGATCTAATCCCAGGCCAGAAAGTCGAAGTCGAATTCCGGACCGATGCCACAATCCGGCTTAGCGACTTTCGCCGCAAGCTCAAAATTCGCAGCATGGCAGATGCCTTTTAGAAATAATCTTAAACTTGACGGCTTCCAAAGACGATTAGAAGACCAACGTCTGAATAGAATGGGGCAAACTACTTACTTCGGCGGCCTGGCCCTCAAGCCAAAGGTAGTAGGAGATCTTCTTGTCGCTCTTGTTCATCACTACGACGGATAGTTTTCCATCAGGATTTATAAAGGCAGCGGAAAGCAGCTGGCTTCTGCTGGGTGAACTGGCGACCCTCTTCGCGCCCGGGCGAACGAACTTTGAAAAGTGTCCAATGTAGTAATAAGAGTTTGTGTAAGTGAGCTGACCGGTTTTCGTATCCGCATGAACGGGAGCAAAGCAGAAATTCCCGACGTGATTTGGTCCACCCATTTCATCAAGCAAGATGTTCCAATCTGTCCAGCCGACGGCGCCGCCGTTGAAGTCGTTGATCATTGAGCTGCCATAGAGTTCGCCCAATTTCCAATCGGCAAGCCTTTGAGCATTGAAGGAATCGGAGCAACCTTCAGTGAATATCAGGTTCTTACCCGGGAAAGATTCATGCACGAGCTTGACATTGTCGAACATCGGTTCGCCGCCGCTCCATGGCTCGTACCAGTGAAAACCAATGCCCCAAACATACTGCGCGGCCTTGGGGTCATTTAAAATGGTGCTGGCTCTCTGGTAGATGAGGTCTCGATTATGGTCCCAGGCGATAATCTTCTTATCTCCCAGTCCTTCTCTATTCATCGTCGGACCGAGATGGTTCTTCAAAAAGTCTCTCTCTTCCTCAGCCGAATAAATGCATGACTCCCATTTTTGCGTGGCCATCGGTTCGTTTTGAATAGTAATGCCCCAAATCGGTATGCCTTCGCGCTGATATGCTTTAATGAACCGCGTATAATAATTGGCCCAGGATTGGTTAAACTCCGGCTTCAGTTTTCCACCGTGAAGCATATCGTTATTGCTCTTCATGAATGCCGGCGGACTCCAGGGACTGCCGAAGATGATTAGTTTGCCTCCGGCTGTAGCCAGCGCTTGTTTGATAAAGGGAATCCGAAATTGCTGGTCGTGGCTGACGCTGAAGGTGTGCAAGTCCTTGTCACCTTCATCTACGTAGGTGTAACTGGCGCTCGAGAAATCGCAGCTGTGAATATTGGTTCTTGCCAGCGTGTAACCGATGCCGTTGCTCTCGTCAAAGTAGGCATCTAGAATCTCCCGCTGTTTAGCTTTGGGCAATTTTGCAAATGTCTCAGCGGAGGCATCGGTGAGTGCGCCTCCGATGCCCAGGATCGTTTGAAATCTTTTGGCGGGATCCACAAACACGCATATCTGAGTTTCCAGAGGCTGGCCCAGATGCTTGAAGGCGACGGTGTCAGTAAGAGCCAGGCGGTAATTGCCGTTTTCTGCGGTGGTGTAGACTTTTACCTCTTTACCTTCGATACCCCTTTTGACCTCAGGCGGCTCTGGACCTTCTGAGCGTTGAACATTTACTGCCGCTGCTAAATGGGTTTTCGATAACACCAATGCCGACGACGATGCTGCAAGGAAACCACGACGACTTAGTTTCATAATTGGGGACTTTAACACATCTGATTACGTGGAGGGTCAAGGACTTGATTGGGTCACAAGAAACGTGGAAACGCCGGACGGTAATTAAGGGCTTAGCTTATGCCGCCGCATCTGTCGCGTTAAGTGGTGACAGCCGTCTCAGCCGTTCGCTGTTTTCAGCAGGTCATGAATTCGTAAGCAAGCGTCCCGCAGCTGGCCAACGCAAGTTCGTGAGCGAGGCAGTCGAAGCGAAGGTCGTCGAAATGAAGAGGGCAATTGCCGATCCGGAATTAGCCTGGCTGTTTGAGAACTGCTTCCCGAATACGCTCGATACGACTGTCACTTTTGGCATGCAGGCGACACGGCCGGACACCTATGTGATCACCGGAGATATAAACGCAATGTGGCTGCGCGACTCAACCGCGCAAGTCACACCCTACCTGCCGCTCGCGCGGGAAGACAAGAAGCTCAAAGCTATGATAGCCGGGGTCATTAACCGGCAGACTCGCTGCATACTCATTGACCCTTACGCGAACGCCTTCGACTTTGGCGCGAAAGCCTGCCCGTGGGGCACGAATGATAGGCCCCGCATGCGACCTGAACTGTGCGAACGAAAGTGGGAGATCGACTCGCTCTGCTATCCTCTCCGTCTAGCACACGCTTACTGGAAAACAACGGGTGACGCTTCTTGTTTTCACACGGACTGGCAACAAGCGAGCAAGCGAATTGTGCAGACGTTTCGCGAGCAGCAGCGAAAGAAGAACCCGGGTCCCTACTCTTTTAAAAGAACCACCGACAACCCGATTGACACCTCGCCGTTCGAAGGACGAGGCAATCCGACCAGAAGCGTGGGATTGATTCACTCAGGCTTTCGTCCGTCGGATGATGCTTGCATATATCCGTTCCTCATCCCCTCGAATTTTCTCGCGGTGGTCGCGCTAAATCATCTGGCGGAGATCTTCTCGGCGGAACTGTCCGATAAGTCGTTCGCCCAAGAGTGTCAGGGTTTGGCCCAGGAAGTGAGGGCGGCAATCGAAACCTATGGAAAGGCACGTCACGCGAAGCACAATTCAATTTACGCCTATGAAGTTGACGGCTTCGGAAACCAGCTTTTTATGGACGATGCGAACGCCCCCAGCCTTCTTTCGCTCCCTTACTTCGGCTGTTGCGCCGCTGACAACGTCACTTACTTAAATACTCGTGCATTCGTGCTAAGCGAGGACAATCCGTACTTCTTTCGCGGGCGGGCTGGTGAAGGCGTCGGCGGGCCGCACGTCGGGCTCAACATGATCTGGCCCTTGGGAATATTAATGCGTGCGTTAACCAGCCGCGACGATCGAGAGATTCTTTATTGCTTCAAAATGCTGAAGACGACGCATGCCGGAACTGGCTTCATGCACGAATCGTTTGAACGTGATGACCCGACGAAATTCACACGTTCCTGGTTTGCGTGGGCGAACACGCTCTTCGGTGAGTTACTAATAAAGGTTCATGCCGAACGGCCGCAGTTATTGCAGCAAGTGGTGTAGGCCCCAATCGTCATAATGTGAACTGTCTGTGAAGGACCGTGCTGAACGCGATCTTCCCGCGCGTAATCGACAACGCGAAGATGCTGCGCAACTTTGTGCAGATCACCCGCCCGGCAACCTCGTAGAGAGGAGGATCTTCGAGTTCTTGATCCTCCTCTCTAACTTTTTCCGTTCCTCTCACGGTTTCATGCGCTTGCCGCAGCGGCTCTGCTGCGTGGCGCTGAGATAACTGTGAAGGTGCCCACCACATCGGCGTAGGTGACCCCGGGCGTCCCCTTGTCAACCTTCTCTCTGCTGTGGCGCAGAATATCGCTCACTGACAGGATGCCCTCGAGTTGTCCCTCGTTGTTTACGACGGGAAGCCTGCGAACAAAGGCGCGTTGAAGTGTATCTAAGGCATCGCGTATGTCCGCTTCCGGCTTGCAAGTGTGGATCGGTCCGGACGTTAATTCCTTGACCTTGATAGCCGCGATGTCCTGATGTTTGGTCGCCGCTTTCATACAGATGTCGCGATCAGTAATCATTCCTATCACCTTGCGCTGATCATCGACCACTGGTAGCACACCGCAGTCACGATCCCACATTTGCATGGCGGCCGTCGCCAAATTGGTTTCGAGTGTGCAGAACTCAACGTCTCTTGTCATCACATCTTCTACTTTCATATGAAAACTCCCTCTCGGTTAGTTGAATGACGCTCCCCTGCGGAGAGCGGAAAGAGTCGGGAACGGAAACGAAACTGATAACCCGCATCATTCTTCGCCTCCAGATTCCATCAAGCTCACGTGACTGAAGCCGAAATGTTTTTCGAAGCAGCAGCATCTGAACGCGGGCGTGCCTGGAACCATTCATTGCTTCAAAGCGGAGCAAACGGGGGAACTAGTTCGAACGGGCCTGATCAAGATCTTCCGGGGTATTTAAATACTCAACCTATGACGGCTAAATGTCAATCGCGTGAAGTAAGCATGGGTGTCTGCTCCGTTGAGCGTTGCTAATCATTTGAGGTGGAAGGTGATTGAAGTGGTTGAGTTTGTTGAGGCGGTGGCGATGGTTGGGGCGGAACTCTCACAAATATGATTGGTTCGGTGTTGACGATTCCTTTTCCTTCCTGGACTATTACTGACTGGTTTGGCTTAACTTCGGCCACGACATCCTGACGTCCATTTGGCCAGGTAATATCTAAACGAAGTGTTACTCCTTCAGCAGGCTTGCCGAGTCCGAACGTCAACGGTAACTCACTCTGGGAACAGTAGCTCGATCCTGTTCTGACCATGCCGAAAAGGTTCATACCCTTCGAGGTTTTGACCCTCACCTTAGCTCCGATGCCGTCGTGATTGGAACTGGAACCGATCAACTTAACGCGCAACAAATCATTTTGGTTGCCATTATCATTGCGCAACAGACGCGCCGGACCGTTGTTAGTAGTGATTAACAGATCCAGATCGCCGTCGTTGTCGAAATCCGCATAGGCTGCCCCCCTGCCAACAATAGCTCGTTGCAAGGCGCGTCCGAGCTTTTCTTCTTCAAATTTCTTCCTGCCCTTGTTGTGAAAGAGATGCGGGGGCTGAGCGTACTTGACGTTGGGCTGGACCACACTGATGTCGTCAGAAACGTGACCGTTTGCGGCAAAAATGTCCAGTAGACCATCAAGGTCATAGTCAAAGAAAAAACAACCGAAGGTGAGGGAGCGTGAAGACATCTTACCGATTCCGGATGCGGGTGCTTCGTCCGTAAAGAGACCCGTTCCATCATTGTGATAAAGAGCCATGCTTTCGTTGGTGAAGTTGCCGATCAGCAAGCTTTGCCGTCCCGAGCCGTCATAGTCTCCTGCATCGACGCCCATCCCCGCGCGCGCGGTGCCGGCCTCGCTAAACGCCACTCCCGCGGCAGTCGCGGCATCAGTAAAGGTGCCGTTGTGGTTATTATGGTAGAGCTTGTTCGGCTCGGTATCGTTAGCAACGAAGAAGTCCATCCAGCCATCGTTGTCGAAATCCAGCAATGCCACACCCAGCGACTTGCCGGTCGGGTCGTTGAGACCCGCACGTTCAGTAACGTTTTCGAAAGTGCCGTTCCCACGGTTGTGGTATAGCGTTGCGCTCTGTCCCTTATAGGATTGCGGGGTGCAGTAGGACTTGTTCTTTCCATCGAGCGTGCAAAACTGGTCCGTAGCCACCGACCATTCCACATAATTGCTGACAAAAAGATCGAGCTTGCCATCGTTGTCGTAATCGAACCAGACCGCACTCGTAGAAAAGCCCGGATCTCCTACACCGGTCCTGGTCGTCACATCGGCGAATTTGCCGTTGCCGAGATTGCGGAAAAGATGATTAGGGCCGAGGCAGGTGATGTAAACGTCTTCGTTGCCATCATTGTCATAATCGGCAACGGCAACACCGATCCCGTACATTTCGACTGCGAGTCCCGACCCCCGCGTGACATCAGTGAAAGTGCCGTCCTTGTTATTGTGATAAAGCGCAAGAAAGGATTTAGTGACCTTATGTTCGGGCCAGTCCATTGAGTTGACGAGCAAGATGTCCTGCCAGCCATCGTTGTCATAGTCAAGAAATGCGCAGCCCGCGCCCATTGTCTCGGGCAGATATTTCTTTCCAAAAGCGCCGCTATTGTGCTTGAAATGAATTCCGGCTTGCGCTGTCACGTCGGTGAATTCAATTGGACCCGACGGACGTACAGGGCTGGGACTCGGAGATGGTGAGGGCGCCATGACGGCTTCGCCCGATTGAACCTGAGGCGCATTCGAGGATTTCTCTTTGCAGGCCGAAACCAGACATGCCAGGCAAACCAGAAGGCAACATGTCAGCCGCCTTTGTAGTGTTACTCTAATTCTTCTCAACCTCGCCGTGCTATAGGTCCAATACGTCCTATAGGTCCTATTGCTGGCTGCCGCCGCGATTCCAGCCAGATTTCGAGCAGCAGAGCTGTTGGACCAACGATGAAGAGCGCATAAAGTGGCGCGTATATCACCTGGTTTAGTCGTAGCAGCATCTCGACAAACGCAACACAAAACGCCACCAGGTATTGCCCGCTTTTTGACCTCACCGTAGTCCTGGGATCAGTAATCATGAAAAAGACAAAGAGCTGATACATTGGCCCGGTGATTGGCGCAATCTCTGCCTGCCATGGGTCACCTGTTATCGCACTGCGCAGAAAGGCGAACGCAATAAACGAAATAACGTAAGTGGCGCTGATGTGAAAACGACGAGCACGCCAGATGATTATTGATCCCAGGATCCAGATGACCAGGATGGGCCAAATAAAGTTACCCCACTGTACGCTGAGACTGGATACTGTCTCCGCCGCGAGAAATAACACGACACAGATACCAAAGTTGGACGGGTTCCAGAGATGACGGCCCTTCACTCTCAAAACATACTTTGACGCTATTGAAATCACGCTGCAAAGCGCGTATGGCCAGAACACGGGGGAGCGCAAGAGAATCCCCACACTAATACCCGTGATATAGGCGCTGGCAAGATGAGGCCACTTTCCAAAGAAGATGCGACCCAGCACCAGCTCGGTGATAATGGCGCTGACAATTGCCAGTACAGTTTTGGGGTAGCTCTCAAGAATGCCGTAAGAGAGATGACCCACCAACAGGATGCAGGTAATAAAAATCGGAGCTACATAACGGCTATCGAAGGCGAGCCATCGCTTTCGCTCAGTGGTTGCAAGCGGAGGCGCAATCATGTCCTGGCTCATGCAGCCTCCTTTATCTTGTTCGACTGTCCCACGGCAGGATTTTCGATGGTTTGAATTTTACCCGACGGCCAGCGAATTACGGCTTTCTCAACCTGGGGATTCTTACCCAAGCCAAAATGCAACCGGCGTTGGTTTTGGGAACAGAAGCCGCTGCCCCCGGAAACCTCTTGCACCTGTTGCTGACCGTTCCAGAACAATCTAACCTCCGCCCCGAGCGCGCTGCGATTACTGGCACTGCCTTCCAGCTCAAAGTCGATCCACTTATTCTCAGGCGCAACTGTGTTTTTATAGATCAGCAATGGACCACGCTGGTTGGCCACGACCACGTCGAGTACGCCGCGATTCCATAAATCAGCAAGGGCCACCGAACGTCCGTCATTTGTATCGGTGGCGCCCACGGCCTGCGCAACATCCAGAAACCGAGCAGCGCCGTCGTTCACCCAAATTCGCTTCTGTTGATAGCCCGACAGACTCCGTCCCTCCATCGCCGGCCAGTTCCTCGCGTCAGCGATGATCGTACTGTTGCCACCCGCGATCTTTGAGAAGTCGTACCAGTAGTTCTTATTTCGATCAAGCGACACATACCCGTTGGTTACGTAGAGATCTTGCGTCCCATCATTATTGAGATCTCCAAACTGCGCCCCAAAACTCCATCCGCCTAGCTCAACGCCCATGCTGCTCGCAAGATTTTCATACTGCAATGAGTCGCCGGAGGTGCCTTCCTTAGGCACCCACAAGTTGTTGCCTTGAATGAGCACGCCCGGTTCTGAAATATTTGTAACGTAGATTGAGAATTTCCCTTGATTCAGAATGTCGCCAAACGCCACGTTCATTCCACTCTTGGGCGCAAAGCCCACCCCGGTTTGCTCTCCTACCGCCCGGAACTGCTTTCCATTATTGAAGTAGAGTTCAGAGACGCCATAATCGTTGGCAATAAACAAATCCGGATGACCGGTGCCGCGCAGATCGGCGGCTGCAGCGGCGAGGGCCCAGCGCCGGCTGTCTATTCCAAGTTGCGCGCTGACTTCGGCAAAGGACCCATGGCCAAGATTATGAAAAAGATACTTGCGTCCGCCATTCTTCGCATACTCGAAGCTTTCAGGCATCATGCGAGTTGTCTTTAGATGCCACAGGTCAACATTCTCTGCGTAATATCCACCCACAAATAGATCCAGCAGGCCATCACCATCATAATCAAACCAGATGGCTGTGTTGGCATTGACCCACGAGGGAAGCCCGGCCTTGTCTGTTACTCGTGTAAATTTGAGCCCACCATCATTGTGAAAGAGTTCGGGGCGGCCCCACTTGTACAAGAACAGATCTTCGTAACCGTCATTGTCATAGTCGCCCCAGACTGCGCCCATTGAAACACCCGTTCCGGGCTGGTTGACGTCAGCCAAACCCATCTCCTCCGCCACGTCTCTAAAAGTACCATCGGCCATGTTTCGATAGAGGCAGTTCTTACTTCCTTCACCGCTGTTAGTGACATAGATGTCTGACCAGCCGTCGCGATTGAAATCGACAATAGAGACTGCGGCTCCCATCGATGCTACCTGCGGCATTATGTGATCCAACTGGTGGTCCAATGTTGGCGCCTGGTGCACGAAATTGACACCGGACGCTCGAGCAACCTCCTCGAGATGAAAGCCGTAGCGGGACAGTGCTGTTTGCTCGTCAAGCTTGGAGTTGGGTGCTTCACGCCGGGCAGCCAGCCGCTTAATCACGAGCGGCGTTGCCAGCAGCGCTACGAAACAGATTACCAGCAGAATTCGGGCAGGCTTACCGCGATTCATTTTCTTATTTCAGGCCTCAACGCGTGTTGGAAAATTTCCGGCGTCACGTAGCGCGTGTGATAATTTTGCCAGTCTTCAGGATAACGGCGATAGACCCATTCATCTTCGAGTCTGCCCGGTGGCGTAATGTATTGTTGCTTGGCGTGGTATGGCAACGGAAGCACCGTTTTGGAAAAAGTCGAATTGTAATCCCCATCCTTAATCCAGCCATCGCCCATGATGATAAAGTCGCGGACCCAGCCAGCCAGTGGCGGTGCGGGTGCGGCAAAACGAAACGACATCTCGTCACCAGCGTTCATGATTACATACCGGTCATCCGCTTTTGCAAGAAGCTCGCGCACATCACCGAAGCGAGTGTAGTAACCGATCAGGTCACGCCACTGCTGTTTACTAGCCGCAAGAAGGTTATAGTCAGGTATTTCAGGAGACGACTGATTCGCCTGATTGACCACAGAGTAACCCCTATAATGGAGGTCTGCACTATCAGGATTCAAACGTTCGGTCTTTAAAGGAGTATCTGGAAATCCTTGTGCCCACTCGAGTGCGTCCCAGTAAACCTCGAGGTTTGTCCGCAGGCGTAAACGGCGTGGGGTGCCGGGACGAAAGATATTCGTTAAATTAAATAGGCAGATTTTCTTTCTTCCCGCCGGAAATCCCAGATTGTCTTGCGCCGTTACCCAGCCACCCAGGCCATCCGGAATTTCGATACTTAGACCCTTGGCCTTTTCGTGTGCGCCTTGACTGATGGCAACATTGATTGACGAGTCCGTGGGATGCATCCAACCCTGGGCGATTAACCAGAGCGGACCAGTCTCACGCGCGTCATTGCCCAGATCAATCTCGACAAAATGATCGCGCGTAACGCCTTGATAGGTCCCCCGTCCAAAGGTATCAAGATAGGTTCCGTCGAGTTTGCTTACGATGCTTGTGACATCCTGGCCTTTGTCATCCACAGCGGAAACAATTTGGTGTGGGACCGCTACGGTGGTGATTGCTAATTTAGCCGGGGGAATAGTGAAACGCTCATCCACAAAGATTTCAGTACCTGCCGGGTGGTCAACCGTTATCAGCGCCAGATGATCGTAATAATAGGTTTCCCAAAGCTCGGCGGTAATGCGTAGGTCATAGAATCCGTCGCGCGGAACGAGTTGATTCCGGCCAATCTTGTACCACTCTTCGGTCGCTTCGACGCTCGCAGTCCCGAGCGTATTTATGCGCAAGCCGATGGCTGAACCCCAGGGAACGGCGTCCTTCACGAACTCCATCTGCTTGCCATTGTAGGCAAAGAGAAACGGGCATGAGCCTTTCAAACGTTGCTCGGCGAGGATCTCCTGATCAGCTTTAAGCTCAAACTCGGCTCTCACGGATCCGTTTGGCCAGACAATGCGCACGACATCCGCGCCAGTTTGTTCCCCTAAACCGAAGTGTAGACGCGGAGATGTGATTGACTGTTTTTGCACGAGCGAGCCCGAGCGGATTTCCATCTCCCCACCAATGCCAAAAGAATTGATGCGCTGGTCGCCGACGGACTGCTTGGCGCGAGGGCGAATTACCTGCCAGTGGTAGTTCTTTTGCCCATGATTTATTTCCTCAAGAGCGCGGCCATCATCCGAGAGCCCAACAAGATCGAGTCTTCCGTCCTGGTTCAGATCGGCAACATCAAACACACGCGCTGGTGCCGGTAGCACATCGATCGGCGGGCTAAGAAGCGTGAAGCCACCCTTCTCATCGCTTAGCCAAACCAATGCGCCCGGGAAGCTCCCGATTGTCGGTGAAGCCGTCGCAGCCAACACGAGATCGAGTCCCCCGTTGTTGTCTACATCGGCCACTCGCAGCCGGACCGCATGCTCAAGAAAGTTAGCAGCATTGATTCGAGTAACCTCGGCAGTATCCCAGCCCTCTCCTTCGTTCTTATCTGAAATGCGAATAATTATGCCGTCAGCTTGTACGGCCAAGAGGTCGAGCACACCGTCATTATTCACGTCGCCCACACTTATTGCGCGCACTAGCGGCAGTGGTGGCAGTGTGCGCTCAGTGAACTGGCCGGTCCGTTCATTATTGAAGATATGAAGCTTGCCTGCCCCGTCGATCAGCGAGGCATCGGGATCTCCATCTGCGTCGAGATCCGCCCAGGCGAAACCGCTCACTCCCGAGACGCCGGTGAATGGATGCATTTCGACAAAAGTACCGTCACCGTTATTTCTCAAAACTATAGGTGCGCCACTATCCGCTCCTAGCACGATGTCGAGATCGCCGTCGGCCTCAACATCCAGTGCCCATCCGCCGCTGAATTTTCCTTCAGTAATCGAAGGTGTGAGTTTTGTGAGCGCCGTAACATCGGTGAAAACATTCGGACTATCCTGACGCATCAATCGCAGTCCGCCATTTCCTGCGAGCACAAGATCGGTCTTGAAATCGTAGTTGAAGTCGATGGGGAGAATTCCTCCCGGAAGCGGTGCTGTCGCTGATGATCCGCCCGGAAAAGGAAATGCCGCTCCGGTGTCTAACCGAACTTCATGCGCGTTCGCGACAGCCACAATGGCAGCGCCCTCGGTACCTAATGAGATCGCGCCCGTCCAATCCCAGTGACCGTCGGAAAGATTGGCTCGCGGCTGGGGTGTAAAGGTCAGACCCATATCTGCTGGCGCCGGCGCGAACGTAGACGATTCAAGCTTCAGGAAGCTCGTAAAGGGGATGGCTTCATCCCCCGGAGGAGGCTTGATGGCTGCAAGAGTCTGCCGATATTCAGGAACACGAACCAGCACGTTGCGCAGGAAGGTGACACGTGTGGCTGCGGCGCGTGGGTCTGGCCCGGTCGCCGCAGTTTGCAGCAAACTCAATTGTTGCTGGACTTCAGAAGGCCAACCGGAGGAACGGGCGGTGATTTGCGAGATCGTTGCGCGCAGCGTTTCCGTATCGCCACGTTTGGCAGCAATGCGGGCCAACTCAAGCTGAGCCGCAAGATTGTCCGGCTGGACTGCCAGAATCTCGCGTATCAGACGCTGATACTCTGAGTCGCTGGTTTCGTTTTGCTGCCTCTCAACTTCGGATGCAAGCAGGTAGATCGCTCTCAAGTTTTTCGGATTAAGCTGAATCGCTTTTCGTAATGCGGAAATTGCTTCTGCCGGCCGCCCGCGATTGCTTTCGAGGAGACCAACCAGGTAATGGATTTGATCATTATCTGGTGCCAGTGTGCGGGCGCGCTCTAACCTGTCAGCGGCGGCGTCAAAGTTCCCTTGTCGTAATGCGAGGAGTCCCCAGTTGGCCCAACCGGCAGGTTCGCCGGGGACCAGCTGAGTTAGCCGCGCCAGGTTGCTTTCGGCGCGCACGTCATCGCCGACCTGTAACGCTGCGAGGCCAACGTAGAAAGTTGAAACGGCCTGATTAAACTCCGGGCTGGATTTCGCGGGAAGCCTCGCTGTCGTGCGACATCCAATCGCACTTAGTAAGGTTATCGACAGAATAATAATCTTGATCATATGTAGCTGAATTGGGGCCCAGACGTTTCTTTCGCATGAACCAAGCCAAGTGTAGGAGCGAAATCATATCATCATGGGACTGCGTGTATTGCCAAACCGCGAGTCTCAGTGTTCGTAATTTTGAGAATTCTCTGTGTAACAAAGTGACAACTTCTTGTTTTCTTGAGCAGGTTTTTTTGCGAGTAAACAAATCGATCCACGAAATTACACGAACCGAAAAACAAACCACACGAAATCTTCCTCTATTTATTTCGTGTGATTTCGTGGATAGTATCTTAGGTTTGTGGTTGCGGCTCTGCTGCGCACACAGAAGCGGGACACACCGATTTCAGCTTGAACTTGACAATCGAATTCCGAGCTTTATAGTCGGCAGCAGTCTTCCCATTTTCTATCGTTCAAGCCACCAAAAAAAGAATGGCTCATCTCCGCTTGTCGCAATCGACACAAAAGCGCTTCAAGCTTTGTTCCATCTTACCCGCAGGTTTGATAGCTTTTTTGGCCATCGCATCAGCCTTCATAAACACCGGCTCGGCTCATCTTCAAAATGTCCCAACTGTTGCGCCTATGCAGCGCGAAGATGCTTACCGGGCTAACAACATCGGCGTCGCACTGCTTGAACAGTTTAAATATAAGGAAGCCGCAGATTCTTTCAAGCGGGCCTTGCAACTCGATCCAAAGTTAACGGTGGCACGCATCAATCTTGGCATTGCCCTCTTCAATTTGCCTGACCTGCCCGGAGCCCAGCGCGAAGAACAAGCCGCGATTGCTCTCACCCCCGATACCGCTCAGCCACACTACATCATTGGGCTGATTGCCAAGACCCAAAATCGCCAGGAAGAGGCAATTGCTGCATTCCAGCGGGTCCTCAAAATCGATCCGAATGATGTCGGAACAAACGTCAACCTCGGGCAGCTTTTCATGCAGCAAAAAAAGTTTTCCGAAGCTCTTGCCGTCTTGCGCAAGGCCCTTGCCGTGGAACCTTACAATGCGACCGCGCTTTATAATCTGGGAACGGCGCTGATTCGGTCAGGTGACCGCGCCGAAGGCCAGGCTGTGATTCAACGCTTTCAAGAATTACGTCAGCGTGGCAGCGGCTCGACGCTTGGAACTAACTACCTGGAACAAGGTCGATACGCGGAAGCATTGGTCTCAACAGGCGCCGAATCGGAACTGGTCGATCGTGCTACTCCCGCCGTGACTTTCACGGACGCCACGTCCCTAACCATGCCGAATTTTGCAGGACAAGGCCAAAGACCTTCGATGGGATCACTGTTCGGCCGCCAATTCAAGCGAGGGGAATTGAATGATGAAGGGCGGTTTGCAATCGCCAGCGCTTTGGGAGGGAATGTGACCCTCTTCGATTTCGACCTGGATGGTGACTTGGATCTTTTTTGGGTTGCGCCAAATGAACAGCATCTTTATCGCAATGATGCCGGCAAGTTTACCGATATTACAGCTCAATCGGGCGCGTTGAGCGGAAAGTTAATCGGCATTGGTATCGGTGCAGTGGCCGGCGACTACGACAATGATGGCAAGCCAGATTTGTTTGTCATTCGTTACGGTAGTCTCACGCTTTATCGCAATGATGGAGGCGGGAAGTTTTCTGACGTGACGCTTGCAGCCGCGATTCCCCAGTATAAATATCTGCCATCGTCAGTTGCCTTCGTTGACGTCGATCATGACGGCGATCTGGATCTCTTTATTGTGGGACTCGTCGATTTTTCCCAGGCGCCGAAAGGTGGCGAATCAGTTGTTTTTCCCGACGATTTCGCGGGAGCGCCCAACTTGCTGCTCCGCAATGACGGAAACGGAAAATTCAGCGACACAACGGCGGCGGCAAAATTAGACAAGACCGGTCACGCGGTCGCTATCGTGCCAACGGATTTCAATAATCGTCGCGATGTAGACCTTCTCGTAGTCAATTATGGCCAGCCGCCAGAACTTTTCAGCAATCTGCGTGACGGGACTTTTCGCAACGTGGCCGCTGAAGTGGGTCTAGGTGCTGAGGGGCATTGGACCTGCGTCGCAGCGGGCGATGTAAATAAGGATGGGTATACCGATTTCTTCTTTGGCCGGGCTGATGGGCCGGGCTTATTCGCGATGAGTGATGGGCAGGAAAAGTTTAAGACGGCGGCTGCGCCGAGTGGCTCAAATGCGGCTCGCGCTGCTGAATTTATTGACTATGACAATGATGGCTTGCTTGATTGCGTAGTCTCGACCGAGAACGGTTTACGCGTCTGGCGTAACCTCGGTAACGGCTGGTCAGACGTAAGCGAACGGGCCGTGGGCCAAGCCGGATCTGCGGCGGTCAAGCGCCTATGTGCCGCGGGTGATCTGGACGGTGATGGCAATATAGATTTGCTTGGTCTCTCATCATCGGGCGATTTGCGATTTGCTCGTAATGATGGCGGCGCCAATCGATCGCTTCGAGTTGACCTTAACGGCAAAGTCAGCAACCGCAGTGGGGTCGGCTCGAAGATCGAGATCCGAGCCGGAAGCCTGTGGCAGAAGCTCGAAACCTATTCGGCCTCACCCGCGCCTGCGCCGGCGGATGTCATCTTTGGGCTCGGCAAGCGTACCGCAGCGGACGCCGTGCGCATCATCTGGCCCGCCGGCATCGTCCAGGCCGAGACGCAGATTCCGAAGGCGCCGGAAGGGGCAAATAAGCTGATCACACTGTCGATTACGGAGCTCGATCGCAAGCCGTCATCATGTCCCTATCTGTACACCTGGAACGGCGAACGCTTTGAGTTCATCACCGACTTCATGGGCGGAGGTGAGATGGGCTATCTGGAAGAGCCCGGCCGTCACAACTCGCCCGACCCGGACGAATACGTGCGAATTCGCGGCGATCAATTAAAAGAGCAGAACGGCCGTTACGAGTTGCGTGTGACTAACGAGCTGGAAGAAGCGTTGTTCGTTGATCGACTCAAATTGATCGTCGTAGCGCACCCAATGGGAGTACAGGTCTATCCGAATGAGGGGATGGTAGATCCGCCGCGGCCGCCTTTTAAGCTCTACACTTCGCGCGCTGCACATCCGCCCCAATCCGCCGTTGATGACCACGGGCACGATGTTCTTGATCGCATTGCTTACATTGATCGGCAATACCCTGACGATTTTCGCCGGCATCACATACGCGGGTATGCGGACGAGCACACGTTGACGATGAAACTCTCCGACGAACGGTCCAAAGTCCAAAGTCCAAAGTCCAATGTTGGCGAAGAAGAGTCCAACGTCCAAGGTTCAACGTCCAATGTCGTTAATCGGATACTTGTCCCCAATAAAGACCGCCGTGCGAGAGGAAAGACATTGGACGTTGGACGTTGGACGTTGGACCGTACGCGTAACCCGGGAAGGACATTGCTCTTATTAACCGGCTGGACGGATTACGCCTGGTCTAGTGATAACGTTGCAGCCTCACAGAGCGGGAGCAGAATGATCTTGCCGGCGCTTCAGGTAAAAGACCCGCAGGGACATTGGCGCACAATCATCGATGACATCGGCATACCGGTTGGCCGTCCGCAAACCATCACCGTTGATCTAACGGGTAAGTTTTTGAGCGCGAGCCGCGAAGCCCGTATTGTCACGAATATGCGTATCTATTGGGACCAGATTCTGGTCGATACTTCCGAAAGCGATGCACCTTTGCAGATGACGGAACTCGATCCAGTCAGCGCTGATCTCCGCTGGCGCGGCTTCTCGCGGGAGATCA
>DASQPD010000088.1:0-13863 GCA_035644135.1 Pyrinomonadaceae bacterium
ATCCGTCTGCTTGATATGGCTCAGCATCTCTTTGTAAAGCTTATCTCGCAAAGTGTTGGTCGGCTGCATAGCTGCCTCGGCGTAAGCGTCCTCGCCGTGCAGGTATTCCATCACCTGCGGATTGGTTTTTTCGCGCAGCCAGAAATAGTCATCGACCAGAGTATTGCCATGAATATTTGTTGTTTTGGGTTTCTTCTCAGCCATTGGTGGTTTAGGTGGCGCGGTTCCGTTTCCATTTGACTGGGCAAGAACCGTCTGGTTTAAGGTTAAGATCGAGCACAAAATAAACAGACCGGGAATCAGGGGCTTGCGGAAGTTTTTCATTTTGGACCTTCTTCAATTTGGAGTGGGCTGCCTTATCAACGCTTTTGACATCTGCTTGACCGCGAATCAAAACAGGTTTTTGACGCCGCAGCCATCGCTCTGGCGTGGCGCTCCGGCTGAGATTCTCGACTTTGGAGCAACGCGTTTTTTTGCGAGGATAAACCAGATGGCAATCAAACTGCCATCCTCAGACACTCATTTTTACTTCTTGAAATTTCGTCCTACCGGCGCCCGGCCGGTTCAGTCGTGTACGGTTCAGCCGCGAGGCGGGTCACCCCAGCCTGAGCGGACATATCTGCCATTGTCGACTATGCAAGGCACAGTCGGGTCACCATGTGTATAGGCTAACATTTCAGCTCGTCTGCCCCGGTCGTTCTGCGCATCGTAATCGATGTAAGGAATGCCCTTTGAGTGGTAATAATCTCGTGCTTGCTCGCAGTAAGGACAGCCCGGCTTCGTATAGATCACTAACGCCAATGTTTATCACCTCCGTGTACTGCTTAGTTTAACAATCTCAGGACAAGAAAGGAATTTCGGGCGTCGGATTGGGGATTGCGGAGTTGAGATTGCGATCGAGGAACGCGGATCGCCGATTTGCGATCGCGGTTGTCGGATGTCAGATACGGTGGCGAATTGTCGATATGGGTTAGGACATGTGTCTGAACTAGTTGGTTGTCCGACGAGACCCCTCCATTCCGCATTACGCAGTCCGAAATTTCGGTAGTGCTCCGTTAGCGTGTTGCTGAGAAAGAAAGGCCGATCGCTGGAGAGTTACTTTGAGGCGATGAGGTAAGTACCACCTCGCGGTAGCGGGTGGGTCGGTGCGCCTAGAGATCGCGCCGCGCTTACTTACCGGCTACCAGCGGGTGGGTAGAAACTTGGCGACTGAGCATGAATTATTCGATTGGTGTGGCCACGCAATACAGTACCGCGACCGAAGCGACCGGATGCCGGCACTCGATAATCGCAAGAACTCTTAAAACGGTGGTTCCACGCAATACGGTACCGCGAGCGAAGCGACCGGATGTCGGCACTCAACGATCATGTTGGTGTCCTTCCTCACTCGACTGACTTGCCACACAGTAAGTCATGAATCTCGATTCGCCACCGCGAATGAAAATAGAACGACTGAGGTCAGTATGAACCAATTGAGTGTCTATTTTCATAAGAGTCTCTACCGCGAGGTGGTAGACCTCATTGCTTTCGAACCGTCCCCTTCTGGCAACACTAGCGGAGCACTACTAAAATTTCTCCCCGGTGTTAATTTTTCAACGGAGCGGCTATACTGCGGCTTCGGCATGTCGAGTCAGACCATCGAAATGAACAACGAGAGCGGTGAATCCGGCAAGCCTGCTGGAATCGAAAGCGACCTCCTCGATCCGTATGAAAGGCTTGTCTCTATCGAAGTTCTCGGAAAGAGGGTAGAGGTCCCAGAGAATAACCGGCTGTTGAGATGTTTTCAGTATCTGTCGCTGAAGACGATTTCGTATGGCGATTTTTGCTGGAACGGTGAATGCACCAACTGTCAGGTTTGGTATCACCTCGAGGGCCAGACTGAAGATCTTGACCGGCCAGCCCTTGCATGCCGCATTGAAGTGGCGGAACGCATGGTAATCACCAAGCTGAGCCACTTCATCGAACTCGACGGAATCAGCAAATAACTCTCTCGAAGTCTGGAGTCTTGGAGTCGGGAGTCTTGGAGTCCGGATTTGTCAATCACTTCCAGACTCAGGACTCCCGACTCCCGACTCCCGACTCTAGACTCCCGACTCAGTATCTGCGCGCATGGCGCAGGTCGCGATGAAAATCCCGAGTGTCACCTCGGCGATCCCTGCGCTCAAAGCGAAAGTCGCGGCGGTCGCTGCGAATCTCCCGCGTGTCGGCCCGGATCTCCTGGCGGTCGGCCCTTAACTCCTCTCGCGAGGCTCCGTTGCGTCTGTCCTGACGATACTCACGAACGTCGCCGCGACGGTCGCGTACGTCTCCTCGGAAATCCCGCCGGTCAGAGCGGATTTCCCGGGTGTCGCTGCGAATCTCCCGGCGGTCGGCGCGTAATTCTCTGCGCTCCGAGGGATCAATATTTCCTCGTCTGGTTCCCTGACCCGAGGCAACACCTATCGAAACTGCCGTTGTTAATGCCAGCAGTAACGACTGAATTATTTTTCTATTCATTCTTTCTTTCCTCCTTGATTTAAAGTTCGCTTCCGACACTTGCCGGAGGTAACTGCACCGAATGCATCGGAGGAGAGACAACGTATCGCCGGCACCTTAGAGCGCCTTCGCGAATGAATCATTTTGACTAGCCTCGGTAACCCACTTGCCGGAAGGTTAGACGCGTGAAGTGAGGCGATGGACGAGATTTTAAATTCAATACTTGGGGACGCTGGGATCCACTTCGTTGGACCAGGCAATGATTCCACCCTTTAGATTAGTGAGCTTGCCGGTGAATCCGGACCGCTTCAGGGCTTCGATAGCGCGCGCGCTGCGGCCGCCCATCTTGCAGTGAACTACTGTGTCACGGGTCGGATCGATTTCAGACATGCGATTCAAAACCTGAGCCAGCGGAATGTGGATGGAGTTTGGAATCGTCCCAATCGCAACCTCAGCAGGCTCGCGCACATCGACGATCTGTATGTCTTCGCCATTATCCAAACGTTGTTTCAACTCAGTTGCAGTGATTTCCGCCATAGGTTGTTGGGCGCTTGCCTGATCCATGAGTCCTCCACGGTAGTTTCCAGATGTTGAATACATTCTACTGGGGCGAACCATCTGCGACAAACGTGAAGGCTGCCGCAGTCCTGGTTAATCAGCCACAGATTAACGCGGATGAAATGGATCAGAACAGTTAGGGCTTTACACAAGAAGTCCAAATCGCACCCACGGCAGTGGGTGGATGCTTCAGATCCTCTCTACAATGAGTCATGTGTGCGCCAGTCTTAAATCCCACCAACGGGGAGTTGGTGGATGGTTCAGATCCTTTCTAGTCAGAATCACTCTTGCGCTTGAAATTCTTAACTGCACGCATTTTGGACTTAATGGGGAACAGTTGAAGAGAGGATTTGAATTAATCCCACACACGGAAGTGTGTGGATTGTTCAGATCCCGTCTACTATGCGTCCCCTTAAAAACCGACGCGCTGCGCGCGCAAAAGTAAATGGGGCACTCTGGTGTAGAGAGGATCTGAAGCATCCACCCACTGCCCGTGGGTGGGATTTGGACTTTTTGTGCAAAGCCGACCTGTAGGGAGTTTTCCCGTTCTTAATAAACTTCCTTTTTTCACAGCCTGCTGCTTGTGGGTCGAATTCAAGCGGTCCCAACACTTGTAGCTTCGGTAACCTTCGTCTCGGAAACAATCTTGCGTTACACTTTGGTACACCTTCCGAAGGCAAATGGCGAAAGGATGCCGATATGCGATTCGAATTTTACCACCCGGGTTTGGACAGCACGGCCAAGCTTTCCGTCGACGGCATAGTTTCCAACAGCATTCACTTTTCTCATTGGGAAGGTAACCAGACTCCCGCGGAAGTCAAAGCCGACACTTCGACTGAAATCGCTCTGAAGCTTGTCGCTTCTCCCATTCGGCACATGTTGACTCAAGGTATTGAACTCGTAACCAACAATCATTTCGACACCGACGGGGTTCTTTCAGTTTGGACCGTGCTGAACGGCGAACGCTCACTTGAACTTCGCGACCATCTGATTGCGGCCGCCGAAGCAGGTGATTTTTCTGAATTCAGCAGCGAGCAGGGTGTTCGCACAAGCATCGTGATCCAGGGTTCGGACCAGGCAAGCCCGAACAACGATAGTGGTTCACCACTCGCGTGCAAGCTGGCCGGAAAAGAGATCGATGACGAAGCGCGAGCCTATGAGTTGGTGCTGCCTGAGGTCGAGAACGTACTGAGACATATCGACGATTACGAACCGCTCTGGCGTCACGCCTGGGAGCAGATTGTCTCCGCTGTCGAGAGTTTCGAATCCGGTCGTTCGCGGGTGGATGAATATGCGGAAAAACAAGTCTCGGTAATCACACTGGCGCCGGAGGTTTTCACGCAATCCGGCTTCAACCCCACCAGGCACGCGCCTCCCTACACGGCCATCTCGCGTTATGCAAAAGGTCAACTCTTTTTGATTTCGACTCCCGTTAATGATGGATGGATATACCGTCTCGATTATCCATACTACTCCTGGGCCGAGACTATAGAGCGCCCGGCCATAAAGCGCCGAGACCTGAGCCCCACACTCGCGCAACTAAACGAACTGGAAATGAGCCGGACCGCTCGCTGGCTGCCGGATAGTCGCGAAATGACCTCTGCCGCCAAGTTCTTGAATCCGGACGGCACTCTGGCTGCTTCCCACATTAATCCGGACGAGGTGGCCAGGGTCCTTTGCGAGCAAACCCAGTTATTCGCGGCGAGGGCTTAGCGAGTGACCGATTGGGATCAGCGCTACCGAGCAGGAGAGCATTTACCTGCCCATCCTCATCATCTCCTGGTTACGGCCACTGAACCACTCGCCCCCGGCCGGGCCCTCGATCTTGCATGCGGCGCCGGTCGCCATTCTATTTATCTGGCGAGTAAAGGCTGGCGTGTTACCGCAGTTGACAATTCGCAGGCAGGAATCGAGGTTGCTTGTCGCCGGGCGCATAAGAACGGGGTAATGATCGAAACGGTTGTGGCGGACCTCGAATGTGGGGAGTTTAAAATCGACTTTGCCGCGTACGACCTGATCTGTGTCTTCTATTATTTGCAACGCGATCTGTTTGCCGGAATCAAAGACGGGTTGCGAGGCAATGGGATCTTTGTTGGAGCGATTCACATCATCGACGACCAGGCTGATTCGCACCAGATGAATCCGGCGTACTTATTGGCACAAGGCGAACTCAAAGCTTTCTTTTCCGGCTGGAGGATCGACCATTATCAGGAAGGGCGCCATGAGGGAGGCGATCACAAACACCGCGATGCAGAGATAATCGCGTGCAAACCTTCCGTGCCCGACCGCCCCGATTAATCCATGCACGACGTAATAATCATTGGCGCTGGACCAGCAGGATTAGCGGCTGGTCTATGGTGTGACGAGCTTGGTTTGGACACACTGGTGTTGGAAAAAGGTGAAAGCCCTGGTGGGCAGCTCTTACACGTCTACAATCCAATCAAAAACTATCCCGGTTTAAGCGCTGCCAACGGAAGTGAATTTTTCGAACAGGCTTTTTCTTCAAAGATCGATGAGGCTGAGTTTGACCTCTGGACCGGCGTCGAAATCGAATCGCTGAACCTGAGGGCGAAGCGAATCTCTCTAAGAAGCGGCGAACAACTACAGGCGATCGCGATGATCATAGCTATCGGCGTCAGACGCCGCCGGTTAGGTATCCCCGGTGAAGAAGAGTTTAGCGGAAAAGGTATTATCGAATCCGCCAGCCGCGATCGAGGCTTGCTCGCCGGACAGGATGTGTGCGTGATCGGTGGCGGTGATGCGGCAGCCGAAAATGCTTTAATGCTGGCAGAAGTCTGCCCGACTGTCACACTGGTCCATCGCGGAAAAAAGCTCAGCGCGAGACGCGAGTTCGTCGAGCGTTTGAAGACAACCCATTGTCTTACGCTTTTTACTGAATCGCTCGTAACCCGGATTCTCGGAAATAAAGTTGTCGAAGCAGTCGAGATAGCGCGAAAAGACAGCCTGAAACCATTTCAAGTGGCCGTACGTGGTGTGCTGATTCGCGTCGGTGTCGAACCAAACACCGAGCTGATGCGCGATCAGTTGCAGTTAGATGAGCAGGGTTATGTTGTGGTAAACAGTATTCACGAAACGGAGTTGCCGAATGTGTTTGCGATCGGTGATGTTTCGGACCCGCTGGCGCCTACGATCAGTGCAGCCTGCGGAGCTGGGGCGACCGCGGCTAAGGTTATTGCATCGCGTATCACACGAGGAAAGTAATCCGCAGATTACGCAGATTACGCAGATTAGAAAGACAAATAGCCGAAGTACGCAGTAGGCACTAAGCGGTAAGCATTAGGCAGTAGTAAGCAGTAAGCAGTAAGCAGTAAGCAGTAGGCAGTAGTAAGCAGTAAGCAGAAACCAATATGTAGTAGGCAGCCTGCTTTCTGCCTTCTGCTTCTGCTTTCTGCTTTGTAATCTCAGTAATCTGCGAAATATGTGGATGGGAGGGTAGCGATGACGGACGACAACGCTTATACCGACGAACACATCGCCGCTTATCCCGTTGAATATATAGCGGGTATCGACCTTTACAACGCAGGGGAATTCCATGCTTCACACGATGCCTGGGAAGAGCGCTGGATGGGCGAGGTCGGGCCAAAAGAAAAATTGTTTTTACAGGCGATGATTCAGTCGGCGGTGGCGTTTCATCACTTGCAGATCGGGAGGCCTGGGGCGGCGCGGAGAATGTATCAAATGGCCAAAGAGAAGTTTGCACGTCTGGGCACAAACATCTTCATGTCGCTCGATCTCAGGGACTATCAGGCACAGCTCGATCAGGCGCTTTCCTGGCTGCTGACGGCGCCGGATCCAAGAGAGCTTGTTGCGCCGGAGATAAGCCCGCCCCGGATACGGCTTCTGCCGGAAATTGACGTTTACGATTAGAATGTTCAGGTTTGCCGCTAAAAAGCACAAGAGACACAAACATTAGGAATAAGCTTGCAATTCTTCTTATTGTTTTGTGACTCTTGTGCCTTCTTGTGGCTAATCATTATTGTTGTCCAAGTTCATGCAGGTTAGAACCAAACCATTGACCATACTCAACGATATCCGGTTTTTTCTTCTCGCATTTTGGTTGGGTGCAGCCACGTTCTTCAGTTTAGTCGTCGCCCCGTCGGCATTCCTGGTACTGCGCCAATTTCACTTGGCTAACGCCAACGAGATTGCCGGCACAATCGTGACTCGAACCCTGTCGGTCATTAATATCAGCGGAGTTTTCGTAAGCCTGCTGGCACTGGTCGCAACACTAGCGATCGCCAGGAGGCTGGGCCGGTCTTATCTCATCCAGCTTGCACTATTAATCGTAATCGCAGTCACGACGGCAGTTGGTCAGTGGTTCATCGCCGCCAGGATGCGGGCCATCCGCGCGACCCTCGAACTACCCATTGATCAGATTGCGCTGGACGATCCCCGCCGACTGGCATTCGCGAACCTTCATCATTACTCGGTGATCACGCTCGGAATCGCGATGTTAGCGGCCCTTATAGCCACTGTTTTGATCAGACTTCGTCCTGTTAGTTAACCGCGATGAATCCTCACCTGACCAGATCCGCCATCCGCAATTTATATTCCGCTCTGTTGCTCCTGTTGCTGATTCCCTTCGCGCACGCACAGGAACCAGTTGTCGCTGAGAAGCCGTCAGGGGAGCCCGTTCTTACCGATCAGCAAAAGAGACAGAAAGCATTCGAGATCGTCTGGCAGACGGTAAACGAACGGTTCTATGACCGGAACTTTGGAGGTGTCGACTGGCTGCAGGCGCGAAAGCGTTACGAGCCGCTGGTGGCCGCTGCGACCTCAGATGCGCAAGTACACCTGTTATTGCAGGAGATGATCAACGAGTTGCACCAGTCTCACTTTGTCGTGATCCCGCCGGAGTCCATTCCCAGGTTTGTGCCGCCAAAGAAATCTGACTCGCTGCGGCACCTGGGCGGCGATCAAGAAGACGAGGCACCCGAGGATGAGAGTGCTGACGACGCAGATCTAGCCCTGTTGCTTGACAAGGGCAATCCTGAGCTCACTGAAAAATTGTCCACAGGTATCGGGATTGACGTGCGCATAGTCGACCGTGCGGTGGTAATCACACGCGTCAACCGTGGTTCGAGTGCGGCGCGTGCCGGACTACTACCCGGATTCGTGATCAAGAAAGCGAATTCCGTCCTGCTCGATCAGGCGATCGCCAGATTTGAATCAAATCCACTCTGGAAAGATCTGCTGCGCTCTGAAATGCCGCGAGTAGTACTTGCCGGGTTTATAAACGGCCTTGAGGATACAGTGGTTCGCTTACGCATCATTGACAGGAGAAACCGGCCCCGAACTGTTGTCGTTAAGCGCGAGAGATTGCCAGGTGAAATGACGCCAGGCATCGGAAATCTTCCCCCGCTTTACACAGAGTTTGAATCGCGAGTGCTGCGAGGAGGCATCGGTTATATCAGATTCGACGCCTTTGTCCCGGCGATGATGCGAAAGGTTTGCGCCGCACTTCGATCCATGCATAATGCTCCGGCTTTGATAATCGATCTGCGTGGAAACCAGGGCGGACTGCTGGGCATGCTGAGCGGATTGTCGGGATTGCTCGAAAGCAAGTTGATTGCGCTCGGAGCAATGCAAACACGCAGCGGTGCGAGCCCACTCTACGCTTTTCCCCAAAGAGATCCCTACCTGGGCGTAATAGCTATTCTGATCGACGGTTCGACAGAATCTGCGGCGGAGATGTTTGCCAGTGCTCTTCAGGAAAATGGGCGCGGAGTGATTGTGGGTGAACGCAGCGCCGGCAATACCTTGCCCTCAGCAATCCTAAAACTACCGACTGGTGCATTGTTTCAATATGGTTGGGCCAACTTTAAAACTACCGCAGGGAAGACGTTAGAAGGCAACGGCGTGGTTCCTGATGTGAGTGTAAAGTTGCGGCGACAACAACTTCTGGCTGGAGTCGATCCTCAGCTTGCCGGCGCGATTGTGCGGGCACGCGAGCAAGTTAAGCTAAATCGAGTGCTGGCGACAGTGAACATTATCGGAGAGAAGAATCCCAGCGAAGTCTCACCAGCGC
Source organism: Pyrinomonadaceae bacterium (assembly GCA_035644135.1). GTDB lineage: Bacteria > Acidobacteriota > Blastocatellia > Pyrinomonadales > Pyrinomonadaceae > PSRF01. The sequence continues at coordinate 9,083 of DASQPD010000088.1, forward strand.
CCGGCGTCAATCCCACAAAGACCGACAGCGCTCTGCCGCCGCCCGCGCCAAAAGCGGACGCTCCGCCTGCTGCGGGCGCGAAACCAGAGAGCAAACTGCCGTCCGACATACCGTCTGCCGAGGAAATCGTTCAAAGGTTCCTGGAGGTCAGCGGTGGCGAAGAAGTCTTGCGTAAAATCAGCAGCCGCATCTCGACAGGCAGCATCGAAGTGCCCCTCACCGGTTTGCGAGGCAATGTCGAAATCTATGAGCTGGCCCCAAACAAGAAGAGTATCATCGTCAACATTCGCGGCTATGGTGTCTTTCAGCGCACCTGGGACGGCACGAAAGGTTGGGTGCAAGACCCGCTTCAGGGTTACATTGACCTTGGCAGCGCAGCCATTGCCAGGCTAAACACCGAGGCGGACTTACTAAGCCTGCTGACGCTGAAACAATCGGGAGCGACTCTGCGACTGATGGGAAAGCTGAAGGTTAATGACCGCGATGTGTTTGTAGTGCAAGCTACGTATCCCGGTCCGGTACGACAAGTGTGGTACTTCGATACCGAGAACGGACTGTTGCTAAGGAAAGATAATGTCTACTATGAGGACTACCGCGCAGTTGACGGCCTAAAATTAGCATTTACGATCAGGGATGAATCCTTCAGTGGGTTTGCAGCGGTGATGAAACTTGACACCATCAAACAGAACGTCGCTGTGGACGAAGCTAAATTCAGAGAATACCCAAGCTGCTTTACAAATCCAGGCCAGAACTAATAAGAACGCCAAGCGAGGAGACTTCACGTGACGGATGTAATTGAGCAGATGGAACAGTGGCGTCGGCACTATGATGCCTGGAGCCGGGAGCGGCCGGCGGCGGGAACTAAGGATGACCTTGATGATTCCTACCCGTTTGTACGAAACAGGAACGCACCCTTCACACCAGCGCGACGCGCGTTGCCGATGCTTAACCTCGCGCTGATTTCGTCCGCGGGCGGGTACCTGGATGGCACTGAGCCATTTGACACTCAGTCACCAGGCGGCGATCTGAACTTCAGAGAAATACCCACTGAGATTGAAGCCGAGGATCTGCGCTTTGCGGCCAGAGGCTACGATCCAGCGGCGGTCCATGAGGACATCAACGCAGAGGTTCCTCTCGAGCGACTCTTCGAGTTTGAATCAAACGGAATTATTGGCCAGCTCAACGAGGTTTTCTGGAGCTTTTGCGGGTTCATCCCCGATGCGGCAACCTTCGCGGAAAGAACCCTGGCGCGGCTGGTTGAACGTTTACAGCGGTACGAAGTTCAGGCAGCTCTATTGATTCCGGCTTCGCGGCTTTGTCACCAATCGGTATCCCTCGCGGCGCGAGCAATCGAGCAAACGGGTATTTCAACTATGACTTTGGCAGTGCAGAAAGATGTAATCGAAAACGTGCGCCCACCGCGCGCGGCACTTTACGAAGGGGAACTCGGGAAAGTTGCGGGCAAGCCCAATTGGCCGGAGCATCAACGACGAATTCTCGACGAAGCTCTGCGCCTGATTGAACCGATAGACCAGCCGGAAATTCGCAGACTAGTGGTCCAGCTGGAAACCGAAGTCGAAACTTCGCGCGGTGAAAGATAGTTTCGTGTGATTTCGTGGATCGTGCTTGCAGCCCCTCAATAAATGCCTCGAACAAAGCGCATCCTTTTAATTCTCGTTCTGATCGTCGCAGGCTCCGTTCTTTACCTGCTGCTCTGGCCGGTGCCGATCAGACCTGCAGCCTGGACACCTCCTCAAGCGCCAAGGTTGACCGGTCCATACGAGAAAAACTCAAAGCTTGCCGGTACACAACGACTGTCGCTGGGGGCCGGATTTGCTCCGGAGGACGTTGCCCTGGATGCTGCCGGGAATATCTATGCCGGGTTTGACGATGGGCGAATAATTCGCCTTCGAGCGGATGGCACGAGTCCGGAAGTTTTTGCGAACACGCAGGGGCGCCCACTCGGGCTCGTATTCGACAGGGCAGGGAACCTGCTTGTCGCGGATGCGATAAAGGGACTGCTCTCGATCACGGCTGATGCGCAAGTCCATACTCTTACGACTGAGTCAGAGGGGATTGCTTTTCATTGCGCAAACGACCTCGACGTCGCAGCTGATGGAACAATCTATTTCACGGATGCGTCCAGCAAATTTCCTCTGACAAATTTCAAGGCTGACATTCTCGAGCACCAACCAAACGGCCGGTTATTGTCGTTCGAGCCGGGCACAAAGACCACTCGCACTTTGCTGAGTAATCTATATTTCGCGAATGGTGTGGCCGTCAGTCCGGATCAATCGTTCCTGCTGGTGGTCGATACCGGTGCGTATCGTGTCTGGCGCGTGTGGCTAAAGGGGCCACAGGAGGGGAAGATCGAAGGTTTCATTGAGAATCTGCCGGGCTTTCCCGACGGGATCACTTCAAACGGGCGCGATCGCTTTTGGCTGGCGCTGGTTACACCGCGCGATGCCGTGCTGGACAAACTCATGCCGCACCCAATGCTGCGGAAAGTTGTCATGCGATTGCCCGGCTTTCTGCAACCAGCGCCGAAGCGTTACAGCTTCGTTCTCGGCCTCGACGCCAATGGTCGGGTGGTGGAAAACCTCCAGGACGGCTCGCCCGAGTGCTACGCTGAGATCGCGAATGTCGTGGAGCACAATGGCATGCTCTACTTCGGCAGCATCGGCGAAAGCACCGTGGGGCGGTTCAAGCTTCGGTGATTTCTTCGCCTGAGGATGTGAGCATGAGATGCTCAGAGGCTCGATGCTCGGCTTTGCACAAAAAGTCGAATCCCACACACGGAAGTGTGTGGATTGGTTCAGATCCTTTCTACAACCAACTAATCTCAAGTCTTGCGCGCGTAGCGCGCTGGCTGTTTAAGACTCGCGTTTTTAGACAGGATCTGAACAATCCGCACACTTCCGCGTGTGGGATTCGATTCACGCTCCACGATCTGGGGCTAAGTGGGATCGTGGAAAGCCCGTTCTGCACAAAAAGTCAGGAGGCTGCACAAAAACTAACGAATCGGAGCTACCCGGGACCTTTTGGCCGCTTTAAGCTTCTCTTCTTTTGGACGCACTTGTACGGGCAGAAAGGCGAGAATCTCTTCTTTGCGGGGACGAATTAGACCCTTGTCGTAAGTCACAAGCTTCATCTTATAAAGTTCTTGAACGTCTCTAATTAGAGTTCTCTGTGTCTTCTTCGCGTAATGCTTAGCGACCCGAGGAGATATCAAGGGTAACTGCTTATATGCTAAAGCTTTCGGCTCCTCTTTGATTCTGGACAAATCCTCGATCAAATCTCTACGGCGGAGATCGGCGGCTTTATTCTTATCCATAAACTGATCCGCGACGTAGTTTTTCCAGACTTGATCTACAACGTACTCTTTCACAACTTCTAACTGAGCTTTAAGCCCATCGAGAAACCCTTGCACCGCGTAAATAATGAACGGCACTATGTCGTTGGACTTGCTAGCTAAATGAAGTTGGCGGTAATACTCAGTTCTAGTATTGTAATAATGATTACTCAAAAGCTGCGCCGCTGGCGATGGCACTCTTGAGGATATAAGTATTTGCAGTTCGATCAATCTAGCCGTTCGCCCATTACCATCACCAAAAGGGTGAATCCAAGCTAAATACAGATGTGCGAGAATGGCCTTAAGAATTCCATTGACCATTGAACGGCTATCCTGAGCAGAGCCAAAATAATTAGGATCGTTCAGCCACTGGCAAAGTTCGTCTAAAAGGAATTTACAATCCTCTGCGGGAGCGCCTTTATAGATTGCTACAACAACTTCATGTCGTCGAAGCTCACCGGGCATCACGCCTTCTGGCAATTCCAGGCCGTTGAGCACCGTTCTGTTGATTTCTTGAATTCTATTAGTTGTTAGAGGCAGTTCTTGGCCCGCCTTGACTTCTGCTAAAATCCGATTGCATTCGTCAATAATATTCGACACTTCTTGCTCTAGATATTCACGAGAAGGCGGAAGCTTTGACTTGCCATCAATAATCTGCCGTACCTCTTCTTCTGACAATGTATTACCCTCGATAGCAGTCGTGGCAAGAACACCCTTTGCCATGTACATCTTGTGGATTTCTTCTGCTGTGTCAGGGCGTAGCGGATACTTAGCTAGATGCTCACACTTAGACTGACACTCCCCTAACATCATCCATAATTCGGGGTTAGCCGACCTTAAGTCTACGTCGAATGTAATCCACGGATGAGAGGACTCATACCGACGCCCGGCCTTTGATGCCTCATTTTTTGTCCTATTCTTTGTCATACTTTTTGTCATAGGTAATTTATTGTAAATACGATGGTTGTTGATGTTCTGTCCCAGTGTGTGTCCGCATTATAGCCGACAAATGTAGCATTTTCAAGGGTTAAAATGTACAATCCTTTCAGTAAAGAAAAGGCCCCGCCAGTTGCGCTAACAACCGACGGGGCCATTGAAAACCAGACGCGATGTGCGATGGGTTGACCGAAATATAAGAACCCGCAGCTTAAGCGCGAATGGGTCAAGGTTCATTTGATATGCGGCGTCAAAACGAACGGCCTAACTGCGGTTGAAATTAGCGACCGCTTTTGCTGGTGATAGCCCATTTTTTAAGGGGCTTGTTAATCATAGGCCGCAATTTCTCCATAGATAACCTTCAGACGGTTATTGACAATCACGCCATGCCTTACATCCCGTTCAAGGTGAACAGTGCCGCAGAGCACGGACGCGGGAAATTCCAGACACAGGACAAAAGAAATAGATGGCAACAAAAGACCACGCTGTGGCG
>DASQPD010000089.1:0-11183 GCA_035644135.1 Pyrinomonadaceae bacterium
GTGTTGCGGGACGGCGAGCGATTAGTTGGCGAATGGCTGATGCAAGCGCACGGGACCCGCTATCAACTCAAACATGAACCATTCGTAGCGTTCGATCTAATGGCGAGTAATGAACGCGCTCGATATGACGAGCTAATCGACCGTGTGAGGAACGGCGACTTTGTGGCTCCAACGGTTATAAACCGCGGTGAGCCGCTTAGCATAGAAGCGGCAATCAAGGCGCTCGACACTTATGGTTTCCACGGCGCGAGCGATCCGGTAGAGGGAGCCGTGTGGCGGGTTGAACGAAACGAGTTGACCAATCCCGGGCAGAATAGCGATCGGAGATGGATCGTTGATTTCCTCGTCAAGTATGTCCGTCATGACAAGCAGGATGGCATTTATCTACCGGAGATCAGCGGTAAGAAGTCGGTGTGGAATTGGCGGTGAAGAAAGCACCCACATTTAGTTTGTTTTGTTCGTCCGAGTCTTGTTACTTCTAGTTGCGGCTTTCATTGTTGTTAGCGTTCCTTCCTATCTCTCTGAACTGGGCGGCAGATGACCAGGCGGTGGGTTATTACCACCTTTATTACCACCACTGGTGAGTTATTACCACCATAGTACTTCAGCGCTTTTTCGATCCTTTCCGCCACACCGCGGCCGCTCCGTGACCTTCACAGCAGATCTTGTTGTCCTTCTTCAATCGGTTCAGCACCACGCGGATCATATCTCTCGTGACGTTGGGAGCGGCGCGCTCAAGATCGACCATCCTGAAGCTATCCGGCAAACGCTCGATCGCGTCAAGGACCATAGCGGTCTTAGCTCCTCGGGCAGTTGACAGCGCACCGACACGCTCTTCGAATTCGCGATAGGCCGTCTTAAGAATATAAAGAATGTAATTGATGTAGGGCCAGGGATCGTGCTTGCCCTCGTGCCAGCCTTGCGAACTTTGTTCCAGCGTTTCGTAGTACCGATCCTTATTCTCTTCGATCACCCGCTCAAGACTAATGAAACGCCCGACTTCGTACCCCAGGTGATAACACTGCAAGAGCAGCAGGAGTCGCGAGACGCGACCATTACCATCCCTAAACGGGTGGATGCACAAGAAATCCAGGTTCATCGCTGCCGTTGCAATCAACGGTTGCACCACCCGTTCGTCAAGACTGTCGCCCCACTCGTCGATTAACGTCCTTATCGCCGCAGGCGTCTTTCGCGCGGTCACGGTTTTGAAGCGCACGCGCACTCGTCCATCCGGAGACTTCTCGATGATGTCGCTATCCTTCTCTTTGTACTTGCCGGCATCGCCGATATTGGCCCGACTCAGGCGATGGAGCCGCAGGATCGTTTTCTCAGAGACGGGAAGTTTTGCGCCTTGCTCATGAATAAGTTTGAGGGCATCGCGATATCCGCGGATCTCCTGTTCATCGCGATCCCGCAACAAGGCTTTGCCGAGCACGACTGCTTTGACGCGAGACTGCTCGACCGTTACTCCTTCAATACGGTTGGAAGAGACTGCACTCTCGATCAGCGCATGTTCGCGCAAGACCTTGAGCCGCTGCGGTGACTGCTTCGTGAAGAGTTCCTGCTTGCCACGAGCCTCGCCGAGATCAGCCAAGTACCACGCTGTCGTGGTAGGAATACTTGGTTTCTCCGCAAGCAGTTGTAGGGTCGTCATCATTGTCTCGTCGGCAGGTTCGTGGACATCAGCGCGGCATTTTGTTTTGCCAACTCTTCTTCAAGGTGTGGAGGCGTGATTGCTAGTGAAACCTGGTCAAGTGCCGGGCAACCACGGCCAGTTCGCACTTATTTTAGAAATCGTGACAAAACTAAAATAAGCGAAAGAACACGCGGGCCTTATTAAAGCACAGTTTAATTAGCCTGGCGGCACATCCATCGCGCGGGCGCGAACAAGCCTCGAAGGAGGTTCCTTTTGTGTGGACGCCCTTCGTGACGGCCGCATGCGCGAGCGCAAATTGGCCGAGCAAGAACTCAAAAAAAACTTGTGCAAGAAGGCCGATGGCTAACCGAAATCTGGAACTCCTCATAGTCGCCGTGAAGCTGTTGAGACCAGTTCTTAGTGAATTGGTCTTTGTTGGCGGGTGCGCCACAGGTTTGCTCGTTAGCGATGAGGCCGCAGCTGAGGTTCGCCCTCGACCCATTGTTTTATTGGCTTGTTACTTAGGATAAAAGCTGGTGCGAACCCTTACTTGGTCTTCATAACCCCATGGGCGGAGTTTAGTCTTTCAACCGATGCCAATCCGTTTCCGAACACGGATTGCCGGGGGTAAGAGTCTGGACATTACGGACCATGGCCCATGGGAATCCACTTTAGTAATGGTAACGCCAACAGGGTAACCGTAATCAACTTCCTCTTCAGGTTGTGGAGTTACGTGCCTACCGAAATCATCGCCTGCGCAGCAAGACAAAGGGGGGCGGAAACGTCAACGTAGGCACTGTAAATCGTGAGATGAATACTCTGCGAGCGATGCTCAATGAGGCAAAAATCAACGATTGGATCACCGTCAATCCCTTCACGAAGGCCAGACCTGGAGAATTGATCAACACTGCTGATGAACAGCCGCGAGAAACGATATTGACGTATGAGCAAGAGCAACGGCTTCTAAAAGAATGTCACGGAGAAAATCGTCGACATTTGAAGGCCCTTGTCATTGCGGGCCTCGACACGGGAGCGCGAAAAGGCGAACTGCTCAGGCTGACGTGGCCTCAGGTAGATTTTGAAGTTGGCGTGATTAGGGCGCTTTATTAGCTACAAGGGTAAGAATGGAGCTTTACTTAAGCGCGATGTGGTTATGACAGAGCGTTTGAGGGAGACGTTGATTGATCTTAAAAAGAACAAGCCCGTCAAAGCGTTTCGGCGGCTTAAATCAGGTAAGAAAGCCCTCAGATTTGCTGGTTTTTGGTATCACAAGAAATGTAAGACGAAGCTGGGGTGGTGCGCGGAAGGATACTGGTTTGGAGGACGTTCGATTCCATGACTTAAGGCATTCAGCAGGTACTCGGTTATCCGAGATCTTGCCTGTCGTCCATGTGGCCAAGGTTTTGGGCCATAGAAATCCTAAGACCACAACTCGCTATATCAATCCCGATCATGAAGTGCTCGTGAAGGCTGCTATTGTTCTTAATGAGTGGTGGGTGTGCCGATTCTGCGGCTAACGCTTGCAGTGAAGGCTTCAGGCGGGAGTCTGAGCGCGCTGCTTGAGGGTTGGCAGAACCTTGATCGATCTCCAAGCCTTCTTTTCGGCAAGCCGCAGTTCGTAAAGACTCTGCAGATTCAACCAAAACTCGGCGCTCGTGCCAAAGAAATGACCTAGGCGCAGGGCTGTGTCACCAGTAATGGCGCGCTGTCCATTCAGAATCCCAGTAATGCGATTGGTTGGCACCTTTAACTGGCGCGCGAGTTCGGCGGCGCTAAGATTAAGAGTTTCCAATTCCTCGGCCAGGTGATCTCCCGGATGTATCGCTGTTATTGGCATGAGTAATTCTCCTAGTGATAGTCAACTATCTCCACATTGATGGGTCCCGGTGCCTTCTGGGGCCACTCAAAACACACGTGCCACTGGTCATTGATTCGGATAGAGTATTGGCCTTTCCGATCTCCTTTGAGAATTTCAAAACGGTTGCCGGGCAGCGCTGCCAGATCCTTCAAGGTAACGGCAGCTTCAAGGCGATCAAGCTTCAGACGTGCGGCCCTTTCGATTCCCGAGAATGCCTTGACTCGCTTTCCGATCGCGAAGTCTTTGGTTCTCTTATCCCGGTAGCTGACGATCACCAACTGATTATCACCGGTACTTATGCGTTACGTCAAGCATAATTCGTCTTGCCGTTACGGCCCAGGGCCATGGGAATCCGCTTTAGTGATGGTAACGCCAACAGGGTAACCGTAATCAACTCCCTCCCCAGGTTGTGGAGTTTGATCGATAACCAGTGCGGAGGGCACAGGTTCCTTGGTTTCAGTTGCGCTTCAGAATCACTTCTGCCTTAATGCGGTAGCAATCAATCTTTGACAACGGTTCCCAATCGAAGCGAGCAGGGTTCTGAATCGTGGTTACCTCGGGTTGCGATGCGCAGTTGAACACGACGTAGAGCCAGTAGTCATCGCCCAGGCGCTGGGCCGTTTTGTATTCGTTAGCGGTAAGCGCGATCTCACCAATCGCGGCTCTTCCTTTTACTTCGATGAACCGAGTCTCGATCGTTTCTCGTGCAATATCGGAAGGCGCACGGCGCGAGATCAGATCGAAGCCACGAGTATCGCTTTCTACGCTTTCAACTTTCCAGCCGCGTGCCTCTTCAAAAGTAATAGCTGCTCGAACAGCGATTTGTTCGATAGCTGCAAACCTTAGATCAGCCTGAGCCTCTTGCTCGCCAGACGGCCGAGTCACAGTGTAGCCGACCGCCTTGTACGCTTTCAGGCGCTTCTCATACATGCGATTCAGCACCGGTACGCATGCATCGACGTAGTCGTACACTCGAACCACGTATTTGCTTTCATGAAGTCGATGGAGTCGCCCGACGTATTGCTGCAAGGTCCCACGCCAAGAGATCGGCATTGCGAGGAACAGTGTGTCCAGCCGCGCGTCATCGAAGCCTTCTCCAATGTAACGTCCCGTGGCGAGAATGACTCGTTGCTGGTATGCCGGAACTGCAGCGATCTCCGCAGCCACCGAATCGCGTTGTTTCTTTCCCATTCCGCCCTTCATCACAAAAACGTTCGGCACTCGTCGCACTAGCTTTTCGTGCAAAAGCTGCAAGTGGTCCGTACGTTCGGTGAGTAGCAAAGGAAAACGTCCGTCCGCTATTGCGCCCACAACATCGGCGACGACAAAGTCGGTTCTTTGCTCGTCATTAACGAGAGCGGTGTAGATATCTTGTATGCCGATGCCATTCCATTCAGGAGGTACTGTGAATTCGGTTATCCTGGGTATGACCTCGTATTGAAAAGCCGAAGCTGGGGCCTGCTTCTTACTGCTCACATTGAAGCGAATGGGACCGCATTGCATGAGGATGATTGGGTGGTGGCCGTCTTTGCGAACTGGAGTCGCCGTCAATCCGACGACGTACTTTGCCTTGACCTTCCTCAGGACTCGCTCGAAGGAGAAGGCGGAGACGTGATGGCATTCGTCCACGATCACCTGGCCGTATTCGGCCACTATGTCCTTCACCTCGCCCTTTCGAATGAGACTCTGTATGACTGCTACATCGAGGCATCCGGTTTTTGTGGTCTTTCCGCCTCCAATCTGGCCGATTTCCTTGCCGCTAAGTCCGAGGAAGAGCGCCAATCGCTCCCGCCATTGATCCATTAAGTGACGGCGATGAACTAATACCAGCGTGTTCACTTTACGCATCGCAATCAGTTGCGCCGCAACGGCGGTCTTGCCAAAAGCTGTTGGAGCGCAAAGGATACCGTCATCACAAGCAGCCAAAGCCTTTGCTGCCTCTGTCTGCGCCGCACGACGATCGCCTTGGAAATCGACCTCAATGGGAACTCCAACGAACCGATGGTCGGTAACGTCAACCGCGATGCGATTACTGTGGAACAGATCGAGCACCTCTTTCAGCAATCCACGAGGCAGAGCGATGTGATGAAGCAGATCCTCGGCACATCCGATTACTCGCGGTTTGCCGAACGTCGAAAGGCGCATCGCTTGGGTCTTGTAAAACTCCGGATTCTGAAAGGCGGCCAACCGAATCAAGCGATCCAAAAATGCATCGGGTAAGTCTTTCTTTTCGACGTAAATCAGATTCCCAAGTTTGATTGATATGTTTGGAGGCAGCGGTTCGGTTATGATCTTGAATGCATGCTGGCCAGACGGCGGGAGGATCCACGGATCACTCGCTTCGTCGTAATCGGATGCGCTGTGTCTAATGTTAATGACGTCGCCGGCTGGGTACACCTTGCGAAGAAGTACTTGAACTTCGTCCGGGCCCAATCGCTTTACCGAGGAAAGGAACGTCCACTGGTCGTCGTACGCCCGTAGCTGATCGTCTAGGAAGACGCTGTTGCCGTTTTCGCGAGGGCCGTGCTGTAAGGGCAAGGCTATGAGATTTCCGAATCCGCCCTTGGGCATTGTGTCCTGACTTGGAAACAACCGGTCGTAAGAATCGAGCCCCATCGCGTAACGCCGCTCCATCGTGCGGGTCAGGACGGCGCTAGCGAGCTTGCGGGCCAGAGCCGCTTGGATCGGACTTTTAAAGAATATCCAGACATGACCTCCATTGCCCGATCGTGAACGCTCGAGCGACGCAGGTACACCAGTCTCCTGGCACATCTTCAAGAAAGCGCAAGCATCCGCCTCCCAGCTCTTCTTGTCGAAGTCTACTGCGACAAACCAACAGGTATCGTCCTGCAGGAGAGGATAGACTCCGATGGTTTGCTTTCCGAGCAGATGATCTCTGATCACTTCCTCGCTCAGAGGGAACAGCTTGCTGTGGCGAAATGATTTCTTCTGGCCACGACCCGGTGAAGGCGCTTGGTCCCATTCGCGAATACCCGCCGGCGAATAGCCAGTCTTACCGCTTCTGCCTTCCCACCTGAGCGCATACACATCGTCCCGTCCGCGAAACAGGCTCCCGAACAAGGAGACTTTGAGTTCCGGCCGAGACTCAGCCGTTACGGTGGCCGACGCTTGTGCTTTCTTGTTGTTGTGCGCCGAGAACTGATTAGGCGTCGAAGCGAGGGTATCTGGTGCTTGACCAACACGAACCCTGAGCCGGGCGTTTTCTTCGCGCAAACGCTCGCATTCCGCAACGGCCTTTTTGAGCTCAGCCTTCAGGATCTCGTCGCTGTCCACGAGTCAACTCCAGTGAAAAAAGGAGACCACGATAGTGGGTTATGGGTCTCTACCGCTATTGTGGTTACGTTATCTTCGGCTCAGCCGCATCCATCAGGTATGATCAACTCCATTATGTTTGCCTTGCAAGAATCCATCAGCATGCCGCTTGTTATCACCGAGCATGGGACTATTCGCATCAAAGGCTCGCGCGTTAGTCTGGACTCCATTGTTCATCATTTCAAACTGGGAGCGACAGCCGAGCAAATTGTCCAGAGCTTTCCTTCTCTCAGTCTAGGCGACGTTTACTCAAGTATTGCTTACTACCTCACGCATCGCCAAGAAATTGAAGAGTATTTGAAGAAGCAGGAAACAGCAGCCGATGCTCTTCAAGAGCAACTGGAGTCTAATCCTGCCTACCAAGCCGAAATTGCCGAATTACGCTCTCGTATGTTGGGCCGGTGGACTGCGGCTCAAGAGAACGGCGCTGCAACGCAGCTTTATGGCACGATTTGAACTGTGCTGAATTGCTTGAAGTGATGATCGAACGCGAAAGCTTGAGTGATTCCGAGTTGCTCGATGACAACCTTGCTCGTGCAGTCTGTGAAGCTCCAGTCCTTGTCGGCGAAACGCTCAAATGTCTCCCAGGCGCGTTCGAGATCCGGCTCGGTAATCTTATGGATTTCCGCAATACCATCGCGAAAGAATCTCGCCCCAAGTAGCAATGCCCGGGTCCTCTCGCCCCGCGCTCTAAGCAACGTGAGCGTTTCGTCAATTACATAATCGGTCGTCAGTAGCGGGGAACTATTCTCCGCCAGCCATGCAGTCGCACTCGCGTGATCAGGGTCAGTGGGAATTAGAGAAGCGAACCAAGCTCCGGTGTCAACGAAGATCATGCGGCGGGCTTCTTGGGATAGAGGATCGAGTCGTGCTCCCGACCGGAAAAAGCATCTGAAGCGCCTTCCAGGGGTAAGGCGGCAATTTCGGCCAGGATGCTGGCAGCGTTCCCGTTTATGCGAGGTTTCTCGTGAATGATTACAATTACGTCAAGCCGAGACCCTTCCGGTAACTCCAACGGTTTCACGGGCCGGATAATGCCATGTTCGTAAATTGCTTCTATCTCTTTTGTCATTAGCTGCTCCGTGCTCGTCATTATAGCACCCTCCCTGCCGCCTTCTGAGCAGATGATCGTTGGGCCATATCGGTGCGGCGAAAAGTCTTGGCAGACTTTTGGCAGACTACGCGTGGAATCTAATCAATCTATGCAGCGTAAGCGCGACTTTCTCTAGCCGCATTGGTTAATGTTTGCCGAGGTATGAGAGATTACAGTCTATCCGAAGTGATCGGAGATGGTGTTGACACGGTAGGGGTCTGGGGTTCAAATCCCCACGCGCCTACCATTTTCCTCAATAACTTGGCCCTCGCGACCCCGTTTTCCGTTGCTCCAAAAAAAGCTCCAATCCAAATGAGATACGCATAGATGGAATAACTTCCCGAGGTTAGCTCATGAATACGACGGCGCTGTTGTCTCAGGCCGCTCATAGAGTTATTCTTCGTGCATGTCCACTATCATTGAAATCGAGAAACTAGCTTTGGACTTGCCCGACAAAGAACGCGCAACTCTTGTGGCAAATCTGCTTGATTCACTTCCCGGTATATTGTCGGAGGAGGACGAAGGCGTTGCTGAGGCTCTGCGCCGTGATGCGGAGGCTAATGTGAATCCAGATGCGACTATTTCTCTCGCCCAATTGGACTCGCAGATTCAAAGCCGGCGCAACTGATGCGTCTGGAATTTCATCGCCTGATTGCATCTGACATCTCGACCATTATGACGTATTACGAGGATGTCGGAGGACCCAAACTCGCAGGGGAGTTCTACAGCGAACTACGTCAATTCTTTCAGAATGCAGCCAATAATCCCGAAGCTTACAGCATTCGCGAGCGGGATCTCAGGCGCGTAAACCTCGAAACATTTCCCTATCATTTTCTCTTCCGAATAGTTAACGACTGCGTTCGTGTCCTAGTCGTACGTCATCACAGCCGACGACCCGCTCTTGGAGTCGATCGACGCTAATCAGATCGAGCTATTTTTAAATCCAATCTCAACGCTGACCTTTGCAGCGGTTGCTCGCATCGCGCATTAAACTCCCGTACTACTTTCGCATTCTTCCGTTTCCTATTATCAAATGAACGAGGCTCCCGAGAAGACTTTTACGCGAGTCATTAGCGCGTTTATATTTCTCGGAGCAGGAGGTACCTGAACATCCCTCACACGTCGCCAATGTCTCATTGCTTAGGCGCTTACATAAACAACTCCTCCTGGTCCAAAGCGCTCCACATCACCTGCAACTCGGCGGCCGACAGCTCCGGGACACAATCCAAATGTTGAGTTGACCTGCTCCTTGAAGAAGCAACTACTGGTCTAATTAATTCTTCGGGAAGAATCATCTGCACCAAGCGTTGTTGCGCTGCTCGCCTACCAATGCACTCAACAACTTAGCTGCCAGAATTTACGTGGAACCCTTTGGAACTCTACCTCATTACGGTAGGGGTCTGGAGTCTGTTTTCTCTGTGAGGATGCTTGTTCAACTCTTTCACCCACCGGTTCGGTAAGAATCAATGGAGGATGAGCCACGATTATTGGAACTTCTAAGGCACGGCAGATGTCGAAGAAATCTGCGTCGGCGCCCACGCAGTCACCATGAACTTGTTCCTGTAAATCCGACTCTCCTCAATCCCTCACTCTCCTAGTGGCAATCCTCCGGGCTGTTGGGAACTGGTTTCACTTGCAACGTTCGATCAACTCCCATCCAACCAAGAGACCAGTGATTACTACCCGTAAGCTTCGCCCATTTCAGCCGAGGCAGGGAATTGACATGGCTAGATAGTTGTATACACAATCAACGCGAACTCGACATGAAGACAGGGAAGAAATGCTTCCCTTGAGATTGAAGCGGAAGACGATTCCAAAATATTAGTGCGCTTTCGGTCCCCTGCGCGGCGAGTTCGTGGATGGCGTCATTTTAGAGTGACGATCATGACGAGTTAGGAGGGGATCATCGCTGAGTAAATCGCGCCGCAGGCTTGTAGTTAACCTTTCCAATGAATATTCATCGAATAAGTTCCGCCTCCCTGTTCAGCACACCGGTTCCTAATACTGATAACAACTTTCTCATACTCCATATGATCCACTGAAGTACATCCGAATTCGGCGTTTCCAGTACCTTTGTAACGGCCTCGCTTTGAGACTGGCAAAACCTCACTAAGAATTGTTTCTGCGACTTCGGCCTTCATTACAGTAGGTTTTTCAGCCGGCTGGGCTGCGGACTTCGGGTTCGAGCTTATGGGGCCAATTGTAATATCCCGCATAGTTCCAGCGTCATCAACGGTAGCGATCAAACCAATACCAGGCCTAACGATGTAACGTCCTTCTGAATCGGGCGGTCCATACTTCTTTTGTAAGTCGCTGGTGGTCTGAGATACTCCTACAATGCCAGCAAATAAAATAAGGGCTAGCAAAATCACTACATGACTTTTCATACCGTCTCTCCTCTCGCTATGGTCTGCTGCTTTGGACGTCTCCACCATTTGAGATGGTGCCGGTCCCACCGGTAGTTCCGGTTAAGGTTACGTTGTTCGTTTTCAACACGTATGGGTTTTGGTTACTCGCCAATACGCGTATTACCTGAGTAAAAGTGTAAGACGAAATAGCGAATGGCTGACAGTTTCCGTAAGGAGCATCAAGAAACTGACCCCCCGAATCGGTGAATTGGCTTGTGCCGGTGATTCTGGAAGGACCAATGTCGGTAAATGTTGGTACCGGGTCTCCGAGTGATGTGCCATTAAGAACCTCGTTTTTCACTGTCTCTTGAGGTTCCATCTTGTCAGTTTGAATAAGACCACCAGCCTGATCCTTTACTTGATATCTTATCGAAATCTTGATGCCAAAGGAACCAGAGGGGCACCCATCTTGATTTCCCGTTCCGTCCGGTAGATTACTTAAACTTAAAACGCTCAAAGTTGTCGGTATCTGAACATAAAAATTTACGTTATCCGACACCGTTTTAAGACCTCGTAATTTCTCTCCTTAGTTCGCTAAAACCATTTCGCCCACCAATAGTCAGCGTTCCAAGTTTGGTGGTCCTTATTTTGAGAGATTGCTGCCCGTCACTTAAAACGATCCACGAAAATACACGAAGCTAATTGGTTTGTTCGTGCGGTTTCGTGTGATTTCGTGGATCGTTCATGTCCGAGCGAGAAAAAACACGAAACCAAACCAAGACATTACTCAAAGTTTGTTTTTGACTTGTCTCGCGGTCTTTTCGGCCCGCAAATGAACTCCTCCAATTGAACGCCCACCGGCTATCAACATTGCGAGCCGAAGTTTCAGCAAACGCCGAAAAAGCGGCCCCGAGT